>NZ_JBIRWL010000005.1:0-533420 GCF_044387825.1 Streptomyces sp. NPDC020299
GCCCCCGCCGGGGTGCGGGGGCGGAGCCCCGCGAGGGGTGCAGGGGACGCAGTCCCCGCCGGGGTCTGGGGCGGAGCCCCAGGGTGGGGCAACCTTCCAGTTGGCTGTCATGGGTGGGTGGGTGGGAAACCCCCGGGGTCTGGGGCGGAGCCCCAGGGGCGGCGACCTTCCAGTCAGCCGTCACGGGTGGGCGGGTGGGAAACGCCCCCCCCGATCAAGCCCCCGCGGGCTACGGCGTCACCGGAGACCCCCCGAAGGTCACGACGAGCCGGCCGTCACCGGCGTAGGACCAGCCCAGCGCACCGCTGTAGGACGAGCACCGCGAACCGTTCGACCCGCTCCAGAACTGGTTCGAGCTGTCCACGTCACCGACGGTCTTGTCGTTCGAGCCGCTCACCGCGAACCGGCACGACGTGTCGTTCCGGAACACCGAAGTACCCTTGTCGAACGAGAAGTTGCGCTCGGCGTTGTCGATGCCGACGTTGTTCGAGACGGCCATCGTGCCGGGGTTGCTGTTGTAGGTGAACCCGTGATGGCCGTTGTGGTAGGCGATGTTGTGCTGGACGACATGGTTGACCGCGATGTCGTCGCCGCCGAGCTTGTACCCGTTGCGGTCGCCGTTGGCGTTCACGGTGCCGTCGGAGAGCGTGCCGTTGTTGTAGGAGAGGGAGTACTCGATGGTCACCGGCCCGATGGCGCCCGTGTCGGTCTTCGTGTAGAGGTCCCAGCCGTCATCGATGTTGTTGTGGGAGACGTCGTAACGGAAGACGTTCCCGGTGCCGGTGGTGAGCTTGGCCGCGAAGCCGTCGGCGTCCTCGCCGTCGGAGTCGGCGTTGTCGTGCGACTCGGCGCTCACGATCAGGTTGTTGGACGGCCACTGGCTGCTCGGGGTGCTGGAGGAGATCCGGCCGAGCTGCAGCCCGCTGTCGCGGTTGTACGCCGTCACCGTGCGCTCGATGACGTTGTTGCTGCCGCCGACGTAGATCCCGTTGTCACCGGCGTGCTCGACGGTGATGCCGTACACATGCCAGTACGAGGCGTTCAGCTGGAGCCCACGGTTCGACGAACTCTCGCTCTGCGCCGAGAAGTTCAGCACCGGCGTCTCACCCGGGTAGGCGGACAGGGTGGTGCGGGCACCGGACGTGCCGTCGCTGCCGACCGGGATCGTGACCGTCGACGAGTAGTTGTACGTCCCGCCCCGCAGGTAGATCGTGCCACCAGCGGCGATGCGGCTGATCGCCGAGGTGAGCGTCGTCGGCGCGGACTGCGTCCCGGCCGCGCCGTCGGTGCCGTTCGGCGCCACGTACAGCGCGCCGCTCGTCGGCGGGGTCGTACTGCCGTTGGCCTCCACCTCGAGGTAGTCGATGTTGGGCAGGCCGCCCGAGGCCGTGGGGTTCAGGCGGATGGTGTTGCTGCCCGCGTTGAGCGGCACGGTCAGGGTTTTGGTGGCCCAGGTCGACCAGGAGCCCGTGGTCTCGAAGGACGGGCTCTGTACGGTGGAGCCGTTGACGACGAGGGAGGTCGGGCGGGCGGTGGTGGTCCCGTTGGCGAAGCGGATGTTCAGCGTCGCCGTGCCGGCGCCGGCGGCGTTCACGGTGAACTGCGCGTAGGCGCCGGTCGCGTTGGTGCCGTTGCAGAATCCGCTGCCGGAGTAGCCGGTCCAGTCGGAGTCGATGGTGCCGGTGCAGACCGCCGGGGAGCTCTCGGCCTCGTAGCGTGTGGTCGCGGCCTGCGCGGTGGTGCCGGACAGTGCGACGACCGTGCCGGCCAGCAGGCCGATGGACGCGATGACTGGTCTGAGGTGCATCGTTCGTCTCCAGGTTGTGTGCGGCAACGTGGGTCTGTTCGAGTGCGTGAACGCGCGCTGCGCCGGGGTTTCCCGTCACTGGCACAGAAAGCGCTTTCCCAGAAGCTAGACTTGCGTCATGCATGCGTCAATAGACGTGTACATGATCAGAATCCATCAGTGTGAACCCGGGCGTTCCCGGGGCACCCGGGTGAGCCGGCCCGCGTCTTCCCCCGTCGCCGGCTGACCGCCCGTTAGGCTCGCGCCGTGAACCGCCGCGAACGCGTCATCAGAACGCTGACGTTCTGGCTGCGCCCCGCGTTCGCGCTGCGTGTGGTCTACCGGTTCCAGCGGATCGTGGGATTCGACCGGTCGATGGCCCTGGCCTCCAGTGCCCTGACCGCCCTGATTCCGCTGAGCATCCTGGCCGGCGCCGTCTTCGGCGGTGCCCTGAGCCACGACATCGCGGACGGGATCATCAGCCGGTTCGACCTCACCGGTGCGGGCGCCGAAGCGGTCAAGGATCTCTTCTCCTCCCCGAGTGGCGAATCCGAGAGCATCGGTGCCGTCGGGGCCGTGTTCCTGGTGATCTCCGCGCTCAGCTTCGCCCGTGCGGCACAGCGGCTCTTCGAACAGACCTGGGAGCTCAAACCGCTCAGCGTGCGCAACACGCGCAACGGCCTCGAGTGGCTGCTGTCCGTCATCGGCTACACATCGGTCCTCGGATGGATCTACGCGGCCCTGCCCCCAGGACGGCTGGGCCTGCCGGCCGCGACGTGCGAGGCGCCGGTGACCGTCCTCTTCCTCGTCTGGAGCGGCTGGATCCTCTCGGCGAAGCGGATCGGCCGGCGGGACCTGCTGCCCTTCGCCGTCGTGGCGGCGGTGCTGATCGCCGTGTACGCAGTGGGGGCGACGGTCTACCTGCCGCGGCTGTTCGACACCTACGCCGCACGCTACGGAACCGTGGGCGCCGTCTTCGCGATGATCTCGGCGCTCTTCGCCGTCATGCTCGTCGTCGTGGCGTCCGCGGCGGTGGGACGGGAGGTACGCGACGAGCTCGTGCGCATCCGGCAAGGGCTCAGGCCGTCGGAGCACGAGGTCCGCCGTGAGTGGGACAACGTGGTCGAACAGGCACGGTCGGGCTGGCGCAGCGCGCGCGAGCAGCTCCCCCACCCCCGAGCCAAGCGCCAGTGACCCCGGCGTTCCTCCCGCCAGGTCCTCTTGCGAAAGTCCCGTCGTCCGCCCGAAGAGCGGGCCTGGCGCCCGCCGCGATGGGGGAGGGACTTTCGCAACAGGCCCTACCGCAGTGTCTTGCGCAGCCGCGGAGCCGAGGCTCGCTGCCAGACCGTCGGCAACTGCTGCTCCCGCGCGTGACCGGCGGCCCGTTCCTGACCGTGCAGCAGGCCCCAGGTGAACCCGGCCTCGCCCGCCGCGTTCGCCGCGACGGCCTGTCGGCGGAGCGTGTCCCGGGCCACGACACCGTCGTGGTGATCGCCGCACACCTTCTGCACGGCCTTGACGCGCTTGCCGAGACGCCGGGCCGGTTTGCCCAGGGCGGGACGGGCCGTCTCGGCGGCGTACCGCAGCCGCTTGGCCGCCTTGCGGGCCTCATGGACGGCGGTGTCGCGTTCCGGCCCCTCAGGCAGCTCCAACGCGCGGTCCATCCGCCGCCGCAGCCGCTCGAACTCCTTCGTGAGCGCCTTGGCCATCACCTTCCTCGGCTTACGGGCGGCCTTGGCGCGCAGCGGCGGGCGAGTGGTCAGCTCGCTGAGCCGGTCCAGCAGGTCCAGATAGCGGGGCGAGTCCAGTGCCGCGAGGGTACGCCGGCGGGTCGCGTCCCGCTGGGCCACGTCCCACGCCCGCAGACGTGCGGCGACGGGCCCGAGGACCAGCTCGTCGGGCAGTTCGTGCAGGCCCGTCCCCAGGCGGTCGGCCAGCACCTCGTGGTCGCGCTCCGCGCCCAGCTCACCGGCCAGCCACTTGAGCTCCCCGCGCAGGGGGTCGGCCACCTCGCGGTCCAGGAGGGGACGGTGGGACCGCAGGGCGCCGCGCAGACGGCGGCAGGCGACGCGCATCCGGTGCACCGAGTCCGGCGCGCCCCGACGCACGTCCGGGTCGAGGTCCACCAGCGCCCGGGCCTGGGTGCGCAGATACGTGTGCACATGCTCGCCGGCCGAACCGGGCACGACCTCCGTGCGCGGCTCCGGGGCGGCCTCCTTCGCCGGTGCCGTCTCGGCCAGGGCGCGGGCGAGCTTGGACGGGGACGGCGCGCGGTCCACGCCGTTCTCGTGCAGCACCTTCTCCACGTCGTCCAGGAGCGCCGGATCGCCGCCCTCGGCCAGCTCGACCTCCATCTCCGTCCACACGGCGTGCCCGTCCTCGTCGAGGAGTGAGTCGGCACGGACCGTGTCCAGGCTCAGCTCGGCGAGCACGCCGCCCCCGGTGTCGGCGAGCTCACGAACGAAGCGCGTGGTGCGGATGCGTACCACCGGCCGGAGCGGCGCACCGCGGGTCCGGGCCAGCACCAGCTCGCGCAGTTCCTCCGGTACCTCGTCGGCCGGCGGACTGTGGATCTCCTCGCGGCTGTCGCCGGCCAGGGGCAGCTTGAGGTGCCAGCCGGCGTCCGTGCCTCCCGTCCTGAGTCGCAGTGTCGCCGAGCTGCGTGCCAGCCGCAGATCGGCGGTGTCGTAGTAGACGGCGTCCAGGTCCCGCACCCCGCGGTCGACGAGCGACGCGACGGTGCTCACACCGGCGAGGTCGGACAGCCACGACATGTCGTCCGCCGCCGGTGCCGCGTACTTGCGTTCGATCTCTCGTGTCGACTGGCCCATACAGTCCACCTTGACGCGATCGACCACCTCAAACCCGTACGAAGCTCGCACCGAGAACTCTTCGCAAGGACGCCTGGGCGGGGCCGGCCGACCGGTCAGGCGCCGGCCGGTTCGGGCTGGGCGGCCTTGTCGGGAGCCTTCGTCTCCGGGGCCGCTTCGGTGGCGGTGTAGTAGACGGACGTGCCCTGCTTGCTGCGCTGGGCCTGGTTCCTGGCGACGAGGTTCTCGAGGGTGGAGCGTACGACCGTCACCTTGATGTCGCGTCCGGGATGGGCGTCGCCGAGGGAGGTGGCGACTTCCGCCGCGGAACGGGGTTCCTTCTGCCCGGCGAGCTGGGCGCGGACGAGCTCGACCAGCTTGGGCTGCGACGGCTTGGCGTCCGGGGCGGTGGTCGCCGACTTCTTGGCGGCCGCGGTCTTCGTGACCGGCTTCTTGGCAGCGGGCGTGGTGGCCGACTTCTTCGCGGCGGCGGGTGCGGTGGCCGACTTCTTCGCGGCCGGCTTGGCGGCCTTGCTCCGCGCCCGGCCGGCGGTGGCCTCCTTGCCGCGCGTCCGCTTGGCCGCGCCCTTGGCGGCCGGCTCCGCCGTACGGGCCTCGGTCTCCGTGGCCGTCGCGGACTTGGCCGCCGGCTGAACGGGCGCCGCGGACGTGCCGAGGGCCTGCCGCATGTTCACGAGCACCGTGTGGTCGTGCTGCAGAACGGCCAACTGCTCCTGGAGCGCGGTGATTTCCTCGCTGACGCGCTCCTGCTCCTTGACGTTCTGCTCGAGGTCCGAGGCTACCTGGGTGATGTACTGCGATGTCAGTTCGGTGGCGGGAGTGGTGTTCTCGGGCATGTGGCGGCACTCTCCTCGGGTTGTGACCGGTGACTGCGCCCCTTCGGGCGACTCACCAAGTCTCTTTGGGCGACAGATGATACGGGCGAGTACACCCATTTGGCTGTGAGTCGTGCCCGGCATTCAGTAAACGGGTTGACGCGCACGCTGCATATCCGAAGCGGACCCGGGTAGCCGCCGCTCATCGGTACTACGAACACACGTCGGAGACTCCGACGGGGGAGGGGCATGATGACGGTCGCGACGGTCAGGAACACCGGTCAGCAGACAACGGGCGGACTGCCGGAGATCGCCGAGCCGACCGCTGTGGAACCGAAGGACGCGCGTGAGCTGTCCCGGCTCTTCTTCGACCGGCTGGCGGTTCTCGAAGAGGGCACACACGAACACCAGTACGCGCGCAACACACTCATCGAGATGAACATGTCCCTCGTCCGCTTCGCGGCCGGCCGCTTCCGCAGCCGTGGCCCGGAGGAGATGGAGGACATCGTCCAGGTCGGGATGATCGGTCTGATCAAGGCGATCGACCGGTTCGAGGTGTCGCGCGAGGTGGAGTTCACCTCCTTCGCGGTGCCCTACATCGTCGGCGAGATCAAGCGGTTCTTCCGTGACACCTCCTGGGCCGTGCACGTGCCCCGCCGTCTCCAGGAAGCCCGTGTCCAACTGGCGCGCGCCACCGAGGAACTGCGCAGCCGCATGGGCCGGACCCCCACCGCCAAGGAACTCGCGGAGCTGATGAGCCTGAGCGAGGACGAGGTCATCGAGGCCCGGCTGGCCTCCAACGGCTACAACGCCTCCTCCCTCGACGCCGCGATCAACAACAGCGAGGACGGCGAGAGCGTACTGGCCGACTTCATCGGCTCCGAGGACGCGGCGCTCGGGCTGGTGGAGGACTTCCACTCCCTGGCACCGCTCGTCGCCGCCCTCGACGAACGCGACCGGCAGATCCTGCATTGGCGCTTCGTGGAGGAACTGACCCAGGCACAGATCGGTGACCGGCTCGGCTGCTCTCAGATGCATGTCTCCCGCCTGCTCTCCCGCACCTTGGCCAGGCTGCGCGAGGGGCTGCTGACGAGCGGCTAGTCCCGCTCCGTCGATCGGGCCACGGGCCGGCCTCCAGGGTGTGCACCCTGGAGGCCGGCCCGTTCGTCATGGGCATATCGCGTACGGGATTGAAGAAGTGCGGTCAACAACGTTGACGCGGTGTCCAAGTGGCCGCACATTACCTATCAGTAGGTACGTGCGGTAACCCCGCGCTCCTCGGCACTTTCGCTGCTCGAGCCGCTGAACTCTCGCCCTGCGTACGCCTGCGGGCACTGCCATGCCCGCAGGCACCGCGTCCACCTTCCGAGAAGAGAGCATACGCCGATGCATGCCCTTCGCAATGTCATGAACGCGTCAGTCGCGGCCGTGGGTGCCGTCGCCCTCAGCCTCACGGCCCCCGCCGCACACGCCGCCACACCCCTGCGCTACGCAGCCCTCGGCGACAGCTACAGCGCCGCTTCCGGAGTGCTGCCCATCGACCTCACCAACCTGCTCTGCCTGCGCTCCACGGCGAACTACCCCCACGTCATCGCCGCCCGGACCGGCGCCGACCTGACCGACGTCACCTGCGGTGCCGCGCAGACCAAGGACTTCACCGAGTCCCAGTACCCGGGAGTACCGCCGCAGGACGACGCCCTCGGGCCGGACACCGACCTCGTGACGCTCACGGCCGGCGGCAACGACAACGGCACCTTCATCAACGCCGTACTGGCCTGCGGCACGGCGGGCGTACTCAGCGGCGGAAGAGGCAGCCCCTGCAAGGACCAGAACGGCAGCTCGTTCGAGGACCAGATCGACGCGAAGACCTACCCCGCGCTGACAGCCGCCCTGCGCAGCGTCCGCGCCGCGGCGCCCGACGCCGAAGTCGCGGTGCTGGGTTACCCGTGGATCGTCCCCGCGACCGCCGACCCGTCCTGCTACGCGAAGCTGCCGATCGCCTCGGGCGACGTGCCCTATCTGCGCGGCATAGAGGCGCACCTCAACGCCGTCGTCGAGCGGGCCGCCGAGGAGACCGGTGCCACCTTCGTGGACTTCTCCCAGGCGTCCGAGGGCCACGACGCCTGCGCGGCCGTCGGGACCCGCTGGGTCGAACCGCTCCTCTTCGGCACCAACATCGTCCCCGTCCACCCCAACGCCCTCGGGGAGTCACACATGGCCCAGCAGACCCTCGGCACCCTGGGACTCGGCTGACCCCGCGCACGGTGAAGGATCTCCGTCCGGTGCCCGCAGACGCGGTGAAGAAACCAGGTGAATCGACTGTGTGTTCCCCCGTTCGCAGGGCACCAGAAGCGACGGAGGTTGATAACTATGGTTCCCCTGCTTCTCGTTCTGCTGCTGGCTCTGATCCTCTTCGGTGCGGGTTTCGCACTCAAGGCGTTGTGGTGGATCGCCGTGATCGTGCTGGTCGTCTGGCTGCTGGGCTTCGTGGTCCGCACGGCGGATACCGGCGGCCGCAAGGGCCGCTGGTACCGCTGGTGACCCGCCGGGCTCAGCGCACGGGAAAGCCGAAGGAATAGCCCTGCTGCTTCAGCCAGGGCAGGATCTCGCGCAGGGCGGCGACCGTCTGGGAACGGTCGCCGCCCGCGTCGTGGAAGAGGAGCGTCGGGCCGTTGGAGACCTCGCTCTTCACGGTGGTGACGATGGCGGCCGTACCGGGGCGTTCGAAGTCCTTGGAGTCGGCGTTCCAGCCCAGCGGGCGCATGCCGTGCGAGGCGGCGAGCTTGCGGCTGTAGGGGGTGAACGCGCCGCCCGGAGCCCGGTAGTACAGCGGCCGGACACCCCCGGAGGCCTTGGTGATCATGTTCTCGGCGTCCAGGATCTGCTGTGACTGATACGCCTCGGACTTGCGGTCCATGGTGGTGTCGTGGGAGACGGTGTGGTCGCACAGCCGGTGTCCGGCCGCCACCACGGCCTTGACCAGGTCGGGGTGGGCCTGGGCCTGCGTACCCACCATGCAGAACGTGGCCTTCACGCCGTTGTCCTTCAGCACCCGCAGCACCTGGGGCGTCCACGTCGGGTCGGGGCCGTCGTCGATGGTGATGTTCACGCCCCGGGCGCCGCGGTCGGAGGCGTGGGCGATCTCCACCGACACCGGCTTCTCCGCGTGGCCCTTCGACCCGGCGTCCGCCGAGCCGTGGTGCGACGCACTCGGGCGTCCCTCGTGCGACCCGACCGAACCGGCCTGCGCGGTCCACGCGGAGGTGGCGGCGGCCAGCGCCGTCACACCGAGCGCCGCCGCGAACACCCGACCGTGCCATCCCCGTCCGCCATGCCGTGCCATGTCCGCCCCGCCCTCACCGTCTCTGTCTATCTCGTGCATTGATCAGGACGGAAGTAGAGCACCAAGGGATCCGCCTGTTACGAACCACGGACAATTCCGCAGACGTTCGGTCACGGTAACTCCTGGGAGGGTCCGGGAGTTCCCGGGAACTCAGGGCATGCGCACGGTAGTTGATGTGGGAAACTGTCGTGATCCGTTCGCGGGCGAGGGGGCCGTGGCAGCGGTCCGTCGAGAGGAGCGCAGGGTGACGCAGGACGGCTTCCACACGCAGGAGATCGACACCAGCAGGCCGCATCCCGCGCGGATCTACGACTACTTGCTGGGTGGCAAGGACAACTACGACGTGGACCGCGAGGCCGGCGACGCGCTCGCCGTCGCCGCACCCGAGGTGCGCATCGGTGTGCGGGCCAACCGTGCCTTCATGCGGCGCGCCGTCCGGTACGTGGTCGGCAGCGGCGTCCGCCAGATCCTCGACATCGGCACCGGGCTGCCCACCTCGCCGAACGTGCACGAGATCGCGCAGGAGGCGGCGCCGGACGTGCGCGTGGCGTACGTCGACAACGATCCGATCGTGAGCGCGCACGGCAACGCGCTGCTCAGCCGCTCCGGCACGACCAGCATCGTGCTCGGCGACCTGCGTGACCCGCGGGCCGTCGTGGACCACCCCGACGTCCGCCAGGTCATCGACTTCGACGAGCCGGTCGCCCTGCTCCTCGTCGCCGTCCTGCACTTCCTCACCGACGCGGAGAAGCCCGAGCAGATCGTCGCCACCCTGCGCGACGCGCTGCCGGCCGGCAGCTTCCTGGTGCTGTCGCACGCCACGGGCGACTTCGCCGACCGCAGCGGAGCCCAGGCCGTCTACAACAACGCCACCGCCACCCTCAACCTGCGGTCCCGCGCCGAGGTCGAGCGCTTCTTCGACGGCTTCGACCTGCTCGAACCCGGCCTGGCCCAGGTCCCGTTCTGGCGCCCGGACACCCCGCCGCCGCCCCGTTCCGGCGAGATCGGCTTCTACGGGGGCGTGGCCCGCAAGGCCGGCTGAACGAACGGGGCGGCGAGGGGTGCGGCGGCGCTCAGGCCGCCGCGGGCTCCTCTTCCTCGGTGATGCCGGCCTTGGCTTCTTCCTCGCCGCCCTTGCCGCGCAGGGCGACCAGGCTGAGGAGGCAGCAGGCGAGGGCGGCGAAGCCGCAGACGACGTAGCCGATGGTGTAACCGTTGCCGAGGGCTTCCAGGGCGAGGGGGGCGGCGCCACCCGGAGGGGAAGCCGGGGGGACCGAGTTGACGGCGAGCGGGCCGCCTTCGGCCGCGACCTGTCCGGCCGCCGCCTTGACCTGGGCGCCGAGGTCGGACGCGGCCAGCTTCTGGTGGAACTCGTCGGCCGCGTGGCTGAGCGCGATCGCCCCGATGACGGCGGGGCCGAGAGTGAAGCCGAAGTCGCGCAGCAGGCTCGTGGACGCGCTGGCCATGCCCGCGTAGTGGACCTCCACCGTGTTGACGGCGGTCGCGGTGATGGAGGAGACGGTGAGCGCGAAGCCGATGCCGACCAGGCCGATGGGGAGGATCAGGGAGGTCAGGGCGAGGTCGTCGACGTCCAGGGTGGCGGCGGCGAAGTCGCCCGCGGCCATCAGCGCCAGCCCGGAGCCGAGCACCCAGCGCGCGCTCACCCGCTCCAGCAGCCGCGAGATCAGCGGCATCAGCAGCAGGGTCCAGCAGTTGAGCAGGATGAAGGCGAAGGAGCCGCGCAACGGGCTCTGGTGCTGGATCGGACCGAGCCGGATGCTGGTGGCGTAGGCGGTGCCCAGGTAGCTGAACATGCCGACCACGGCCACGAACGAGGCCACCGCGAACGCCCGGTTGGTGAACAGGTCCAGACGCAGCAGCGGGGAGGCGGCGCGCCGTTCGGCGACGAGGAACAGCCCGATGAAGACGGCGGCCACGACGTACGCGATCACCACCGGTGTCGCGGTCCAGCCGTCCGCCGGGCCCTGGATCACCGCGTACAGCAGGGCGAACATACCGACGCCGATGGTGATCTGCCCGGCGAGGTCGAGTGAACGCCCCTCGGGGGCACTGGAGTTCTGTGCCAGCAGCTGACTGAGCACCGTGCTGACCAGCGCCAGGCCGGTGACCACGACGAAGGCCCAGCGCCAGGAGCCGTAGTTGCCGGTGATGCCACCGAGTACGGGAGCGACGAATCCGCCGCTGGACAGGGCGGCGGCCCACATGGTGATCGCCCGGGCGCGGTCGCGGGCCGTGTGCGTTCCCGCGGCGATCACGGCGAGCGAGGTCGGGAACAGCGCCGCGGCTCCCAGACCGGCGATGATCTGGCCGACCCAGAGCATGTGGATGCCGTTGCTCGCTGCGGCGACGGCCTCACCCACGACGAGCAGGGCGCCGCCGCCGACCAGCAGCCGCTTGCGTCCGAAGAGGTCGCCGAGGACGCCGAAGGTCAGCTCCAGGACGGTGACGGGCAGCAGGAACGCGTCAGAGATCCACGTCAGTTGTGAGCCTATGGGGTGCAGGTCCTCCTGGAAGAGGCCGTTGAGGGTGGCCGGCATCGCGAGGGCGATCTGGGCCAGGCAGACGGCGAAACAGCCGGCGACGAGGGTGCCGGCGGGCAGCCCTCCGGACGGTCCGCGGACGGCGGCGTCGGAGTGCTTGGTCGTGGCAGTGGACACGTGTGGCTCCCCTGTGAGCGGCGGGTGTGCGGGGTGAGCGGCGAGCGTGCCGTGAATGTAGGGCAGTTTTTCGACCACGGTCAATAGAGTGCCCAATGTCGATCGACGTGCGAGCGTTTCGCGGGCATGCCGACGAGGGCCCGCGCCTGAACTCGGCCGCGGGCCCGGTCACCGTGCGGGGGGCTACTCCTGCGATGCGCCCGAACTGATCATGTCCAAGGTGCCGGCCGCCTGCCGCCGGGCCGGCCCCTCGTAGCGTCGCGCCAGTGTCTGGAACAACTGCTCCGCCCGGCCCGCCGGCCAGTCCTCGGGCAGGTGCTCGGCGGGCAGGTGCGGGTCCTGGCGCACCAGTCCCAGCCAGTCGGTGTGCAGCAGCAACTGCCGTACGAGCGCTCCCGTTTCGTCGCCGCCGTCCGGCACGTCGGCATCCGCGCCCCAGCGGGCGAGGAACTCCGCGTAGCCCTTGGCGATGGCCTCGACGTCGAACGCCGTCCGGAGTACGGTCCGCGCCTCGGTCGGGGCACCGGCCATGGCCCCCTGGAAGACCCGCAGATACGAGTCGAGGCCGAGCTCCGCCACCACCTCGGGTACGTCCACCGTGCCGGGCGCCACCCACAGGCCGTTCTGGAGCGGGCCGAACCCGTTCCACACCAGCCGGGACCGCAGATCGTGCCGCTCGCTGCGCCAGGCCTCCGGCAGTGAGAAGCCCACCAGGGTCCAGGTGCCGTCCCAGGTCCGGTTGACCGCCCCGGTGTGCCAGATCCGGTCGTGCCCCTCCTGGAGAACACCCACGGCGCGCGGGGTCAGGCCGAAGTACGTCTTGCGGCCCCGCCGGTGCCGTTCGAGCAGACCGCGCTTGACCATCCGGGTGAGCGTGGACCGTACGGCCTCTTCGGTGATCCCGGCCCGCGCGAACACGTCGATCAGGCTGCTGGACGAGAGGGCGGTGTCCCGGCCGAGGACGTGGATGCCGAAGAAACTAAGCATCAGCGACTGCGGCCTGGGAGCGCTGCCTGCCTGATCGAAGCTGGTCACGGGCCAAGCCTAGAGGCGAACCACCGGGACGGGAGCGGCGGGCCCCGGCGGATGCGGTCAGGCGCCCCCGGGGTCGGGAGGGAGCCATGCGGTGAGGGCGGCGGTGTCGTCCTGGAGGCGGTTGTGGCTGTAGGTGAGGAGGTCTTGGTGGAGGCGGTCCAGGAGGTCCTCGGGCGGCAGGGGGCCCCAGGAGCGGAGGCGCTGGAGGAGGGGGTAGAAGGAGCCGGCCGGGTCGCGGGTCTCCGTGATGCCGTCCGTGTAGAGCAGGAGCTGGTCGCCTGGGCGGACGGGATAGGTGTCGACGTGGAACGGGGCGCCCGCGAGCACGCCGAGGTTCAGCGGCGGAGCCGACCGGCCCCGGTCGAGTTCGAGCACGTCGTCGGGGCGGATGAGCAGCGGGGGCGGGTGGCCGCAGTTGACGACGCGGACATGGTGGCCGTCGGTGGGGAGCTCGGCGAAGACGGCGGTGACGAACCGTTCGTTCACCTCGCTCCCGGCGACCTGCGTCGCCCTGCGGGACATGCTCGTCTCCAGGCGCTCGGCCAGCGCGGGAAGGTCGGGTTCGTCGTGGGCCGCCTCGCGGAACGCGCCCAGCAGCGCGGCCGCCGTCTCGACCGCGAGGAGGCCCTTGCCGCGGACGTCCCCGATGAGCAGCCGGACCCCGTACGCGGTGGGGACGGCCTCGTAGAGATCCCCGCCGATACGTGCTTCGGCGGCGGCGGAGAGGTAGAAGCTGTCCAGCCGGAGGTCGCCGATCCGGTGCGGGACGGGTCTGAGCAGGACGCGCTGGGCGATGTCGGCCACGAAGCGCACATCGGCGAGGGTGCGCTCCCGGTGGACGCGATGAGCGGCCAGGACGGTGCCGAGGGCGCCCACCAGGGCGGTGCACACATAGGCGGCCACGTAGTGGCGGTCCCACAGGTAGCCGACGGAGCGGCCGGCACAGCAGGGGGTGCCGGCCAGCACACCCTGGAAGAGGACGGCGAACACCGTGGTGCAGCCGACGAACACGGCTGAGTGGGCGAAGGCGGCCACCAGAGGCAGGGCGATCAGCGCGAAGCTCACCGGCCACTCCACCGGCGTGGCGGGTTCGAGCAGCAGCACGGCCGCGAGGTACAGCACCGGGAGCCGGCGCAGCCATGCCGGGGGAGCGGGCAGCCGTGTCCGCGCCGTGCTGCCCGCCGGCGATTCATGACGGTCCGCGCGGAAGGTGTGACCGTGCCTCACCCGGCGCTCCCGGACGCGGCTGCCCTCGGGTGGGCGGGCGGACGACATGCCTGACGGCTCGGCTCATGCGGCCTGCGCACACGGGACTCCTGGCACACGATCTCCACAAGAGGTCCAGCTTGCGGTGCCGTACCCCGGCACGCCGGTGATTGCTCCACTCAGCGGCATGTTCGGCGACCCGGCCGCCTGCCCGCACCGTCAGCGGAGTCTGCGCTGCGGTCCGGCGAGGATCAGCGGTTCGACGGCCTCGTACCGGGCGCGTGCCTCCTGCCTCGCGCGCCGCCCCGGCAGCATCGTGCCGAGCCAGCCGAAGGCGAAGCCGAGCGGAATGGACACCAGACCCGTCGTGGTGAACGGGAACCAGTTGAAGTGGGCGTCCGGGAAGGCCGCCATGGGTGACCCGGAGACCAGGTTGGTCCCCGGCATCAGGACCAGTACCGCCGTGGTGCCGCCGATGAGGGTGCACAGCAGGCCGCTGCGTGTGAAACGGCGCCAGAACAGGCTGTAGACGAGCGCCGGCGCGATGGCGGAGGCCGCCACACAGAAGGACAGCGTCGCGAGCGGCTGCAGGCTGCGCTGCTGGACGAGTGCGGCGAGCACGATCACCGGGGCGCCGACCACGACCGCCGAGACCCGCGCGACGGCCGACTCCCGTGGCGCGGTCATCCCCGAGCGGCGGGAGGCGATGACGTCGTGCGCCAGGGAGTTGGCGCAGGACAGCGTCATACTGGCGACCGAGGCGAGCAGGGTGAGGAAGATCGCGGTGGTGACCGCCGTGAAGAGCAGGGTCTCCGGTCGGGACACGTGCTCGCCGAACACCGCTCGCGACGCGAGGAGATAGGCGGTGTTGCCGCGCGGGTCCCCGGCCGCGATGCCGGTGCGGCCCACCAGTGCCGTCGCCCCGACCCCGATCACCGTGATGACGAGGACGAACAGGGCCACGGACGACACGGCCCAGGACATCGACCGCCGCACCTGGCGCGCGCTGTCGGCGGTGTACATGCGCATGGTCACGTGCGGCAGGCAGGCGCCGCCGAGCACGATGGCGAACTGGGTGCTCACCATGTCCAGCCGCGGGTGGGGGCCACCGGCGAACTGCAGACCGCTGCGCAGGAAGGCCCCGCCCGCCCCGCTCCGGTCGGCGGCGGCGCCGAACAGGGCCGCGGGGCTGAAGTCGAAGGTGCGCAGCACGAGTACGGCGATGGCGACACCGGATCCCAGCAGTGCCACCATCTTCAGGATGTGCAGCAGCGCGGTGCCCCGCATCCCGCCGATGGCCGCGTAGACGATCATCAACGCACCGGCCCCGACGATGCAGCCGGTCTTCATGGCGGTGCCGGAGAAGCCGAGGATGAACGCCAGCAGCTGCCCTGTGCTCGCCAGTTGGACCAGCATCATCGGCACCAGCGACGTGATGGTGACGGCACAGGCGACGATCCGTACCGACCGTCCGGGCATGCGCCGGGCCAGCGCGTCCCCCATGGTGAACCGGCCCGTGTTCCGCAGCGGTTCGGCCAGCAGGAACATCAGGACCAGCAGCGACAGCAGGGTGCTGACGGCGAGGACGACACCGTCGTAGCCGCACAGCGCGATGACTCCGCCGATGGTCAGCACCGTCGCGGCGGAGATGTAGTCCCCGGCGATCGCGAGTCCGTTGCGGAAAGGCGACAGTGAGCGGTATCCGGTGTAGAACTCGTCCAGGTCGTCGTGGTCCGGGCCGGTGAGCACGCACAGCAGGAGCGTCACGGTGACGGCGCTGCAGAAGGCGACCAGCGACCAGGTCCGGGCGGTCTCGCCGAAGCCGGTCACGGGAGCGGCTCCCGCTCCGTCCCGGCGGCCCACGGCGCGTGCCGGGTGACGCGGAGGGCCAGGGGGTCGACATAGCGCCGCGCGGTGCGTTCGTACAGCAGCACGGCGAGCCAGGTGACGGGAACGTGGGAGAGCGCCAGGACGAGACCCGTCGGCAGTCCGCCGAGGAGCGGGCGCGCCATGAGGGCGGGCCGGCCCGCGGAGAGGATCAGAAAGGCCGTGAAATAGCCGAGGGCCAGCAGTGTGGTGACCCGGCGCTGTAATCGGTACCTGCGTCGCAGCCGCCGCAGGTCGCCGTGGTGCGGCCGGGCATGGGTATGGCCGTGGGGCATTCCGGAACTCCAGGTGGGGGGAGCGGCTCGGGTCCTCGCACGCTATTCGGCCGTGCGTACGACGAGGAGGGTTTTTCCCGAACTGCCTGGTAGACGGCCTGTAAGGGGAGAATTCCGGTTGGTGCCCATGTGTCCGGTGAGGCCTCAGGGGCGGGCGGGGCCGGTGGGCGGCGACACCGCGCCGGGCGTCAGGGCCGCTCCCGCTCCAGCAGGCCGACGCAACGGCCGAGCAGGCCCACCAGTGCCGCCCGCTCCTCCTCGGTGAACTCCGCCGCGAGGGCGCGTTCCACACGGACGGCGCGGGCGTCCGCGTCGGCCAGGGCGGCGCGGCCCTCGTCCGTGAGACGGGTCTCCAGGACGTTGCGGTGCCACTCGTGCGGGGTGCGTTCGATCAGGGCGCGGTCCTGGAGGTTCTTCAGGACCGTGTTCATGGTCGGCGGGGTGACCCCGCACAGCCGGGCCAGGGCCGCGGCCGAGATGCCCGGGTTGGCGGAGAGGTGGAGCAGCGCGCCGTACTGCGCGACCGTCACGCCCGCCGGTTTCAGCACCGCGTTCTTGGTGGCGTTGAGAGCCTGCTCGGCCCGCTTGAGGTGGGAGCCGAGGCGCTCGGAGGCGGGCATGGACGTCATGCACGCATGGTAGCGGGCGCGTCCATCGATTCGCTCACTTGCATTCGTTAATGCATTGACGAGCATTAGAGTTCTAATCTACGTTCATGTGCGTCAGCTTGTGAGTAGCCGAACCGAGAGGCGTCGACCACCGTGTCCCGTCCGATGCACCGCCGCACGTTCCTGGCCTCCGCCGCCGCCCTGGCCGTGTCCGCGGCCGCCGCACCCGCCGCCCGCGCGGCCACCCGACCCCGCGTCTCCACCGCCTTCGCCCTCCCCGGCGACCGCGCCTACCCCGAGGGCATCGCGCTCGACCCGCGGACCGGGGACGTGTACGTCGGCTCGTACACCACCGGCGCCGTCCACCGGGCCGCGCCCGGATGGCGTACCGCCGAGATCTTCCTCCCGGCGGGTGCGGACGGCCGTACCACCGCCAACGGACTGAAGGCCGACCGGGCCGGCCGGCTGTGGGTCATCGACTCGACCGCCGGGGTCGACGTCTACGACTCGCGCGGCCGGCGCCTGATCGCCCGCCTCGACGTCCCCGGCGACGCGCCCCGCTTCGTCAACGACCTGGCCCTCGCGCCCGACGGCACGGCCTACCTCACCGACAGCACCCGCGCGGTCGTCTACCGTGTCACCCCCGCCGACCTGGCCACCGCCGCCCGCGACGGACGCGGGACGCTCGACCCCGCCTACGACCTGACCGCCGTCAAGGACCCGCAGGACCCCGACGTGATCACCCTCAACGGCATCGTGGCGGACCGGGCGGGACGCCGGCTGTACGTCGTCGACATGACCGGCGGCGGGCTGTACCAGGTGGACACCGCCACCGGGTCCGTCCGCCGAGTCACCCTGCACGGAGGGGACTTGACGCACGGCGACGGTCTGGAACTGGCGCACGGCACGCTGTGGGCCGCGCACAACAGCGTCAACACCCTCACCCGCTGGCGGCTGTCCGCCGACGGTACGTCCGCGCGTCTGGAGCGGCGGTTCACCGACAGCGCGTTGCAGATCCCGACCACGCTGGTCCGTGACCGGGGGCGGCTGCTGGTCGTACGGTCCCAGTTCGACAAGGGCGGTCCGATGGGTCCCGGGGTGCCCGAGACGCCGTTCACCGTGGCGTCCGTCACCGGCATCTGAAGCCCGCCCGGTGCTGGGGCCGGCCGGGTGCGGCGAGTCGCTGACCTGCTGTGACTTCCCCCACCTGCTCTTGCCCCAGCCCGGCGGGCTTTCCTAGGTTCGGTGGCATGTCCTCCCCTGGCTCCGAGAGCTCAGCACCGGTCGAGTTCGCCGTCGACCTGAGCTCGCACGAAATGCTCCGGCGGACCCATGTCATGTCCGCTCTCGGCCCCGACTGGGACCCCGCCGCGGCGCTGCGCGGCGAGGAGGAGGCGCAGGATCTGCTCTACTCCGGCCTCAGCGAAGAGCAGCAGCGCCTGTACGACGAGCTGGTCTCGGCCGGGGTGCTCCCGAGGCGAGGGGGCGGCCATGCTGCCGCTTGACCCGCAGGCCGACATCGGACGCCGGGCCTGGGTGGACTGCCCGAACTGCGCGGACCACCGCGGGTGCGCCACGTGCGCGCAGGGGCAGACGTGCTCCGAGCACTGGCGCTACCTGCTCTCCAACACCGGCAGCATCCTGCACCTGCAGTGCCCGTCGTGCACCCACATCTGGTCGCACGAGACGAACTTCGGCGCCACCCGCTCCCAGGGGTAGCGCACCGCCGGCGGCCGCGTCACCCGTGACCGTTCAACGGTGTTCCTCGACATGGCCGTCATCGTCGTGGCGACGTCACCCCAGGTGCCGCCCAGAGCGGTCATGGCGCCCCGCATGGCATCACCCGGTTCGATGCCGCCCAGCCCGACGGGCCCGAGCACCGCGCACCGGCGGCGCCGCGTCCATCTTGACCGAGAGCACCACGCCGAGCAGGCCGGCGGCGAGCTCGGTGTGTTCCTCCTTCTCCTCGGCCGTCAAGCGGCTCTCGCTCACGAGGTCTTCATCGTCTTGGTCGTGCTCCACGAAGAAGCACTCTCGGAGGCCGGAGCGCTGGTCGTCAGTCGCGTTTCGCCGGGCGGCCGTGATGGCGGAAGCCACCGGTGAAGCCACCGGTGCCGGCGCCTCTGCCATGCTGGGGCCCGTGCAGCAGCCGACGCCCATCACCCCTGACGCCCCGACCGGCATACGTGCCCCCCTGCTCACCCAGCAGTGGCTCGACCTGTGCTTCGTGCACTGGGCCGTCGCACCGGACGTGGTGGCGGGGCTCCTGCCCGGCGGCACGGTTCCCGACACGTACGACGGGGTCACGTACGTCGGACTCGTCGCCTTCCGCATGCACCGGGTGGGGTGGCTGCGGCTGCCCGGGGTGCCGTATCTGGGGTCCTTCCCGGAGACCAACGTCCGCCTGTACTCCGTCGACGCGCACGGCCGACGCGGTGTCGTCTTCCGGTCCATGGACGCCGCACGGCTGATCCCCGTGGTGATGGGGCGCGTCGGCTTCCGGCTGCCCTACCTCTGGTCGCGGATGAGCGTCCGGGCCGCCGGGGACACCGTCACCTACACCAGCTCCCGCCGCTGGCCCGCACCACGGGGCGCGTACAGCCGTATCACCGTACGCAGGGGCGAACGCATCGAGCGGCCAACGGAGTTGGAGCACTTCCTCACCGCCCGCTGGGGCATGCACAACTCGTTCTTCGGCGGAGCCTCCTATCTGCCCAATCACCATCCGCGCTGGCCCCTGTACCGCGCCGAGCTGCTCGGCTGCGAGGAGAACCTGCTCGCAGCCGCCGGTCTGCCGGCGCCCGCCGACGCGCCGGTCAGCGTGCTGTACTCCCCGGGCGTACCGGTCCGCCTCGGTGGCCCGCTCCGCCCGGCGGGCATCCCCACCCCGTAGAGCGAACGAGGGGGACGCGCCGGGAGAAGTGATTCGGTGTACCCATGCCCTTGCTGATGCTGGACCTCGACAACACACTCATCGACCGTGACGCGGCCTTCCGCGACGCCGTCGCCGCGTTCCTCGCCGAGCACCGCCTGCCCGGGACCGAGCTGACGTGGGTGACGACCCTCGACGCCGGCGGCTACGCCGCCCGCCAGGATGTCGCCGCGGCCATGACCGACCGGTACGCGGACTCGGTACCGGCCCGGGCCGTCCACGCCCTGCTGGACCATGGCGCCGCCGACCGTGTCGTGCTGACCGCCTCCTCCCGCGAGGCCGTGGAAAGGGCCCGGGCCGACGGCTGGACCTGTGTGATCGTCACCAACGGCCGCACCGGCCAGCAGGAGGCGAAGATTCGCCGCACCGGACTCGACCGGCTCGTCCACGGCTGGGTGATCTCCGAGGAGGTCGGTCACAAGAAGCCCGGACCGGAGATCTTCCACGCCGCCGCGGATGCCGCCGGAGTGCCCCTCACCGGCGCGTGGGTCGTCGGCGATTCCCCGCACGCCGACGTGGCGGGCGCGCACGCGCTCGGCCTGCGCAGCGTGTGGGTCTCGAACGGGCGGCCGTGGCCCGAGGTCCCCTACCGGCCCACGCATGTCGCCGGGGACGTCGCCACGGCGATCGACCGGGTCATCGGGGCCGTTGTTCCGTAACTGCATGATCACGCGGCGGGCCGCGTGCGGCGGGTTCGAGCAGGTCGGCGACGCGTCCGGGCTCCTCGGCTGTGCCGAGGCGGACCCGCGGTCGACCGTCTTGGCGGCAGCCCTGGCGGTCACGGAGGCGCGGCCGGGGTCGTGACGGCGTCGGTCACCGTCCCGGCGCGCCCACCCGCAGGCCGTCCATGACGAGGTCGAGGAGACGGTTGGCGCGTGACCGCCAGTCGTCGGCGGAGTCGATCTGCCAGAGCCCCGCGATGGCGAGGAGGAAGTCGTCCCCGGTCACTCCCGGGCGGATGGTGCCGGCCTGCTCGGCGGCGTGGAGCAGGAGTTCGGCCGCGGAGGTCACCGGGGTGGGGGCCGGCTTGCCGGGACTCCCCGGCGCACTGGTCGCCTGGCGGATAGCGTCGGCCAGGCCGGCCTTGGCCATGGCGAACTCGGCGAGCCGGTCCATCCAGGCGCGCAGGGCCTGGTCGGGTGCCCGGTCCCCGAGCAACTCGACGGCGCTGTCGGCGACCTGCTGCATCTCGTGGCGGTAGATCTCGAGGACGAGGGCCTCGCGGTTGGGGAAGTTGCGGTAGAACGTGCCCTGCCCGACGCCGGCCTTCCTGGCGATCACACTCAGCGGGGCGTCCGCGTTCCGCGTCAGCTCGGCCAGGGCGACCTCCAGGATGCGCTCGCGGTTCCGCTGCGCGTCCGAGCGCAGGGGCGCGTCCTTCTTCTCCTGCACCCGTCCTCCTCGAGATCCGTGGCCGAACCCGGCCCTTGCTAACCGGACAGCTGTCCGTTAGGTTCTTCGTAGTAGCGGACAGCTGTCCGGTTCCGTCCACCATAGCCGTGGACGTGCCCTTCACCGAAGCGGCGTCGCGCCGTGCGACGCCATCTCCCCGACAGCCGACGCATCCGGCTGCCGCACCGTCCTTCCTGTTCCGGAAAAGCGAAAGAAGCTGCTCATGGCCTCATCGACGTCCAGTGTCATCACCCTGAACGTCAACGGCGAGAAGTACACGCTACCCGTCGACCATCGCACCACCCTGCTCGACGCCCTCCGCGAGCGGCTCGACCTGACGGGCACCAAGAAGGGCTGTGACCAGGGGCAGTGCGGCGCCTGCACCGTCCTGCTGGACGGCCGGCGGGCCGTGGCCTGCCTCCAACTGGCGGTGGCCGCCGAGGGGCGCGAGATCACCACCATCGAGGGCGTGGCCGAGGGTGACCGGCTGCACCCGGTGCAGCAGGCCTTCCTCGATCTGGACGGCTTCCAGTGCGGGTACTGCACGCCCGGACAGATATGTTCCGCGATCGGGGTGATCGAGGAACACGCGGCCGGCTGGCCGAGCGCCGTCACCGACGACCTCCGGCCCGAATCCGGACCGCCACCGCTGTCCGCCGAGGAGATCCGGGAGCGGATGAGCGGCAACCTGTGCCGCTGCGCCGCATACGTGTCCATCGTCGAGGCGGTCGCCCGGGCGGCGGCGGAGAAGGCACCGGCGGAGCAGGCGCCGGAGCAGGGGGAGGTGGCGGCGTGAGGGAGTTCGGTTATCACAGGGCCTCCGACGTCGCCGGCGCGGTCGCGGTGCTCGGCACCGATCCCGACGCGCGCTTCCTGGGCGGCGGCACCAACCTCGTCGACCTGATGAAGGCCGGCGTCGAACGTCCCGCCCGGCTCGTCGACGTACGCGAACTGCCCCTGGACCGGATCGAGCCGACGCCGGACGGCGGGCTGCGCATCGGGGCGACCGTCACCAACAGCGAGCTCGCCGCGCATCCCGAAGTACGGCGCCGTTACCCGGCGTTGGCGCAGGCGGTGCTGGCCGGAGCGTCCGGCCAGCTGCGCAACATGGCCACGGTCGGCGGCAACCTGCTCCAGCGGACCCGCTGCGGCTACTTCGCCGACGTGACCAAGGCGTGCAACAAGCGTGCCCCCGGCAGCGGTTGCCCCGCGATCCACGGCGAGCACCACAACCACGCGATCCTGGGCGCCTCCGGCCACTGCGTGGCCGTCCACCCCTCGGACATGGGCGTGGCGCTGGCCGCCTTCGACGCCGTCATCTCCTACGAAACGGCCGACGGGCCGGGAGAGTTGCCGCTCGGCTGGTTCTATCTGCCGGTCGGCGACACCCCGCAGCGGGAGACCGCCCTGCCGCCCGGGGCCCTCATCACGGCCGTCACCCTGCCGCCCGCTCCGGTCGCCGCCCGCTCCCGCTACCGGAAGATCCGCGAGCGCGCCTCCTACGCCTTCGCCATCGGTTCGGTCGCCGCCGCGCTCGACGTCCGGGACGGCATGGTGCACGACGTGCGGCTGGCCTTCGGGGCGGTCGCGTCCCGGCCCTGGCGGGCCCGGGCGGCCGAACGGGTACTGACCGGTGCGCCGGCCGACGGCGCGAGCTTCGCCGCCGCGGCGGACGCCGAACTGGCGGCGGCCAGGCCACTGCCGCACAACGGATACAAGGTGACCCTCATGCGCAACCTCGTGGTGGCCGTGCTGACCGAACTCGCCGAGGAGGCCGCCCGATGACCACCGCCACGACCGGGACCAGGACCTCCAGGCCCTCCGTCGGTACCCCGCACTCACGCGTGGAGGGCCGGGACAAGGTCACCGGAGCGGCCCGCTACGCCGCGGACATCCCCTTCACCGAACTCGCCCACGGCTGGCTGGTGTTGTCCACGGTCGCCCGAGGACGCATCCGTGCGATCGACACCGCTCCGGTGCTCGCCATGCCGGGCGTCCTCACCGTCCTGGACCACCGCAACACCCCGCGGCTCGACACCGACTACGTCGGCATGCTGGGCAGGCCGGACCCGACCTGCGCCGTCTTCCAGCACGACCAAGTGCCGCACCTGGGCTGGCCGGTGGCGCTCGTCGTCGCCGAAACGCCCGAGCAGGCCAGGGAGGCGGCCGAAACGCTCGTCGTGCACTACGAACAGCAACCCCACGACATCGACTTCACCGGCGACCACCCGGACGCCTACCCGGTGGACGGCCACATGCCGGCGGTGACGGACAAGGGCGACCTCGAGGCCGAACTCGCCGCGTCCGCCGTCGTCGTGGACGTCGAGTACACCACCCCCGAAGAGCACCACAACCCGATGGAACCGCACGCGGCGACGGCCCACTGGGACGGCGGCCGGCTCGAGATCGTCGACTCCAACCAGGGCGCCAGCTGGGTGGTGGGCGAACTGGCCGGCCTGTTCTCGCTCGACCCCGCCTCGGTGCGCGTACGCTCCGAGCACGTGGGCGGCGGCTTCGGCAGCAAGGGCGTCCGCGTCCCCCAGGTGGCGGCCGTGATAGCCGCCACGGTGCTGCGGCGGCCGGTACGCGTCGTACTGACCCGCCGTCAGATGTTCTCGCTGGCGGGCTACCGCAGCCCCACCACCCAGCGGATCAGGCTCGGCTCCGGCGCCGACGGACGGCTGCGCGCACTGGAGCACCGGTCCCAGAGCCTCACCTCCACCGTGCACGAGTTCGTCGAGCCCAGCGCCGGGGTGGCCCGGGTGATGTACGACGCCGACGCCCACCACACCGCCAACCGCGTCGTACGGCTCGACGTGCCGACCCCCACCTGGATGCGCGCGCCGGGCGAGGCACCGGGGTCGTTCGCCCTGGAGGCCGCGCTCGACGAACTCGCCGAGAAGTGCGGCATCGACCCGATCGAGCTGCGCCTGCGCAACGAACCCGAGCGGGGACCGGTCTCCGGCCTCCCGTTCGCCGGCCGCAATCTGCGCGCCTGCTTCGTCGAGGGCGCCCGCAGGTTCGGCTGGGCGGACCGGGATCCCCGCCCCGGACTGCGCCGCGACGGGCGCTGGCTCCTGGGCACCGGCACGGCCGCGGCGTCCTTCCCGGCCGGGGCGGCACCCTCCACGGCGACGGTGACCGCCCGGGACGACGGCACCTTCACCGTGCGGATCGCCGCGGCCGACATCGGCACCGGCGCCCGGACCGCACTCACCCTGGTCGCCGCGGACGCACTCGCCGTGACACCGGACCGGGTCGAGGTACGCATCGGAGACAGCGCCTTCGGACCCGCGATGATCGCCGGCGGTTCCATGGGCACCCGCTCCTGGGCCTGGGCGGTCACAGCGGCGGCCGGTGAACTGCGCGAGCGGCTCGCCCTGGGCGCCGGCGTTCCGCCGGAGGGCATCACGGTGCGGTCGGACACCACCGCAGCCATCGGCGCCCTCGCCCAGAAGGAACGCCACTCCTTCGGGGCACAGTTCGCCGAGGTGGCCGTCGACACCGCCACCGGCGAAGTCCGCGTACGGCGCATGCTCGGCATCTTCGCGGCGGGCCGGATCATCAACCCGCTCACCGCGCGCAACCAGTTCCTGGGCGGCATGGCCTGGGGCATCTCCATGGCCCTGCACGAGGAGGCGGTCCGCGACCGGGCCTCGGGCGGCCATGTCGGACCCGACCTCGCGCACTATCACGTGGCCACGCACGCCGACGTACCGCTCATCGAGGCGGACTGGGTGGCGGACCCCGACCCGGACGACCCGGTCGGGATCAAGGGCATCGGGGAGGTCGGCATCGTGGGCGCCGCCGCGGCCATCGCCAACGCGGTCTGGCACGCCACCGGCGTACGGCACCGCGGTCTGCCCATCCGTCCCAGCCGCGTGCTGTCGGCCGCCGCCGGAGCGGTGGATGCTTGACATCGCCGAGGAGCTGAACCGGTGGCTCGCCGAGGGCCGCGACTTCGCCGTCGCCACCGTCGTGGCCGTCGGCGGCAGCGCGCCCCGCGGTCCGGGCGCCGCGCTCGCCGTGGACAGCGCGGGCACCGTCGTCGGCTCCGTCTCCGGCGGCTGTGTGGAAGGCGCGGTCTACGACCTGTGCGTCCAGTCCCTGGACACCGGACAGAGCCTCACCGAACGGTTCGGCTACAGCGACGAGGACGCCTTCGCCGTGGGGCTGACCTGCGGCGGGACCATCGACGTCCTGATCACGCCGGTCGGCGCGGGCTCGCCCGCCCCGGCGGTGCTCCGGTCCGCGCTGACAGCCGCCGTACGTGGCGAGCCGACGGCTCTCGCCCGGGTCGCCCGCGGCCCCCAGGAGCTCCTGGGCAGGGCCCTGCTGGTGCGTCCCGACGGCACGTACGAGGGCGGCCTCGGCGGGCACGAGAACCTGGACCGCACGGCGGAGGCGGCGGCCCGGGCCATGCTGGAGGCCGGGCGCACCGGCACGGTCGAGGTCGCGGCGGACGGCTCGTACTGTCCCGGCGGGCTCACCCTGCTGGTCGAAGCGAACGTGCCGCCGCCCCGGATGATCGTCTTCGGGGCGATCGACTTCGCCGCGGCGCTGGTGCGCGCCGGGAAGTTCCTCGGCCACCACGTGACCGTCTGCGACGCCCGGCCCGTCTTCGCCACGCGGGCCCGGTTCCCCGAGGCCGACGAGATCGTCGTGGACTGGCCGCACCGCTATCTGCGCCGGACCGCGACCGACGGCCGTACGGTGCTGTGCGTGCTCACCCACGACGCGAAGTTCGACGTGCCCCTGCTGAAGGCGGCACTGGATATGCCGGTCGCGTTCGTCGGCGCGATGGGCTCGCGCCGCACCCACGAGGAACGCCACCGCCGTCTGCGTGAAGTCGGCGTGAGCGAGCGGCAGTTGGCGCGACTGAGGTCCCCGATCGGCCTGGATCTCGGCGCCCGCACACCGGAGGAGACCGCCTTGTCCATCGTGGCGGAGATCATCGCGGCCCGGCGTGGAGGGACGGGGGTTCCGCTGACCGGATCCAGGACGCCGATCCACCGGGACCGGGGGAGCGGACCGATGCGCACACCACCGGTGCACGCACGATCACGATGAGTGTACGAACGCGGCGCGCCGTCGAATCAGTGTTCCATTCACGGGGTGCGGCGGGTTAAGGTCACGCTCTGAGAGATCTTGTGCGGAGGTGCCCGGTATGGAGAACAGCGAGCCCGCGCGCCGGGGACGGCCGCCGGGCACCCGGTCCGCCGAGGGCGAGCTCACCCCCCGCCAGCAGGACATCGTCCGTTTCATCACCGAGACCGTCCAGCGGCAGGGCTACCCGCCGTCCATGCGCGAGATCGGCCAGGCCGTCCGTCTCGCCAGCACCTCCTCCGTCGCGCACCAGCTGATGACACTGGAGCGCAAGGGTGTCCTGTACCGCGATCCACACCGGCCGCGGGCCTACCGCGTACGGGTCTCCGCGGCCCCGGAGCCGGGCGCTCCGGCCGAGCAGCCCGTTCAGGTGCCGCTGGTCGGCCGTATCGCCGCCGGCGCGCCGCTGCTCGCCGAGGAGATGGTCGAGGACGTCTACACGCTGCCGCGCCAGCTGGTCGGCGAAGGCGAGTTCTTCGCGCTGACGGTGTCCGGCGACAGCATGATCGACGCGGCGATCTGCGACGGGGACATCGTCACCGTGCGGCGCCAGGACAGCGCCGACCACGGCGACATCGTCGCCGCCCTCATCGAGGACGAGGCCACGGTCAAGGTGCTGCGTCGCCAGGAGGGGCAGGTCTGGCTCATGCCCCGCAACCCCGCCTACGACCCGATCCCCGGCGACCAGGTGCAGATCCTCGGCAAGGTCGTGAGCGTGATGCGCGCGCTGTGAGCGCGGTGCGCGGACCGCTCAGTGGCCCGGTGCGTCGTCCGGCTGGATGTCGGCGAACTCCCACCAGGCGAGCGGCAGCCAGTCACCGTCGACGAAGCCGTCGACGGAGCCTCCGGTGCCTCGTATGGCCACCCGGGTGCCCTCCGGGTAGGTGGTGCCGGACAGGCCGGTGACTGCCACGAGCAGTGTTCCGAGACGACGCGACAAAGTGATCAATCCTTCCGGAACGGCGCAGAACCGGACTCTGCGTCCTCTGGGTGCAAATCGTCTCATCATGTACCAGCCTGGTATATGAGCCACAGCACAGAAGACCGATCGAATTCGCGGGCCTGTCGCTGAGAAGGGCAGTGGGCCCTCGGCATCGTCTTCCTCACTGTGACCGCGCCTTATGTCCAGTGGAGGTGCTTGAGGATGAGGGCTGTCGTGTACAAGGGACCGTTCAAGGTAGCGGTCGAGCAAGTGGAGGATCCCAGGATCCAGCACCCGAACGACGCGCTCGTACGTGTCACGTCGACCGCCATCTGCGGCTCGGACCTGCACATGTACGAGGGCCGCACCGCCGCGGAGCCGGGGATCGTCTTCGGTCACGAGAATCTCGGGGTCATCGAGGAGACCGGCGACGGAGTCACCACGCTCAGCCGCGGCGACCGGGTCGTCATGCCCTTCAACGTGGCCTGCGGATTCTGCAAGAACTGCACGGCCGGTTTCACGGGCTTCTGCCTCACGGTGAACCCGGGTTTCGCCGGCGGTGCCTACGGCTACGTCGCGATGGGCCCCTACGTGGGAGGACAGGCGGAGTTCGTACGGGTGCCGTACGCCGACTTCAACTGCCTGAAGCTCCCCGAGGGCAATGACAAGGAGACCGACTTCGTTCTTCTCGCCGACATCTTCCCGACCGGCTATCACGGCAACGAGCTGGCCGACGTCCGCCCAGGTGACAGCGTCGCGGTGTACGGCGGTGGCCCGGTCGGGCTCATGGCCGCCTATTCCGCGATGCTGCGCGGCGCGAGCAAGGTGTTCGTGGTCGACCGGGTGACGGAGCGGCTGCAGAAGGCCGAGGAGATCGGCGCCGTTCCGATCGACTTCACCGAGGGCAACCCGGCGCAGCAGATCAAGGAGCAGATGGGAGGCCAAGGCACGGACAAGGGCATCGACGCCGTCGGCTACCAGGCCCAGGCCGCGGGGAAGAAGGGCGGCGACCGCGAGGAACCGGCGACCGTACTGAACTCGCTCGTCGAGACGGTCCGGCCGACGGGAGCGCTCGGCATACCCGGCCTCTACGTCCCGCGCGACCCCGGGGGACCGGACGCGCAGGCCAAGCAGGGCATGCTCATGGTCTCCATCGGGCGCCTCTTCGAGAAGGGGCTGCGCATGGGCACCGGCCAGTGCAACGTCAAGCGCTACAACCGCCACCTGCGTGATCTGATCATCGAGGACCGTGCGCGGCCGAGCTTCGTCGTCTCGCACGAGCTGCCGCTCGACCAGGCGCCGACGGCTTACGAGAAGTTCGACAAGCGGATCGAAGGCTACACCAAGGTCGTCCTCCACCCGCAGGCGTAAGAGCGCCGTCCGCCGGACGGCAACCGCAGACCGCCCTGCCGGGCGCTCCGGAAAAATACCCCCTGGGGTATCTGTGTTAGCGTGCAGATACCCCGGGGGGTAATTTCACGCTGAAGGGAGCGCCAGGTGTACTTCATCGACACCATCGAGACGACAGGGATCGGGAATCGCGGCTACCTCGCCGGCGGCGAGCGAACGGCGGTGGTCGTCGATCCACCCCGGGACATCGACCGGGTGATCGCGGCGGCGGCAAGGCGCGGCGTGCGGATAGCGCATGTCGTCGAGACGCACCTCCACAACGACTACGTCACCGGCGGTCCGGAACTGGCCCGCGTCACCGGTGCCGCCTACCTCGTCCCGGCCGCGGCCCGGGTCTCCTTCGAGCGGACACCCGTGCACGACGGGGACACCACGGCCGTCGACCCCGGCTCCGGGCTGGCCCTGCGGGCGATGGCCACCCCGGGCCACACCCCGCACCACACCGCCTACGTCCTGGAGCACGACGGGACGGCCGTCGCGGTGTTCACCGGGGGCTCGCTGCTGATCGGCACGGTGGGCCGCCCCGACCTGGTCGAGCCGCGGCTGACCGAGCGGCTGGCCCGCGCCCAGCACGCCTCCGCCCGCCGGCTGGCCGCCGAACTCCCCGACGACACGGAGGTGTTGCCCACTCACGGCTTCGGCAGCTTCTGCGCCTCCGGCCCGGACGCGGGCGGCGCCACGACGATCGGCAAGGAGAAGGCGGGCAACGACGCGCTCACCCAGGACGTGGACGCCTTCGTCACCGCTCTGCTGGCCGGGCTCGACGACATCCCCGCCTACTACGCGCACATGAGCCCCGCCAACGCCGCCGGACCCGCCCCGCTCGACCTGACGCCGCCCGCCCCGGCCGACGCCGGCGAGATCGCCGACCGGCTCGCCGCGGGCGAATGGGTGGTCGACCTGCGCAACCGGGTCGCGTTCGCCCAGGGGCATGTCGCGGGCTCCCTCAACTTCGAGGGAGAGGGCCAACTCGCCACGTATCTCGCCTGGTTGATCCCGTGGGGTAGGCCGGTGACGCTGCTCGCCGAGTCGGCCGGGCAGCTCGCCGCCGCCCAGCGCGAGCTGGCACGCGTCGGCATCGACCGGCCCGCCGCCGCGGCCACGAGCGCGCCGTCGGCCTGGGTGCGCACGGGGGAGCGGCTGAGCTCCTTCCCGCGGGCCACCTTCGCCGAGCTCGCCGGCCGCCGCCCGGATCACGGGGTGGTCGTGCTGGACGTCCGCCGCGACGTGGAACGGGCCGGCGGGTTCATCGCCGGATCGGTCCACATCCCGCTGCACCACCTGCGCCCGCGGATCGGCGAGATCCCAGACGGCGAGGTGTGGGTGCACTGTGCCGGCGGGATGCGCGCCGCCGTCGCCGCGTCACTGCTGGACGCGGCGGGCCGTGCCGTCGTCGCCGTCGACGACTCCTTCGACGCCGCCGAGCAGGCCGGGCTGGTCGTACGCGAAGGCGCGACGGGTCCGGGGTGCGCGGAGAGCGAGACGTGCCGATGACCTCGTCCCACCGTGACCCGCTCCGGGTCACCGCGCGCGAGGCGGCCGAGCGCACCGGTCACCACCCCGGGGGCGCGGCCCCGGCCGCCGACGGTGCCGGCTTCGCCATGCTGCTCGACTGCCGCGAGGCGGACGAGTGGCGGGCGGGGCACGCACCCGGGGCGGTCCATGTGCCGCTGTCCGCCCTGGCGGCCGGAGTGCCGCTGCCGCCCGAGGCGCGGGGACGGGCCCTCGTGGTCGTCTGCCGCTCCGGCAACCGCTCCCGCCAGGCCGCCGAGCTGCTCGTCACCCGGGGTTTCACGGCCGTGGACATGATCGGCGGCATGCGGGACCGGGTCCGGGCCGGACTGCCCGTCGTCGGCGCTCGGGGTGGGGACGGCACGGTCTCGTGAGTGCTCTGATACTCGCCCTGGCGGCCGGGGCCGTCATCGGTCTGGCGCTGGGGGCGCTCGGGGGCGGCGGCAGTGTTCTGGCCGTGCCCGCCCTGATCTATCTGCTCGGCTTCACCCCGGTCGCGGCCACCACCGCGAGCCTGGTCATCGTGAGCGTCACATCGGCCACCGCGCTGGCCGGGCACGCGCGCGAGGGCGGTGTCCGCTGGGGCACGGGACTGCTGTTCGCGGCGGCGGGCACCGTGCCGGCGATGCTGGGCGGCGCGGCCGCCGGGAGGCTGCCGAACACGGTGCTGACCGCAGCCTTCGCCGTGGTGGCGGCCGGGGCCGCGATCCGGATGCTGCGCCGGCGCCCGGCACCGGAATCGCACCGCCCGGTACGGCCCGGGAGGGCGGCGGCGGCCGGCGCGGGCCTGGGCGCCGTCACCGGAGTGCTCGGCGTCGGCGGCGGCTTCCTCGCCGTACCGGCCCTGGTGGGCGTGGTCGGCCTGCGGATGCGGGCGGCGGTGGGCACCAGCCTGCTGGTCATCACCGTCAACTCACTGGCCGCTCTCGCGCTGCGCGCCGGGACGGCCGACGGGCCGGACTGGGCGGTCATCGGCCCGTTCGCCGGGGCGGCGATCCTCGGCGCCTGGGACGGGAAACGCCTGGCCACGAGGGTCTCCGGGCCCGCGCTGCAGCGGATCTTCGCCTTGGTGCTGCTGGCCGTGGCCGCCTTCATGCTGATCGACGCGGTGGCCGTCTGATGCGCACGACCCCCGGACGCGCGTGGGCGGTGCCTCACGCCAGCGACAGGAACAGTTTCTCCATGCGGGCGCGCATCTGCTCGGCGTCCTCGCCGTTCTTACGGCCGGACTCGATGTCGGCCACGCACTGCTGCAGACCGGTCGCGATGATCGCGAAGCCGGCCCGGTCGAGGGCGCGGGACGCGGCGGCCAGCTGCGTGATCACGTCCTCGCAGTCACGGCCTTCCTCGATCATCCGGATCACGCCCGAGATCTGACCCTGCGCACGGCGCAGCCGGTTCAGCACGGACTTGAGTTCGGCTCCCGCGAGATCCAGCTCCACGACCACTCCTCGAAATATACCCCTGGGGGTACTGTACGTCCCTTTTCGGGACGGCGTCGACCACCGGGATCACCACCACGAAGGATCACACCTGCCATGACCGCTCCCGTCACGCCCTGCGCCCTCACCACGGACGAGGCCCGCACCCGGCTGCACGAGTTCACCGTCATCGACGTGCGCACCCCCGGCGAGTACGCCTCCGGCCACCTGCCCGGCGCCCTGAACATCCCCCTCGACCACATCAGGCGCGCACTCCCCGGTATCCGCCACGCCGCCGGGCACGGCGAGGTCCTCGTCGTCTGCGCCTCCGGCGCGCGTTCCCAGAAGGCCTGCGAACTGCTGGCCGAGCAGGGCGTACGGAGTACCACCCTCGCCGGTGGCACCGGAGCCTGGGCGGCCGGGGGCCACGACCTCAACCGCCCCGCGTCCCGCGCCGCACGGGCCGGCTGGAGCATGGAGCGCCAGGTGCGCTGCACGGCCGGCACGCTGGTACTCCTGGGCCTGGTCCTCGGCCTGCTCCACCCGGCCTTCCTGATCCTCTCGGCGGGTGTCGCGGGCGGCCTCGTGTTCTCCGCGCTCACCGACACCTGCGGCATGGCCCGCGTCCTCGCCGAGCTGCCCCACAACCGCCCGCGCGCCGCCGACCTCGACGCGGCGTCGGCGGCCCTGCACGGCCGGTGAGTGCCCGGTCTCGTAATCCGTTGGCACGGAGGCGAGTCGGCGTGCCAGCCTGGGGCGTCATGGAGCAGGATGTGTGGACCGAGCAGGTGGCCCGGACGTACGACGAATCGTCCGCGTACATGTTCGCGCCCAAGGTGCTGGAGCCCGCGGTCGAGTTCCTGGCGCGCCGCGCGGAGGACGGGCCGGTGCTGGAGTTCGCGGTCGGTACGGGGCGGGTCGCCCTGCCGCTGCGGGAGCGGGGCGTGGCCGTCAGCGGAGTCGAGTTGTCGGAGCCCATGGTGCGGGAGCTGCGCCGTAAGCCCGGCGGGGACGGCTTGCCGGTGACACCGGGGGACATGGCCCGGGTGCGGGTGCCGGGCGAGTTCAGCCTCGTCTACCTGGTCTACAACACCATCAGCAACCTGCTCACCCAGGACGAGCAGGTCGCCTGCTTCCGCAATGCCGCCCGTCACCTGCGTCCCGGCGGCCGGTTCGTCATCGAGGTCGGCGTGCCCGACCTGCAACGGCTGCCGCCGGGGGAGAGCGCCCGGCCGTTCCACATCGGCGAGAACCACGTCGGCTTCGACACCTACGACCTGGTGAACCAGCGTCTGGTCTCCCACCACTTCCGCCTCACCGACGGCCGGGCCGAGGCCGTCCGCTCCCGCCACCGCTTCGTGTGGCCCTCCGAGCTGGACCTGATGGCCCGGCTCGCGGACCTCGAACTCCGCGAACGGTGGGCCGACTGGAACGAGGCCCCGTTCACGGCGGACAGCCGGGCGCACGTCTCCGTATGGCAGAAGCCGTACGACGTGGGTCAGTAGCCCACGCGGAAGGTCGCGTCCTGCTGCTCGGTGGCCGTGGAGACCGGGTCGATGCGCAGGGCGTAGTCGTAGTGGCGGATGTAGCGGGTCGGGTTGTTGTAGGAGCGGAAGGACGACCAGCTCGCGTCGGCCAGGCCCGCCGTCCGGTAGAAGGTGGCGTCCGCCGCGAACGTCGACGTGCCGTCGTTCACGTCGAGTTGCAGTTGGTAGTTGTAGTGCCGCAGATAGCGGGTCGGGTAGTTGACCGACTGGAAGGAGACACCGGAGCCGTCCGCGAGGCCGGGGACGAGCTTCCACTGTGAGTCGGTGTACGGGTCGAAGGGGTACTCGTCGATGCGGCCGGCGAAGTTGGAGTGGCGGACGTAACGCGCCGGGAAGTTGTAGGACTTGAGGCGGTTCCAGGCGGGAGCGCCCCACTTGGCGACGAGGTTGTCGTACTGGGTGGCGGTGATCGTGGTGATGCCGCAGTGCTTGGAGTTGACCGGCTGGGTGTACGTCTTCTGGTCCAGCGCCGTCCAGGTGCCCGCCGAGAGGTCGGTGGACTGCCAGGCGTAGAAGACGCCGTTCGGGGTGTAGGTGTCGCCCCACAGGTAATAGGTGCTGGCCGTCAGGGACTTGACGAGGGTCGGAGCCTCGGTGCCGCCGTGGGCGGCCGGGGTGCTGAAGACGGAGAAGCTGCCCGGGTCCAGCGAGGTGGAGCGGGCGCCGACGAGGGTCTGGTCCTTCTTGAAGTAGAGGTAGTTGACGCCGCCCGCACCGACGGCCATGTCGCCGTCGATGACGTCGTAGCCGGGGTCGAAGAAGACCTGGGGGGAAGAGACGGTGACGAAGTCGGTCGTGTAGTTGACCATGATGACGTTGTGGCCGCTGCTGTTGACCGCGGAGTAGATGAGCGCGTACTGGCCGCGGCCGGCGTCCCAGAACGCCTCCGGAGCCCAGCAGTGCGTGTTCATGTCGTGCAGCTTCAGCCGGTGGTAGCCGGTGAAGGTACGCAGGTCGGTCGAGTTCCACACATGCACGTACTGGCTGACGTAGCTCCAGTCGGTGCCCTTGAGGTCGGTGGCGAGGACCACGAAGGTGCCGTCCTGTTTGCGCAGGATGAACGGGTCGCGCAGCCCGAGCGCGCCCTCGGTGGGGGTGACCACGGGGTTGTTCTGGTTGAGCGGCATCCAGTTCAGCGAGTCCTGGCTGACGGCGAGGTGGAGGCCGTAGTCGGTGCCGGTGCCGTTCGGGGACTCGGTGAAGTAGCCCATGACGTACGCCGAGTCGGCGGCCCGGGCGGTGCCGGTGCCCAGGGTCAGCGCGCCGGTCATGGCCAGGGGAGCGGCGGCGGCCGTGCGCAGGACGAGTCGACGGCTGGGGAGGGGGCGGCTCATACGTACTCCAGTGATCGATCAGTGTCGATATACCGAACGTGGTTCGGTGAGGCGATCAGAAGGTAGGGCGTGGCCATGTGCGCGTCAATCACTCTGCTCATGCTTTGTGATTTCTGTGGGGCCGGAAGGCGTGAGCGGAGGGGTCACTGCACGCGTCAGCCACCGAACCTACGGTTGCCGGAACGTTCCGGCACCTCCGCGACGGCGGAGCCCGTCGTCCGGTCCTCCGGACTCCGCGCGGCGGCCGTCGGCGCGGACCTGCTGCTGGCGTCGTGCGAGGACTGCTCGGCGATGCGGACGGCGGAGCCACCCGATCACGGCGATCGACCTGCGTCCACGGGGCATGGGGGCGAGAGCGCCCGTCTGCTGTGCGAGTTCCCGCCCGGGGAGGCCCCCGAGGGGACGGTGCGCGCCCTGCCCGTCGTCCTCGACGTCCGGGCGCACCCGACGACTCAACCCGCCGAGCGCCCCCTGCGCGCGGCCGCGGCATCCACGCCACGGCGGGCCGGCGCGGTGCCCGTGCCGTTTCAGCGGCTCGTAGCGAGCCACGGCTGCGGATCGGTGTAGTAGCCGCCGTAGACGACCTCGAAATGCAGGTGCGGGCCGGTGGACAGGCCTGTGGAGCCGACCCGGCCGATCGGGGCGCCCGTCCGCACGGTCTGGCCCGCGGTGACCTGGAGGGCGGAGAGGTGGCTGTAGGTGGTCTGGAGGCGTTTGCCGCCGATGGTGCCGTGGTCGATGACGATGCGGTTGCCGTACGCCTTGGTGAGGGCGGCGAACACGACCCGCCCCTGTCGCGCGGCGGACACCTGGGCGCCCTGCGGCGCACCGAAGTCGACGCCGGTGTGGAGTTTGGTCACTCCGGTGAGGGGGTGCTTGCGCGAGCCGAAGGGCGAGGTGACCGTGAGTGTGCTCACGGGCGCGCTGAGAACGGCGCTCGCCGGCTGCTCGGCGCCGTCGCCCGTGTCCTCGTGGTCGAAGCTCGCGTAGCGCGCGAAGCGGGTCCTCACCTCGCTGAGATAGGTGCGCGCCGCCGCGGGCACGCGCCCCGCCGTCGCCACGGCGTCCTCTCCCACCGCGTAGGCGGCCAGGGTCAGGTCGACCAGGTCCCCCGAGACGGTCCCGTCGGTCCGCAACTCGGTCACCTTCGTGGCGAGGGAACAGTCCTGCCTGCCCAGGGCCATGATGGCGTCCGGCTCGTCCAGGGGCGAGGAACGCCCGTTGCCGTCCTCGTCCTTGCCCCACCGCCGCCAGTCGGTCTCCGTGAAATCGGCGATACCGGCCTTGCCCTGCTCCTTCGGGTCGTTCCGCCAGCCGGAGAGCTGGTCGATCTGGGCGGCGAGGACCGACGGAGTGAGGACCGCGCACCCTCCGGCGGCCTTGCGCAGCCAGGGCCCGTACGCCGCGTTCACACCGCTCGCGCCGTCCGGCCGGGACGCCGCGTCATCCGCGCCGTCCGGGGCGAGACCGCCCGTCAGAATCAGAAATCCGGCGACACCCGAGGCCGCGACCAGCGCCGGCAACACCATCAGCGTGAACGGACCGGGGCCCCGGCGGCGGGGGCGTGGCGTGCCCTCCGAAGGGGCATGCGGGTGGGGCCTGCTGTGCACAGGCGGACGCTATCCGGCTGCTGAACGGGCGTCACCGGACAGTGAGGCAGAGCGATGTGCCCGAAGAGGCAGATCTGACACACACTCCGCACACATCCGAGCTATCCCGGCATATTGACGCACCCCCGCCACTTCTCTACGTTTTCTTCTGGGATAGCTCCGATGTATTACTCGAGCCGCCGGAGGTACCGTGCCCAGCCCGTCCAGACGTACCGTCCTCGCCACCGGATCCGCCGTCGGCGGCGCACTGTTCACCCCCGGCCTGCCCGCGACGGCGACGGCGGCGGACCGTCCCGGCGAAGCCGCGAAGCCCTCCGACCCCTGGCGCACCGTCCTCGACGACGCCGACCTGGTCTGGCAGCGGATGCCGACGACCTGGTACGAGGGTCCGTTCCTCGGCAACGGCTTCCTCGGCTCGGGGATCTACGCCGAGCCGGACGCCGACCCTGAGGCCGGACCGGGCGCCGCGTCGAGCGCCGTGCGCTTCAACGTCCAGCACTCCGAAGTGCAGGACCACCGCCCCGAGTTCGGCTCCCTCTTCGGTCTGGCCCGGCTCCCGATCGGGTACTTCACCCTGGAGCCGGTGGGCACGATCACCGGCCTCGACTGGCGGCTGTCGCTGCACGACGCCGAGCTGACCGGCACCCTCACCACCGACCGGGGCACGCTGGCCCTGCGCGCCCTGGTCCACAACGACCGCTCCGTCCTGGCCGTGGAGGTGACGCCCAGCGAGGGCGAGCGCGGCTTTTGCTGGGTGTTCCACCCGGCGGACGCGATCAGCCCGCGGGCCGCCTTCAAGCCGCTGCCGGACGGCTACCGGGGCAACCCGCCCGCCGAGGTGGCCGACCACGACGGTGTGACCGCCGCCGTGCAGCCGCTGCTGGCGGGCGGACAGCATGTCACCGCGTGGCGGGAGCGGACCAGGGGCCGCACGCGGACGCTGTACGTCCACGTCGCGCACTCCTACCCGCGGGCCACGGCTCTGGACCGGGCCCTGAAGACGATCCGCGGCACCGCCCGGCTCTCCTACTCCGCCCTGGCGGCGACCCACCGCGACTGGTGGCACGCCTACTACCGCAAGAGCTTCCTGTCCCTGCCCGACGCCCGTATCCAGCGCTTCTACTGGATCCAGCTGTACAAGGCGGCCTCCGCCGCCCGCCGCGACGCCCCCGTGATGGCGACGAGCGGCCCCTGGCTGGAACCCACCCCGTGGCCCAACACCTGGTGGAACCTCAACGCCCAACTGGAGTACTGGCTCGTCCACGGCTCCAACCACCTCGAACTCGACGCGATCACCCGGTCGTTGAGCGAGTTCCGGGACAACCTCGCCAAGGAGGTCCCGCAGCCGTACCGCGCCGACTCGCTCGGCATCCCCCGCACCACCGACCCCCACCTGGTCAACGGCGCGGCCGACCCCCTCACCGGCTACGGCGTCGGCATCCCCGGCCAGGACCCGCCGACCCCCGAAGTCGGCAACCTCACCTGGGCGCTGCACAACGTCTGGCTCAGCCACCGCCACACCATGGACCAGACGATCCTCCGGTACGTCCTCTTCCCCCTGCTGCGCAAGGCGGTCAACTACTACCTGCACTTCCTCGAGCCCGGCCCGGACGGCCACCTGCACCTGCCCGCCACCTTCTCCCCGGAGTACGGCGGCGACTCACGCGACTGCAACTACGACCTGATGCTCCTCACCTGGGGCTGCCGCACCCTCCTCGAAGCGGCCGAACTCCTCGGCGTCGACGACCCGCTGGCGCCGCGCTGGCGCGAGGTACTGGCCAAGCGCGTGCCGTACCCGACGGACGAGAACGGCTTCATGATCGGCGCGGACATCCCCTTCGCGAAGTCCCACCGCCACTACTCGCATCTGCTCGCCGTGTACCCGCTGTACGAGGTGACCGGCCGCACCCCCGGCGAACGCGCCCTCATCGAGAAGTCGCTGGCGCACTGGGTCGGCTTCGAGGGCGCTCTCCAGGGCTACACCTTCACGGGCGCCGCCTCGATGTCGGCGCTGCTCGGCAAGGGCGAGGACGCGCTGAAGTACCTCGGTGAACTGATGGCCCGCTTCATCCAGCCCAACACCATGTACAAGGAGTCGGGCCCGGTCATCGAGACACCCCTGTCGGCGGCCCAGTCCCTGCACGACATGATCTGCCAGTCCTGGGGCGGGGTCATCAGGGTCTTCCCCGCCCTGCCCGCCGCCTGGCCGGACCTGACCGTGCATCACTTCCGTACGCAGGGAGCCTTCCTGCTGAGCGCGGTCCGCCGGGGCGGCGCCACCCGCTGGGTACGACTGGTCAGCGAGGCGGGCGCGCCCTGTGTCGTACGGCATGGAATCACCCGACCGGTCGACATCCGGGACGGGCAGGGCCGCCCCCTGCGACACACCGACGCCGGCGACGGCACGGTCCAAGTGACCCTGCGCAGGGGCGAGTCCGCGCTCATCACGGCCAAGGGCGACCGGCCCGACCTGGCCATCGAGCCCGTGCCCCCGATCGGAGAGGCGCCCCGCTGGGGGCTGCCCGCCACCTGAGCGCTGCCGGGCCCCATTCCCCGCGGGGAATTGTCGGTCTCCCTCGTGCGCCGCAGGATCTGTTCCCAAGTGATCTGATCGGCAAGGAGATGCACGTGATCGACATCGACCCGCAGGACGTGGCCGACCGCTACATCGCACAGTGGAACCTCCCGGAGGCCACCGAACGCCGCGCGGCCATCGAGCGGCTGTGGGCCGAGGACGGCGCCCACATCCTCCAGCCGCCCGAGGAGATGCGGCGGATCGCCGCGGAACTCGGCTTCGGCCACACGACGCTGGAGGCCCAGGGGTACGATGCCATCGAGACCCGGGTGGCACGAAGCCACGAGCGTTTCGTCGAGAAGGCGGGGTTCACGTTCCGGGCGTGCGGCGACGCGGTACGCCTCCACGGCATGGTCAGGTTCGGCTGGGAGGCCGTGTCCGCCGAAACCGGCGCCGTGGCGGGCGGCGGCTCGGAGATCCTCGTGCTCGACGAGACCGGGCGGATCAAGACCGACTACATGTTCCCCGGCGCCTGACCCCCGGCGCCCGAGGCTGGTGGCCCGGCGGCCGCGGTGAGAGCCTCGGCCGTCGCCGGGTCGGCCGGCAGGAACGCCTCCAGCTTCAGCTCCGCGAGAGTGACGTCGACGGCGGTGGCGAAGGTCGTCACCGTCGTCATCAGACGCAGCTCACCGTACGAGGACCGCAGACGCAGCGGAACCGCGAAACCGAGATGCCCGGCGGACGGCTCCAACTCGGGAACGTACGAGGTGAGTTCGGCGCGCAACTCGGCCAGGTGGCCGAGACGTGCCAGGATGTGGCGCGCCCATTCGGCGAGGTTGTGGATGCGGGGAGCCACGCCGTTGGGGTGCAGCGCGAGGCGGTAGACGTTCGTGCCCGGGCCCAGCAGCTCGGGGGCCGCACCCTCGGTGATCACGTCGAACGCGGTGTTCGCCGCGATCAGATCACCGCCCCGGTCCACCACCAGCGCCGGATACGGCAGATGCCCGCGCAGGATGTTGTCGATCGCCGTGCGTACGGGTGCCAGCACCGGGTCGTCGAGTGAGCTCTCGGGGTAGGCGGGCGCGAACCCGGCGGCCAGCAGCAGTTCGTTGCGCTCCCGCAACGGCAGTTCCAGCGACTCGGCCAGACGCACGACCATGTTGCGACCGGGGGCGGACCTGCCGGATTCGATGAAGCTGAGATGCCGCTGGGTGGTGCCCGCCCGCAGCGCCAGGTCGAGCTGGCTGAGATGACGGCCGGTACGGCGTTCGCGAAGCGCACGAGGGAAGTCCACGGCCCTGTTGTAACGGTCCGGGCGTGCTCCGGGCCATTCCTCCCGGGGAATTGTCGCCGGCCGCGGTGGTGATGAACATCGGCGGCATGGACATCGGTGTACTGCTTCCGACCGGAACCGCCCAGTGGGGTGCGGCCGACGACCCCCGCACGCTCGTCGAACTCGGCCGCCGGGCCGAACGGCTGGGCTTCTCCTCCCTCTTCGTCAACGACTCACTGATCAGCCCGCGCATCGAAGCGCTCACGATGCTGGCCGCGCTCGCCCCGGCGACCGGGGCCGTGACCCTGGGAACGGCCGCGCTGATGCCGTTCCTGCGCCGGCCGGTCCAGGCCGCGCAGTCACTGGCGTCGATCGACCTGTTGTCCGCCGGCCGGCTCACCGTGACCGTCGGCGCCGGCTTCCCCGGCCGCTTCGGACGGCCTCTCTACACCCTGTCCGAGCTGCCCTGGGAGCGGCGCTTCGCCCGCCTGGACGAGACCGTCGCCCTGTGGCGGGCCCTGTGGGAAGGCGCCGGCTCCTTCCACGGCGAGATCCTCCGTTTCGACGACCTTCCACCCGCGACCCGGCCCTACCGGACCGGCGGCCCGCCCATCTGGCTCGGCGGCGCGACCCCTGCCGCGCTGGCCCGGACCGGCCGGCTGTACGACGGATGGCTGCCCTACCCGCCCGACCCCGCCGACTACGCCTCCGGCCTCCGCGACATCCGCACGGCGGCGGCCGACGCCGGACGCGCGGCCGAGGACATCACCCCCGCGCTGTTCGTGTCGGTGCGGATCGACGACGACGTGGAGAGCGGCCGCCGGGCACTGGACGAGTACGCGCGGGCCACATACGGCATGCCCCTGGTGGAGCTGGAAAGGATCCAGGCCGTCGTCACCGGCACGGCCGAGCAGGTACGTGAGGGTCTACGACGGTACGTCGCCGCCGGCGCCCGGCACATCGTCGCCCGCCTCGGCGCCGTGGGCCTGCGCGCCCAGCGCGACCAGCTGGAACGAGTCGCGGACCTGATCCCTGCCGTACAGGCCACGGCTCAGTCCCGCTGAGCGGCGAACCGGGCGAATCGTTGCGCCAACTCTTGCACCAGGGTGCGTAGTTCGGCAGGCCTTCGCACCACGAACGGGCAGTCGAGCCCGGCGATCAGGGGCGGGATCCAGTCCAGCCGCTCGGCGCGGAGCCGGACCCGGAACCACGTCTCGTCGGCCTCGTCGGCCTCGTCGACGAGCGCGATGCCTTCGGGGAATGCCGACCTGATGTGCTCCATCGTGCCCTGCACGAGAATCTCGACGTCGTGGGTCCACGGGGTCCCGGCGAGCGCGGCCAGCGTGTGCGAGGCGGCATCGAAGTTCTCGGGCCGGTCGAAGGAGCCCGGCAGCACGCGCAGGTGACGCGCCCGGTCCACCCGGAAGGTCCGTACGTCTCCGGACTCGGTATCCGCGCCGGTGACGTACCAGCGGCCCGAGTGGGCCACGAGACCGTACGGGTGGACGACCCGGCGGCTGACCCTGCCGTCACGGCTGCGGTACTCCATCGACACCGGGTGCCGGTCGGCGGAGGCTTCGGCGAGCGTGAGCAGGACGCGCCCGCCCGGGCCCTCGGCGCCGCGGCCGGCGGTCGCCGTGAAGCTGGTCGTGGCCAGCAGCGCGTCCAGCCGTCGGCCCAGCGGTTCGGGCAGCACGCGGCGCAGCTTCGCGACGGCGGTGCCGGCGGCGGCGTCCGGCGTCGGGGCCGGTCCCGCCCGGTGCACGGTGATCAGTCCGAGCACGGTGGCCAGCGCCTCGTCCTCCGTGAGCATCAGTGGGGGCATCCGGTACCCGCGTGCCAGCCGGTAGCCGCCGTAGCGTCCGCGTACCGACTCGACGGGTACATCGAGGTCGATCAGGTGATCGACGTAGCGGCGGACCGTGCGCGCGTCCACGCCCAGCCGCCCGGCGAGGTGGGCGACCGTATGGACGCCTCCCGCCTGAAGAATCTCGAGGAGAGCGAGCACACGTGCGGTGGGACGACTCATGCGGCCAAGTCTCTCCCGGATACCGGGCGGATCCTGTCCTGTATCCGTCCTACGGTCTCCACAGGGCGCGGCACAGCGCCCTGACACACCCACGCGAAGCAGCCCGAGGAGTCCGCCATGCAGTTCGCTTCGATCCGCATCATCACCGACAACGTCGACCGCATGATCGAGTTCTACGAGAGGGTGACGGGCCGGACCGCGAAGCGCTTCACCGACGACTTCGCCGAGTTCCGCACCCCCGCCGGGACCCTCGCTCTCGCGAGCGTCCGCACGGTACGGCCGCTCGGCGCGCGGGCGCCGCGACCGGCCGCCAACGAGAGCGTGATCATCGAGTTCCTCGTCGACGACGTGGACCGCGAGTACGACAGGCTCCGCCCGCTCGCCGTCGAGTTCGTGAACGAGCCCACGACCCAGCCCTGGGGCAACCGTTCCCTGCTGTTCCGGGACCCCGACGGCAACCTGGTCAACTTCTTCGCACCGGTCACCCCCGAGGCCGAGCAGCGCCTCCTGGGCGCGGAATGACGGCCTGCCTACGCGGGCACGCCCGCCCTGTCGAGGAGCCGGTGCATGTCCTCGGCGGGGAGGGCGGGATTGCCGGCGGCGGCACCGAACGGGTCCGGACCGGCCAGCAGTTCTCGCAGTCGCGCCAGGGGGAGCCGCGGATCCCGGGCGGCCGATTCTTTCATCTCCGGCTCACGGCTGAGCCGGTCCAGGAACTCCGGAGTCAGCGCGGGATCACGCAGCACGAGCCGGCGACGTTCGGGATCGGCAGAGCCGGCGAAGCGGGCCGCCAGCCCCGCCGTGGGAAACCGAGGGTTGGTGACGAGCATCTTCACGGCACGGTGCTCGCCGTTGAGATACAGGTCGAGCAGTAGCTCCGGCGGCGGTTCGGGATGGAACTCGCACAGCAGCAGCCGTACGGCGAAGTCCTCGTCGCGCGCCAGCAGTTCGACCATGTCCGGCGGCAGGCCGGGACACACGGCGGCGCTGCGCCGCAGCCAGGGGTGTGCCGAGGTCGCGCACCGCCGCAGGAGGCCGGCGTCCTCGCGGGCGCCCCACACCCATTCCAGGGGGCTCAGGCGCGCTTCGGGCGCCACGGTGTAGTCGATGGCCGCGCGTTCCCGTTCGGTCAGTTCCGCCCGTGCGGAGACCACCAGCCGTACGTGCGGATCCGGGTGGACGGCCAGCCGCCGGACCAGGTCCACAGGAAGGCCGGGGTTGGCGGCGACGGCCGACGGGTGTTCGTCCGCGGCGACGAGACGCTCGGCGAGGTCCCGGCCGAGCCGCCCGGTTCGCAGCACGTCGGCCAGCAGCCAGGAGTCGCCGAGGCTCTCCACGAGCCATGCGGTCCAATCCGCGTCCTCGTGGCATACGCGCAGTGCGGCAGCCTGCCGTACCTCCGGGTCCTCGTCCCGGAGCAGCGCCTGTCGCGCGGACTCGGGGAGCTGGTCCCATGCGCGGCAGGACGCCCGGCGGAACACGCGGTCCGCATGGTCCGCCAAGCCGGCCAGGACGTGAGCGGGCATGGTGGGCGAGACCGCGGCCTCATGGCGGACACGTTCGTCCGGATGCGCGAGCAGCCGCTCGTACGCCCAGTCGGGCATCGCTTCCACCCCGGTCCGGTACGTCAAAGGGCCTGTGGCGATCAGAAAGCCGACCTTCCAGAGCGGGTCGTCGACGAGCCGGGCGCGCTGGGCGGGATCGGCGTTCCAGCTCTCGGCGAAATCCATTCGCAGGTCAGGGTCGGGGTCGGCCAGGATCGCCTCGACCACCTCCGGCGGCAGGTTCCCGCGCTGGGCGACGTACCTTCTGATGGACCGGTCGCCGTGTTTCAGGAGCCGAAGCAGCACACTGCCCGGGGCGGCCGCGTTCCACGACAACCACGTGAGCGCGCCCTCGTACTGATCGGTCATCCTGTTCGTCAGCCGCCCGTGCGGATCAGTCCGGTCAGGTACCGCCACAGTGACGACCGCCGCTTGGCGGCCTGGTCCGGGGCGAGCGCCTCGGTGTCCTCGGTGTCCTCGACAGCCTCCGGCTCCGGTGTCCGCGACGCGGGGAACACCGCGGGGGCGGCGAGTTCGTACCGTACGGGCAGGGACCGCAGGCCGCGCATGAACGGGGAGGACCGCCAGGGGAGTTGGTCGACGGGGAGGGCGAGCTCCAGGTGGGCGAAGCGCTCGATCAGACGGCTCACGGCCGCCGCGGCGATCGTGGAGGCCAGCTCCCGGGCCGGGCACTGGCGTGGGCCCGCGCCCCAGGACAGGTGCGCCCGGCTGCTGATCGTGGAGCCCGGGGTCATCTGACCGGCGAAGAGCGGGTCGGCGTGCGCGGCGGAGGAGGAGACCCACACCGGGTCACCGGCGCGGATGGTGTACGCGCCGAGCCGGGTGTCCTGGGCCGCGAACCTCGGCACGAAGTTGACCAGCGGCGGCTTGCGCATGACCACCCGGTTCATCGTCTCCCGCACCATCCCGGCGGACAGCACCGTCCGTACGCCGCCGTCGACCTCGCCGGAGATCACCTCGACGACGGTGTTGGAGATGAGGATCCCGACGTGGTCGGAGGTCATGCCGAGCAGCATGAACAGCTCGCGGGCCAGTTCGTCGACGGACAGGTCGGGGTGGGCGGCCAGCAGGAGGGAGGGGAAGTCGTCGCCGGGCTCGCGGATCTTGGCGGCCGCGAGTTCGGCGAGCGTCTCCAGGAGCCGCCCGAGGGCGGGTTCCGCGTCCGGGCCGGCGTCCAGGACCCGCCACATGTCCATCAGGGCGTCATCGCCCTGGGCGCCGGGGAAGCCGAGGAGATGACTCGCCGCCATCAGCGGCAGGGGCCGCGAGAACTGTGCCGACAGGTCGGCGTGGCCGGTGCCGCCGCCCTGTCCGAGCAGGGTGATGAGCTCGTCGGCGTAGGACGTGACGGCCGCGCGGAGCCGCTTGGCCTGCGGCCGGCGCGGGTCCTGGAAGGGCCGCAGGGCCGCGTCCCACGCCGTGCGCAGCGTGCGGTAGCCGGAACCGCCCTGGATGAGGACGTGGTTGACCTCCAGGGAAGGGGCCAACGGCCAGTCCGCGGGCACCCGGCCCTCCGTGCGGGCCCGCCAGTTCTCCAGCCCCTTCGGCCAGGCCGGGTCGTCCTGCAGCACCTGGAGCGACTCGCGGTAGCCGAGCACCAGCCACGCCGGCACGCCCAGCAGATCGACGGGCGCGACCGGCCCGTGCCGCTCGCGCAGCCGCTCGTACACCAGGGCGGGGCGCGTCTCGTAGTCGCGTGTCAGCAACGGCTGCGGGTCGAGGTCCTCCAGGCGTGCGCCACCGAGCTTTGTCGGTCCCCCGTCGACCAGGTGCGATTCCATCGTGCTTGCAGCCCTCCGACGCTCCCCGCAACGGCCCGTCACAGGTGAATGGTTGAGGGCCGGAGGGGAGACCCTACCTCAGGGTGCCCGCCTGATCCATGGCGGGGTACCGGCGAGTAGTAAGCCGTTGACATCGGCCGTCCGCGTCAGCCACGCATGCGTTCCTCGGCGGCGGACACGACCTCCCGGCGCCGGCGGTGCGCGTATTTCATGGCTGCTCGCCGCGCAGCTGCTCGATGGCGTCCAGGACTCCCTTCCGGCGGGCGTGCGTACGCTCGTACGCTTCGATCAGCGTCAGGTCCGACTGGGACAGCGTGCCCAGCCGCCGATGGATCTGATCCGTGCTCAGCTGGCTGAACCCGTGGATCGGCAGGTCCTCCTCGCTCCGCACCGCGCCGAGGACCTCCTCGGGACTGGGGCTGGGCCGGTTTCCCTGCCGCACCGCACCCTCGGCGACGTCCTTGGCCTTCCGGACGCCACTTTGGATCACGTCACCGGCCTGGACGATGGCGGTCCGCACCGTCCGGACCGCCGCGTCGGCCAGACCGCCGTCGCGGCTTACGCCCGGCCCGAAGACGACGGCGGAATCCGCCACGGCACGGGCGTGCTCGGCGAGGCTCTCCTCCAGTTCCAGCAGCAGTTCCTCGTCCTGGCGGCGCAGCGACGCGAGCAGCGCGGCGGTCGTCTCGTCGTCCACCTGCTCGGCGAGCACCTCTCCGGCCCGGCACGTCGCCAGCGCCCGCGCGGCGGCCGAGTACTCGCTCTCCGCGTTCCGCAGCAGCCGTCGCGCGTCGGCCGGGCGCCTGTCGGGCAGCATGCCCCTGACGGCCGCCGCCCCGATGTTCAGCGGCAGCATCGCCGTGCGCACCGCGCCGTGCGAGACGTACCGCGTCATACTCGCCGCCGTGCCCACGAGCCCCTGCGGTTGCAGCTCGCGCACCTGACGCTGGATGCGCTGCACACCGACCTGGACCTCGGCGGCCTGGCGTTCGAGCATCTCCCGGTGCGGGCCCGCCGGAGTGACCGTCGCATCCGCCCGGAGCCGGTCGAGGACCGCGGCGTGAGCCTGGCGTGCGTCCTCCAGCGCCGGTACGAGCTCCTCCGTCATCACTGCCATACGAGGCTCCCTCGGGGAACAAGGTGGGCGGGCAACCGGCACCATCCTGCGGCAGCCGGGCCAAGATCGCCCGCTGGGCCGGCGCCCGGTGTCGCCGCACTGATCCGTCCGGGTGAGGCCGCACGGTTGCGGGAAATCCGTTGAATCTGCACACCGCCCCTGAGTGGTGGTCACGCCCGGGCCGCGGCCCGGGGATCCGGGCGTCCGAGTGGCCGCCGCGTGCCGAGGGCAATGGCCGCGCGTGCTGCGGCGCAGCGGGCCCTGTGAAGGAGTGGGTGTCCTCGGTCACCGGGTCGTCACGCCGGTGAAGGTTGCATTCGCGATGGGGTCCGCTCGGCTCGTACGTGGCTGGCCGTCCCCTGAACGGGCGTGCTTTGATCCTTCGCGTGGCGCAGGTCGCCGGTATCGGCTCTCGCTTGACGGCTCGCGCTGTCGGGGATCGGGCGAGCGGACTACGTCATGGAAAAGTGCCTATGTGAAGGGAACAGCGCGTCATGAACCATGCCTCCCGGGTGGAGACGGCCCAGATATCCGACGCCGACCTGGACCGCGTCTCCGGCGGCCTCGCGGCAGGCGGCTCCGGGGGTCTCCACATCGAGACGCCGGTCGCGGACCTCTGCGCCGACCTGCTGGCCGTCGCCACGCCCGACGGTCTTACGGCGGGCGGAAGCGTCACCGCCACGCACTGACGGCAGCGTCTGCGCGTCCATGGGTCCCGGATCACGTGATCCGGGACCCATGGCGTTGTCCGAGGAGATTCGCCGTCCCGGCGGGTCGGTGGGGAATACCCCTGGGGGGTATCTGGTTGGTCCTGGTGGAGAGCTCATCCGACATGAGGAGTCCACGATGGACCACAGCGCGCACGAACACGAGCACGAGCACGGGCACTTCTCTCACGGCACTTGGCGGACGGCCGCACAGGCGACGTTGCACTGCCTGACCGGGTGTGCCATCGGCGAAGTCCTCGGCATGGTCGTCGGAACCGCCGCCGGCCTGCACAACGCCGCCACCGTCGTCGTCTCGATCGCGCTGGCCTTCGTCTTCGGCTACGCGCTGACCATGCGCGGTGTGCTGCGTGCCGGACTGCCCGTCCGGCGGGCGCTCAAGGTCGCGCTCGCCGCGGACACGGTGTCCATCGCGGTGATGGAACTGATCGACAACACCGTCATGGTGGGTGTGCCCGGAGCCATGGATGCCGGGCTCACCGATGTCCTCTTCTGGGTATCGCTCGCACTCTCCCTCGTCCTGGCGTTCGCGCTGACCACTCCGGTCAACCGGTGGATGATCGGCCGCGGCAAGGGCCATGCCGTCGTGCACGCCTACCACTGACTCCGGGGCAGGGCGGTCCACTCATTCCGCCGCCAGCGCTTGAGCCGGGGCGATGCGGGACAGTGCGCGGATCGGTACGGCCAGGGCGCCGCAGACCAGGGCGATCCCGGCCAGGACGGCCAGGAGCGCGGCACCGGTCAGGGCGGGAAGGCGACCGTCGAGCACGCCCCGGCCGAGGGCGAGGACCCCCGCCAGGCCGACGACGGCTCCGGCCAGGCCGCCCAGGAGGGCGAGGCCGAGGCCCTCGTAGAAGGTGAGGCGGGCGAGTTCGCGTTTCGTCCAGCCGGTGGCGTGCAGGACGGCCAGGTCGGCGGCGCGCTCGCGCTGGGAGAGCACCAGGACGTCCACCGCCCCGGCCGCGCCGAGCAGCAGGGAGAGTACGGCGCTCAGGTAGTCGGCCGTGCGCGCCCGGGCGACGACCGCGTTGCCGAGCAGCGAACCGGCGACCTCGCCGCGGAAGGCGAGGGTGACGGACAACAGCACGGTGAAGGCGGCCACGCCGAGCGCCAGGCCGGTGGCGCCCAGGAGGGTACGGCCGCGGACGCGCAGCAGGTTGCGTGCGGCGAGACCGGCGACCGAACGGACGGCGGCGGCCCGGCGGGTGGCGGTCACCGCAGGCGTGACCGCGTCCAGGGGCCCGAGCCGGGTCGCCCGCCAGGCCGGGATCAGGCCCGCGACCACCGCGAGCAGCAGCGCGACGGGCAGGACCAGGACCGCCTTCAGTGCCGCGTGGGACACGTCCAGCAGGGTGCCCAGGACGAAGGCGAGGAGGGAGCCCAGCGCGCCCGCGCCGAGTCCGATCACCGCCAGTTCGCCGAGGATCAGCCGGAGGATCTCCGGGGCGCTCCAGCCGACACAGCGCAGCGTGCCGATCTCGGCGCGACGGGATCGTACGGAGGCCAGCGCGGCCTGGCCGAGGAAGAGCCCGCACACCACCAGCACCAGCACGAACAGGGCCGCGCTCTTGGTGTCCACGGCCCGCAGGATGCGCAGGGCCACGCCCTTGGCGACCCAGTTCTCGCTGATGCGGATCCCCGAGGGCAGCGCGACGGTCTGCGGTGCGGGCGAGCTGCCGACGGTGACCTCCACGTGCAGCTTCGGGTAGGCGGCGCTGATCTGCGCGGCGACGGCGTTGACCCGGGCCCGGGAGGCCGGGTCGACCCCGGTCACGCCCGCCACCCGGATACGGATGGCGCTGACCGGTGCCTTCTCCTGCGCGGTGGGCTTGTGGCGGCTGTGGGTGAACGCGGAGACCGAGTCGAGCGTGGTGAGCAAGGTGGGCGGCGCGCCGAGATAGCCGCCCAGATTGCGGTCGGGGCGCAGGGGCTGGTTGCCCAGGGCGCGGCGGGAGGCCGCGTCGGCGCCGGTGACCTCCGGGGACTGGTAGGTCTCCAGCGGCACCTTGGAGAGGGCGGAGAAGCCGCGCAGCTTGGCGGTGTCGTAACGGCCGACCAGACGCAGCATCGGGATGGGCGCGCGCCCCGAGTCCGGGCTGCCGCAGGACTTGTTGCCCATACAGTCCGTACCGGTGAGGCCGGTGACCGTACGGAACTGGGTGTCCGCGTTCTCCTCGGGGATGTCGGTCCTGGGCTGGTGGTCGAAGTTGTCCTGCCAGACGTCGGCGGACTGCGCGGACCGGGTCCGTGCGGTCAGGCCGTCCCCGGTGTCGCGGTAGGCGACCGGGCCGACCGTCCAGTAGTTGCCCGTCTGGAAGCTGACCGAGGAGCTCGCGGACCGGAAGGCGTGGTCGAGATCGCCGGCGACCTTGCCGACGGTGGTGCCGTGCAGGCCTTTGACGAAGGTGTGCGCGGCGGGGCTGCCCAGTTTGGCCGGCAGCGCGGACGGGTCGCCGGCGTCGAGCCGTTGCACGGTCGCCTTGACCCTGCCCGGGGTCAGGGTGTGGCTGCTGAGCATGATCGGGACCTGGTAGTCGTGCTGGCGCTGGGCCGCCGGGCCCTTGTCGAACGGGTCAGGACCCCAGACCGGCCGGTCCTTCGCCGTGAGCATCCGTCCGGAGGTGACCGCGGCACCGAGCCCGACGAGCCGGTCCTCGGCGGCCGGATCGATGGCCGACAGCAACACCGGGAAGGCGAACGGCACTTCGGCCACGGCCTTCCCCTTCCCCGACTGGCAGCTCAGGCGTGAGCGTGCGTCGGTGTCGAACGGGGAGGCCGGAGCGGGGTTGTACGGCGGCTCGGCCTGCGGTGTCAGCGTCGTACCGTCCGCACTCTGCGCCGTATCCGACTTGTCATAGTTGTAATACCAGCAGACGTAGTAGTCCCCGCGCTTCGCCTTCTCCTGCTCCAGACCCAGCAGTCCCGTGTCCTCCAGGAGGTCGTCACGGGAGACGATCCGGTTGCGGGTGAGGTAGACGTACTGGTCGGCGACCGGGTAGCTGCCGAGGCCCGCCGTCAGCGTCGGCTTGACGCGCAGCAGTTGCGCCGGGGCCTTGCCGTCCAGGAATCGGGAGACGTCCATCCGCAGCGTGGCGTGCACCATGAGGTAGCCGACGTTGGCGACGGGCGCGGCCACCTCGACTCCGGCCAGGTCCTTGATCCGCCGGTACTGGTCGAGGGTGATGCCGCCGAACACACCGGACAGGAAGTTCGCCTGTACCAGGCCGTGTTGCCGTTCGACGGCCGTGTCGGTGCCGGGCGGCCGGACCAGCACGTCGTACGCGGAGCGGGCGTTGCGCTGCACCAGACCGGTGGTCTGCGCGCGGCTGGTGGTCACGGCGGAGGTGAGCAGGGTGAAGCTGGTGGCGGCGACGAGGATCCCGGCGGCCAGGGCGAGGGCGCGGGCGCGGCGACGGCGTAGCTGGGAGAGGATCATGGCGATCACGGACGCAGGCCCCCGAGCCGGTCGAGGACGTCGGTGGCCGGTGCCACCTGCTCGTCGGCGACGATCCTGCCGTCGCCCAGCCGGATGATCCGGTCGCAGTTCGCGGCCACCTCGGCGTCGTGCGTGGCCACCAGCATGGTCATTCCGTAGCGCTCGCGCAGCGACAGCAGCAGGTCGATGATCTCCCGCCCGGTCGCGCTGTCGAGGTTGCCGGTCGGCTCGTCGGCGAGCAGCAGCCCCGGCCGGTTGATCAACGCCCTGCAGATCGCGACGCGTTGCTGCTGGCCGCCGGAGAGTTCCGAGGGCAGGGCGTTCGCACGCTCCGCCAGGCCGACCGCCTCCAGCAGTTCTCCGGCCCGGGCCCGCCGGTCGAAGTCCACCCGGCGCGGCAGCACCGGCGCGAGCACGTTGTCCAGCACGGTCAGTGCGGGCAGCAGGTGGAAGCGCTGGAACACGAACCCCACCCGGCGCCGGTGCGCGTCCAGTTGACGTGCCGTCAGTTCCTTGCCCTCGACCACGACGGTGCCCTCGTCCGGCCGGTCCATCCCGCCGAGCAGATGCAGCACCGTGGACTTCCCCGAGCCCGACGGACCGGTCAGCGCGACGGCAGAGCCGTCCTCGATCTCCAGATCGACGGCGTCCAGCGCGGTCACCCCCGTATACCGGCGGGACACACCCCTCAACGTCACGTCCACGTACTTCCCACCCTTTCCGCACCGCCGTCCGTGCGACCCTTACATTGCGGCAATGCAGCGGTACATTGTCACAATCCAGGAGGTGTGTAAATGCCACTGCACCACGCGGTGCTCGCGCTGTTGACCGAGGGGCCGGACCACGGCTACGAACTGAAGGCACGCTTCGAAGAGGCCATCGGCCCGCAGTGGGGCGGCCTCAACATCGGCCACCTCTACCAGATCCTGGACCGCCTGGTCCGCGACGGCTACGTCACCCGCTCCCACGTGACGCAGTCGGACCGCCCCGACAAGACCCGCTACACCCTCACCCCGGCGGGGCAGGAGGAACTGCGCGAGTGGGCGACGAGCGCCTGGGTGCGCACGGGCGGCTTCCGGGACGAACTGTTCCTGAAACTGTTCGGGGCATCCGCACTGGGCCCCGAGGCGCTGGACACCCTCGTGTCGACACAGCGCCAGAAGTACGTCTCCGAACTCGCCGGCCTCACCCGCCTGCGCCGCTCCCACCTGGACGACCCGCTGGTGGCCCTCCTCATCGACGCGGCGATCGCCCACACCAAGGCCGACCTGGAGATCGTGGACAGCGCGGCGGCGAGACTGGCGCCGGTGGCCGAGCGGGCCGCCCGGGCGCTGCGCGAGGGCGGGCGCGGGACACAGGAGGCCGTGCGCGAGGAGGGTGCGTGACGAGGCCCCGGCGGCCGTCCCCCCGGCCGCGCACCCCAGGGTCGACAGGCCCTAGGGTGCGATCATGACCTCGAAGGCGTATCTCTCCGAACTGTTCTCGCTGGACGACCGGGTCGCCGTGGTGACCGGTGGGAGTTCCGGCATCGGCCGGGCCATCGCCGGGGCCCTCGCGCGGGCGGGGGCGAGCGTGGTGGTCGTGGCGCGCAAGGAGAAGGAACTGGCCGCGACCGTCGGCGAGTTGGAGGCCGAAGGCGGCCGGGCGGCCTGGGTGAGCGCCGATCTGGGCACGCGCGACGGTGTGCGCGCGGCGGCCGAGGAGGCGGCCGGGGCGTTCGGGGAGCCCGACATCCTCGTCAACTCGGCCGGGGTCAATCTGCGGCCCCCGATGGGCGAGTTGAGCGAGGACGTGTGGGACACCACCATGGCGGTGAACCTGGAGGCGCCCCACCTGCTGGGACAGCGCTTCGGACCCGGTATGGCCGAACGCGGCCACGGGCGGATCATCCACATCACCTCCCAGCAGGCGCACCGCGCGTTCGTCCAGAGCGGCGCCTACGGCGTCTCCAAGGGAGCGCTCGAGTCGCTGGCCCGGTCGCAGGCCGAGGCCTGGTCGCCGTACGGGGTCACCTGCAACACACTGGTGCCGGGCTTCGTCATGACACCGCTCAACACACGTCTGTCCTCCGACCCCGAGAAGGTCGCGGCGCTCGCCGCGCGCACGCTGGTCGGGCGCAACGGCCTGGCCGAGGACTTCGCGGGGGCGGCGGTGTTCCTGGCGAGCCGCGCCTCCGCCTATGTCACCGGCCAGGCGATCTTCGTCGACGGCGGGTTCTCCGTGCACTGAACCCCGGGAGCGGGCTGTCAGCGGTAGCAGGTGGTGACGCCCGGGTGCCAGCGGCAGGCGATCGAAGCGAAGCCGCCGTTGGCCGTGACGTCGACGCCGAGGGTGTCGCCGCCGCGCAGGACCCGCCGGTCCTGGACCAGGCCGTCGGCGCCGTCCCGGATCGTCTCCACCAGCCACCGTCCGGAGCCGATGGACAGCGGCACCGAAGCCGTGCGGGCGGCGCCGGCGTAGACCCCGCCCAGGAACCAGCGGTCGCCGCTGCGGCGGGCGAGCACGGCCTCCTGACCGGGCTGCCCGGCGAGCAGCCGGGTGTCGTCCCAGGCGGCGGGGACCTGGTCGAGGAAGGCCCGGGCGAGCGGCCGGGCGTCGTACGACTCGGGGGTGCCCGCGAACATCTGCAGGCCCGACTCGTAGGCGACGGTGAGCCCGACCTCGGCCGCGTCGGAGTTGGGGCGCAGGCCGACGCGCTGGAAGGCGCCGGGGGTGAAGTCCATGGAGCCGATGACGTTGCGGGTGAAGGGCAGGGTGGTCAGGTGGGTGGCGGTGTTGGTCCGCTTCTCCTCGCCGCCGACGCCCTCCAGGGTCATGACCTGCGGCCAGGTGCGCTGGATGCCCTTGGGGATCGTGGAGCCGTGGAAGTCGACCATGAGGTGGTGGGCGGCTGTCTCCGGGAGGATGGTGTCGTACCACTGGAGCATGGACTGCGCCTCGGAGTTCATGAAGTCGATCTTGACGCCCTTGACGCCCCACCGCTCCAGGGTGGGCAGCCACTGGGCGCGTTCCTCGGGCGTGTCGAGGTCGCGCTGGTGGATCCAGACGACGATCCCGACGCCCTTGGCGCGCGCGTACTCGACGAGTTCCGGCATCCAGCTGGTGGTCTGCCAGTCGGGATCGGTGACGTCCCACTCGTCCTTCTTGAAGTACCAGCCCGAGTCGACGGCCTCGTACGGCCAGTGCCGCTCGGCGGCGTAGTCGACGTACGCCTTCTGCGCGGCGAGGCTCTGGCCTGCCGTCTTGCCGCCGGCGAGCCAGGTCCACAGCACGGTGCCGGGCCGGACCCAGGAGGTGTCGCCGGCCTTGGCGGCGGGGGCGAGGTCGTCGGTGAAGGTGGACCGGGTGACGGTGGGGAGGTCGCCGGTGACCATGGCCCGCCAGGGGGTGGCGAGAGGGCCGGCGGTGTGCACCCGGTCGTCGGCGAGCTTGATCCGGTAGGTGCCGGTGCCCTGGTCGTGGGCGAGCCGGGCGCCCGAGTAGGCGCCGGTGAGGTCGGACTCGGCGAGCAGGGTGTAGCCGCCCGCGGTGGAGAAGAGCGCCTGGTCGGAGTACTCGCCGGTGGGGGCGGTCGCGGCGGTGTACTGGTTGAACTGGCCCTCGTTGTCCACCCGGTAGGTGCCGAGCCACGCGCCCGCGTCCGGCGGCAGGTTGAACGCGGAGGTCTCGCCGAGGACGTCGCCGTACCCGGTGGGAAGGACGTAGCGGTAGGCGATGCCGTCGGCGGAGGCGCGGACGACGAGGTCGAGCCGGGCGCCGGCGGTGGTGGCGAAGGAGAACCGGGTCTCGCTCATCCGGACCCTGCGGTCCAGCCGCTTCCCGGACTTCGCCCGGTAACGCTCCTTCACCGTACGGTCCTTGCGGTGCAGGAAGCGCAACCCCTTCGACAGGTCGGCCTGTTCGGTGACGATGCCGACGGGTGACGGCTCGAGGACCGTACGGCCGTCACGGGAGACCACGAGGCTCAGGGTGCCGGTGGTGCCGTCCAGGGTGATCCGCGCATGGGGTGCGTGTGCCGCCTCGGACACCGACCACGATCGCTCGTGCTGCTCGGCGTGCGCGGGCACGGACGTGAAGAGTGCGGCCACCAGACCGGCGCAGAGCGCGGTGACCGCGGTTCTGGTTCTGCTGAGAGCGACTGCCATGTGATCCCTCCGAGGTGTGTGGCCGAGGTGTGTGGCCGCTACGGCAGTCCCCAGGCCGCGCCCGGTTCGCTGACGGCGACGGGCGCGATGACGAGGTCGGGCCGGGAACCGGAGTGCACGAGCACCTCACGGCCGCGCGGCAGGTCGATGGCGAGGGTGCCGTCGCCGAGGTCGTGGGTGCGGGCGGGGGTGCCGTCGTCGAGCAGGACGGTGAGTGGACCGGTCAGACCGTGGCGGAGCTTGAGGGGCTCGCCCGCCAGGCTTTCGATCCGGACGAACCGGGTGACCCCCGCTTTCCGGACGGCGGTGACCAGGAAGGCCCCCTGGGTGCGGAAGTCGCGCAGGGTGACGTCCGCCCAGGCGGCCGGGACCGCCGGGAAGACGCGGATCACGCCGCCCCAGCTCTGGCAGAACATGTCGTGCAGCGACTGCGAGGCGGACAGCGGCGTCTCGATGACCGGACCGGCCTCGGTGTAGTGCGTGTTGGCCCGGCAGGGGTAGCGGGTGGTGGGGTCGAAGAACTTCCGCAGGTAGGTGATCGCCGTGTCGCCGTCGCCGGTCATCGCGTACAGCGAGGCGGCCCCGGTGTAGCTGTAGCCCCGGTGGGCGCCGGTCAGCGCGTGCCAGCGGGCCACCGACTTCGCGATCAGCTCGCGGTTCTCCGGCTGGTCCCAGTTGACGAGGTACAGCGGGTACACCATCAGCAGGTGCGAGTAGTGCCGGTGGGACTGCGCGTACGGGGTGTCCGCGCCGATCATGAAGCCGTTGTCGTCCACCGGGTACGGCGTGAGCCGGGCCAGCACCTCCTGCCAGCGCGGCTTCAACTCGTCGTCCACACCGAGCAGTTCGGCGGAGTCGAGGAGCGTCTGGCAGCCCCAGCGGATCAGGGCCAGATCGTAGTTGGTGTCCTGCGGCGGCACGACCGGGTACTCGGGGGAGAGGGTGCTCGGCAGGTGGAGCCTGCCGTCGCTGCCCGGGGTGAGGAAGTGCAGGTAGTAGTTGACCGCCCGGCGCAGCACCGGAAAGACGGTGTCGCGCAGCAGGGCCTTGTCCATGGAATGCCGGTACGACAGCCACACGTTGTGCAGCGCCCAGGTGAGGTCGCCGGTCTCGGCGCCGGTGCCGGGTCTGCCCACCTCCCGGTCGGCGAACATGTCGGAGCTGCGGCCGATACCGGAGCTGTCCGCGCGGTAGGCGGCCGGCACGTTGGCGATGAGCTGTTCCTGGTTCTGCCGCAGCGTGGTGGCGAGCGAGTCCAGTTCCGGGTGGTTGAAGCCATGGATGAGCCAGTACTCCAGCTGCACGTTGAGGTTCCACCAGACCGCGGGCCACGGGGTGGGCTCCAGCCACGGGCCGGAGGTGGCCATGACGGGGCCGCCCGCGCGGCTCGCGGAGGCGACCTTGTAGAGCTGGATCCAGTGGAAGCTCTGCAGCCGCTGGTCGGGGAACGAGACGAAGCTCTTGCCGTAGAACTCGTGCCACCAGCGGGTGTGCCGTCGCCGCAAGGCGCTGTACGACTTCGCGCGACGGAGGTTGCGCAGCGAGTCGGTCTCCGCAGCGGTGTCGGAGGGCGAGCTGTGCCCGACGCTGAGCAGCAGGTCGCGGCCGGTGCGGCGGTACGCGGTGGCGGTCTGGCCGCCGCCGGTCAGGGGCTGGAGCACCTGTTCGGTGCCGTCTGCGGCGGTGCGGGCGGTCCAGGGCGGGTTGGCGGTGTATCCGGCGGGCGGGGCCTCGCTGATGTGCCGGGGACTGACGGCGTCCTCCGGGTGGAACGTCCAGGTGACCTGTTCCCCGCCGCCGGCCGTCACACGGGCGGCGAAGACCTCGTCGTGGATGAGGGCGGAGAGGGTGAGTGTGCCCTCGGTGGTGGTGACGGTGCCGGTGAGCTCGGCGTTCCACAGGCTCAGCCGCCAGTCGACGGCGGTGATGGTGCCGGCCGGTTCGAGCGTGAGATGCCCGACCGGCAGGCGGCAGGTGCCCCATCCGCTGCCGAACTCCGGCCGGTGGTCCTGGACTCGGCCGTGCTGGACGGTGAAGCGGATCCGGTTGGCCCCCGGCTCCTGGTAGACCATGCTGCCGAGCAGCCCGTCACCGAGGAACGGGCCCTCGTACCAGAGGGTGGGCAGCCTGGTCCACAGCAGGTCCTGGCCGCGCAGGAACCGGTCCCAGGCGCCGTCGGTGGTCATGGTGTCGCGGAGTTTCCACGGGCGTGCGGCCTTGGTGCCCGTCGGTCGCGCCGCGGCCGAGGGTTGTCCGGCATGAGCGGTTCCGGGCAGGGCCGAGGCTGCCGCTCCGCCCAGGGCGGTCCCGAGTACGGCTCTGCGGGGCACCGGTGAACGTTTCTCCGGCTGCGAGGTCATCGTAGTCCTCCAGACCTGACGGATCGTCGATACATCGGGTGTATCGGCGAACCTAGGCACCCTGCGTGTCTCTGTCAACAAGGCCAACAGTTGCGTGGTGAAGGCGTATTGGGCTGAACACGCCGCTGTGAGCTTCACGTTCACATGAATAATCCTGACTCAAGTCCTTGACTCCTCCGATGTATTGGAGTTGCCTGCCTTCGCATCCCGCTCCCTGCCCCGCCTCCGTCTCCCGCCCGGAAGGACGGCCCTCCATGCGCAGAGGCTCGATCGCGTCGTTACTCGCGGCTCTCGCGGCCGCACTGCCCCTTGTGCTGCAGCCGTCTCCAGCGAGCGCGGCCCCGTCCGGCCACCCCCACAAGAGCCCCTGGACCGGCACCTGGGAGGCCGCCGCCTCCGGCACCGTCGCCCAACTCCCGGACCAGTCGGTGCGCAACGTGATCCACACCAGCCTCGGCGGCCGCGCGGCCCGGATCCGGATCTCCAACCGGCTCGGCACGGCGCCGCTCGAACTCGGCGCCGTCACCGTGGCCGTACAGGAGACCGGCTCCCCGAAGAGCCCGAACGCCGTGCCCGGTTCGGTGCGCACGGTCACCTTCCACGGCGCCACCGCCGCCGCGGTACCGGCGGGGCGGGACGCGGTGAGCGATCCGGTGCCGCTGCGGGTGCCCGCGGACGCCAACCTCCTGGTCAGCCTGTACACGCCCCATGACTCGGGCCCGGCGACGTACCACCGCTCCGGCCTGCAGACCTCCTTCCTCGCCCCGGCCGGCGACCACACCGCCGACCAGGACGGCGCGTCGTACACCAGGGCCACCGGCTCCTGGTACTACCTGACCGGCGTCGACGTGCTCGGCGCACCCGCCGCGGGCAGCGTCGTGGCGCTCGGAGACTCGATCACCGACGGCTCCGGTTCGACCTCGAGCGCCAACCACCGCTGGCCCGACCGGCTCGCCGCCCGACTGCGCGAACTGCCGCCGCGCGAGCGCCTCGGCGTGCTGAACGCCGGCATCGCGGGCAACCGCGTGCTGCTGGACGGCACCGGCCCCAGCGTCCTGTCCCGGCTGGACGCCGACGTGCTCTCCCGCAGCGGTGTACGCGCCCTGGTCGTCATGGAGGGCATCAACGACATCAAGGGCAGCCCCAATCAGACCGATCCCGCCGCCTTCGAGGCCGCGTACCGCGAGATCGTGGCGCGCGCCCACGCCCGGGGCATCCGTGTCGTCGGCGGCACGATCACCCCGTACGGCGGCAACAGCGGCTGGACCACGGCCCGCGAGGCCGTACGGCAGTCCGTCAACGACCTGATCCGGCACGGTGGCATCTTCGACGCGGTGGTGGACTTCGACGCGGTCGTCCGCGACCCCGCCGCGCCCGACCGGATCCTGCCGGACTACGACTCCGGCGACCACCTGCACTTCGACGACACGGGGTTGCGGGCGATGGCCGACGCGATCGACCTCCACTCACTCACCGGGAACTGACTCACCGGAAAGGACACACGATGAACAGGAGATCAGTCCTACGGGCCGGCGCCGGCCTGCTGACCGGGGGCGCCGCACTCACCCTCCCGGCCGCCACGCCCGCCGTCGCGGCCGCCGACCCCACCGACGGCTGGACCCGGACCTCGTTCACCTACAGCTGGCACAAGCCCTGGAACCTCGACCTCGCCGACCGGCACAGCTACAGCGGCGGCGTGCACCGCATGTGGGTGTACGCCACCGACGAGCCGTTCGAGGAGGGCAGCTCCACCGACCCGCGCACCGAGATGCGCTGGAAGGCCGACTACACCACGGGCGACCACATGTGGGACGCCGACGTCTACCTCCCGTCCGGCACGGACGGCGCCTCCTTCGTCCAGATCCTGCGGGGCGTCCACCCCTCGGGCACCCCCGCCACCGACATCATGCTCAACGTCTACGACACGAACGGCGGCACCGTGCGGCGCTACGACGGCACGGTGCTCAGGACGGGCGCGTACGACACCTGGTTCAACGTGAAGATCGCCCACGCGGCGAGCAGCGGGACCGGGAGCATCAAGGTCTACTTCGACGACTCCCTCGTCCTGACCGTCGCCGACCGGGGTCCCGCCACCCGCTACTTCAAGAACGGCGTGTACAACCACGGTTCGGGCCGCGCCGAGGCACGTTTCCGTAACATCCTGTACTGGACACGGTGAACGTCCCCTTCACAGTACTCACACAGAGCTCTCCAGGCGCTTTAAGTTTCAAGTGTTAATCTCGCGCCCAATCCCCCCACAGCGCAGGAGATTCCGGTGCGAGAAGGCAACGTAGTGGTGATAGGCGGCGGCTACGCGGGTGTCCGCCTGGCGAAACGGCTGGACGCGACGGCGCACGTCACGCTCGTGGACCGCAAGGAGGTCTTCTTCCACCGGATCGCCTCCCTGCGCGCCGGTGTGCGCCCGGAGTGGACGGCGACCCCGTTCATCCCGTACGACCGGCTGCTGCGCAACGGCCAGGTGGTCGTGGGCAAGGCGGTCCGCGTCGACCCCGTCGCACGTGAGGTCGCACTCGCCACGGGGGACCGGCTCCCCTACGACGTGCTGGTGATCGCCACGGGCGCCGACTACCCGGAACCGGCGCGCTTCACCGGCAGCACCCCCGAGGAAGCGGCCAAGTCGTTCGCCGAGCACCAGCGGAAGGTCGCCATCGCCGAGCACGTCCTCGTCGTCGGCGGTGGCCCCTCCGGCGTCGAACTCAGCGCCGAGATCCGCCTGGCCCGGCCGGACGCCCGGGTCACCCTCGCGCACGCGGGGCAGGAACTGCTGCATTCCACGGGCAGCGCCCGCGCCGGCCGGAAGGCCCGGGCCTGGCTGGAGTCGCATGACGTGGAGGTGCGGCTCGACGCCTTCATGTCGCCCGGCAACGACTTCGGCACCTACCGCGACGCCCGTGGCGCCGTCCTCGCCGCCGACGTCTCCTTCTGGGCCACGGGCACCACCCCCAACACGCTCTGGCTGCGTCTGGCCGGGCACGGCGACTGGCTGAACGGAACGGGCCACGTCAAGGTCGACCGGATGCTCCGCGTCGAGGGCCGGCCGGACGTGTTCGCGGTCGGCGACGTGAACGACGTCGGCGAGCTCAAGGTCACCCCTGCCGCGCTGGCCCAGGCGGAGGTCGCCTTCCACAACATCCGTTCCTACCTCCGCAGTTCGGGTCGGCACAGCAGCAAGTCCCGTTCCTACCGGGCGATCCACCGCACCCCGCTCATCGTGCCGTTCGGCCCGGCCGACGGCGTGACCATGCTGCCCGTGCCGGGCGGCGAGACAGCGGTCCTCGGAACCCGCACCACCACCCTGGCCAAGGCGAAGACCCTCATGACCCCCTTCATGCGGCGCCAGCTCGGATACACGGCGGCCTGACCGGCGTCACCGTTTCGCCGGCGGTCCGCTGCTCTCCCGTACGACCAGTTCCGTGGCCACCTCCACCCGCGTGGTCTCCGGCTCCTGGCCCGACAGCAGCCGCAGCACCATCCGGGCGGCGAGCGCGGTCATGTCGGCGAGGGGAGTGCGCATGGTCGTCAGGCGGGGGGTCACCCAGTCCGCGAACGGCAGGTCGTCGAAGCCGACCACGCTGACGTCGTCGGGGATGCCCAGTCCCCGTTCGGCCGCCGCACGGTAGGTGCCCAGGGCCTGGTGGTCGCTGCCCGCGAAGATCGCCGTGGGGCGGTCGGGCAACGCGAGCAGATCCAGGGCGTGTTGATGCGCCAGGCCGTGGGTGAAGTCGCCGTAGCGGACGAGTTCCGGGTCGAAGGGGAGCCCGGCCTCCGTCAGTGCCGAGCGGTAGCCGTCCACCCGGGCGCGTGAGGTCAGCCGGCGCTCCGGGCCGCTGATGACGGCGATGCGCCGGTGGCCGAGCTCGATGAGGTGGCGGGTCGCGGCCAGCCCACCGGGCCAGTTGGTCGCGCCCACCCAGGGGATGCCCGGCGCGGGCTCGTCGATCGGTGCGACGAGGGCGTACGGGATGCCGAGGCCGGCGAGGTCCGCCTGCTGCCCGGGAGTGAGTTCGGGTACGACCAGGATCGCGCCGCGCGTGGGGCGCGTGGCCAGCGAGTCGAGCCACTGGCGCGCCCGTTTCTGCCGCCCGTGCGTCGCCGAGACGACCAGCCCCATGCCCGCCTCGTGCAGCACGTCCTCGGCGCCGCGGATCAGCTCCACCGCCCAGGGGCTGTCCAACTCGTTGATGACCAGATCGATCAGCCCGCCGGGCGGCGCCGCGGTGGCGGCGGGCCGCTGCCGCGCGAGATAGCCGTGCTTCTCCAGCAGTCGCTGCACCTTGGCCCTGGTCTCGGGCGATACATCGGATCTGTCGTGCAGCACCTTGGAGACGGTGGAGACTGAAACGCCTGCCTCATCGGCGATTTCGGCCAGAGTGCGCCGCCTCGCTTCACCGGATCCTGTCCGGACTGTTGACGTCATCGGATGAATCTCCTACGTTTCCGGAGCGGTCGCAGCTTGCGAAAACTATCGCAATCCAACCCTCCAGTGTAGAGGCGGCAGGTGGTTCTCGATGAAGAGATGGCGTCCGGACCGGAGGTGGCGCGCCGCCTCCCTGGCCGCCACCGCGGCACTCCTGCTGGCCGGCTGCGGCGGCACCGGCGGCGGCAGCGACACCTCGGGCGGCGGCAAGGGTGAGTTGCTGGTGTGGGTGGACAACACCCGCACCCCGGCGGCGCAGCAGTACAAGAAGGCGCACCCCGACCTGAAGATGCGCATCGTCACCATCCCGCCCGACGCGGGCTATGTCCCCACCAAGGTCTCGCTCGCCAACCGCACCAAGAGCGGCTGGCCGGACGTCGTCTTCCTGGCCAACCCGGCCGAGGCCGCCACCCTGGCGAGCGACAGGTTCGGCTACGCGGCCCCGCTCGACGGCCTCGTACCGAAGTCCGTCCGCGACGGATTCACCCCCGGCTCCCTCGACACCTGTACCTTCGGCGGCAAGACGTACTGCCTGCGCAACGACATCGCGCCGACCGTGCTCTGGTACGACGCGAAGCTGATGAAGAGCTACGGCTACGAGGTCCCCAGGACCTGGGCCGCGTACCAGCAGGTCGGGCTGAAGGCGGCCAAGGACCACCCCGGCACCGTCGTCGGCGCGATCAACGGCAAGTACGGCGCCGGCATCTACTTCGGCAGCAGCGGCTGCCCCACCCGCGACACCCTCAGCCTCACCAAGGTCCGCATCGACCTCACCCAGCGGAACTGCACCCGCGTCGCCGACCTGCTCCAGCCGATGGCCAGGGCCAAGGCGGTCACGACCGTCGTCCCCACCGACCCCGCCTTCGCCAAGCTCGGCAAGGAGAACAAGCTCCTGATGCTGCCGGGCCCCGCCTGGTTCGGCGATTTCATGTTCGGGCCCGCCTTCAAGATCCCCAAGGGGCGGATCGCCGCCGCTCCCATGCCCACCTGGCCCGGCGAGACCACGTCCTACGCCGGCCAGGTCGGCGGCGGCGCCCTCCTCGTCTCCGCGCACGCCGGGGACCGTACGAAGCAGGCCGTGGACCTGGTGCGATGGATGACCACCGACGTCGCCCTGCAGGCGAAGCAGCCCACCTACCCCGCGTTCGCGGCGGCCGCCCGGAAGTGGGGCGAGGCCAAGTCCCAGGACCCCTACTACGCCTCCGACCCGATGCCCGCCGTCACCGCTTCGGCGAACGCGCTGCGCCCCGGTTTCGGCGCCGTCCGCTTCGAGGCCGAATGGCAGGCGAGCTTCAACGACACCGTCGGCAAGGCCGCCGACTCCGGTGGCGACCTGGGCGACGCGCTGAAGAGCTGGCAGGACAAGCTGGCCGCGGCGGCCGGGACCAGCGCATACACGGTCGGACGATGACGCTGACCCCCACCCGCCCGCCGGCGACGGCCACCGCCGCACCGGCCGGGCCCCGGCGCCGCGGGCACCGGAGCCGCACCACCGCGGTGTGGATCCTCGTCGGCCCGTACACCCTGTTCCTCGCGGTCTTCGGACTCGCGCCCGCCGGATACGCCCTGTGGACCTCCTTCGTCCACGACGGCTCCTGGGCCGGCGGGCGCAACTGGACGGCCGTCCTCGACGACTACCGGCTCGGCGAAGCGGCCCAGAACGTCACCCTGTACCTCCTGCTCTGGCTGCCCGTCCTGCTGCTGACCGTCCTCTCGCTCGCCTTCACCCTGCACGCCAGGCCGGGCCGGCCTTCCGGCGCCTTCCAACTCGTCTACTACCTGCCGGGAGCGGTCACCGGCTCGGCGGCGGCCCTGCTCTGGCTGTTCATGGTCAGCCCCAGCAACAGCCCGTTCGGACCGCTGCTGAAGCTCATGGACGTCAAGAGCGCCACGGACGCCCTCTCCGGCTCCAGTCTGATCGCCGTCCTCGCCGTGATGGGTGTCGCGGTGCACGCGGGCGGCTGGATCGTCGTCCTGTACGGGGCGCTCACCGCACTCCCCAAGGACGTCCTGGAAGCGGCCCAGGTCGACGGGGCGTCGGCCTGGCGCACCATGTGGCACATCAAGCTGCCCATGGTCCGCACCTACGTCGCCTTCGTACTGATCTCCAGCTTCGCCGCCGGCAGCCAGGTCTTCGTCGAACCCACCGTGCTGGGCACCGGCACCCCCGGCCAGATCAGCCCCACCTGGTCCGTCAACCAGCTCGCCTACGTCTACGCCACCCAGGACGGCGACTTCGGCAAAGCGGCGGCGCTGTCGCTGGCCATGCTCGCGGTCGGGCTGCTGGCCGCCTGGATCGTGATCACCCGCACCCGTATGTACGCCACGGACACCACGAAAGCCGGGTGAGTCGGACCATGACCGCCCTCTCGCGCGGCGCCCGCGCCCTGTTCCTGCTCGGCGCCGCCGTCTTCTTCTCACTGCCCCTGCTCTGGCTGCTCCTCGCGCCCACCCGTACCGCCGACGACCTGACGACCGGATCCCCGCTCGGCTTCGGCGCGCTCGGCAACGTCGGCGACGCCTGGCAGCACCTGATGTCGTACAACGACGGCGAGATCACCCTGTGGATCGGCAACTCCGTCATCTACGCGGGCGCGAGCGTCGTCCTCGCCCTGCTGCTCTGCGTGCCCGCCGGCTATGCGCTCGCCAAGCACGACTTCGCGGGCCGCCGGACCCTGCTCACCCTCTCCGTCGTGACGATGATCCTGCCCCCGGCCGCCCTGGTGCTGCCCCTGTACCTGGAGATGTCGGCGGTCGACCTCACCGGCACGGTCTGGGCGGTCATCCTGCCGCTCTCCTTCTACCCGTTCGGCGTCTACCTCGCCTTCCTGCACTTCCAGGCCAACCTGCCGGACAGCCTGCTGGACGCCGGGCGCGTCGACGGCGCGGGCGAACTGCGGCTGTTCTGGTCGGTGGCGGTGCCGCTGGCCCGCCCGGCGATCGCCCTGATCGCGTTCTTCGGCTTCGTCCGCTGCTGGACCGACTTCTTCCTCCCCTTCGTCATGCTCTCCGACGACCGCACCTTCACCCTCCAGCTGGGTCTGATGTCCCTGTTGCAGTCCACCGGCGCGGTCAACAACTCCAGTGGTTTCGCCGACCTCGACATCCACCAGCCGGAGGCCGCGCTCGCCGGTCTGGTGGCCTGTGCGCCGCTGCTCGTCGGGTTCGTGGTGGCACAGCGTTTCCTGCGCACAGGGCTGCTGGCCGGGGCGGAGAAGGGCTGATGAGGGAGCAACTCCAGGACGACGTCCGAGGGTTGGCCGAGGCCGTCGTACCGCATTTCAGCGCGGGGCGGGCCCGGGTGCGCCTGGGCGCCAACACCGCCATCCATGACGACACCGCCGCCGAACTGGAGTCCTTCGCCCGCCCGTTGTGGGGCCTGGCGCCCCTGGCCGCGGGCAAGGGCGAGGTGCCGTACGCGGAACTCTGGGCGCGCGGCCTGGCCTCGGGCAGTGACCCCGGCCACCCCGAGTACTGGGGCGAGCCCGGTGACCGCGACCAGCGGATCGTCGAAATGGCCGCGATCGGCTTCGCCCTCGCGCTGGCGCCCGAGCGGTTCTGGGACCCGCTCACCGGCCCCGAACGCGACCGGCTGGCCCGCTGGCTGCTGAGCGCCCTGCCCCGCGAGACGGCGGACAACAACTGGCACTTCTTCCCGGTGCTGATCGGCCTCGGCCTGGACCGGGTGGGCGTGGCCTACGACCGCGAGCTGATCACCGCCCGCCTCGACCGCTTGGAGACCTTCTGGCTCGGCGACGGCTGGTACTCCGACGGACCGACCGAGCGCCGCGACTACTACGTGCCGTGGGCGATGCACTTCTACGGCCTGCTGTACGCCCAACTCGCGCGGGACGGAGACCGGTTCCGCGAGCGCGCCGCCCGGTTCGCGCACGACTTCCGGCACTGGTTCGCCGACGACGGCGCCGCCGTCCCCTACGGCCGCAGCCTCACCTACCGCTGGGCGCAGGCCGCGTTCTGGGGCGCGCTGCCCTTCGCCGGGGTCGACGCGCTGCCGTGGGGAGAGGCCAAGGGATATCTGCTGAGGCATCTGCGCTGGTGGCAGGGGCGTCCGGTGACCGGTCCGGACGGGCTGCTGACCATCGGGTACGGCTATCCGCAACCCGAGCTGGCCGAGCAGTACAACGCGCCGGGCTCACCGTACTGGTCCCTGAAGGCGTTCCTGCCGCTCGCCCTGCCCGCCGACCACCCGTTCTGGACCGCCGCGGAGCAGCCCGCCCCGCTTCTCCCGACGGTCAGCTCCCAGCCGCACGCCGGTGCGGTCCTGATGCGCGCGGACGGCGACGTCACGCTGCTCGCCGGACGCCAGCACCACCCCTGGGTACGGCACGGCGCCGCGAAGTACGCCAAGTTCGCCTACTCGACGCGCTTCGGCTTCAGCCTGCCGAGCGGGACGCTCGGGCTGGAGCAGGGCGCGTACGACTCGATGCTCGCGCTCAGCGACGACGGCGGGAGGCACTACCGGGCCCGCGAGGAACCGGCCGGCTGGCACCTGAGGGGCGACACCGTGCTCGGCACCTGGTGGCCCTGGCCCGATGTCGAGATCACCACCTGGCTGACCGCCGCGCCCCCGTGGCATGTACGCAGGCACCGCGTACGGACCGGGCGGACCCTCCACACGGCGGAGGGCGCCTTCGCGGTCGACCGCGACACAGGGGTGAACCGAAGGGCCGGCGTCGGCTACGCCCGCGCGTCCGCACCGGCGGGCCTCACCGGTCTACGGGATCTCGACGGCGTACGCCAGGGCGAGGTCGTCGACTGCCTGCCCGGCACCAACGTCCTGGCCCGGCGCACGGCACTGCCCATGCTGACCGGTCACATCCCGCCCGGGGAGCACTGGTTGAGATGCGCGGTGCTCGGCGCTCCCACCGGCCCCGCAGCCGAGGCGGCCTGGCGGCAACCCCCGACCACTGGAGACGGGACATGAGACTGAGACACCTGTCCGTACTGACCGCCGTCACAGCGCTGCTGGCCCTCCCGGTCCAGGCGCACGCGGCGGGCCCCCGCCGTACCTACCACGTCGCCCCCTCCGGCAGCGACCACGCCTACGGCTCCCCGTCGAGCCCCCTGCGCACCATCGGCGCCTGCCTCTTACGCGTCCGCCCCGGCGACACCTGCCTCGTCCACCACGGCACCTACCGCGAGCAGATCACCCCGCCCTCCGGCACGAAGGACGCCCCGATCACCCTCGCCGCGTACGGCGACGGCCCGGTGACCGTCGACGGGACCGAGCCGGTGACCGGCTGGAAGGACGCCGGGGACGGACTGGTCGCCGCCGACACGAACCTGCCGCCCGACCCCGACTTCAACGCGGTCTTCCTGGACAACGACCGTGCGGCCGAGGGACGTTGGCCCAACTCCGGCGCCGATCCGCTGAACACCACCTGGGCCGAGGCCGATCCCACCTCCACCGACCAGCACATCGACGACACCGACCTGCCGGACGCCGACTGGACCGGCGCCACCGTGCACCTGTGGGCCGGCTCCAACCCGTGGGCCCAGCAGACCGGCACGGTCACCGCCACCTCACCCGGCAAGCTGGACTTCAAGGGCGGCAACTACCGCTGCCCGCCCCTGTGCATGGGCAACCAGAACTACCGCAACTACTACCTCGTGGGCTCGAAGGCCGCGCTCGACCAGCCGGGGGAGTGGTACTACGACACATCCGCGCACCGGCTCTACCTCGTACCGCCGAAGGGCGGCATGGCCGGGCACACGGTGACCGCCAAGCACCGCCTGTGGGGCGTCGACCTGAGCGACAGCTCGTACGTCACCGTGCGCGGGCTGAACCTGTGGGGCACGTCCCTGCGAACGGGTGACGACAGCACGGGAGTTGTGATCGACGGACTCCATGCCACCTACATCTCCGAGTTCTCGACCCTCCCCATGCCGCCCGACAGCGACCTCGCGATCCCGCCGTTCGAGGGGCACATCGTCGCCTCCCGCATCCTCGACTCGGGCGTGCAGATCCTCGGCACGGGCAACACCCTGAAGAACAGCGAGATCTCGCGGTCCGCGGGTGACGGCGTCCTGCTGCGCGGCACCGGCAACACGGTCAGCAACAACTACATCCACGACGTCGGCTGGATGGGCAGCTACACACCCGGCATCGAGATCAACGGCAATGACCACACGGTCACGCACAACACGATCCGGCGCACCGGACGCGCCTCCATCGACACGGCCTGGCAACTCAACGGCACGCAGTTTCACGGCAATCGCATCGCCTACAACGACATGTCCGAGGCGATGCGCACCTCCCGCGACGGCTCCCCCTTCTACGTCTGCTGCAGCCTGGACGCCTCCGGCAGCTCCATCGACCACAACACCTCGCACGACGCGGACGGCCAGGTCGGCTTCTACGTCGACAACTACTCCGGGCACTTCCTGCTGCACCACAACGTCGCCTGGAACACCGGCGGCCGCGGTACGTTCTTCAACGGCCACACCGGTCCGAGTATCGCCAACCAGGACCACAACTCCAGTTACGGCGTGGGCATCAACGGCAACTCGGCGTTGCTGAGCGGCGCGACGGACGCCTCCGGCTCGTACCTCAGCAACATCGTCGGACCGATGCCGGTCAGCGCGACCCGGACCGGCGACCCGCTGCCCGTGGTCCGCTCCAACCTCATCACCGACAGGCCCGGTTACACCGACGCCGTCAACGGCGAACTGTGGCTCACCGACGGCTCACCCGCCATCGACGCGGGCGAGACGATCGACGGGATCACCACGGACGTGCGGGGCGCGGCTCCCGACATCGGCGCGTACGAGTACGGCGCGCCGGTCTGGGCGACCGGCTGCGACCTCCCCGGCTGCGGCCAGCGCGTCCGGCACGGCGGCTGGACCGCGACCGCGAGTGACGGCACCGACGCCTCCGCCGCCCTCGACGGGGACATCAACACCCGCTGGACGGCTGCCGCCGCGCAGACCCCCGGCCAGTCGCTGACCGTCGACCTGGGCGAGACCAGGACCTTCGACGGGCTCTCCCTCGACGCCGGGCGCGACACCAGCGGGCAGCCGTACGGCTTCTCCGTGTCCGCCGGCCGCGACGGCACGCACTGGAGCAGGACCCTCGCCCGGGTCTCCGGGCGGTCCTTCACCCAGGACGCGGTCTTCCCGGCCCAGACGGCCCGGTACGTCCGGATCACGCTCACCGCGAGCGGCCCCGCTCCCTGGGTGGTCAACGACCTGCGCCTGTACGGCGACGGCCCCGACGCCTCCGCCACGCTCCAGGCCGAGCAGGCCACCACCGTGCGCGGCGTCGCGCGCGGCACGGCCGCCACCGGCGTACTGGGCTCCGGCGACCGGATCGGCTTCCGGCGGGCGAGCGTGACCGGTGACCGGCTCACCGTGCGCCTCGCCTCCACCTGCGCCGCGGGCTGCGCGCTCCAGCTCCGGCTCGACGCCCCGGACGGGCCGGTGGCAGCGACCCTGCCCGTACGCGCCACCGGCGCCACCGACACCTGGCGGGAGCAGTCGCTCACCCTGCGCCGTCCACTGGCCGGCATCCACACCCTGTACCTCGTCGCGAAGGGAGGTCCCCAGGTGGCGGCCCTGGACTGGCTGACGATCCGTCCGTGACACCGCACACGACGACACCGCACACGACAAAGGCAAGGAGTCTCGCACTCCTTGCCATGTTCAACATATAGCGCACCGGGGGGCTTGCGGCAAGGCCCCCCTCGTGCCGCAGAATCTCCGGCCTGGGCCAAGTCCTGGGGAAATAGGGGATTCACGAAATGCGTGTGCTGTTGATGGGGTATGGGTCGCGCGGGGACGTCGAACCGATGGCGGGGCTCGCGGCGGCGTTGCGGGCACTGGGCGCCGAGGTCAGGGTGTGCGCGCCGCCGGACGAGGAGTTCGCGGAGCTGCTGGCCCGCGCCGGTGTGGAGCACGTGCCGTTCGGACCGTCGGTGCGCTCGTTGGTGACCAGGCCGAATCCGTCGCCGGCGGACGCGTTCCGGCTCGCGCCCGAACTGGTCGCCGCGCACTTCGACACGGTCGCCCCGGCGGCCGAGGGGTGCGACGCGCTGCTGGCGACCGGCCTGCTGCCGGCCGGGGCGCGGTCGGTGACCGAGAAGCTGGGCATCCGCTACGTGTTCGCGTGCTTCCACCCGTTCGGGCTGCCGTCGTCGAAGTTCCCGCCGGCGGGGCGACCGGGCCGCCCGGCCCCGCCGGACGCCGACATCCCGACGCTGTGGAAGGTGGACGCCCAGCGGGTGCACGATCTGTACGGAGAGGCCCTCAACACCCACCGGGCGGCGATCGGCCTGCCGCCGGTGGACCACGTCCGCGACCACGTCCTCACCGACCGGCCTTGGCTGGCGGCGGACCCCGGTCTGGCCCCGTGGCAGGACATGACGGATCTCGACCTCGTGCAGACGGGGGCGTGGGTCCTGCCGGACGAACGCCCGCTCCCCGAGGAGCTGGAGGCATTCCTGGACGCAGGCGCACCGCCCGTGTACGTGGGCTTCGGCAGCATGGCCATGCGCACCTCACCGGACGTCGCCCGGGTGGCCGTCGAAGCGGTCCGCGCCCAGGGCCGCCGCGTGCTCGTCGCACGCGGCTGGGCGGACCTCGCACCCGCGGTCGACCGGGACGACTGCTTCGCCGTCGGCGAGGTCAACCACCAGGCACTGTTCCGCCGGGTGGCAGCCGTGGTCCACCACGGCGGCGCGGGCACCACCACGACGGCCGCCCTGGCCGGCGCGCCCCAGGTGGTCGTCCCCCAGCTCGTGGACCAGCCGCACTGGGCCGCCCGGGTGGCCGCACTGGGCGTCGGCGCGGCACACGACGGCCCCACCCCGACCTTCGAGTCCCTGTCGGCCGCGCTCGAGGTGGCCCTGACCCCCGAGACCCGCGCCCGCGCGACCGCCCTGGCCGGCACCGTCCGCGCCGACGGGGCGACCGTGGCCGCGCGGCTGCTCCTCGACGAGATCAGCCGGGAATCGCCGTCCGCGTGAGCCACGCGGAACCGGACATCCCGGGTCCGTGAGCAAAGCGGTCCGGACGCCTCGCCGCGCGCCATGGGCGCGACCGGCCCTCCCATATCGGAGCTGATGCAGTGAACTCCCTGACCACGAGCGCGTTCGACCTGCCCGAACGCCTCACCGCAAAGGCGGACCCGGCGCTCATCGCCGACGACGAGCGGCACTTCACCGCCATCGCGGAGTGCCTCCGGCAGTCGATCGCCGAGCTGTCCGACCGCCTCGACGCCGAACTCAAGGCACCCGGCGGAACGGGCCGGGCCGCGATGGACCGGGACATCGAGGTCCACCGGCTGACCGGGCGCCTGCGCACCCTGCGCCGCTTCGGCCTGGACCTGTGCCTCGGGCACATGGTCGCCGCGGACGACCCCGAGCCCGTCCACATCGGACGGCTCGGCCTCACCGACAGCGAGGGCCGGCGGCTGCTGGTCGACTGGCGGTCACCCGCGGCCGAGCCGTTCTTCGCGGCGACCCACGCCGACCCGATGGGCCTGAAGAGCCGCCGCAGGTACCGCTGGACGGATGGCCGGATCAGCGACTACTGGGACGAGGTGTTCACCGCCGACGGGCTCGAAGGGCATGCCGCGCTCGACGACCAGTCCGCCTTCATCGCCAGTCTGGGCACCAACCGGTCGGACCGGATGCGTGACGTGCTCGCCACCATCCAGGCCGACCAGGACGCCATCATCCGCGCGGGGTCCCGTGGCGCTCTCGTCGTCGACGGCGGCCCGGGTACCGGGAAGACCGTCGTCGCCCTGCACCGCACCGCCCACCTCCTGTACTCCGACCCCCGCCTCGGTCACCGCCGGGGCGGCGTCCTGTTCGTCGGTCCGCACCGGCCCTACCTGAACTACGTCTCCGACGTCCTGCCCAGCCTCGGAGAGGAGGGCGTGCAGACCTGTGTCCTGCGGGACCTCGTCGACGAGGGAGCCGGAGCGACGCCCGAGGCCGACCCGGACGTGGCCCGTCTGAAGTCGTCCGCGGACATGGTCGGGGCGATCGAGACGGCCGTCAGGTTCTACGAGGAGCCACCCGCCGAGGGGATGACGGTCACGACCGGCTGGTCCGACCTCTGGCTGAGCGCCGACGACTGGGCCGAGGCCTTCCAGGCACCGGGGCCGAGCACGCCGCACAACGAGGCGCGCGACCAGATCTGGGAGGAGCTGGTCACCATCCTGCTGGACAAGTACGACGGCGACGACGTCCCGCGCGAGCAGTTCCGCAGCTCGCTGCGGCAGGACAAGGAGCTGGTCGACACCCTCGGCCGTGCGTGGCCGCTACTGGAACCCACCGACCTGGTCGGAGATCTGTGGTCGGTGCCCGCCTATCTGCGGATGTGCGCCCCCTGGCTCGGCCGCGACGACGTACGAAGGCTCCAGCGCGCGGACGCCCAGGCCTGGACGGTGTCGGACCTGCCTCTCCTGGACGCGGCCCGGCAGCGGCTCGGCGACCCGGAGGCGGCGCGACGGGGGCACCGGCACGAGGCCGTCCTCGCCGCCCAGCGCGAGCGCATGGCGCAGGTCGTCGACAACCTGATCGGAGCCGTGGCCGACTCCGGCGCCGACGGTGACGACGGCGAGGGCCTGGTGGCGATGCTGCGTGGCGAGGACGCCAAGGTCAGCCTGGTCGACGAGTCCGAACTCCCCGCCCTCGCCCCGGACCTGCTCGCCGGCCCGTTCGCGCACATCGTCGTCGACGAGGCCCAGGAACTCACCGACGCGGAGTGGCAGATGCTGCTCCTGCGCTGTCCGTCCCGGAGCTTCACCATCGTCGGGGACCGCGCCCAGGCCCGGCACGGGTTCACGGAGTCGTGGCGGGAACGGCTCGAGCGGGTCGGCTTCGACCGGATCACCCTCGCCTCCCTGAGCATCAACTACCGCACACCGGAAGAGGTCATGGCGGAGGCCGAGCCGGTCATCCGGGCCGCGCTCCCGGACGCCAACGTGCCGACCTCCATCCGCGGCAACGGCATCCCCGTCGCCCACGGCTCCGTCGCGGACCTGGGCTCCGTCCTCGACACCTGGCTCGCCGACCATGCCGAGGGGGTCGCCTGCGTCATCGGCGATCCCGCGTTCCCGGCGACGTCCCGTGTGCAGTCGCTGGCCCCGGAGCTGTCGAAGGGGCTCGAGTTCGACCTGGTCGTCCTCGTCGACCCGGAGGAGTTCGGCGAGGGCGTCGAAGGAGCGGTCGACCGCTATGTCGCGATGACCCGGGCGACCCAGCGACTCGTCATCCTCACGAGCACCTGACGATCCCGGGGCTGTGGTCATGGTGACGGGCAGTACGACGTGTCCGGGCTCGAGGCCGGCCCCGAAGCCGGCGAGGGTGTTGGCCAGCCAGGCGACGGCGGCGGCCGGATGGCCCAGGACCTCCTTGCCGCTGCCCGTGGCGACGCGCTCGCCGTCGACGACCAGGTCGACGAGGACGGAACTGGCGTTGTCGGCGACGGTGTCGACGAGCGTGATCTTCCAGTCGCGGATCCGGCTGTCGACGATCTCCACCGCGGGGGCGACCGCATCGGTCGCCCCGAGCACGTCCTCGACGGTGACGCCGGGACCGCGCAGCGGCTCGGCGAGGCGGAAGCAGATCTCCGGTTCGATGCGCGGGGCGCAGTAGCGGGCCGCCGGGACCGGGGCGCCGTCACGGTGGACCATGTCGTCCATCAGGTGCCCGAAGTCGGGCTGGTCGACGCCGAGGAGCTGCTGCATCGCGGCGGCGGTCAGGCCGACCTTGTGGCCGATGACCGTCGCCCCGTCGGCCAGGCGCCGGGCGATGTTGTCCCGCTGGACGGCGTAGGCGTCGGCCAGGTCCAGGCCGGGCAGCAGCGTCGACAGCGGATCGACCGGCGCCCTGCGGTGTTCGGCCTGCCGCAGCAGCCGGGCCGCCTCCGCGCGCTGCCGGGCGGTGAGGGACATCCCGCGCTCCTCCCCTGGCGGATGTGCCGATCGCGGTCGACTCCAGGGGCCCGGGCTCGGCGCGGCGCCGTCTTGGGCCGAGGCCGTCGCCCGGTGTCACGGCGGTGTCCACGGGGCCCGCCTACCATGGAGACATGGGCGGGATCGTCGTCGTGTACGAGCTCGACAAGCCGAAGGCCGCGCGTACCTCCTCGGGAACGCAGGGCTGTGAGCAGCAGCCCGTCCGCAGGGTGCACGCGGCGCCCTCCGCGCCGGGGATGTCCTCCGCCACCGGGCCGCGGACCCTCTGCGGCAAGGACACCTTCGCCATGCGGACGGCTGCCTGGCGGCCCGCCGAGCACCCCGGAGCGCCCTGGTACTCCCCGCAGTACGCGTCCGTGGTGTGCCCCGACTGCGATGCCGTGATCGAGACCTGAGCGGAAGAGGGAGGCCCGTCATGAAGACCGGAGCTTCGGACTACGACTCCTGGCTGTACTCTCACACGCCCTCACAGGCCGAGGGCGAGCGCGACGAACCGACTGAACGGGCGGCCATGGAGCAGCACCCGGAAGTCCCCAGGACCGAACCGTCCCAGGCGGAGGGTGAGCGGGACGACATCACGCCGGCGTGACGGCCGGGCGGGGCGCCCCCTGTCCCCGCCCCGCTGTCACGGCCTTGAGCTCGTCGAGCGACTCCCGGACGAGGTGCCCGAGGTCCCGCTCGTCGTCCGCGTCGATCCAGCGCTCGAACGCGACTTTGAAGACGGCGACCCCGGCCTCCGCGGTCAGGCTCGCCGCCGGCTCCCTGACGCCGCGCCCGCGCAGGGTTTCGGCGAGTGCCGCGGACAGCGAGGCGAGTTTGATCAGCTCACGCTCCTGGAGTTCCGCGTTCGCGACGATGACGGCATGGCGCCGCCGGGCGTGTGCGCGGCGCTCCTGGAACACGGCGCCGACGGCATCGAGGGCCGCGGCCATCGCGTCGATCGGTGCCGCGGACGCGGGCGCCCCGGAGGCGGTGCTCACGAAGAGTTCCTGGAGCGAGGCGGCGCCCGCGAACAGGGCCTCCCGCTTGTCGGCGAAGTGCCGGAAGAAGGTCCGCTCGGTGAGCCCGGCCCGCTTGGCGATCTCCGCCACCGTGGTCTGTTCGTATCCGCGCTCGCCGTACAGGTCCAGTGCGGCCTGCTCGAGTCGCCCGCGTGCGTTCGGCTCCCATCGACCCATGTCCTGATCTTACGCGATGACAGTGACTGACATCGGTGCTACGGTCGATGACAGTCACTGACATCGACCTACCCGAAGGACATCTCATGCGCGTATTCGTCACCGGTGCCTCCGGCTGGATCGGCTCCGCCGTGGTTCCCGAACTCGTCGGCGCCGGGCATCAGGTCGTCGGGCTGGCCCGCTCGGACGCTTCGGCCGCCGCCCTCAGCGAGGCCGGGGCCGAGGTGCGGCGCGGCACTGTGGACGATCTCGACGTCCTGCGGAGCGCGGCGGAGGCCTCGGACGGGGTGATCCACTTGGCGTTCAAGCACGACATCGCCTTCTCGGGGGACTTCCAGGGCGCCGCCGACGCGGACCGCCGCGCCGTCGAGGCGATCGGCGAGGCGCTCGCGGGTTCCGGCCGGCCGCTCGTCATCGCCTCCGGGACACTCGGGATCGCCCCGGGGCGCGTCGTCAGCGAAGAGGACGCCGGTGCCGGCCTGTCCCTCGACCATCTCGGCGCCGGTCCGCGGACCCGGCTGGGCACCGCGCGGCTGACGCTCTCCCTCGCCTCCCGTGACGTCCGCTCGTCCGTGGTCCGGCTCCCCCCGACGGTGCACGGCGAGGGCGACCACGGCTTCATGGCCGCACTGATCGGCATCGCCCGCGCCAAGGGCGTCTCCGGCTACGTCGGCGGCGGAACCAACCGCTGGCCGGCCGGGCACCGGTCCGACGCGGCGCGTCTGTTCCGCCTCGCCCTCGAAAAGGCTCCGGCCGGGTCGGTGCTGCACGCGACGGCCGACGAGGGGGTGCCGATCCGCACCATTGCCGAACTGATCGGGCGGCACCTCGACGTCCCCGTGGCCGCCGTCCCGCCGGAGGCCGCGGCCGAACACTTCGGCTGGCTCGCCGGCTTCATCGCCCTCGACAGCCCGGCCTCGAGCGCCCTGACCCGCGAACTACTGGGCTGGCAGCCGACCGGCCCCGGGCTCGTCGACGACCTCGAGAAAGGCCACTACTTCCACTTCGACGACACCGCCGCGTAGGTTCCCCGACGGTGCACGGGACTACCGTCCACGGGACCGTCCGAAGGTGAGGGCCCAGCGGAGGCCGGCCGGGGCGGTGACGTTCACCGTCCCGTGCTCGTAGCCGCGCTTCGTATCCATTCGGTCGAGGACGCTGCTGACCCTTCCGTCCACGCAGTCGAGCGGGAAGCTCAGCCCGAGCGGTTCGACCGAGACGGTCAGTCGTCCCTCGCCCAGGCACGTCACGAGGACCGACAGCGTCCCGGGCCTGATCCCGCCTCGGATGTCCATCTCCCGGCCGCCACTGGCGTCGGCCGCTTGGGCGAGGACTTCTCCCTCCAGCAGGTCCGGAGCCTTGGCCACGGACTTCCCGGGAACGCTCACGGAGCGGGAGGAGGAAGCCGGCGCAGGGGTGGGGGAGGAGCGCGGGCTGTCGCTGTGCTCTCCGGCGCAGCCGACTGCCGGTGCGGCGAGGACGGCGATCGCTGCCGCCGATGCGAAAACCGTCGTACGACGACCCCGGAATTCCACAAGACGCCTATCCGCTGGGGACCGCTCCTGCGCGAGCGGCAGGGTGAAGCCGTGATCATCGCACGGCTGTGACCCGATCGGCATGTCAGACCCCACGGCTAGGGTGCCCGCCATGGACAAGGGACTGCTGACCGAAGAACTCTCCGGTTCCTTCGACCGCACCCGGTCGGCTCGCGACTCCCTGGTGGGGCAGGGCGCGGCCGTGGTCGCGGCGGTGCTGGACGTGCTCTGTGACGAGGGGTCACCCGTCGACTGGACGGTCCCGGCGGACGTGTTGTGCAGGATCGGGGAGCCCGCTCTCCTCCCGCTCGCGGAGGCGGCCGTGTCGGCGGGCTCGGCGGAGGCGGCCCGGAGGGTCGCGTGGACCCTGGGGCGACTGGAGGTGGGCCGTCCGGGGGTCTACGCATCGCTGTTGAGGCATAGGGACGCGGGGGTGCGAAGTGCCGCGCTCTCCGCCTTCCAGGGGGAGGGCGAGGCCGCGTCGGCCGTCATGGAGCAGTTGATCCCGCTGTTGGGAGACCCGGAACCCGAAGTCCGCCGGCGAGCGGTCCGGGTGTTCAAGGGGATCGGCACCGGAGCCGTCCCGAAGCTGCGGCGGCTGCGGCGAGAACCCGCCCCCGGCCCCGGGATCCGGGCGGGGGCCCTGGAGGCGCTGGCGGCCATCGGCGGGCCGGCCGTGCTCGACGACAGGGACCAGGAGGTGTGGCGCAGGCTGACGCGGATCAAGCGGCTGGACGAGATCCCCGCAGGCATGCACCTGTGCGGATCCTGGTACGCGGTTCCGAGCGTCGACCAGAACGCGGTGCTGGCGGCGTTCGACCTGGGCGACCCCGAGCCGGTCACACTCCGGACCGGCGCCGCGGCCTGGAACCACGACCGCCACCACTACTGGGAGCGGGCCCGCCCGCACCGCCGCTGCGCACGGGCGTTCGTCAGCCCGGCACTGGACGGCTGGACCCTCGTCTTCGGCGACTCGTCCCAGGACACTCACCGCATCGAAGAGGCGGACGACCGGGAGCGGACGATGCCGGACGTCGTGCGCGGGCGGTGCGCGGACCTCAGCCGCCGGTTCGGCGCCGCTCATTGGTACGGAATGAGCTGCGGGGACGGCTGGACGGCCTGGTGCATCGCCGAAGACGGCGAAGTGGTGCGCCACTACGACGCGTTCGCCGCCGCGGAAGGCGGGGACGAAGGCCCCGCGCACCTGGCCGAAGCCGGCTGTCTCCTGCCGCACCAGGACGGTATCCCCGCCGGTGCCTTCGACGGCGTCGGTTTCTCCGACACCGAGGAGTTCGTCGCCTGGTGCCGCCGCGTCAAGGAGGAACACCGGATACCCGACACCTGCTACGCCAAGGACATCGCCGCCCGGCTCTCCGTCGATCCCGGAGCACTGGGGGCGCACACGAGGGTCGAGGGCTCAGGAGTCCTGGCGCTCACCGCGTGCGGGCGAGAGCTCGGCCACCCGGCCGGAGCTCTCCCCGTGTGACCCCGCCGCGGCAGGGTGCGGGCCGGTTGACCCGCCCGGAGAACGGGCGAGAACCGGCCCGCGGCACCGGCGGCGCCGACTAGACCGTGCCGCTCGCGGCGATCGTGACCTTGCCCTTGGGCGATCCGCTGCCGCTGCCGAGGGCTTCGATCTGGTCGACGAGCTCCTGGCCCTCGACGACCTCACCGAAGACCACGTGCTTGCCGTCGAGCCAGTCCGTGACGACGGTGGTGATGAAGAACTGCGACCCGTTGCTGTGCGGGCCGGCGTTCGCCATGCTCAGCAGGTAGGGCCGGTCGTGCTTGAGGTTGAAGTTCTCGTCCTGGAACTTCTCGCCGTAGATGCTCCGGCCGCCGGTGCCGTTGCCCCGGGTGAAGTCGCCGCCCTGCAGCATGAACTGCGGGATGATCCGGTGGAAGGAGGAACCGGCGTAACCGTAGCCGTTCTGGCCGGTGGCCAGCTCGCGGAAGTTCCTGGCCGTCTTGGGCACGACCTCGTCGAAGAGCTGGAAGACGATCCGGCCGGCCGGTGCGTCGTTGATGGTGATGTCGAAGTAAACGTTCTCGCTCATGGCGATCAACCTATCGTCAAGCAGCGCCCGGCGTTCCCGGAGGGCATGCCCAAGGGCGTCCCGTGTCGGCGCGCTCAGTTCAGCGGAGGCGGTCCGGCCTGGGCGTTCGTGCCCCACCCGGACGGCTCGGAGCCGACCGTGAACGCGAGCGACCGCATGTGCCGCAGGTCGTGCGTCGTCAGATACGTACGCGCGTAGGAGGAGCCGTCGACGCGGGCCGACCGGATGTAGCGGCGGGCGTCCGAGGTGCCGGGTGCCGTGACCGTGAGCGACCCGTGGGGGTAGTAGCGCCGGTCGAGGGTGAGGTCGACGCGGTCGAAGACGGGTGTGGACAGTCCCCAGGTGTCGTCGCCGGGCTGCACCGGGAAGAGACCGATCGACGACAGCACGTTCCAGGCGGACATCGTGCCGAGGTCGTCGTTGCCGGTCATGCCGGTCGGGTTGTCCGTGAAGAGGGTCAGCGCGGCGTGCACCACGTCGGTCGTCTTCCACGGCTCACCCGTGGAGAGGTACGTGTAGGGCGCGATGAGGTCGGGCTCGTTCTGCGGGTTGTACTTGTCCGCGTTGTAGTAGTCGTACGGACCGTTCACCCATACCTCGCGGGCGGTCCTGGCGGGGTCCCGCACGAGCTGGTCGTAGGCGAAGAATGAGTCGAGCCGGTCGTTGGCCGCCTGCTCGCCGCCGATCAGGGCGACCATGCCCGGCAGGTCCTGCGGCACGAGCCACTGGTACTGCCAGGCGGTGCCCTCGTGGAATCCCTCGCTCCGGGCCGGGTCGTCCGGCCCGGTGAAGGCACCGGAGGCGTCCCGCGCGCGGAAGAAGCCGGTCGAGGCGTCGAATATCCGCCGGTAGTTCTGCGCACGGGCGGTGTAGCGCGCCGCGTCGGCGTCATGGCCGAGGCCGCGGGCCATCTCGGCGAGCATGGCGTCCGACAGGGCGTACTCCAGTGTCGCGGACGCGCCGTGGTCGTAGTCCGAGTCTCCTGGCTTCGCGTGCGGGCGGCCCTTGACGTACGGGGCGAAACCGTCGGCGATGTAGGCCTCGTTCGCCTCGCGGCCCACGGCCGGCGAGTCGGCGGGCGGCACCCCGTCGGCGTTCTTCCTCAGTGCGCGATAGGCCCGTTCCTCATAGCCCTTCAGCAGGCCCTGCTGGTACGCGTTGGTGAGGAACGGGGTCACCGGGTCGCCGGTCATGATGTTCGTCTCGACCGTGCCGTACCCCCACTTGGGCAGCCAGCCGCTCTCCTCGTCGATCTTGATCACGGATATCGCCATGTCCCGGGCCTCACGCGGCGCGAGCAGCGACAGGAGCTGGGACTGGGTGCGGTAGGTGTCCCACAGGGACCAGTTCTGGTAGTACGTGAAGCCCCGCGCGCGGTGGATCCTCTGGTCCCAGCCGGTGTAGCGGCCATCGGCGTCGCCCCCGATGTTCGGCGCGAGGAAGGACCGGTACAGGGACGAGTAGAACGTACGGCGGAGGGTGTCGCCGCCGCCTCGCACCCGCACGTCGTCGAGCCGGTCCTCCCACGCCCGCCGTGCCGCGTCGCGTACCCGGTCGAAGGAACGGCCGCCCTCGGCGCGGAGGTTGACGGCGGCGCCGTGCGCGTCGACGTACGACAGGGCGGTGGTCGCCTCGACGGTCCGGTCCCCGGTCGTGTCGAAGCGGACGTACGCGCCGTCCCGGCCGCTTCTCGACCCGGCGGTGACCTCGGCGCCGTCCCAGGTGCCGTACGCGGTGAACGGGCGGTCGAAGCGGGTGATCGTGTAGACGGTGTACGGCTTGGTGTCCTGGCAGAACCCGCTGCCGGTGATCGCGGTGCGCACGGTCCGGTTGTCGAGGACCTCGACCTTGCTCGCGACCGTCCGGTGCAGCGACTGGCCCGCGTTGAGCAGGACGTCGGCCTTGTCCGTCGCGGGGAAGGTGTAGCGCTGTACGCCCGTGCGCGCGGTCGCGGTCAGCTCGGCGTCGATGCCGGTCCCCAGCCCGACCTTGTAGTAGCCGGGGCTCGCCTTCTCGGTGTCGTGGCTGAACTCGGCCGCGTAGGTCGCGTAGTCGGTCTCCGTGACGTCGCCGGTGGTCGGCAGTACGGGGAGATCGCCGCCCAGGCCGCAGCCGACGCCGGAGAGATGGACGAGCGAGAAGCCCCGGATGTGGTTCTGGGCGTAGTCGTAACCGGTGTTGTGCCCGGTGTCCGGCGACAACTGCACCATCCCGAAGGGCACGGCGGCGCCGGGGTAGGTGTTGCCTTCGTTCTCGGTTCCGATGAACGGGTTGACGAGGTCCGTGAGTCGACCGCCCGGGTCGGCCGCCGCCCCGGCCGCGGGCGCGGTGAGGGCCCCGCCGAGGAGAGCGACCGCTGCGATCACCGTACCCGCACCGCGAATGCGCTGAGTCCATCTCATGGGCGTCCGACCCCTCCCCTGGACAACGTTGTCAGAGCGGCGCGCTCATTCTTCGGGTTCTGCGTGTACTCGTCAAGAGTGGGCGCGGGCAACGGAGTTCCGCGTGCGGACCCGTCTCCACCCGCCCCCGACGGTCCTGGCACACTGCACGGCATGACGACCCTGACGCCCGCTCGCGCCCTCGTACTGCTCTGGAGTGGCATCACCTGCCTGGTCGTGGTGGCGGGCGGGGTGCTGGGCGCGCTCCTCGGCGGCTGGACGGCGTCGGTCCTCGCCGGTCTGTCGGCCGGAGCCGTCTGCTTGACCGGCTCCGTCTTCGTGCGGCGGCGTGTCATGGCCAAGTTCGCCGTGGCGGAACAGGAGGCGATGGCCCGCGGCTATGCCGAAGGCCTCTCCCATGGCCTCCTCACCGTCGTCGCCCAGTACGAAGCGGCCGTCTTTCCCCTGAGCGTCGGGGGAGTGACCGCCGAGGAGCGATTCGCCCGTCGCGGCGCCGCGTACCGGATCGCCGCCGAGGCCGCACTGCCCACCCCCGTACGCATGGCCGCTGCCGACGTCCTGGCGGCACTGGACGAAGCGGACCCGCACCGCTCCCGGGACGCCATCGGCAAGCTCCTCTCCGCCGTCAACCCTGGAACGGCGGGCCCGGCGGAATAGACGCTCGGGGGGAGTCCGCTCCCTGGGCAGGGGCCTACTGCTTACGGACCGCCGCAGCCGGTGGACGCTCTCGGAGTGCGCCGTATCCGATGAAGTACGCGGGGAGGCGGCGTACGAACCGTGACCCGGCGAGCAGACCCGCCACGTGCCGCGCCCTGTCGACGCTGCCGAGCGGTGGCTGCCCCTGGAGGACGGGGGCGATGACGCGGGCGTGGGCCACCCGCTGGAGGGTCTGTGTGACGACCGTGGTGGGACGGCGACGGCGCTGCACACCGCGTACGTCGCGCAGTCCCACCCGCTCCTGGCGCAGCGGCTCGACCAGGTGGCGGGCGGCGGCCACGGCGTCCTCCACGGCGAGATTGATACCGATGCCGAAGACCGGGGACATCGCGTGCGCGGCGTCGCCGATGCACAGCAGGCCGGGGCGGTGCCAGCGGCGCAACCGGTCCAGGCGTACGTCGAGGAGCTTGACGTCGTCCCACGAGCGCAGGTGATGCGTCCGGTCGGCGATCCAGGGAACGGCGGCGGCGTAGTCGGCGAGGAAGCGGTCGAGGCCGGCGGCGCGGCGCCGGCTGTCGGTGCCCTTGGGGATGAGCGCGGCGCACTGCCAGTAGTCCCCGCGGTCGATCATCGCGGTGAGGAAGCGGTCGCCGGCGCCGCCGACGAGTCCGCGCGGGTCCTCCGCACGCCGCGGCAGCCGGAACCACCACGCGTCCATCGGGCAGTTGAAGCGGCGCCGTCCCAGTTCCGGCAGTGAGCGCGCCAGTGATCCGCGGCCGTCGCAGGCGACCGTGAGAAGGGCACGCAGCTCGCCGCCGCGGCCGTCGCAGGTGCGGTAGCGCACCCCGGTCACCCGCCCGCCCTCCATCAGGAACGAGGTGGCCTCGGTGTGCATCCGCAGCCGGAAGGACGGCTCGCGTCCCGCCTCGTCCGCGAGCAGGTCCAGCAGATCCCATTGGGGCACCATGGCCACGTAGTTGTACGGGCCGCGCAGCACCGCGAGGTCCGCGACCGTGACGTTCGACCGGCCGGTCCCGACCGGCAACTGGACGGTGTGTACCCGGCGTTGCGGCAGCCGGGCGAAGCGCTCGGCCAGCCCCAGGTCGTCCAGCAGGGCCAGCGTGGACGGATGCACGGTGTCGCCGCGGAAGTCACGCAGGAAGTCGCCGTGTTTCTCCAGCACCGTCACGTCGATGCCGGCCCGGGCCAGCAGCAGTGCGAGCACCATGCCCGCGGGGCCGCCCCCCACTACGCAACACGTGGTCCGCTCCATTGCCGCCCTGCCCTCCAGCCTCCAGGAGAGTCGAATTCATCGCTCGGTGAATAGTGTAGTCCACCGACGGGTCCCCGATCGGGTCAGGCGGTAGCCTGCTCGTGAGGGCAGCCATGGCCGACGAAGTACGCATCCGGCTTCTCGGCGGTTTCGCCGTGACGGTCGCGGACCGCCCGGTCGCCGCCGGGGCCTGGCGGCTGCGCAAGGCCCGCAGCCTGCTCAAACTCCTGTGCCTGGCACCGGGCCACCGGCTGCACCGGGAGCGGCTGTACGACCTGCTGTGGCCGGACCTCGACCGGACGGCCGTGTCGAACAACCTGCACCAGGTGCTGCACGCCGTGCGGCGCGCGCTGGCCGCCACGGGGGCGCCCGGCGATGTCGTCGTACTCCGCGACGACATGGTGCTGCTCGGCCCCGACGGCGGCGTGCGGACCGACCTCGACGAACTCGACGAGGCGGTACGGCGCGCGTCGGACGGCGGCGGGGCGGCGGACTACCGTGCCGCGCTCGCCCTGGCCGACGCCGGGCTGCTGCCCGAGGACCGTTACGAGCCATGGGCCGACGAGGCGGCCGCCGCGTTGGAGACCCGGCGTACGACGCTCAGGCTGGGGCTGGCCGAGGCGCTCGAGCACGACCACCGCGCGGCCGAGGCCATCGACGTGCTGCACACCCTGATCGCCCAGGACCCCCTGGACGAGCCCGCCCACCGGGCGTTGATGCGGGCTCTGGCGGACGCCGGGCGGCGCCGGGAAGCGCTGGCCGCCTACGAACGTCTGCGTGACGAGCTGCGCCGTGACACCGGCGCCGACCCCGACCCGCAGACGCGCCGCCTCTTCCGTGACCTGCTGGCCGACTCGGTCGAGGCACGGGAACAGCGCCCCGAGGTCCCACGGCACCGCCTGCCGACGCCGGCCACCGCCCTCATCGGCCGGGAGCGCGAGACGGCCGAGGTGGAGAGGCTGCTCGAACGCAGCAGGCTCCTGACCCTCACCGGGGCCGGCGGCTGCGGCAAGACCCGGCTCGCGCTCGCGGTGGCGGCCCGGCGTGGGGACCGCTTCCGGGACGGGGCGTGCTTCGTGGACCTCGCCGCGCTGACGGAACCACACCTGGTCCCCGAGGCGGTCGCCACAGCCCTCGGAGTGCAACTGCCGCCGTCCGGTGGGGCCCACCGAGCGCTGATCGCACAACTCGGCGGCCAGGACCTGCTGCTGGTGCTGGACAACTGCGAACACCTCGTCGACACCTGCGCCGCCCTGGTCTCGGACATCATGGCCCACTGCCCGGGCGTGTTCGTGCTCGCGACCAGCCGGGAGCCGTTGCGCAGCTACGGGGAACGCACCTTCAGGGTGCCGTCCCTGTGTCTTCCGGACCCGCGCCGGCTGCCCTCCGTGGCGGAGCTGGGCCGGTTCGCCTCCGTTCGGCTGTTCGTGGAGCGGGCCGCCGACGCGGCCCCCGGATTCCGGCTGACCTCGCAGAACGCCGAGGCCGTCGCACAGATCTGCTTCCGGCTCGACGGAATGCCCCTGGCCCTGGAGCTGGCGGCGGCCCGGGTGCCCCTCCTGGCCCCGCGTCAGATCGCCGAACGCCTGGACGACGCCCTGGCCCTGCTCGGCCGGGGCAGCCGGCACGGCGTGACCAGGCAGGAGACCCTGCTGGCCACCCTGGAGTGGAGCCATCGGCTGCTCGACGACGACGAACGGCGGCTGCTCCGCCGGCTCGCCGTCTTCGCGGGCGGCTTCACGCTCGCCGCGGTCGAGCAGGTGTGCGCCGACGGCACCCACCACACCCCGGTGCTGGACCTCCTCGGCAGGCTGGCCGACAAATCCCTGGTGGGGGTGGAGCCCCGGCAGGACGAGGACGAGGACGAGGACCGGGACGAGGAAGAGGAAGACGCACGCTACCGGCTGCTGGAGACGATCCGGCAGTACGCCGCCGAGCGGCTGCGGGCCGCCGGGGAACAGGCGGCGACCGAGGCCCGCCACCGGCGCTACTACCTGGAGCTCGCCGAGGCACGGGACCGCGAGCCGCCCACCGGAGTCTGTGGAGCGACCTCCCTGGAACTGGAGGCCGACTACGACAATCTCCGGGCCGCCCTGCGCTCGTTCCTGCGCCACGAACCGGACGACGCGCTGCGTCTGGCGGTCGCCCTGCGATCGTTCTGGCCCGAACGCGGGCGCCTCGCCGAGGGCCGGCGCCGGCTGGACGACGCCCTGGCCGCCGCGCCGGCGCCCACACCGCAGCGGGCGAGAGCACTGATGGGGAAGGCCGTACTCGCCATCCGCCTCGGTGACGGCTCCCCGCTGGAGGACATCGGCGCGCAGATCGTGGCGATCCACCGGCGCGGGCCGGACCCGGCGGCGCTCTCGCACGCCTACTACCAGCAGGCCGTTCTGCTCTGGATGCGCGGCGCCTGGGAGCGCGCCCGCACCGCCCTCGACCGGGCCCGCACCCTCGCCCGCGAGGCGGGCGAGACGCCGGTCCTCGCCGTCGCCGCGCACCTCGAGGCCGTCTGGGCGGTCTGCCGCGGCGAGGGTCCGGCGGCCCGCGCCGCCTGTACCGAAAGCCTCCGGCTGCTGGCGGACGCCGAACCGGGCAGCGGCCCGTTCTTCCCGGTGATGACGCCCGGGTACGCGGTCCGGGACGACGAAGCGGGGCAGGTGTCGCTGCTCTTCGAGGAGACGGTGCTCGCCGGCCGCACGGTCGGCCCGTCCCGGGCCCGCGGCTACGTCCTGGCGAACCTCGCGTGGGCGGCCCGACTGGAAGGAGACCCCGGCGCCGCCACCACGGCGGCCGAGGACAGCGTCGACTGCTTCCGCTCGCTGGCCGACCCGCACGGGGAATCCCTGGCTCTCAACACCCTCGGCAACATCCACCGAAGCCGGGGCGACCACGACGCGGCGCGCACGTACCTCGACACCGCGCTGGCGATCAGACGCCGCCTCGGTGACCGCCGGGAGGAAGGCATCACCCTCGGCTGCCTCGGCCTGCTCCACCTGGCCGTGGGGGACACCGGGAGCGCGGGGGCCGCCGTCTCCCGCGCCCTCGCCGGATTCGAGGAGACCGACGACATCCCGGGCATCACCAACAGCCTGCTCCACCTCGGCCTGGTGGCCCGGGCGGCGGGCGACCCGGCACGAGCCCGGACCCTGCTGACCCGTGCCCAGCGGCTCGAACAGATCGCCGGGTCGATCCCCGCCGCCGGATGGGTCGCCCTCATGCTGGCGCGGCTCCAGTGGGAGGCGGGTGACCGCGACGCCGCCGGGGGGTCGGCCGCCCGGGCCGGCGAACTCTTCGCCGGCCTCGGTGACAGGCGCGGCACGGCCGTGCTGAGGCGCGTGCTGCCACGGACGCCGACCGCGCAAAGCCGCTGCTGAGTGAGTGCTAAGAGACGCTGCCTACGGTCATGGACATCAGCGCAAGACACTCAGAACGAGGAGCCGATGATGTCGATCGACACGGCAAAGGGCGTCCTGGGCGACGCCACCATCGCCGAACTGGAGGCGGGCCTGCGCGGCACCGTCGTCCGCCCCGGCGACGCCGGCTACGACCAGGCCAGGGCGGTCTGGAACGGAGCCCACGACAAGCACCCGGCACTGATCGTGCGCTGCGCCGGGACCGCGGACGTGATCCGCGCCGTCGAGTTCGCACGCAGCCAGGACCTGCGCGTCGCCGTGCGCGGCGGTGCCCACAGCATCGCCGGGTTCTCGACCGTCGACGACGGCATCGTCATCGACCTGTCGCCGATGAAGGGCGCCATCGTCGACCCCCGCAGCCGCCGCGTGGTCGCCCAGGCCGGCCTGACGTGGGGTGACCTCGACCAGGAGACCCAGGCCTTCGGCCTCGCCGTGACCGGCGGCCTGGTCTCCTCGACGGGCATCGCCGGCTTCACGCTCGGCGGCGGGGTGGGCTGGCTGCTGCGCCGGCACGGGCTGGCCTCCGACAATCTGACGGCGGCCGAGGTCGTCACCGCCGACGGCCGCGTGGTGCGTGCGGACGAACACGAGAACTCCGAACTGTTCTGGGCACTGCGGGGCGGCGGCGGCAACTTCGGTGTCGTCACGTCGTTCGAGTACCGGCTGCACCCCGTCGGGCCCCAGATCCTGGGCGGCCTGATCGTCTACCCCCTCGCCCAGGCCCGCCAGGTGATCACGGGCTGGCGGGAGCTGATCGCGGACATGCCCGACGAGCTGACCACACTGATCAACCTGACGACGGCACCTCCGCTGCCGTTCCTGCCGCCCGAGGTGCACGGCACCCGCGTCCTGGTGCTCGTCGGCATGTACGCCGGCGACCCCGCCGCCGGTGAGCCGGTCGTCGGTCCGCTGCGCGGGCTGGGCACACCCATCGCCGACCTCATGGGCCCCATGCCGTACACCGGCATGCAGTCGATGCTCGACCCGCTGTGGACGGCCGGCTCGCACAACTACTTCACGTCGGCGTTCATCGAGCCGTCCGACGCCACGGTCGACGCCCTGCTGCGCCACCACCTGGAAACGCCCACGCCCTCCAGCGAACTGCACCTGCACCAACTGGGCGGCGCCTACGCCCGCGTACCCGCCGACGCCACGGCCTTCAGCCAGCGGGAGCCGAGCGTGCTGTGCAACGTGATCGCGCGATCCCCCGACGCGACGGACTTCGACGCCCACGTCGCGTGGGCCCGCGACACCCGCAAGGACATCGCACATCACGGCCACGGGACCATGTACGTCAACTTCACCGGCGACGCCGCCGAGGACAGGGTGCGGGCCTCGTACCCGGACGCCGTCCACGACCGCCTCGTGCGGGTGAAGGACACCTACGACCCCACGAACATGTTCCGCCTCAACCAGAACATCCGCCCCTCGGCGGCGGCATGACCGACGACGGCGGCCGCAGCAGGAGCGTGCCGTCCGGTTCGCGGACCACGTGCGACCCGAAGTCGCGGCTGCTGACCCGGTCCAGAACGGTCCGCAGCCACTCCGCGTCGGCACGGGAGGCCTGTACCAGCCGCATCCGCCGCGCCAGGAGCGGCACCATCCGTACAGCGGCCGACGCGCCGGTGTCCGGGTCCGCCGCGACCAGGTACAGCAGCCGCAGATCGTCCCGGTAGCGCTCGTAGCCGCTGATGCCCTCGTAGTCGTCGACGAAGTCGCCGCAGCCGTACAGGACCGGCTTGCCCCGGTAGACCTCCATGGGGCGCGGATGGTGCGAGGAGTGCCCGTGCACGAGGTCCGCCCCGCCGTCGATGAGGGCGTGGGCGAAGCCGACCTCGTCGCGGGAGACGCCGTAGCCCCAGTTCGCCCCCCAGTGGACCGAGACGACCGCGAGGTCCCCCGGCCGCTTCACCTGCCGGACACGGCCGGTGATCCCGGCGGCGGCAGCATCGGACGGCTCGGCCAGGAAGGCCACACCGCCGCGCTCGCCGGTCGCCGCCCACCCGTGCGGGATGCCGCTGGACGCCATCCCGTACGAGAAGACCAGCACCCGGCCCCCGCCGTCAACCGGGATGATCGCCGGCCGTATCGCCTCGCCCACGTCCCGGCCCGCCCCGGCCGTCCTCAGTTTCGCGCCGGCCAGGGCGCCGAGCGTCTCGTCGAGTCCGCCGGGCCCGAAGTCCAGCACGTGGTTGTTGGCCAGGACGCAGACGTCGGGGCGGGCGGCGGCCAGGCAGGGCAGGTTGGCGGGGTTCATCCGGTAGTGGACCGCCTTGCCGGGCGCGAACCGGCCGGCCCGCGTGACACTGGTCTCCAGATTGACGATCCGGGCGTCGGGCGCCGCCTCGTCCAGGATCCGCAGGGCGTCGCCCCAGGGCCAGGAGAAACCGACCGGCCGGGGAATCGCTCCGTTCACCGCCTCGGCGAGCTCGACGTAGGCACGGGCGTCACGGATGTACGTCTCCCGCAGCGCGGGGTCCCCGGGGTGCGGAAGGATCTGATCGACACCCCGGCCCAGCATCACGTCACCGCAGAGGAACAGGGTGACCAGGCCCCCGCGCATAATCCCAGGCTAAGCGGTCGTCCGGCTTTGCCCACGGCGGGAACATGGAAGGCGGGGGCGCAGGCGCCGACGAGGAGGCCGGTCATGTTCTTCACGGATCGTCTCGACGCGGGGCAGCGGCTGGCCTCCCGGCTGGCGTACCTCAGGAACGAGAACGTGGTGGTGCTGGGGCTCCCCCGAGGAGGGGTTCCGGTGGCGGCACAGGTCGCCCGGGAGCTGAACGCCCCGCTGGACGTGTGCCTGGTACGGAAGCTGGGGGTGCCGTACCAGCCGGAGCTGGGCATGGGGGCGATCGGGGAGGACGGTGTCCGGGTCATCAACGACGAGGTGCTGCGCGGCGCGCGGGTCACGCGGGAGGAACTCGCCGAGGTCGAGGACCGCGAGCGCGAGGTGCTGGAGTGGCGCGCCCGGCGGTACCGGGGTGAGCGGGAGCCGGTCGGCCTGGCGGGGCGGACGGTGGTCGTGGTCGACGACGGTGTCGCCACCGGGGCGACGGCACGGGCGGCCTGCCGTATCTCCCGCGCGCGAGGAGCGGCGCGGATCGTGCTGGCCGTGCCCGTGGCACCGCACGACTGGACCGAGCGGCTGGGCGGGGAGGCGGACGATCTGGTCTGCCTGGACACGCCCAGGCGCTTCTACGCGATCGGCCAGTTCTACGACGACTTCTCCCAGCTCGGCGACGACGAGGTCATCACCCTGCTGGAACAGGCCGCGGGCCGGCCGCGCGGAAGGGCCGCGGACAGCGTGCCACCGGACCGGGAGGTCGACATGGCCGCCGGCGCCCTGCGGCTGCGCGGGGATCTGACCGTGCCCGACGGCGCGACCGGCCTCGTGGTGTTCGCGCACGGCAGCGGCAGCAGCCGCCGCAGCCCGCGCAACCGGTTCGTCGCCGCCGGGCTCAACCAGGCCGGCCTCGGCACCCTGCTCTTCGACCTGCTCACCCGGGACGAGGAGGGCGACAGGGCCAACGTGTTCGACACCGACCTGCTGGCCGGGCGCCTGGTGGACGTCACCACCTGGCTGCGCGGACAGCCCGAGTGCGAAGGGCTCGCGGTCGGATACTTCGGCGCCAGCACCGGCGCGGCCGCCGCCCTGTGCGCCGCCGCGGAACAGGGCAGGCGCATCGCGGCGGTCGTCTCCCGCGGCGGCAGGCCCGATCTGGCCGGGCCGCGCCTGCCTGCCGTGGCGGCCCCGACCCTGCTGATCGTCGGCGGCCACGACCAGACGGTGCTCGGCCTCAACCGCCGGGCCCAGGCCCAGCTGCGCTGCGAGAACCGGCTCGCGGTCGTCCCCGGTGCCACCCACCTCTTCGAGGAACCCGGCGCCCTGGAGGCGGTCACCGACCTGGCCCGCGACTGGTTCACGGATCACCTGGCCCCGGCAGCCCACGCCGCGGTGTGAAGCGATCAGAAATGTTGACGCTCTTCATCACCGTATGCACATCTTTGGCAGCATTTAAGCTGATGAGTGCTGATGGAGCCGTTCATCCATGAGGATGAGAATTTGGTGACGAAAGAGCAGCCGACGTCCGAGCTGCCTCGCCTGCCCGGAGCAGTGCAGGCCGAGGGCCTGCCGTTCCAGCAGCCCGCCCTGGCCGCCGCTCGCGCCGCTGCTCGGGGTGCGTCCCTGGTGGCCGCCACGCTGGGGGCGTTGGGCCTGGTCGGCTGGATCCTCGGCATAGACGCGCTGAAGACCGTGCTGCCCCGCGTCGACTCGTCCATGAAGCCGAACACCGCTGTGGCTCTCCTGGCGCTCGGCTTCTCCCTGTTCCTGGTGGCCCGCAGGCCCGCGACCCGGCGAACGATCGCCGTGGCCCGTGCGGCAGCCCTCCTGGCCGTCCTGATCGCCGGGCTCACCATCGCGGAGTACGTGACCGGAGCGCGCCTGGGCATCGACGAGCTCCTCTTCGACGACGACACCGCGCGGGTGGCGACCGGGGTGCCCGGACGCATGGCACCGAACACGGCCGCGGCGCTGGCGCTGACGGGCCTGGCGTCATGGTGCGCGAGCACCTCCCGCCTGCCCGCCTGGACGAGTCAGATCCCCGGCCTGGCCGTCTTCGCCCTGGGCATGGCGCGGCTCTACGCATTCGCCTACGACGTCCCCGAACTCGAACGGTTCGGCGGCTACACGGGCATGGCCCTGCACACGGGGCTCGCTCTCGTCCTGCTCGGTATGGCCGCCTTCCTGACCCGGCCCGACGAAGGCGTCGCAGGCCTGCTGACGAACGCGGGCACCACGGGCGCGCTGGGCCGCCGGCTGTTCGCCACCGCCCTGGTGGCGCCGCTGCTGCTGGGCTGGGCCGTCCTGGCAGGGGAGAACGCGGGGCTGTACGGGTCGCGGCTGGGCATCGCGCTGCTGGTGTGCGGCCACGCGGTCGTGTTCTCCGCGATCATCTTCGGCGCCCTGGTCGTGGGCTGCCGTGTCGAGGTGGCGCACGCCCGCGCCCAGTGGCAGGTACGGCAGACCGAACTGCTTCAGGCGTTCATGGACCACACGCCCGCGGTGGTGTTCATCAAGGACCTGGACGGTCGCTACCTGGCGGTCAACGCGCAGTTCGAGGAGAGCACACACCTGCCCCGCGAGCGGGTGCTGGGCCGCCTGGACCGGGACGTCATGCCGCCCGACCTCGCGCGTCACGCGCGGGACGCGGACCTCGCCATGCTGGCACAGGGCACTCCCGTGCAACGGGAGGAGCTCCTCGCCCTGCCGGAAGGGCCGAGGGACGTCCTCACCACTCTCTTTCCCCTCAAGGATCCGTTCGGTACGCCCTACGCCGTGTGCGGTGTCGTCACCGACATCACCGAACGGGTCGCGGCCCAGCGCGAGGTCCAGCGGGCCAACCGGCGCTTTCTCGCGCTGCTGGAATCCGCGCCCGACGCCACCCTGATCACGGACGGCCGGGGCACCATCGTCATGGCCAACGCCCAGGTGGAACGCTTGTTCGGTCACGGGCCCGGCGACCTCACCGGCACCGCGGTCGTCGACCTCGTGCCCCGATCGGGGCGTCGGCGGCACAGCGCGCTCCTCGCCGCCTACCTGCGGCTGCGCGACCCGAGGCCGATGATCCTGGACAAGGGATTGTGCGGGCTGCACAGCGACGGCAGTGAGTTCCCCGTGGAGGTGAGCGTCAGCAGCCTGAGGGCCGAACAGGAAACGCTGGTGTTCCTGACCGTGCGGGACATCACCGAACGCAGACAGGCCGAGGCCGAACGCGCCGAGCGCTACGAGCAGCACCGGCGCATCGCCCACACCCTCCAGCACAGCCTGATGGGGGAGCCGCCCCGCCTGCCGTACCTGCCCAGCGCGCACCGGTACCTGGCGTCCGTGCAGGACCCCGGGGTCGGCGGAGACTGGTTCGACATCATTCCGCTGGACCAGGACCGCACCGGCGTCGTCATCGGCGACGTGATGGGCCGCGGCCTGGAGGCGGCAGCCGTCATGGGCCAGCTCCGCGCGGCCTCCCACGCACTGGCGCGCACGGGCGTACCGCCCAGCCGGCTCATGGCCGGACTGGACGCGTTCGTCGACGACCTGGCGGACCAGCTCGTCACCTGCCTCTACCTCGTCATCGACCAGGCGGTCGGCGAGGTCACCCTGTGCTCGGCCGGACACCTGCCGGTCATCGCCCTGGCCCCTGACGGCCCTGCCCGCCGGCTGCGGGCACCGGTGAACGTGCCGCTGGGCGTCAACGATCCGTCCGTCGGCGCGGTGCCGTTCCAGGAGACGACCCACCCCCTGCCACCGGGCAGCACCCTCGCGCTCTACACCGACGGGCTGGTCGAGAGACCCGGCACCGACATCGACGCCCAGATCGATGTCCTCACCCACACCCTCCAGGTCGCGCTGAAGGGTGCTCCCGCGGACCCCGAGATTCTCGACCAGGCCGCGGCACGGCTGATCGAAGCCCTCATCCCGGACACCGCCGCCCACGACGACGACGTGACGCTCCTCCTGCTCGCAGTGCCCGCCCCCGAGGGGCCGGGCTACCAGGTGACCGGCAGCTCGTACACGCCGTAGATCACCGAGTCGTACTTGAAGGGAACCCGGTCCAGGCCGGTGGCCAGGCGCAGGGTGGGGAGGCGGCGGAAGAGGGTGGGGTAGACGACCTGGAGTTCCATGCGGGCCAGGGGCTGGCCCAGGCAGTGGTGGGTGCCCGCGCCGAAGGCCTGGTGGTGCCGGGCCTGGCGGGTGAGGTCGAGGCGGTCGGGGTCGGGGAAGACGGACGGGTCGCGGTTGGCGAGTTCGCCGAGGAGGATGACGCCTTCTCCGGCGCGGATGGTGTGGCCGGCGATCCGGATGTCCTCCAGGGCGGTGCGGCGGCGGCCGAGGTGGACGACGGAGAGGTAGCGCAGGAGTTCCTCCACGGCGGAGACGATCGCCGCGGGCTCGTGTGCGTCGCGGACCAGGGCGAGCTGGTCGGGGTGCCGGAGGAGCAGCAGGGTGCCCAGGCTGATCATGTTGGCGGTCGTCTCGTGGCCGCCGAGCAGCAGGAGCACGCCCATGGTGGCGGCCTCGCGGCGGGTCAGCTCGCCGGCGTGGATGCGGGCGGCGAGGGCGGACAGCAGGTCGTCACCGGGGCGGGTGAGCTTCGTCGCCACCAGGTCGTCCAGGTACTGGGCCAGATCGGTGTGCGCGGCGTGCCGTTGCCCGGCGGTGGCGACGGCGGACACGAGGGTCTTGCTGTTGGTCTGGAAGAAGTCGTGGTCCTCGTAGGGGACGCCGAGCAGGTCGGAGATGACCAGGGAGGGCAGGGGCAGGGCGAGTGCCTGGACCAGGTCGGCGGGCTGGGGACCGGCCAGCATGGTGTCCAGGAAGTCGTCGACCATGCGCTGCACGGCCGGGCGCAGGGCCTCGACCCGTTTGATGGTGAAGGCACCGCTGACCATGCGGCGCAGCCGGGCGTGCTCGGGGTCGTCCATCCCGACGAAGCTCAGGTCGGTGGCCGTCTGCTCGCCGCCGCCGTGGTGGGGGACGGGGCTGGGGAAGCCGGGGTGGGCGAAGTCGGCGCTGAGTCGGGGGTCGCCGAGCAGTGCCTTCTGCTCGGCGTGGCCGGTCACCGCCCACGGGGTGCTGCCGTCCCAGGACCGGACGCGGGTCAGCGGGCCCCGGAGGGCGAGGCCGCGCAGTTCGGGGGAGGGGTCGAAGGGGCAGGCGGAGGACCGCGGAGGGGGGAACCGGGGGATGTCGGCCGACGCGGGGCCGGTGACGGGTGCGGTGGTCATCGTCGTCCTCGAATGGTCGGGGCGGGAGTGTGCGGGGCGGTCAGGTTCGGGTGGGGGTGGGTGTGGGCGCGTGCGTGGGCTCGGCCAGGTGGGCCTGGCGGTGCAGGCGTGCCTGTTTGGGCATGTTCCAGCCGAGGACGGCCGTGACCCGGCCCGCACGCCGGTAGAGCGCGACGAAGCGGCGGTCGGTCAGGGAGCCCTCGACGACGCTCACTTCGGCGTCGGCGCCGGGGCGTCCGTAGACGTGGATCCTGGCGTCGAACTGTTCGGTCCAGAAGTAAGGGACGGGGGTGTAGGGGCGCCGCTCGCCGAGGATGTCCGCGGCGACGGCGGCGGCCTGTTCCACGGCGTTGGTGCGGTTCTCCAGCCGCCACAGCTCGCCGGCACCCGGGTGGTGCCAGCGGGCCACGTCACCGACGGCGTAGACACCGGCGGCGGCACGGCAGTGGGCGTCGCACACGACACCGTCGTCCAGTCGCAGACCGCTTCCGCCGAGCCAGTCGGTGGCCGGAGCGGCGCCGACGGCGACCACCACGAGGTCCGCCGGCAGCGTCTGGCCGTCGCCCAGCCGCACCCCGGTGACCGTGCCGTCGTGCCGGCTCAGGCCCTCGACCGGGGTGCCGAGGCGCAGGGCGACACCGTGCCGCAGGTGCAGTGCCGCCAGCTCCCCCGCCACCGCGGAACCGAACTGGCTTTCAAGAGGGGCACGTTGGGGGCCCGCCAGCGTCACGTCCACGCCCATCGCGCGTGCGGTGGCGGCGATCTCGGCGCCCAGCACGCCGTCGCCGACGACCACCGTGCGCGGCGTGGTCAGCAGGCGGGCCCGCAGGGCCAGTGCGTCGTCCAGGGTGCGCAGTACGCGCACCGAGGCCGGCGCCTCCCGACCGGGCAGGGTCCGCGGCCGTACGCCGGTGGCCAGGACCACGGCGTCCGCGCGCAGTACACGCCCGGACGCCGTGTGCACGGTGCGGGTCGCGGCGTCGAGCGCCACGGCGGGATCGCCGAGGACGAACTCGGCGCCGAGTGCCTGCAGCGCCTCCGGGGCGCGCAGCCGCGCCCGGTCGGGCGACCAGGTGCCGGAGAGGACCTGCTTGGACAGCGGCGGCCGGTCGTAGAGCGGACGGGACTCCGCGTCCAGCAGGGTGAGGCGGCCGTCGTAGCCCTTGCGGCGCAGAGTCTCGGCGGTGGCGAGGCCGGCGACGGAGGCCCCGACGATCAGGACGTGGGCGGGTGCGGTCACCTGGTCTCGCTCAACTCGATCGCCGCGGCGGGGCAGACGCTCGCGGCCTCGCGGACCGCCGTGTGGTGCTCCTCGGCGGGCTCCGTGCCGAGGAGGACGACGATGCCGTCCTCGTCGCGCTGGTCGAACACCTCGGGCGCGATGAGCACGCACTGACCGGCGCCGCAGCACTTCACTTCGTCAACGGTGATCTTCATAGGGGGCTGTCCTTGCGTGTGGGGGGCGGGGGGTGACGGGGGCGAGGAGCAGGCCGGTGACGGCGTCGGTCAGTGCCACGGCCGTGTCCTCCCAGGAGGTCAGTCGGGTGTGGGTGCCCTCGGCGAGGGCGCGTTCCCGCTCGGCGCAGGTGTGGATGATCAACTGGCGCGCCATGTCGCCGCGTTCGGCGCGTACCTGAGCCGGTACGGAGGCGAGGCGACGGCCCAGGCCCTGGAGGATGCGCCACAGGGGCTCCCGGGCGAGGGCCTCGTCGGTGATGATCGCCCGCAGGACGGGATCGGTCATCACCTGCGCGGCGAAACGGGCGTGCCAGGACGGGGTGCCGAGCGTGGCGAGGTGCTCGGGGACGGGCCGGACGAGGCAGGCCACCCAGTCCCGGACGTCGTCGCTGCCGCCGATCTCGTCCAGCATGCGCAGCCGGATGCGTTCGACCGCCTCGGAGTGCCTGCGCATGATGGCCCGGACGAGGCCCGCCCTGGTGCCGAAGTGGTAGGCCACCGCCGATACGTTGCCCTGCCCGGCCGCCTCGCTGATCTGCCGGCTGGAGACCGCGAGCAGGCCCCGCTCGGCGAAGAGCCGCTCCGCCGCGGCCATGATGGCCTCGCGGGTCTGGCCGGAGCGTTCGGTGGACACGACTTCGGCGCTCATGGTCACCACCGCACGGGAAGCTCACGCAAGGGGCGCGTCAGGAGGCCCTCCACCTGCTCCAGTTCGCTTGCGTCGACCGCCAGTTCCAGACCGGGCAGGCGGCGCAGCAGGACACTGAGCACCGTCTGCATCTCGGTCCGGGCGAGCGGCTGGCCTAGGCAGGAGTGCGGTCCGGCGCCGAAGGTGAGATGCGGGTTGGGGGTGCGGGCCACGTCCATCTCGTCCGCGTGGTCGAAGGCGTCCGTGTCGCGGTTGGCCGCGGCCATGCTGCACACCACGGTGGTGCCGCGGGGTACGACCGTGCCGCCGACCTCGATGTCCTCGTGCACGTAGCGGACCATGCCGAACGCGCTGCCGTTGGGGTCAAAGCGCAGCGCCTCCTCCACGGCCGGGCGGACCAGGGAGGGATCGGCCAGCAGCCGCTCCCAGCGACCGGGCCGGTCCGACAGCAGGTGGGCCAGCATCTTGGCGATGAAGCCCGCGGTCGTCTCGTGCCCGGCGATCAGCAGTGCCTGCCCGGTGGCGGTGAGCGCGGCGTCCGACATGGGCCTGCCCTCGGCGTCGGTGGCACTGATCAGCAGGGTGAGCAGGTCCTGTTCCTCTTCGGCGACGGCCTGTCCGGCCACCGCCTGCCCGGCCGGCGTCGTGCGCTTGTCGGCGATGAGGCCGGACATGTACGACTCGAAGGCGCGGTAGGCCGCCGCCACTTCGTCCGGGGTGTACCTGGTGGTGCTGAGGAAGGTGTCGGACCAGAGCTTGAACTCGTCGCGGTCGCTTTCGGGGACGCCGAGCATGGAACAGATCACGTACACCGGCAGCGGGAAGGCCAGATGCTCGACGAGGTCGGCCGGCCGTCCCTGTTCCACCATGGCGTCGACGAGCCGGTCGGCCGTCGCCTCCATCGCCGGACGCAGGGCCCGCATGCGCTTGGCGGTGAACCACCGGCCCAGCATGCGCCGCCACCGCTCGTGGCCCTCGGCGTTGAGCGTCTGGGCCATGGGGCTGGTGAAGACGCTCGACTCGCCGTCGGCGACGCGCGCAGCGTCGGGGCTGGTGGCGCCTTCCCGGCTCAGCCGAGGGTCGCTCAGCGCCAGCCGCACGTCGGCGTACCGGGTGAGCAGCGCGGCCTCGTCCCCGCTCGGCAGCGCGACCCGGGCCACCGGGCAGCGCCGGTGCAACTCGACCCATTCCGTGGGGGGTTCGAGCGCGGCGGGACCGGTGAGGGGGTAGGGCAGCAGTGCTTGTTCCTGTCCTCGTGCGGGGGACACACGGCCTCCAGTGGGGTGGGGCGGCTGATCAAGCGGACGCTTCCCCTCCAGTGAAGTTAAAGCGACTGCATTAATCAAGCGGCTGACTTAAAAGTGGCCGAGATGCGACCACGGGGGTTCCCTGGGAGCCGGTCACGGACCTTACGAGACGCTGACCTCCGGGCCGGTGGGCACCGCGCCGGCCGTCCGGTGTGGCACTCTCGGGCTGCCCCTCGCCGAGCGGGTGGGTACTCCGCGGTCATTGGAGAAGCGGCTGCCGCGGAACGGGCGCCCCGGACAGGTCCGGGGCGCTCCGCTCGCGGTCGGTTCACACCTCGCAGCCGAGGAAAACCGGTACGTGGCGGACGCGCGCATCGCGTACGGTGATCGCCCTTCGCCGACTCCTGGAGCGGAATCGACATGCCTGACGGATGGCAGTGGGACAGCACCCTGTTCCGGGGAAGCGCGGCCTACTACGAGCGCGGCCGGCTGCCGTACGCCCCGGGCTTCGAGGAAACCCTGGCCACGGCTCTCGGTCTGGACGGGCGGGGCCGGCTCCTCGATGTCGGCTGCGGGCCCGGCATCGTGACGCTCGCCCTGGCGCGGTTCTTCGCCGAGGCGGTCGGCATGGACCCGGACGCGGACATGCTGGCCGAGGGCGAGCGGCGGGCCGGGCACCGCGGGGTGACCAACGTGCGGTGGGCGGCAGCCCGCGCCGAGGACCTCCCCGCCGGTCTGGGCGAGTTCCGTGCGGTGGTGTTCGCCCAGTCCTTCCACTGGACCGAGCGCGATCGGGTCGCCGCGGCCGTGCTGCGGATGCTGGAGCCGCAAGGCGCCTTCGTCCACATCAGCGACCACAAGAACCCGCCCGCCGCACCGACGCCCCTGCCGCTGCCGGAACCGCCGTACGCGCGGATCAGCGAGCTGGTGCGGCGGTACCTGGGTCCGGTGCGCCGCGCCGGGCAGGGAACGCTGGTCAACGGCACGCCGGGCCGGGAGGACCTCGTCCTGGCCCGGGCCGGCTTCGGGGACTTCGAACGGCATGTCGTGCCGGCCGGTGAGGTGGTGCACCGCAGCGCCGACGACCTCGTGGCGTATGTGTTCTCCCGATCCGATTCCGCCCCCCACCTGTTCGGCGGCCGTCTGGGGGAATTCGAGCGAGACCTGCGCGCGGTACTGCGGCAGGCTTCTGCCGACGGCCGCTTCGCGGAGCATCTCCCGCCGACCGAGATCATGACCTGGCGCAAACCGGACGGTGCGCGGTGACGGCGACGCCGGGATGACCCGCTTCGTCCCCGGCTTCTCCTCCCATGTCACAAACGGCCGGTGCTGTCTCGTCTCGGGTGTCGGAGACAGACTCTGCGTCGGGAAGGTGACGATCATGCGGGTTTTCGTGGCGGGCGGGACCGGGGTTCTGGGGCGGCGGCTGGTACCGCGGCTCGTGGCACGGGGCCACCAGGTGACGGCCACGACCACCAGCGCGGCCAAGCTGGGCGCGCTGACGCGGCTGGGCGCGGACGGTGTCGTGATGGACGGACTGGACGCGTTGTCGGTCGGTGAGGCCGTGGCGGCCGCCCGGCCGGACGCGATCGTGCACCAGATGACGGCGATCTCCCCGGCACACGCCGGCAAGCCCGATCTGAAGCACCCGGACCGATGGTTCGCCACCACCAACCGGCTGCGCACCGAGGGGACGGACCACCTGCTGGCCGCCGCCGAGGCGACCGGCGTCCCCCACGTCGTCGCACAGGGCTACGCCAGCTGGAACGGAATCCGCGAGGGCGGATGGGTGAAGACCGAGGAGGACCCGCTGGACACGCTCGAGGGGACGGCGGCGCACAAGGGGCTGAAAGCGCTGGTCCATGTCGAGGACGTGGTCCTCGAAGCCGGCGGTGCGGTCCTGCGCTACGGCGCGTTCTACGGCCCGGGCGCCATCGACGACCAGGTCGAGCTGCTGCGCAAACGGCAGTACCCGCTCGTCGGCCGCGCCACCGGCTACAGCTCGTGGGTGCATCTCGACGACGCGGCGAGCGCCACCGTGCTGGCCCTGGAGCAGAAGGCGACGGGCGTGTTCAACATCGTCGACGACGAACCCGCCCCGGCGAACGAGTGGCTGCCCTGTCTGGCCGCCTGCGCGGGGGCGAAGCGGCCGATGCGGGTCCCGGTGTGGCTGGCCCGGCTGCTGGCCGGGGACCAGGCGGTGGTGATGATGACCGAGGGACGCGGTTTCTCCAACGCCAAGGCCAAGCGGGAGCTCGGCTGGGAGCTGCGCCATCCGTCGTGGCGGCAGGGCTTCAAGGAGGAGCTGGCGTGAGCCGGGCCGAGGAGTTCGAGGAGCTGCGGTCGCTGCTGTTCGCTATCTCGTACCGCATCCTGGGCAGTGTGAGCGAGGCCGAGGACGCGGTCCAGGAGACCTGGCTGCGCTACGAGGCCTCGGCGACCCGGCCCGTCTCGACCAGGGCCTTCCTCTCGGCGGTGGTGACCCGGCTCTCGATCGACGTGCTGCGGTCGGCCCGGGTGCGGCGCGAGGAGTACGTGGGGCCGTGGTTCCCCGAGCCGCTGCTGACCGACCCGTACCAGGATCCGGAGCGCGCGGCGGAACTGGCCGACTCGGTGTCGATGGCGGCGCTGCTGCTGCTCGAGCGGCTGAGCCCGCTCGAGCGCGCGGTGTTCGTGCTGCGAGAGGTGTTCGGTTTCGGCTTCCCGGAGATCGCGTCGGCCGTGGGGCGCTCGGAGGCGGCGTGCCGCCAGCTCGCGGTCCGGGCGCGCCGCCACATGGACGCCGGCCGCCCCCGGTTCGAGGCCGACCGGCGCGAGCGCGACGCACTCGCCGGGCGGTTCCTCGAAGCCTTCCGGGAGGGGGACGTCGAAGGGCTGCGGGAACTGCTCGCCGCCGACGTGCACATGGTCGGCGACGGCGGCGGCAAGGCCCCGCTGTTCGCCGAACGCGTCACCGGTGTCGAGGACGTGGCCCGGGTGCTGGCCTCTCTCGTCCCGCCGTTCGCCCAGATCGGCGGGACCGTGCAGCCGCACGAGGTGAACGGCCGGCCGGGCGCGGTCTTCCGCGACCGGGACGGCAAGGTCATCAACATCTGGACGCTCGAGATCCTCGACGGACGGATCCAGACGATCCGCACGGTGCTCAACCCCGACAAGCTCGGTCACATAGGTCCCGTGGCGGACGCCTGGGCGCTCGTCCGCGAGACGGACCTGGCCCGCCGGCTCCCGTGAGCGCCGTGGTCAGCTCCCCGTCGGACGAGAGGGATCCCGCCGGTCGTGCCGCGACCGGCGGGCCTCCGCCAGCAGCGGCAGCAGCGAGAGAACGACGATCACGGCGACGAGGAGCAGCAGATAGTCGTCGATGTGGGCGACCGACGAACCCAGGAGATATCCGGCGAGTACGAGGCTCTGGGACCAGAGCAGGCCGCCCACGATCTGCCAGACCGTGAACGTCCGCGCGGGCACGCCGAGCGCGCCCGCCGCCGGGTGCAGCACGGTCCGCACCATCGGGACGAAACGGCCGATCACGAGCGCCTTGCCGTATCCGTAGCGGGCCAGGAGCCGCTCCGCCCGTTCCGCCCCCTCCCTCACCCGCCGCCTCGAGGTGCGGGCCAGCAGGGGCCGTCCGCCGTGCCGCCCGAGCAGATAGCCCACCTGTCCGCCCGCCACGGCGCCGACGGCCGCGCACACCAGCACCTGCCACAGCTCCAGCCGCGGATCCTGGTCACCACTCGCCGCGCACAGCACACCGGCCGGGAACAGCAGTGTGTCGCCGGGCAGGAAGAACCCGACGACCAGCAGGCCCGACTCGGCGAAGAGCACCACCAGGACCCCCAGCGCGCCGAAGGCGGCGAGCAGCGACGCGCTGTCCGTCGGGTTGACGGCGATCACATCCCTCGCCTCCCGGTCCGCTCCTGAGTCGATCGCTGCCTCTCGAGTTTCCCGTGATCGCGCCACAGATGCAGTTGGGCAGGGCGCGTGTACGCATGTGAGTACGGGTACTCAGGCCACCGTCGCCGGCTCACGGGATCGTGGGAACCCGGAAACGGCCTTGGGAGGCTCGACATGGACGCGGACCGGCGCTCCTTCACCGCGACGGTACGGCACTGCCTGTTCAATCCGGCGGCCGTGGGCTATCTGACGGTGGTGGCCGCCGTCCTGATCTGGGTCGGGGCGGACACGCTGTTCGTCGAACACCAGGACGCCAGTCTCGCCGGAGTGCGGGCCTTCGTGGTCACGGCCCCCACCTCCTGGCTCTTCCTGTTCCTGCCCGGCCCGCTCCTGTGGACCGGGGTCGTCGTCGGCGCCCTCGTCCAGGCAGCGGTGCTCGGCGCCTTGTACCGCCGGCTCTCCGCCCGCACCCACCACCGCACCCGCACGAGCGGCGCGTGACGGCGCGGGAACGGAGGCGGTAGCCGACGATCAGGGCAGGCCACGCGCTACGACGTGACCCCGCCGGGCCCGGCCGGGCGGAGCTCCCACCTGATCTCACCGTCATGCCGGTGACCGGTGGGAGCCAGGCCCGCGGCGGCGGCCACGGCAGCGGATGCCCGATGGTCCGGATGGATGTGGGCGCGGATCACCCGCACGCCCTGCTCCGGCAACCAGGCGATCAGTCCTCGCGCCGCCTCCGTGGCGATGCCGCGTCCCTGCCACGGGGTGCCGACCACCCACGCGACCGCGGCCGCGGAGCCGTGCTCGGTGGCGGTGATCGTCGCCTGCACCGTTCCCGCCAGGCGATGTTCCTCGCGGAGCCGGATCACCCAGTTCCACCACGTCTCCCGGGGATCGGGCGAGCCCGCCACCAGGCGTTCGTACCGCGCCCGCAGAGCTCGCGGAGAGTGCGGGGCGCCGCCGATGAAGACATGCAGAGCCGGGTCGGACAGCACCTCGGCCATCTCGTCCGCGTGCCCGACGGCGAGCGGCACCAGACTCAGCCTGGCGGTCTCGACGGCTTCGATCCGACGGGGCACGCGGTCAGCCGTGGTACGTGATGTAGCCGTTGCCGTCCGGGTCGGAGCCCGCCTTGGTGTACGAGTGGGTGTCGGCGTGGGATCCGGAGGGCTTGAAGAGGTAGATGGTGTCCTTGTCGTTGTTCCATATGAAGTTGCAGTTCTGGCGGTAGACCACGTTGTGGGCGTCGGAGTCGGTGCCGTGGCCGCCGCGCAGCTTCACGTAGTCGCCGGGCTGAAGGTAGTGGTCGGCGGAGAAGGTGAAGTGGTTGCCGGTGGCGTCCTTGACGACATAGCCCTTGAGATTGACCGTCGCGCTGTGTGAGTAGTTCTTGATCGTCAGGTACTCGTCCCTGGTGTTGCCGCCGGAGCACCGGTTGGAGTCCGGGCCCGGAGCGTCGTACTGCACGCCCTTGATCTTCAGGGCGGAGGTGTACTCGGTGGCCTGCGCGGGCGCGGCGGTGAGCACGGCGGATATGACGGCGGTGGCGGCGGTGGCCACGGCGTAACGGGTACGCATGAGGAGTCCCCCCTCGGTGGTACGGATGAAGCGCCTGGAGCCTACACAAAAGGCGACCGCAAGGTGATGACTTGGTGTGGGAATGGTGAAGGCTGGGTAATCGGAGTCGCCCCGGCTCCCTCCCAGGAGTGGAGCAAGTGCGGCTCGGTGGCTACCGGTTCACCGGTATGGGCGAGGACGCGAACGGCGGCCGTCACTGGTCACCGGGTCCTGCGAGGCGGGCACGCGGTCGCTGCCCGGCGTCCGCCATGCCCCAGCCTCCGCCCATGCGGACAGTACGGGGCCGCGGGCGGGCGGCCTTCAGTCGGCTGCCCAGGCCCGGCAGGCCTCACGCGCATGCCCAGGCATTCATGCCCTGGAGGGCGGCCAGGCGCCGGGCCACGGCGATCTGCTGTCTCTTCGTCGCCAGGTCGGCCCGGGGGGCGTACTTGAGTCCGCCGGCGGCGATCCAGCTCGACTGCTTGAACTGAAGGCCTCCGTAGTGGCCGTTGCCGGTGTTCGCGTGCCAGCGCCCGCTCGATTCGCATCTCGCGATGGCGTCCCAGTCGGTGCCCAGCGCCGCGGCCTGCGCGGACGGCGTCGCGGTCGTCAGTAGGGCCGCGACCAGCGGGAACAGCCCGAGCGGCAGGCGGCGCCCCTTCTTCGGTCTGCTGTACCCGACCTGATTACTCTCATAGTTTGAAATCATGTCAAATGACAGTAATGGCTGAATGTTCATTCCGCCCGAATTGACGTCCTTTCAGGCGATGGCACACCCCCGTCGGTGCGGGCCGTCGGGCCGCCCCTGTGAGCCGCGAGGCGTGTGCTAGTTTCGGCAACTGCCCGCTCAGGGCGGGGGGTTGGAAAGGGAAGTCCAGGACCTTGATAACGAGACGCATCATCCCTGCGCGGGGCCGCGGCACCGCGCTCGTCGCGGCCGGGCTGCTGGCCGCGGCCGGCATGTCCGCGCCCTCCGTGGCGGTCGCCGCGCCCGGCGGCGCATCCGCGGTCACCTCGGCGGCATCCCAGCGGCAGCACCAGTTCGCCGCCGCGGCCGCCGAATACCGGGTACCGGTGGCGGTCCTGCTGGCCGTCGCGTACCAGCAGTCGGCCTGGGAGACGCATCAAGGCAGGTACAGCGCCGACGGCGGCTACGGGCCCATGCACCTGACGGACGTGACCCCGGCGATGCTGGCCGGTGGCGACACCGGAGCGGCCGGCCGGGCCGATCTGGCGAAGACGGCGGCGGCGCCCGCGCTGCACACCCTCGAAAAGGCGGCCCGCCTGACCGGTCTGCCGGTCCGCGCGCTGCGCACGGACCCGGCGGCCAACATACGCGGCGGCGCCGCGCTGCTGGCGTCGTATCAGAGGGAATCGACCGGCGAGCTGTCCCGCGACCCCGGCGCCTGGTACGAGGCGGTGGCCCGGTTCAGCGGCTCCACCGAGCGCCGGGCGGCGACCGCGTACGCCGACCGGGTCTACGCGACCCTGCGTGAGGGGGCCTCGCGCACCACCGACGACGGCCAGCGGGTCACCCTGCGCGCCGTGGCGGGCCTGCGTACGGCCGGCTCGCGGTCGACCGTGCGGAAGTCGGTCACCGCCCAGGACGGCACGGCGGAGTGTCCCGTCACCGTGTCGTGCACCTTCGTCGCGGCGTCCCCCTCGAACGGGCAGGTCTCCAACCGCCCCGCCAACGGCATCCGTATCGACTCCATCGTCATCCACGACACCGAGTCGTCCTACGAGTCCGCGATCAACATCTTCCAGACCCCCGGCGGCGGTTCGGCGCACTATGTGATGCGCTCCTCCGACGGCGCGGTGACGCAGATGGTGCCGACCAAGGACCTCGCGTTCCACGCGGGCAACTACTCCGCCAACATGCACTCGATCGGCATCGAGCACGAGGGCTACGCCGCCCACGGCGGCACCTGGTACACCGAGGCCCAGTACGAGGCCACGGCGGAACTGGTGAAGTACCTGGCCGCCCGGTACGGCATCCCGCTGGACCGCCAGCACATCCTGGGACACGACAACGTGGCCGGGCCCAGCACGGCGCTGGTCTCCGGGATGCACTGGGATCCGGGACCGGCATGGGACTGGGAGCACTTCATGGGTCTGCTCGGGGCTCCGGTCACCGGGCGCCGCGGCGTGGGCCCCGTCGGTTCGGTGGTCACGATCACCCCCGGATTCGACCGCAACCAGCAGACCGTCCAGGTCTGCCCGTCCGACGACCCGACCGGTGCCACCACGGAGTGCACCGAGCGGCCCGGTCCGGCGAACTTCGTGTACCTGCGCACCGCGCCCCAGGCGGACGCCCCGCTCTTCGGCGACCAGGCGGTGCACCCGAACGCCGCGGGCACCGACCGGATCAACGACTGGGGCGGCACCGCACAGGCCGGCCAGCAGTTCGTCGTCGCCGGGCAGGAGGGCGACTGGACGGCGATCTGGTTCAGCGGGTCCAAGGTGTGGTTCCACAACCCGGGCGGCTGCGACACCACCCGCGCCGAGGGTGTGACGGTCGTCCGTGCCTCCGGGGACGCGCCGGTGCCGGTCTACGGCTCCAGCTACCCGGACGCCTCCGAGTACCCGTCCGGCCTGGGCGCCTCGACCCAGAAACCGCTGGCGCAGTACACCGTCCCGGCCGGCCAGGCCTACGTCGCCACCCAGCCCCCGGCCGTCACCGACGACTACTTCCCGTCCAGCGGCAGGGTCGTCCTCGGCGGCAAGAGGATGTACACCGTCCAGTACAACCACCGGGTGGCCCTCGTCTACGCCGGCGATGTCACGGAGGCCACGGCGGCGGACCCCGAGCGGGCCGAATGAGCCGGGCGGTGCGGTGGAGAGATGCACCAGGCATGTAGGCGGGCGAAACTGCTGATATGACCTGGCCGTCGCAGTCGATCGCCGGGCTCCTGCCCGACGTCGCGCGCGCCGCGCAGATCGTGGGGCGCGACAGCGATGTGCGGCTGCTGCCCGAGGAGGCCGCGGCTCTGGGGCGGGTGGCGGAGGACAGGGAGTGGGCCTTCGCCGCCGGCAGGACCTGCGCCCGGCGCGCCATGCGGGCTCTGGGGCGGCCGGCCTCCGCGATCCTGATCGGGACGCAGCGCGAACCGGTGTGGCCGCGGGGGGTTGTCGGCAGCATCACGCACTGCCGCGGCTACTGCGCCGCCGCGGTGGCGCTGGAGCGGGACCTGGCTTCGCTGGGCATCGACGGCGAACCCCACGACGGACTGCCGGGCGGCGTCCTGCACGTCGTCACCAGCCCTGCGGAAGCGGCGGCTCTCGACGACCTGCCCCGGGGGCACGTCCACTGGGACCGGGTGCTCTTCAGCGCCAAGGAGAGCGTCTACAAGGCGTGGTTCCCGCTGACCCGTAAGTGGCTGGACTTCACGGACGTGTTTCTCACCTTGGACCCGTCCCACGAGACCTTCCACGGGCGTCTGGCCGAGCCCGTCCTCGACCCGACGGCGCCGGCCGGGTTCGACGGGCGGTTCGCGGTGCGCGCCGGCTTCGTGCTGACGGCCGTGACGGTGGCGCGGTCGCGAGGAGCGGGGGCCCGCGCGACGGGCGCCTATGGCGTGCCGGGCGACCGCACCGACGGCGCCGGCCGGGCATGACGGGCCTGACGGGGATCGGTGTCGGACCGCGTGTCGGTGGGGAAGAGGTCGTCGCCGTAGAGGGCCTGGATCCAGTTGGCCTGGTAGATGGTGTCGAGATAGCGCTCGCCGAGATCCGGGGCGATGGCCACCGCGGTGGGGCGTTGGTCGTCGCGGCGGGACAGCCAGTCGATCGCCCCGCTGACCACGGTGCCCGTGGAGCCGCCGAAGAGGAAACCGTGGCTGGCCAGACGATGGCAGGCCCGGATGGTGTCGGCCTCCTCGACCTCGATGGCCTCGTCCACGTACGACGTGTCCAGCAAGGGCGGCCGGATGCTCATGCCGAGCCCGGGGAGCATCCGGCGCCCCGGCGCGCCGCCGAAGGTCACGGAGCCGACCGTGTCGACCGCGACGATCCGCACGGGGCGGTGCCAGTGCCTGAACCAGCGGGCACACCCCATGAGCGTTCCGGTGGTGCCCGCACCGACGAACAGGACGTCGAGATGAGGGAACCAGCGAGCGATGGCCGGTGCCGTCCGGTGGTAGTGAGCCTTCCAGTTGTGCGCGTTGGTGTACTGGCTCAGCCACACACACCGGTTGTCCCTGAGGCACAGTCCGCGGATGTACTCCAGACGGGCACCGAGGTAACCGGTGTCCGGGCTGGGCTCGGTGACGACATGGACATGGGCGCCGAGCGCCTCCATCAACAGCCGGGTCGACAGGTTGCAGCGGGAGTCCGTCACACACAGGAACCGGTAGCCCTTGCTGGCCGCTATCACGCTCAGCGCCACGCCCATGTTGCCCGACGAGGACTCCACCAGGACCGAGTCGGGTGTGATGAGCCCCTCCTGTTCCGCGGCCTCCACCATCTCCTTCGCCGGTTTCAGTTTGATGGAGCCGGCGAAATTGAAGCCTTCGCATTTCAGGAACAGCGGAAACCCGAAGATCGACCGGAGGTCGACGTAGAGGTCTTCCTCGTTGAAGCCGGAGGGCTCCGAGATGACGGGCACGATGGCCTCCGTTGGTGAGAGCGGCGCAGTGCCTGATAGTGCCGCCGACCGCTCATCCGTAGCGGTTCAGCTCGTGGAAGAAGTCATCGACGACATGCAGTTCTCCCAAGTCGGCGAGTCGGTCGTAGACGTACTTGCCCAGGGCCAGGTCGAGCACCCCCAGGCCGAAGGGTGAGAAGACCACCGGCCGGTCCGCCGGTGGTGTCACGCGCCCGTCCATGACATCCGCCAGGGTGCCGTCGAGGAACTGACGGTTCCCGGTGAGCTGTTCGGTCAGGTGCGGTGATGTGTCGGCCCGCAGGCAGTGGTCGGTGTCGTCGACGATGTTGGCCGACGCGAGGAGAACCGCGGGCGCCAGGTCGCGCAGTGACACGTGGAGAACGACGGGACGGTGCGCGAACCATGCCGGGTCGTGGATGTGGGGACGGGCGGCGACCGTGGCGAAGACGACCAGGTCGCTGAGGCGGATCACCTGTTCGGCGCTGTCGTGCACGGTGATGTGCCCCGTGGTTCCGGACTGCTCCAGGCAGCAACGGAAGGCCGCGGCGTTCTCGCGGGACAGGTCGAACACGCCGATGTTCTCGAACGACCAGCCCGTGCCGGCCAGGAACGTGTGGATGTAACGGGCGATCAGTCCCGTGCCGACGAAGCCGACGCTCGCCGGGCGCGGCCGGCGCCGGGTGAGCCGGTCGGCCGCCAGCGCCGCCGACGCGGCCGTTCGGGAAGCGCTGATGATCGAACTCTCGAGGCACGCGAACGGGTAGCCGGTGTCATGGTCGTTGAGGATGAGTACCGCCGATGCCCGCGGGATGCCGGCCGCGACGTTCTGCGGGAAGCTGGAGATCCACTTGAGGCCGTCCACCCGTGTCTCGCCTCCGAGCGAGGCGGGCAGCGCGATGATCCGGGACGTCGGACGATCGTCGAAACGCAGGAAATAGGAGGGCGGGTTCACCGAGTCGCCTTCGGCGTGCAGCCGGTAGGCGTCCTCCACCAGTCGCACGATCCGCTGTTCCCGCCCCTGCAGCACACCCCGCACCTGCGCGCCGGAGATGACGGCGAAGGGAGGCACACGCAGCGGCCCGGAGGGTGCGAGCCGGGCGGCGGGGGAGTAGGTGGTGGTCATGACGGGAGCACCTCCACGGTCGGCGAGCAGTCGGCCAGCAGCACCGCGTCGGCCAGGGCGGCAAGCACCTCGCGCCGTCCTTCGTAGGCCTCTCGGCTGTGCGCGGTGCGCAGGTTGTCGACGAGCAACAGGTCACCGTCCCGCCATGGTTCACGTACGGTGTTGGCCTGGTAGACCCCGTTGATGAGGTCGACGGTCTCCCGCGAGATCGCGTCGCCGTTCCCGTAACGGGTGTTGAACGGCAGCCCGTCGGCGCCGTAGAGATCCACCAGGTACTCGCGGATCTCGGGATCCAGTGTCCATTCGCTGAGGAACGCGATCTGGTTGAACCAGCAGCGCCGCCCCGTGAGCGGGTGACGGATCACGGCGCTGCGGCGCTGGCCGGTGCGCAGACCGCCGTCGGGTTGCCAGGCGAACTCGATCGCCGCGGCACGGCAGTAATTCTCGACGGTCGTACGGTCGTCGGTGCCGAACGCATCGGCCCAGGAGGCGCCGATGTCGTCGTTGTAGTTGCGGATGAGCAGCCATCCTTCGCGCTCGAACCGTTCGACGAGCTCGCCGGGCAGGGCGTCGAGCACGGTGGGTGAATCGGCGAGCGCCGTCGCTCCGCCGCTGTCGGGCGCACTCAGGCAGGCGAATTGGAGCATGCCCGGGAACCGGAGGGCGTAGCTGAGCTCGTGGTGCATGCACATCGGTTGGTTGGGCGGCCACTTCGACGACGAGTACACGCCGTTGCCGTAGGACCGCCGGGCCGCGAACGCTTCCCTTTCGTCCATCAGGCCCGAGGCCAGCCGGCTGAAGACCGAGGCCGTCGCGGGCAGGTCACGAAGACCGAGACCGCGGACGAGAACGGCACCGTGCTCGGTGACGAGGTTCCGCAGCTTGTCGCGGTGTTCGGCCGCCCAACGGGAGGGATCGTCGATCGGACCGGTCGTCAGGACCGGCACCCGGTCGAGCCGCACGTCCGGCTCCAGTGGTCGGCTGGTGAATGAGGAGGACATCTCACATTGCCTCCGGTGACGGTTCGACGGTCTGTTCAACGGTCGGTTCGACGGCCGGGGACGCCGCCGCCGCTCTGGCGTCGAGCAGCCGGGCCAGGTCGGCGAGGACCGGATGCCGGGTGAGGTCCTTCAGGGTGAGCACGCGGTCGAGGCGGATGGCGAGTTGTACCGCGGTGAGCGAGGTTCCGCCGTTGTCGAAGAAGTGATCGTGCCGGCCGATCCGGTACTGCGGGACGCCGAGCACCGTGGCCCATGCGGCGGCCAGACGCCGCTCCGCCGGTGTCCGCGGGGCTTCGCCGGACTCGGCGCCGGTGGCATCGGCGGTGCCGCCGGGCCCGGTGTCGCCGAGTTCCGTGGCGAGCGAGGCCAGCGCCTTGCGGTCGACCTTGCCGTTCACGGTCAGCGGCAGGCCGGCGCGCCAGTGGAAGGCGGAGGGGATCATGTAGGCGGGCAGCCACCTGCCCAGCTGGTCGCGCATCACGGAGTCCGTGAGCGGTGGTTCACCGCAGCAGAAGGCCACCAGGCGCCTGTCGCGTCCGCCCTGGGCGACGGCCACCGCGCCGGTGCGCACGCCGGGCACCTTCGGCAGTGCGTTCTCGACGTCCTCGATCTCGATCCGGAAGCCATGGATCTTGACCTGGCTGTCCCGGCGGCCGAGGAAGTCGAGCTTGCCCCCGGGCAGCCAACGGCCGTAGTCGCCGCTTCGGTAGAGCCGTTCGCCGGCGCGATAGGGATCGGTCGTGAACGACCGGCGGGTGCGCTCGGGATCGTTGACGTAGCCGCGGCCGACGCAGACGCCGGAGAAGACGATCTCGCCGGGCGCGCCGAGCGGGACCAGTGACAGATGGTCGTCGACAACACGGACCCGTACGTTGTTGACGGGACGGCCGAGCGGGATCCGCGCGGTGTCCGGTACGCCGTCCAGGACTTCGTGGTTGGTGTCGTCCGAGGTCTCGGTGAGCCCGTAGGCGTTGACGAGCCGAATGCCCGGCTGTGCGGCGAACCAGCGCTCCACGAGCTCCTTCTTCAGCGCCTCGCCGGTGACCGACACGCAGCGGAGGTCGGGCAGTTCGCGCGGGCACCGCTCGAGGAACGACAACACGGCGTCGAGGTACGAGGGCACGGCCTGAAGGACGCTGACCCGGCCGTCGGCGATGGTGTCGACGTAGCGCGGGACGTCCCAGATCACCTCTTGCGGAACGATCAGCGTCCGCCCCCCGGCCACGAGCGCCGCCAGCAGTTGCCACAAGGAGATGTCGAAGCACTGAGGCGCCGTCTGGGCGACGACCTGTCCCTCGCCGATGCGCAGGTCGTCGATCTTTGCATGGATGTGGTTGAGCATCCCCGCGTGTTCGCACATCGCGCCCTTGGGCTCTCCGGTGGAGCCGGAGGTGAAGTAGATGTAGGCGAGTTGGTCCAAGGACACGTCGACGCCGGGGTTTTTGGCAGCGTGCGTCTCCTCGTACGCCGTCTCGATCAGCAGCGTCCGTACGTCGGGCAGTGTGTCCACGGCCCGGGACAGGGTGGTGGTGCTGCCCCGCTCGGTGAGCACGAGCCGGCACCCGGCGCGCGACAGCGTGGTCGCGATGCGATCGGCGGGGAAGTGCGGCTCGACGGGCAGGTAGACACCCCCGGCCTTGAAGACGCCCAGAACGGCGGCCGCCCAGTGAAGGTTTCGCTCCGTCACCACCGCGACGACGTCCTCGCGCCCCGCCCCGCGCATGAGCAGGGCCCGTGCCACGTCGTCGGCGCGCGCGTCGAGTTCCGCGTACGTCCACTGCCGGGCCCCGTGCACGAGGGCGACGGCGTCCCCGTCGTCCTGGACGCGCTGCTCGAACAGTTCATGGACACACCGCTGCGGGAGCTCTCGCCGCGGACCGGCGAGGGCGTCGAGCTGGAAGCGGATCTCCTGCGCGGACAGCAGGTTCTGTGGCTCGTGCGGAGCGTCCGGAGCGGCGGTCATCAAGGCCAGCGCGGCCAGGTGGTATCCCGCGACGCGCGCGGCGAACCGGGCGTCCAGTGCGTCGCGGCGGTACCGCAGCCGCAGGACGGTGCCGCTCTCGTGCCGGGCGGTCCCGACCTGCAGCACCGTGCCGGCGGGGAGTTCGCGGCCTGGGTCGGCGCCGGCCGCGGGGAGCGGATCGAACGCGGCTTCGCTCAGCGGTCCGGACAGGCCCGGCTCGCGTTCGAGGTCCCCGGCCGGGACGTGCCGGTGCGCCGGCAGTTCCGTCTCGCCACGCCGGGCTTCCCGGATGAGGGCCCGCCACGACGGCACCTCTGTCGTCAGCCCGCACGGCAGCGGCCGACCGCCCGGCTCGGTGATGTAGCCCGTCGTGACCTCGTGCTCGCCGGTCAGCGCGGCCAGTACTCTGGCGTGTGCCGCGAGCAGGACCGAACTGGTCGGCACGGCCAACTCGTGGGCCAGCCGGTGAACGGCGGTCATGGTCTCCTCGGGGATCACCGCCTCGTGTTCCGCGACGCCCGGCACCGGCAGGAGCGACCAGCGCGGAATCCTGGTGACACCACCCCCGTTGAGGACAGGTTCGACGGTCATCGACCGCACCTCCCCGCGTCCTGGCGGACCCGCTCCAACTCCCGTGCCGGGTTCCCGCCCCACTGCGCGTGCGAGGGGACCATCTCGCCCTTCATGAGGAAGGAGTCCGGGGCCAGCACCACGCCGTCGCCCAACGTCACGCCGTAATGGACGAGCGAGCCGACTCCGAGTGTGCAGCCGCCGCCGATCGTGGTGGTGTCGGACTTGAACGTGCCGTCCTCCTGCGAGTGGCACTGGATGATGCTTCCGGCGTTCAGCGTGCAGGCGTCCCCGATGGCCACCATCGGCCGGTCCGGCAGGTAGCAGCCGTCGTCGAAGACCCTGCTCCCGATGCGGACGCCCAGCAGCCGCCAGATCACGTTCTTGAACGGCGTGCCGTTGAAAATCCGCAGGTACGTCTCCGAGGGCACCTTCCAGTAGCGCTCGCGCCACCAGAAGCGGGGATCGTAGATCGAGCAGTACAAGGGGCCCGGACGGCGCACGGCGGTGACGGCACGCTCGACCAGCACGAAATAGACCGCGGTGAAGAGCAGGCCGAGGACGTCGGCCAGCGCCAGGGCGGACGCTCCGAGCGAGGGGTACAGGTCCGCCGCACCGGCGACGATCAGAGCGGCGACCAGAACGTAGACCCAACGCGACAGCAGGTACCAGCCCATGGTGGCCGCGTTGTGCTTGTTCTTCGCCGCGAGGCCGCGGCGAAGCGCCTCGCCGCTCCTGAACCGGTCGAACCGGCTGTCGCGAAGCACCGTCCGCGGGATCTCGAAGCTGGGGGAGCCCAGCAGCCCCACCCCTGCCCGGACCTCGCCGTCGACAGGGACCATGACCTTCGTCGCCAGCAAGCAGTTGTCGCCCGCCCGTGACCGCGCCGGATAGGCGATCCGGTTCCCCAGGAAGCTGTGCGCGCCGATCGATGTCCGGGACACCCGGAACGCGGTGCTGGAGAAGTCGGCATTCATGATCGACAGACCGTCCGCGACCATCGTCCCGCTGCCCACCGAGCTCAGGAAGGGGCTCTCGTGCCTGACTTCCGTGCCGAAGTTCGACCCCGTCTGCTCGATGTGGGAGAACTCGTAGCCGATGGCCCGCAGATAGTGGACGATGCAGGAGCTGTCACCGAACAGCCGGGTGAGAACCCTCCTGTTGGTGAGCCGCGCTATGGCTCGCTGTACCGAGTAACGCCATCCGTACAACGGGTAGTCACGCCCCGGTACGAGGACATGGCCGAGCACACGGGGCAGCAGGCTGACGAGCGACAGGCCCACCAGCACACCGCCGACGACGAGCACGGCCGCCGCCACCGCCGCATCCCGGTAGAACGTCGCGTCGGCCAGCACCGCGGGTCCCGGCTCGAGGACCGTTCTCGACTGCGGAACCCCGACCAGCAGCATGACCGTGCCACCGACCGCGAGCGGCACATACACGAACAGCGCGCCCACCAGCTGCATCACGGTGTGCGTGGCCCGGCGCAGCGCGGCGCGGGGCATCTCGCCCACGACCTGGAACTCCACCGAGGCCCGGTCCGCCGGGGATCCCTGCCAGTGCTCGCCGTCGGGGATCACCTGCCCGCTGTGCAGCGAGGAGGCGTGCCCGAGCTGGGCCCCGTCGCCGAGCGCCGTCCGGATGTCGATCACCGTGGCCTCGCTGACGAGCACCGATTTCCCGAAGCTGACCGGGCCCGGCTGGATCACGCCCCCATGAGCGCGATAGCAGGAGAAGAACGAGTCCTTCCGGATGATGGTGCCCTCACCGATGGTGAGCAGGTCCGTGCAAACAGGCACGTTCCGGGAGAGAATCACGACTCCCCGCCCGATGTGCGCACCCAACGCCCGTAGATAGAACACATACAGCGGTGAGCCCACGAACAGCACCAGCGGGCCCGAACGGATCAGCGTCCTGACGATCCAGAAGCGGACGTATCCCAGGGACCATATCCGGATCTCCCCGGGCTTCCAGCGCCCGACGAACGTCCACTTCACGACGACGGGAAGGGCACACAGACCCAGGAAGCCGGCGCTGCCGAACAGCACGGACCTCGCATACACATCGAGCACGCTCGTCCCGCCCGAGATCCACTCGTATCCCCAAGCGGTGGCCACCGCCAGCAGATACACATAGCCGAGGAAGGCAACGACCTGAAGGAATCCGCACAGGACGTACGACGTCATGCCCGCCGCCTCGGGCGACGGGGCCGTGGCCCGCGGCACCGGCGCCTCCCGCGGCTCCGGGTGCGCCGGCGCGGTGTCCGGCAGTGCTGCCGCCAGGCCGCTGATCGTGGGATGTTGATAGACGTCCTTCATCGACACCGAGGGCAGATCCGCCCTCTTGCGCAGCCGCGCGCAGAAATGCGCCATCACCAGGGAGTCGGCTCCCAGGTCGTCGAAGAAGTGACTGTCCGGCGGCACCTCCGGGACGGACACCAGATCGGCCATCACTTCCGCGAGAGCCTGTTCCAGTGGGGGCGCGCCCTGCCCTTCGCCGGGCGGCGGGACCTGTCGGGATGGCGAAGGTCCCGCACCGGCCGGTGCTTCCCCGATGACGGGTTCGCCTTCCGGTCGGCCGCTGCGGACACCGCTTCGGGCCGCGCGTGGCGTGAGCTTCGAATCTGACGTCATAACATCTATACGGAGCATCTGTGGAGAAGGATTGATAAATACAGACTTTCCCCAAGTGATTACTATTTTCCCACCGCATTCTGGCCGCGCCAGTCAGGAGCCGTTCCCCCGGCTCACGGCGCCTGTTCGGTGGGCAGTACCAGCCGGAGCTCGTACCCGCCGTCGGCGGTCGGGCCGCTGGTGACGGTGCCGCCGAGCAGGGCGGCGCGCTGTCGCAGGCCCACCAGGCCGTAGTGCGAGCTGGGCAGGGGGACGGGCGGCCGGACCGGTGCGGTGTTGCTGACGGTGACCCGCACGGTGTCGCCCTCGTGGGAGGCGAGCACGGTCGCGGTGGCGCCGGGCGCGTGTTTGCGGACGTTGGTCAGCGCCTCCTGAACGGTGCGGTAGACGGCGCGCTGGAGCGCCGGCGAGAGGCCGCCGGGCAGGTCCGCCTTCAGGTCGGTGTCGATGCCACTGGCGTCGACCAGCCGCCGCAGGTCGCCGAGCGAGGGCTGCGGGGTCAGCTCCGCGGGGCGGCCGTGCGAGTCGCGCAGGACGTTGACCATGTGGCGCAGCTCGTCCAGTGTCTGCACGCTCAGCCGCCGGATGGTGGCCGCGGCCTCCTTGGCGTCGGCGTCCCGCGTGCCGACCTGGAGCGCTCCGGCCCGCACCGCGATCAGACTGACCTGGTGGGAGACCACATCGTGCATCTCCCGCGCGAGCTGTGCGCGTTCCTTGGCCAGGACGGCCTGCTCGGTCAGCCGCCGCTCGTGGTCACGCGCCCGGGAGATCTCGGCGAGCCGCAGCGACAGGTCCCGCCGGGCCTGGACGAGCTGGCCGAGGAAGACGGGAGCCGCGGCCGTGGCGGCCGTATAGCCCAGGGTGATCAGGGCCGAGGTGTTCCACAGATCGAGGCGCAGCGACCCTGAGGTGGTCGTCATGTCGCTGAGCGTCAACGCCAGGGCGCACAGGGCCAGCGCACCCCGGCGCCGGGTGATCGTGGCCAGTGTGTACAGGGCCGCCAGGGCGGCGAAGATCGCGTCCGAGAACAGGACGGCGGGCATACTGAGTACGAAGGTGAGCCGCGGCAGGCGCCGACGCACCACCAGCACGCAGGCGGCGAGCAGGGCCACGGCCATGCGCAGTGAGTCGCTGGGATCGACGTTCACCCACACGTCGAGCAGTGCCGCACCGATCAGGGCGGCATCCTGAGCTGCGTCGGCGAGCCGGCGGGACATCATCCCGGCTCCAGGTCCCGTGGCGGCTTCAGGAGCCCGGCGCGTTCGGCGAGCAGGGCGGCCTGGACGCGGCTGCTGACCTCCAGCTTGCCGAGGACGGCGCTCACGTGGTCCTTGACCGTGCCGGTGCTCAGGTGCATACGGACGGCGATGTCGGAGTTGGACAGCCCCTCGGCGATCAGGACCAGCACGGCACGCTCGCGGTCCGTCAGCCGGTCCAGACCGCGGGCGGCCTGTTCCGGGCAGCCGGCCTGGAGGTAGCGGTCCACGACCGTCCGGGTGACCTTGGACGACAGTACGCAGCCACCGTCGGCCAGGGCGCGCACGAGGAACGGCAGCTCCTCCGGATCGGTGTCCTTGAGCAGGAAGCCCGCCGCGCCCGAGCGCAGGGCCGTGACGACGTACTCGTCCATGTCGAACGTGGTGAGCATGGCCACCACCGGGGGCTGCTCAAGCGCGAGCAGACCGGCCAGGACGGTGAGCCCGTCGACGTCCGGCATACGGATGTCCAGCAGTACGACGTCGGGACCCGTCGCCTGCGCCGTCCGGACCGCCTCGCCACCGGAAACCGCCGCCACGACCTCGATGTCCTCCGCGGCGTCCAGGATGCGCTGGAAGCCCGTACGGATCAGGGCCTCGTCGTCGACCACCAGAACCCGGATCACGCGTGCTCCACTCATCATCGGATCACTCTCCGATTCGTACCACGCCGGCGGACAACCCGCAGTCTCCCGTCCCCCACCGCCCAGGCGGCGGGGGTGCCGCCCGCCGGTCGACGGGGACAGTTCCGGCCCCCTGCCGGATGGTCGTGGCCCCGGGGGCGGCGAACCCTGGGGAGCAGGAGCACGACGCAGGACACGGTGGGCCATGGAGGAGGGCAGTCGCATGACGATCCGCCTGACGCTTGTATGCGGGCACACCACGAACGGGACCGCGGACACGGTCTTCGGTCACGGGGCCCTCCGTGACGACCACCTGCACGAGGCAGATGCTGTCCTGTCGGCGACTCCTCTCCGCACGCCGACCGTGCGGTCACCCTCCGACTGCTGCGCACTGACCTCGGCAGCCCTCGGACTCGAGACCACGGTGGATCCGGCGCTGCGCGACATCGACTACGGGACCTGGCGCGGCCGCACGATGGCCGAAGTCGCCGCCGCCGACCCGCACGGTCTCAGCGCCTGGCTCACGGACCCGGATGCCGCGCCACACGGCGGCGAATCCGTACGTCAACTCTGCCACCGGGCCGCGCACTGGCTCAACAGCCTGCCCCACCAGACGGGCGGCGCCGTCGCCGTCGCCGAACCGGCCGTCGTCAAGGCCCTGCTCGTCCATGCCCTGTCCGCACCGGCGCGGGCCTTCTGGCGGATCGAGGCACCGCCCCTGTACATCGTCTCGCTCATACGGCGCGACGACGGCTGGAGCGTCCGCCCGGTCGACGGCTCCTTCCCGAGTGAGGTCGTCCTGCACCCCTCCCACCGCCACGCCGACCACTCCCGGCGCCTGGTCGGCCATCAGGGTGCGCACCGCGCGCGTGACGGTGCCGAGCAGTGGCTGGTCAGGGTGCCGCCCGCCAGGCGCTGACGCTCAGTCGTCGGAGTCGGGCTTGCCCTTCGCCGCCGCGTACGCCTGTGACGGGGTCATGGGGACGCCGTTCAGCTCGACGGTCTTGTAGGGGCTGACCTTGGCGCAGGTCTTGGCCTTGTCGGCGGTCTGGGCGTGGGCGCCTCCGACGGCGGCCTTGGCGTCGGCGGGCGCGGGCGTGGAGGTGCCGCCCGGGAAGCTCGCGCCGCTGGGCCAGTCGCCGCCGATCACCAGGGTCAGACCGGTGCCGCTCCCCTCCTTGAGGTGTGAGGACGACAGGCCCAGTGCCTTGGCCACGGTCTTGGCCTCGGCCTCCTGTCCGGTGCCGTACGTGAGTGTGGTCGTGGCCGACTGGCTGGGGGCGTTGGCCGTGGTCGTGCCGGAGCTGAAGCCCTGGTCGGTGAGCTCGCCGGCGACGGCGGAGGCGCGGCCGGTGATGGTGGTGCCGTTCTCGACCGTCACGGCGATCCGGGAAGGGGGCACGGCCGAGGCGGTCGCCGTCGCCTTCGCGGAGGCCGCCTCGGACTTCTTGCCCGAGCCGGTCGTCAGGGACTGGTCGTCGGCGATGGTGGCGAAGAGGCTCTTGGCGCCCGGCCCCACCACCACGCGGTCCTTGTTCGCCGGGTCGGGGGCGGTCTGCATGGTGGTGAAGGTCATCCGCTTGGTGGGGACCTTGTTCACGTCGTCGGCGAGCGAGATCAGCTTCTTGACGCTGCCGAGGCCGTCGTCGACGGTGAGCGCCTTGGTGGCGGCGTCGGCGAGGCCGTACACGGCGGTCGGGTCGGTGAGCGTGCCCGCGATCTTGAACTTGCGGATCATCGCGCTCAGGAAGATGTGCTGGGAGATGGTACGGCCGAGGTCGCTGCCGTCACCGAAGCCGTGCCGGGAGCGGACGAACTCCAGCGCCGCGACACCCTTGAGGGTGTGGGTGCCCTCGGACAGCTTCAGATGCGAGTAGGTGTCGTAGACGTCGGCGTTGACGCACACGGAGACACCGCCGACCGCGTCGGACATCTTCACCACACCGGAGAAGTCCAGCTTGACGAAGTGGTCGATGGGGATGCCGGTGAGCTGGTGCACGGTGGCCACCTGACAGGCCGGGCCGTACTGGAGCGCGCTGTTGATCTGCCCGTAGTAGCCGGGCGTGGACTGGCCGTTCTCGCTGTCCTTGCAGGCCGGGACCTTGGTCATGGTGTCCCGGGGGATGCTCATCACCGAGGCGTTGGAGCGGTCGGCGGATATGTGCACCACCATCTCCACGTCGGCGTTGCTGCCGGTCTGCACGCCGGTCTTCGAGCAGCCGCCGCCGAGCTTGCAGTCGGCCTTGCTGGTCCGGCCGTCCGAACCCATGACGAGGATGTTGATCGGCGTACGGCCGAAGGCGTCCGCCTTCTCGGTCCCGCCCTTCCCGTCGAGAGAGAGGCTGTGGATGTTGCCGTTGAGGTGTTCGTAGAACCACCATCCCGCCCCGGCGGTGACCAGGACCAGGACGGACAGGGAGATCGCCATGATCTTCAGTACGCGTCTGCCGCGCCGCACCGGACGGCTCCGGTGCCCCGACCGCCCACCGCCGCGCGAGCGGGAGGCCGCCCGGCTCGCGGCCCGGCCGCCCGGCAGGGGTATGTCGCCGGCCTCCTGGCTCCTACGCGGTCCGGGCACCTGGGCGGTGCGGCTGCGCGCGGCCCGGCCACCGGAGCCGTCCCACGGGTCGCTCATCTACCACTCCCATGAACGGTCGGGCCCTCCAGGCCGGGCCGTGGGGGCGGCCGACGTGAGCGGCGATACGGGCAGGTGGAGGGGGCTCCACTTGGATTGCGTAGTTGCGCAATCTAACAAACCCATTGCCGGATCAGCGTAAATCTTGAGGCGATTCACAGGTGTAGTTGTCCGGTTACAGCGGCCGCCCCGGCATCACAGCGCGGGCGGCATCACAGCTTGGCGCCGAAGTCCTGGGTCCACCACGGGCCGCCCGAACCCTTGTGGACGCCCACGCCGATGTCCTTGAAGGAGCAGTTGAGGATGTTGGCGCGGTGGCCGGGGCTGTTCATCCAGGAGTCCATCACGGCCTGCGGGGTCTGCTGACCCTGGGCGATGTTCTCCCCGTACGTGGACCAGCGGTAGCCGGCGGCGGTGATGCGCTGCCCGGGGTCGGCGCCGTCCGGGTTGGTGTGGTCGAAGAAGTTTCGGGCGGCCATGTCGTCGGAGTGGCGCTGCGCGGCGTCCTCCAGTTGCGGGTTCTCCGTGAGCGGACCGCACCCGGCGGCCGAACGTTCCTTGTTGACCAGCGCGACCACCTGCGTCACGGTGTCCGACGAGGTCACCTGCGCCTGCGGTGTGCTGGACGGACGCGGTGCCGGCCGTACGGATCGTTCGGGGGTGGGGGTGCTCTTCCTGGTGGGGCTGGGCGTCTTGGAGGGGCTCGGCTTCTTCTTCGGCTTCGACGCGCTCGGCGACGGTGACGCCGACGCGGACGGTGAGGTCTCGACGGGACGGGTCGCCGAGAGGTCGACGACGGGGTCGCCGGCGGCCCGCGCGGCGGTCGCCCCCTCGGGCCCGGTCCCGGAGTCCGTGCCGAAGTACCAGAGGCCGCCCCCTGCCACGCAGGCCGCCACGACGGCGCCGCCCACGGCCCTGCGCCGGACGCGCCGGCGCCGCCGGGCCTCGCCGCGGGAGGCCGTCCGGCCGGAGGGGGCACCGGGCCCCGCCTGGGGGTCCGTTCCGGCGGGGCCCTGCGCCGCGTCGAGCCGCGACGCCGAGCCGACCGGAGCCATTCCGCCGGAGGCGGACCGTATCTTCGCGAGCAGCGTGGCCGCCGCCGGGACCAGCGCCAGTCCGGCCAGCAGTCCCTCCGCGGGCACCAGCCCGCTCCACAGGCCGGAACAGCTCACGCAGTCCCGGGCGTGCCGGGCTATTCGCTTGCGCCACAAGGCCGAGGGCCGGCCGTCCCAGGAGGCCAGCACACCACTCAGCTCCGCGCACGGCGGCTGCGCGTCGAGCGCCCGCACCACCACACGGGCCGCCTCCAGCTGCGCCTTCATCCGCTGCACCCGGACCGCCGTGTGCTGAGGCGACAGCTCCAGGGCAGCGGCCACCTCGGTCCGGGTCAGCTCGCCGGCGCACTCCAGCCACCACAGCGACAGCAGTCCCCGGTCGTCCGGCTCCAGCCAGCGCGTGGCGCGCGCGGTCTCCTGGCGCTGCCCGGACAACTGGAGCCGCACCATGGTCAGGTCCACGAAGTCGGCACCCGGATCCGCGAGGTCCACGGCGTCCTCCACGGCGTCCGGCGCGCTCTGCCGGCTCTGCCAGTGCGCCCGGACCTGGTTCATGGCTATGGCCACGAGCCAGGAGCGGAAGCTTTCCGGAGTACGCAGGCCCCCCAGGCCGTCGAGGGCACGCAGCATGGTCTCCTGCACCACGTCATCGACATCGACCGAGCCGTTCAGAGCCCGCCCCACGATGTTGTAGACGAGCGGGAGGTACGCGCTGACCAGTGCGTCCTGAGCCCCGGGATCGCCGGCCCGGGCAGCGTTCACCAGTGCTGCCGGGTCCCCCGCGTGCTGCGTACTCATCAAAAGCTCCCCTGCTCCTCGACGCCGAACGATGGTGTCCGATGACTGGGAGATCGCAGGATGAGCCGCGGATAACAGTTCTTCGGAAACCTGTTCCACGAGAGGTTCGCCACTTTGACGCGATGTTCGCAATGGAGGACGTCACACAGAGATCTGACGGAGCTCGCGCGGAGGCCTCGCGAACTTCGGGCTCAAGCCGCCGGGTAGGCGAAGAAACCCCGACCCGACTTCCGGCCCAGCAGGCCCGACTCGACCATGCGGCGCAGCAGGGGCGGCGGGGCGTACAGGGGCTCCCGGTGTTCCTCGTACAGTGCCTCCCCGATGGCCGCCACCGTGTCCGGACCGATGAGGTCCACCAGGTGCAGCGGGCCCATGGGGTGGGCGCAGCCGGCCGTCATACCGGTGTCGATGTCCTCGGGTGTCGCCGTACCGGAGCCGACCATGCGTTCCGCCGAGAGCAGGCAGGGGATCACCTCGACCAGCGGCAGCACCGGGACCGGGTTGAAGGAGTGCAGGCCGGCCACCGACGCGGACCGGCCGGTGGCCGCGGCGAGCCGCGCGATGGGTATCGAGGACGTGTTGCGGGCCAGGACGGCGTCCGGTGACGTCACCACCTCGTCCAGTCGCCGGAACAGCGCCGTCTTCACGGCCTCGTCCTCGACGGCGGCCTCGATGACCCGCGAGGGCGTGTGCGCGGTCCTCGGAGGAGATCGCGCCCTTCTTCTCGGCCCGGAGCCGCGAGTCCGCGATGCCGGCCAGCCCGGCGCGGGCCCCGTGCTGCCGCGCCGAGCGTAGGCCGAGTGCACCCCTTCTGACCTGGCCCGATGGAACGTTTTCCGCGCACAAACGTGCGCCGGTCCGTCGTTGACCGGATGCCTCGAGCCCAGCGACGCTGAGGGCGCCGGGCCCTGCCCGGCCCTACCGGCGACGCTCACCAGGAGGCAGACGTGGACATCGAGGACGACACCTCCGGCGGGCGTACGGCCGGCGTCGGGGGAGCGGGGCGCGGCGCCCTGGAGGGGCTGCGCATCGCGGACTTCTCCCGGGTGCTCGCCGGACCGTACGCGACCATGCTGCTCGCCGATCTCGGCGCGGAGGTGGTGAAGGTCGAGCGGCCCGGCACGGGTGACGAGACCCGGCAGTGGCGCCCGCCCGCCGACGAGGACGGCACCTCCACCTATTTCCTGAGCGTCAACCGCAACAAGCGGTCCGTCGCCCTGGACCTGGCGAGCGAGACCGGACGCGAGCGCGCCCGTGCCCTCGTCGCCCGGTCCGACGTGGTGGTGGAGAACTTCCGGCCCGGCACGATGGAGCGGCTCGGTCTGGGCTACCCCGACCTCAAGGACCGCCATCCCCGCCTCGTGTACTGCTCGATCAGCGGTTTCGGGACCGCCGGCGGAGCCGGGATCCCCGGCCCACCCCCCGTCGTCGACGCCGACTTCGAGGACCGGCACTTCCGGAGGTAACTCGTGTGCGGCCTGGGTGAGTTGGGTGTCCTCGGGATGCACATCCAGGGGTACGGGTGCGCCGGCGCCGGGGCCGTGAGCTACGGCCTGGCCTGCATGGAACTGGAGGCGGGCGACACCGCCTGGCGCACGTTCGTGTCCGTCCAGGGCTCGCTCGCCCGGAAGCGGCGCAGCCGGCCGCGGTCATCGTGACCGGCGGCCTTGCGGAGCGCTACGGAGCGATGCGTGCCACGGCCCCCGCGTCGGGGTCTCCGTACTTCGAGATCAGTTCCTCGTCGCTCATGCGGTCGACTTCTTCGCTGCGCTCGACGGGAAAGATCACGTGCGTGCCCTTGTCCGTCCAGTACTCGACGATGCGGTGTGTGCTGGTGGCCCGACTCATCCTGTACTCCCTTGCGGCGGGTGGGGTTCAGGGTGCGTCGGTGCAGGTCGGGGGGTCAAGAGGAATTGGGGCTTCCGTTTCAGTTGGTGGAAGCGTAGATTCCGCTTACCTCGCGACGGCGCCTTTCGAGGCGTCGGCCCGCCGGTCCCGGGACGGCGGGCCACGCGGGGGCCAAAATCTGTTCACGGTATTTTCCAGCCCGTGCGCCGACTCGCATGTCACATGCGCGGGTCCGGCGGTGTCTTCATGGCGAACGGCCAGACAGACACACGTACAAGGAGAACACCGTGACCCTTCGCGTTCCGAAGGCCGAGCTCGCCCCCGAGCTCCGAGAAAGCATGATCAAGCTGCTCGGGGCCGTGCCCGAGCCCGTCGAGGTGCTGTGGAACCAGCCCGAACTCGCCCAGGCCAACCAGGAGTTCTCGGCCAAGGCGGCTACGTGGGACGCGGCCGACGCGAGTCTCAAGACGTTCGCGCACATGGCCGTCGCGGCACAGGTCGGCTGTAGCTGGTGCCTCGACATCAACTACTTCCACGCGCTGAACCAGAACCTGGACCTGGCCAAGGCCGGCCAGGTGCCGCACTGGCGGCGGTCGGAGCTGTTCACACCGCTGGAGCGCGACGTCCTCGAGTACGCCGAGGCCATGACCAGCACACCGCCGACCGTCACCGACGAGCTGTCCGCGAGCCTGCTCGACCGGCTCGGCCCGGCGGCGCTGGTCGAACTCACCGTGTTCATCGGCTTCGCCAACATGGCGGCCAGGTGCAACACGGCGCACGGGATCACCTCGCAGGGCTACTCCGACGCCTGCGCGATTCCGCCGGCCGCGCGTCCTCAGCCGTCCGGCGTGGCGCCGACGGCATGACCGAGGACCCGTTCGTCGCCCATCGCAGCCTGCTGTTCACGGTCGCCTACGAGATGCTCGGTTCGGCCGCCGACGCGGAGGACGTGCTCCAGGAGTCCTGGCTGCGCTGGGCCGACGTCGACCACTCGCAGGTGCGGGACCCACGGGCGTACCTCGTCCGGACCGTCACACGGCAAGCCCTCAACCGGCTGCGGACCAGGTCGCGCAGCCGCGAGGAGTACGTCGGCCCGTGGCTGCCGGAGCCGCTGCTGACCAGCCCTGATGTCGCCGAGGACGTCGAGCTGGCGGAGAACGTCTCGATCGCGATGCTGACCGTCCTCGAAACGCTCGGGCCGACCGAGCGCGCCGTGTTCGTGCTCCGCGAGGTCTTCGAGCTGAGTTACGGCGAGATCGCCGAGGCCACGGGGAAAACCGCGGCCACGGTGCGGCAGATCGCCCGGCGGGCCCGCGAGCACGTGGCGGCCCGGCGGCCCCGCGCGCCCGTGAGCCGGTCGGAGCAGCAGGCCGTGGTGGAGCGGTTCCTGGACGCGCTGCGCACCGGCCGGTTGCAGGAGCTGCTGGACGTCATGGCGCCGGACGTGGTCCTGATCGCCGACGGTGGCGGGCTCGCGAACGCCGCTCCTGCCCCGGTCCACGGGGCCGAACTCGTGGCGAGACTGCTCGCCCGCCCGGACCGTGTGGTGTCCGCCGTGTGGCTCAACGGCGCGCCCGCGGCCCGGATCGAGAACGACGGCCGGGTGGCGGCGGTGGGCCTCGTGGTGGAGAACGGAAAGGTCACCCGGATCCACGCGATCGCGAACCCGCGGAAACTGACGCGGCTCGACGAACCGGCCGAACTGACCAGGTAGGCCGACTGCCGCTGGCGCCCGGCCCGGCGGGCGGGCAGGTCCCTCGGCGACGTCCTCGGGCGCCTCCTCGGCCATGAAGTGGACGTGGCCGACGGTGCTGTGCCGCAGGTCGAGGGCCCACGCCCCCCACAGCACGGCGGCGTCGAAGCCGAGGACCGCGCCCCAGTCCTGCTGGAGGACGCTGACCGGCATCCGCAGCCGAGCGGGTGCTGACCTCGGAGAACTTCACCGCCTGCTTCGGGCGGCCCATCCGGGTCGAATCACATGACGGCCGTTGGCACGCCAGGTCCACGGCCGTGCCTCGGTAGGGTGCTCACATGGCTGAGAGCTGGAACCCGACCGCCCCCGGGACCATACGGTTCCCCTCAGGCGTTCTGGTGCGCGGCCGGGGACTGCGTCACCCCCTGCCCGCGGGACCGACGCCGTCCTTCGCGGTCCATCTGCTCGGTAAGCAGCCCCCACGCACCGACTGGGAAGCCCGATGGCTGCCGTGGCCCGACTTCCGGCTTCCCAAGGACCGCCGGCAAGCGCGGAGCGTGTTGAAGGAGGCGCTGGCCCGGGCGGCGGACGAACGCGTCGAGGTCGCCTGCACAGGCGGGCGCGGACGGACCGGTACGGCCCTGGCCTGCATGGCCGTACTCGATGGAGTCCCGGCCGACGAGGCCGTGGCGTTCGTCCGCCGGCACTACCACCCTCGTGCTGTGGAAACACCCTGGCAGCGACGTTTCGTGCTGCGCTTCGACGAGGCAGAGGACGCGGAACAGGCGTGAGCGGCGGCATGGACGACGCCGAGAGCCGCCTGGCCAGGATCGAGCGGCTGCTGGAGACCGGCGAGCGCGATCTGATACCGGCGTGGCGCCGGGCGACACGGGGTGAGCCGCGGTGGGCGGTGACCGCTGTGATCCTGGTGGCGGTCACCCTCCAGATGATGCTGCCGCACCGGCTCGCCCTCCAGCCGTACTGGGCGCTGCCGGTGCTCGAGTTGGCTCTGCTGGCCGGTCTGATCGCGGCGAACCCTCGCCGGGTCGAGCCCCGGACATCCTGGCTGCGCTGGCTCGGCCTGGCCCTGATCTGTGTGATCAGCCTGGCCAACGGCCTCGCGGCGGCCCGGCTGGTGGCCGGTCTGGTGAACGGCACCGAGGGCAGCGATGCCGGTCCGCTGCTGCTGACCGGCGGCGGGATCTGGCTGACCAATGTCATCGTGTTCGCCCTGTGGTACTGGGAGTGGGACCGGGGCGGGCCGATGGCACGAGCCCTGGGGAACCGCCAGTTCGCCGACTTCCTCTTCGTGCAGATGCAGAGCCCGGAGCTGGCGCCCCCGGAGTGGGAGCCGGCGTTTCTGGACTACCTGTACCTGTCGTTCACCAACTCCACCGCCTTCAGCCCGACCGACGTGATGCCCCTGTCGCGCTGGGCCAAGATGCTGATGATGCTGCAGTCGACGGTCTCCCTGGTGACGGTGGTCCTGGTGGTCGCCCGTGCTGTGAACATCCTGCACTGACGGTAGAAGCTGCTGACAGCACGCATGCGCTCGAGGGCCGTGCCCGTGCGGCCCTCGAGCAGTTCGGACCCGGATGGCACGCGAGCGTCGCCCGGGACGCTCAGCCGTTCCGGTAGCCGCTGACGTGCAGCAGCCGGAAGCCCTGTCCGACGAGGTCGTTGAAGGTCTGCTGGTACTGGTCCGCCGTCAGTCCGTGGCGTGCTTGCAGGGCCGGTCCCGGGCGCTGTTCGAAGATCGCGGTGAACCGGTCGCCGCCACCGGCGCTCAGGTAGCCGTTGACGTCCACCGGGCGGAAGCCTTGTCCGACGAGGTCGTTGAAGGTCTGCTGGTACTGGTCCGCCGTCAGTCCGTGGCGGGCCTGGAAGGCCGGTCCCGGGTTTTGTTCGAAGATCGCTGCGAACAAATCGATGCCACCGTTGGAGTAGCCGCTGACGCGTATCGGCCGGAAGCCCTGTCCGACGAGGTCGTTGAAGGTCTGCTGGTACTGGTCCGCCGTCAGTCCGTGCCGGGCCTGGAAGGCCGGCCCCGGGCGCTGTTCGAAGATCGCCGTGAACCGCTCACTTCCGGCGGCGCTCAGGTAGCCGTTGACGTCCACCGGGCGGAAGCCTTGTCCGACGAGGTCGTTGAAGGTCTGCTGGTACTGGTCCGCCGTCAGTCCGTGCCGGGCTTGCAGGGCCGGCCCCGGGCGTTGTTCGAAGATCGCCGCGAACAGGTCGACGCCGCCGCTGGAGTAGCCGCTGACCTGCACGGGCCGGAAACCCTGACCGACGAGGTCGTTGAACCTCTGCTGGTACTGCCCCGACGTCAGACCGTGCATCGCGTGGAACGAGGGTCCCGGGGACAGCTCCCAGATCGCGGCGAAGCGCTGCATGTCGATCGCCTCGAGCACATCCGCGACCGTGGCGACGCCGGCGGCGCGTTCCTCGTCGCTGATCTCACGCAGGTCGTCGCGTACCTCGAAGATCACGTTCGAGGCGTCGCCGCCGTCCTCGCTGTGCAGCACCGTGGAGCCGAGCCCGGTCACCACCACGGCCGCGGGAGCGACGCCCGGGGCCGGCGAGTCCGGAGCGGCCAAGGAGTCGCCCCACCGCACGCGTACCTCACCCGCGGGCGTACCGTCCGGATCCTCCAACCGGTAGATGACCTGCCCTTCGGCACCGATCGCCAGCTCGTCGGCCCGGAACTCCCACTCGCCCCGGTCGCTGATGAGTTCCGGCGGACTCGCGGTCCACTCACCGCGATCGATGCTCATCGCGGTACGCCTGAGCTTGAGATCCCGGCGGTTCGACCCTCGTGCCAGAGTGGCATGATTGTTGAGCGTTACATGTGTCGATCTGGTGGTCATCGCGCTTTCCTTCCGGAAAGTTGTCCGAAAAGGCCCGGTATTTCCACGCTACGCGCCGGTGCCTGCCCGTGCTCGGCAGTGCGAAGCGTGCTTGCTCGCACACGTGGCGCAGTGCCTCGCCCCGCCGCGTGTTCCTGGCCGCCTCCCGGACGTCGTTCACCCGATGGGGTCGACGAACCCGCCAAGTGGTCGGTGTTCTTGACCGGTTGGCATCGAAGCCTGCCATCGTGACTGCTGCGGATCCCCGATGATCAGGGAGAGCTCATGACGTCGAGAGGCACGGAGAGCGGCGAGGACTTCGGCGACGGCCGCTACGGCGAGGAGCTGTTCGATCCGGAACACCCCCAGGAGGCCGAGCGGATCGACGCCGCCGCGCAGGCCTACGATCCCGTCACCACGCGCCGTCTGCGGGCGCTGGGGGCGGGGCCGGGCAGGCGTTGCCTGGAAGTGGGGGCCGGGACCGGCACGGTGGCGCACTGGCTGCTGGAGGAGGCGCGCGTCGACGAGGTGGTGGCCCTGGACCGTGACACCAGCACCCTGGCCGCCCTCGCGGGCCCCCGGCTGAAGGTGGTCACCGCCGACATCACCGACGAGAGCCTGCGGCCCGGTGGCTTCGACCTGATCCATGCCAGGTTCGTCCTCATGCACCTGCCCGAACGGCGCGGCCTCGTCACGCGGTTGGCGCACTGGCTGAACCCGGGAGGCTGGCTGGTGCTGGGCGATGCCGTGGAACTGCCGGATGCACTGGACGCCTCGTCCGCCTACCGGCGGACCATGGACGCCATGTGGCAGGCGCTGAAGTCGACGATCGGGACGGACATCTCGTCCGTCCCGGCGTATCCGCACTTCCTGAGAGAGGAGGGCCTGCGGAGCGTGGCCGCGGAACTGGTCTGCCCGCCACTGGTCGCGGGCGATCCCCTGGCTCGTTTCTGGTCCGAGACCTGGGGCCGGATGCGGCCCGCGCTGGTGAACACCGGCCGGGTGGACGCCGCCGTCGTCGACGAGGCGATGGCGTACCTTGCCTCGCCCCGGCTCGCGGAACTCGCACCGGGCATGATGATGGCCTGGGGGCAGCGGCGCTGATACAGCGTCAGTCCGTGGGCTGTGATCGTACGTTCGGGTTGAGTTGACCGTTCGATGGCCTGTCGTGCCTCTTTCCCGGGCTCTCTCCGCACAGAGTGTGATCATGAAGACTCCGCGTATCCACTGTCTGCGGCGATCCGTCGCGTACTCGGCCACCGCCGCCGTCATCGTCCTTGCCGCAGCCCTGACGTCGGCCGCACCCGCCGCGGCCGACGGCCCCGCACCGCATGAGGGCGCCGTACATCAGGAGAGGTGCGAGACGTCGGTCGTCAAGCAGAATCAGGGCCTCGAAGAACTCCTCTTGGCCCTGCTGCCCGGGAACATGGAGGCCATGAAGCACGAGGACCAGTGTGCTGCCAAGCCTGACGGTCAGTCCGAAGGCGGGCGCTCGTGGTTCGACGGGGGCCAGAAGGCCGGGGCCGACCACGCGATGCCGGACGGCGCCCGGTCCGAAGAACCGGCCCGAGAGCGCTGAGCCGTAGCTTTCCCGCACCGGAAGACGAAAGGTGCCGTCAGCCCAGTCCGTAACCGGCCTCCTCGATGGCCTGGGCGAGCTGCCGTACCGCGGGGTCCTCGGTGGTGCGGGCCAGGGCGGCGGCGTGGCGGTGGAGGGTCCCGAGGTCCGGGGCGCCCGGCAGGGGGGTGCTGTCGGGGTCCGTCGAGCGCAGCGCGTCGGCGAAGTAGGCGGCGACAGCCGTGACTTGGAAACGGGGACCGGCGCTCCAGACAGATGTGCGCAGGGTGCCGGTCTCCAGGTCGCCGGTGGCCTCGTGCGGGGCGCGCGTGGCGGGGTCGAGCCAGCGGACGGTGGCGGTGGCGAGGTGGCCGTCATGCCCGGGCCGGGTGCGCACGGCGTAGAGGGCGGTGACGGTGTGGCCGGGGCCGACCTCGCCGCCGTCCACGTGGTCGTCGCGGAAGTCGTCGTCGGCGACCCGGCGGTCGTCGTAGCCGACGAGGCGGAACTCGGCGACCGTCGCGGGGTCGAAGGCCACCTGGGCCTTGGCGTCGCGGGCGGCCAGTTCGATGTTCTGCGGGAGTTGCTCGACGAACACCTTCCGCGCGTCATCGGTGTCCGACACGTAGGCCGTGTGTCCGTCGCCCTTGTCGGCGAGGCGTTCCATGAGGGCGTCGCCGTAGTCGCTGCCGACACCGACGCCGAAGAGGGTGATGCCGTGTTCGCGGCGGGCCGTCGCGATGCGCTCGAGGATGGAATCGGGGTCGGTGTCCCCGTCGTTGGCGAGTCCGTCGGAGATGAGGACGACGCGGTTGGTGGCGCCTTCGCGCAGGCCCTCGACCGCCGTGGCGTATCCGGTCTCGACGCCCGCGCCGAGGTCGGTGGAGGAGTCCGCCTCAAGACCGTCGATGGCGTCGTGGACCTCACGGCGGTGTCCGCCGAGCCGGGTCATCGGCAGGACGGTCTCCGCCTCCTCGCTGAAGGTGACGAGCGCGACCGAGTCGTCGTCGCGCAGCCGGTCCGTCATCGTGTCCAGGGACTTCCTGGCCAGGTCGAGGCGGCCCGGCTCGGCCATGGAGCCGGAGACGTCCACGACGAAGGTGAGGGCGGCGGGCGGGCGTTCGCCCTCCGGGTCCGCTTCCCGGGTGGCGAGGCCGACCCGGACCAGTGACCAGTCCGCCTTGTCCGTGCGGGCGCCGTCGACGGTCACCGAGAAGCCGTTGCCGTCGGGGCGGCGGTAGTCCTGGCGGAAGCTGTTGACGAACTCCTCGGGCCGGACCGTGGACGGTTCGGGCCTGCGCCCCTCGCCGAGCTGCCGGCGCGCGTAGCCGTAGGAGGCGGTGTCCACGTCCAGGGCGAAGGTGGACAGATGGCCGGACGGCGAGCCGGAGTCGTCGGTCGTCGAGCCCTGGCTCTGTGCCGGGGCGGGAGCCGGCAGGGCCCCGCGGTTCGGGCCGTCGACGCTGGAATCGGCACCACCCGCGCTGCACCCCGTGAGCAGCAGGCCGCCCGCCGCCGTGAGCGAGAGCAGCGCACCGCGCAGCCGCTTCATCCGTAACCGCTCCATCTCGTCCGCCCCCTGTGCCGGTCGACGCCGCCTTCTGTTCCTGTGACTGTGACTATGACGTCGCCTGAGGTGGGAACGTGCGCCCCGGAGCGTTGCGGAATGATCTCGATGCGGCCACGGAAGAGGGCCGCCCGCACCGCCCCGAATCCCCGTGCCGTGTACAACTATTGCAAAGGGCAAGAAAAGTACCGTATAGACATCATCAACTCTGCGTAGTTACGCGAACGCTCAGCGTCACCATGCTCGACGCTTACGGAAGCGGAACCGACTGCAGAGGGAGTGAGCACAGTGGGACGGCGCGGTGCCCGACGGGAAGCGGAGCGAGCGGCGGGTCTGGCCGCCGATCAACTGCTGAGAGCGGGAAGCATACTGCGACGGACCGCGACCACACCTGATCTGCGGGCGGTCTTCCGCACCGATCAGGGCGTCAACGACGCTCCCTACCGGGAGCGTTGGGCCCACGACAAGGTCGTCCGCTCCACTCACGGCGTGAACTGCACCGGCTCGTGCTCGTGGAAGGTGTACGTCAAGGACGGCTTGATCACCTGGGAGACCCAGGAGACCGACTACCCCTCGACGGGCCCCGACCGGCCCGAGTACGAGCCGCGCGGCTGCCCGCGCGGCGCGTCCTTCTCCTGGTACACCTACTCGCCGACGCGCGTGCGCCACCCGCATGTGCGAGGCGTCCTCCTGGAGATGTACCGCGAGGCCCGCGCGCGGCTCGGCGATCCCGTGGCGGCGTGGGCCGAGGTCACCGGCGACCCCGGCAAACGGCGGCGCTACCAGTCGGCGCGCGGCAAGGGCGGCCTCGTGCGCGTCGGCTGGGAGGAAGCCCTCGAGATCGCCGCCGCCGCGCATGTGCACACCATCGCCGTCCACGGCCCCGACCGGGTGGCGGGTTTCTCACCCATCCCGGCGATGTCGATGGCCTCGCACGCGGTGGGCGCCCGCTTCATGTCCCTGATCGGCGCGCCGATGCTCACCTTCTACGACTGGTACGCCGACCTGCCGATCGCCTCGCCGCAGGTGTTCGGCGACCAGACGGACGTACCCGAGTCCGGGGACTGGTGGGACGCCGCGTACCTGATGCTGTGGGGTTCCAACGTGCCGGTGACACGGACGCCGGACGCGCACTGGATGGCCGAGGCCCGCTACCGGGGCCAGAAGGTCGTCGTGGTTTCCCCGGACTACGCGGACGCCACCAAGTTCGCGGACGAGTGGCTGCACCCGCACCCGGGCACCGACGGCGCCCTGGCGATGGCCATGGGGCATGTGATCCTCGACGAGTTCTTCGTACGGCGGCAGGTGCCGTACTTCACCGACTACGCCCGGCGCTTCACCGACCTGCCGTTCCTGGTCGAACTCGACGAGCACGACGGCGTGTTCGTCCCGGGCAAGTTCGTCACGGCCGCCATGCTCGGACCCGACGGGGACGACGGGCACGCCGCGTGGAAACCGGTGCTCCTCGACGCCGGATCCGGGCACCCGGTCGTACCGAACGGCACCCTGGGCGACCGCTGGTCGAAACGCGGCGAAGGGCGCTGGAACCTCGACCTCGGCGACGTCGAGCCGCAGCTCACCCTGTACCGAACGGGCACGGAAGCCGACGCCGTCCGCGTGCTGCTGCCCCGGTTCGACGGCGGTCCCCCCACGGCACGCGGGGTCCCGGTGCGCGACCTGGGCGGACGACGGGTCACCACGGTGTTCGACCTGCTGCTCGCCCAGTACGGAGTCGCCCGCGAGGGACTGCCGGGCGAGTGGCCCGCCGGCCACCACGACGCCTCCCAGCCCTGCACCCCCGCCTGGCAGGAGGCGATCACCTCGGTGCCGGCCGACTCGGTGGTGCGCCTGGCCCGCGAGTTCGCGCACACCGCCGAGAAGACCCGCGGCCGCTGCATGATCGTCATGGGCGCCGGCACCAACCACTGGTTCCACTCCGACACCATCTACCGCTCCTTCCTCACCCTGCTGCTGCTCACCGGCTGCCAGGGCGTCAACGGCGGCGGCTGGGCCCACTACGTGGGCCAGGAAAAGGTGCGCCCCTACGCCGGGTGGCAGCAGTTGCAGTCGGCCGCGGACTGGGTACGCCCCTCTCGGCAGATGGCCGGGACACCGTACTGGTACCTGCACACCGACCAGTGGCGCTACGACGCGCACGCCGCCGACGCCCTCGCCTCGCCCACCGGCAAGGGCCTGTTCGCGGGACGGCACACCGCCGACCTGGTCGCCCAGTCGATGCGGCTCGGCTGGATGCCCTCGGCCCCCACCTTCTCCGCCAACCCGCTCGACCTCGGCCGTGCCGTGCGCAGCAGCGGACACGAGCCCGACGAGTGGGTGGCCTCCCAACTCGCCTCCGGGAAACTGTCGTTCGCCTGCGAGGACCCCGACGACCCGGCCAACTGGCCGCGCGTCCTCACGGTCTGGCGGGCCAACCTGATCGGCTCCTCGGCCAAGGGCAACGAGTTCTTCCTGCGCCACCTGCTCGGCGCGAGTGACAACGCGACCGCGGAACAGGCCCCGCCCGAAGCCCGGCCGCACGACCTCGTGTGGCACGAGGAGCCACCGCGCGGCAAGCTCGACCTGCTGCTCGCACTCGACTTCCGGATGACATCGACGACGCTGATGGCCGACGTGGTGCTGCCGGCCGCCACCTGGTACGAGAAGCACGACCTGTCGAGCACCGGCCCCGACGCGGGGGCCGCCTTCCATGCCCCGCCGGTGCCCGCGGCCACCGGCGCCGACCCCGGGGCGCGGGACGGCCTGCGCGGCCGGGCCAATCTGCTCAACTGGAACGGACACGGCCGGCCGCGAGGGCTGTTCCCCGAACGGAAGGCCGAGCCGCCGCGATGAACCAGCACCGAGCCGTCCACCAGGCGGCCTCCCTGCTCCTGCACTACCCCGACCAGCGCTGGCCGGCCCACCGCACCCTGGTGCTGGAGTCGATCGGCGGGCTGTCCGGCCCGGCGGCGGAGTTCCTGCTGCGGTTCTGCCGCCGCACCGCCGACATCCCGCTGCTCGAACTGGCGGCCCAGTACGTCACCACCTTCGACCGCAGCCGTCGCCGCACCCTGCATCTGACCCACTACACGGACGGCGACACCCGGCGCCGGGGCGCCTCGCTCGTCGCGCTCAAGGCCCGCTACCGGCAGTACGGCTGGGAGCCGTCCGGCGGTGAACTGCCCGACCACCTCCCCGCCGTCCTGGAGTTCGCGGCGCGCTGCCCGGCCGCCGGCCATGCCGTGCTGCACGAGCACCGCGGCGCCCTCGCCCTGCTCGCCACCGGGCTCGCCGCCGAGGGCAGCCCCTATCTCGATGTGATCCGCGCCGTCCGGGCCACCCTCGACGAAGGAGTACGCCGCTGATGACGCACCTGCGCATCGCGCTGTGGGGCGTACTGCCCTACCTCTGCCTGGCCGTGCTGGTCGCCGGCACCGCCTGGCGCTACCGCTACGACCGCTTCGGCTTCACCACTCGCTCCAGCCAGCTCCACGAGTCCCGGCTGCTGGGCATCGGCGGCCCGCTGTTCCACTACGCGCTGTTCCTCGTCATCGGCGGCCACGTCATGGGCCTGCTCGTCCCCGAAGCCCTCACCCGGCGCCTGGGGATCAGCGAGGAGCAGTACCACGCCGTGGCCCTGACCATGGGCGGCGCGGCGGGCGTCGCGGCGGTCGCAGGACTCGCCCTCCTGCTGTACCGCCGGCTGCGCGTACCCGCCGTACGCCGCGCGACCAGCCGCAGCGACCGGGCGGTCCACCCGCTGCTCGCCCTCGTCCTGCTCGCCGGCCTCACCGCCACCGCCTCCTCGGTGGCCAACCCCTACGACTACCGGCTCGGCGTCGCCGTCTGGTTCCGGAGCCTGTTCACCCTGGACCCCGACGTCACCGCCATGGCGCACGCACCGCTCGTCTACCGGTTGCACGCGCTCCTGGCCCTGGCTCTCATCACGCTGTGGCCGTTCAGCCGCCTCGTCCACGCGTTCGCGCCGCCACTCGCCTATGTGGCCCGGCCCTACGTCGTCTACCGCTCCCGCGGCTGGCAAGTATCGGGCCGGGTGCGGGGATAGGGCACGCACACGTGGGGCCTCAGAGCGATGGCGCGAGCAGAGCGCCCAGCAGCCGGCGCAGGCTCCGCAGGGGTGCCTGGGTGACCAGGCCGATCACCAGGGCGGCGACCGTGCCGGCTCCGGCCAGCAGGCGCAGCACGTCGGGGACGGTCATCCCGGCGACCGTTGCCAGAACGGAGCTCAGGCAGATGACGATCACGATCACCACCGCTTCTGAACCGCCCAGCCGCCGCGGGCTGGGGACACGGGGTTCGACACAGGCGGCGGAAGAAGACTTCGACACGGGGGCCTCCCTGAGGGGTAGAGACCCGGCGACCGAGGCCGCCGGGTTGCGGCTCCAACCAGGCAGTCGACATCATCTGATTCGCGGACGTGAAGACCCGGTGGGCCGCGATCCTTCGCTTCCTGGGCGCCTGACAGTTCATGGTTGCGGCGGCATCATCCGGGCGTTATGCATTTTAGTGCACATGTGAACAGAATTCGGTTACGCCGCGCCCTGCGGAACGGCCGAAAGCCCATCATTGCCGCAGTATCGTTACTTCACGCCGAAACGCCCCATGTGCTCCCGCTACTTGGGACCGAGTGGGGTGCTCCGTTCGTAGATGGGTCCTCCGGGTGTGTACCAGCCCGCCTTCTTCCGCACGGCCGGGCTCGGGTCCTGGGCGTGGGTCGCCTCCAGGGCGGTGCGGGCGCGGGCGTCGGTATGGGCGAACCTGCCGACGAGTTCGGCGGCCATGCTCCGGACGTGCGGGTCGGGGTCGGAGGCGAGGTGGCGCAGCGCCGGTTCGAGGACCCGGTCCGCTCCCGGTGCGCAGGTGTCGCCCTTGCACCGGTCGCAGGCCAGGGCATGGAAGGCCGAGATCCTGACCCGGGCGTCGGGGTCGTCGGCCATGGCGACGAGTTCGTCCATGGACTCGGTGTCGACGAGGTGGTCGAGAAGCCGGCAGCAGCCCTCGCGAACCGCCGCGTTCTCATGGCGCAGGCCGGCGCGGATGGCACGCATCGCGTCCGCACCGCGCCTGAGCAGTGCGTGGTAGGCCGCGACCGCGCGCTGTGGGTCGCCCAGACAGGAGACGAGGGCTTCGTTCTCGGTGCTGGCGAATCCGAGCATGACCTCAGTCTTGAGCCACAACAAGTCACCTGGCAAAGGGATTTGGCGTCATGGCTGAGCGGTGGCCACCGGACGGTGAGGCGGCCCCGGTTCACCGGGGCGGCGGGGAAGCAGACCCACCGCGAGCGCGGGAACCGCGCTGAGGACGAGCCAGGGGACGCCCGGCGGGAGGTCCAGGCCGAGCAGGGAGCCGGTGGCTGAGCTGCCGATGAGGACGATCAGTCCGGATACGGAGGACAGCGCGCCGGTGTAGAGGCCGATGCGTCCGTCCTCGGCGAGGTCGGGCAGCCAGGCGCGGGCGGCCGGGGTGACCAGCATCTGGCCGGCGGTGAGCAGGACGACGAAGCCCGCGGCGGGCAGGAGGCCCGCCGTGCCGGTCCAGCCGGCCGGGCGCGCGGCGGCCACCACGGCGAAGCCGGCGGCGATGAGCAGCAGCCCGTAAGCCATGGAACGGCGCAGGTCGAGTCGTCGCGCCGCCCAGTGGGTGAGCGGGAGCTGGGCGGAGACGACCAGCAGGGAGGAGAGGGCGAACAGCCAGGACAGCGGCGCCTGGGAGCCCGCCGCGCGCCCCACCTCGGCCGGCAGGACCAGGTAGAGCTGGTTGTACGCGAGCAGGTAGGAGCCGTAGGCGCAGCACAGGGCGAGGAAGCGGCGGTTGCGCAGCATCGCGCGCACTCCGCCCCGTTCCCGGACGGGGGCGCGGCCGGGGATGTGCCGCGGCATCAGCCGGGCGTGGCCTGCGAGGATCAGGACGAAGATGCCGGCCCCGGACAGACAGGCGGTGCGGAAGTCCACGGCGAGCAGCAGCGCGCCGAGCAGCGGGCCGGCGAAGGCGCCGGCCTGGCCCGCCACGGTGAACAGGGCCAGGACTCGGGTGCGTTGCCCGTGGCCCTCCTGCTCACGGACCACCGCCTGCCGTGCCACCTCGGACTCCACGGCGGGGGAGAACAGCGCGGCGGCGAAACCGATCACGAACACCGCGCCGATCACGGCCCAGGTCGCGTCCGCGTACCCCAGCCAGATGAATCCGGCGATCGAAGGTCCGCTCGTACGGATCGAGCACCGTGCCCCGCACCGAGGGGCCGATGCCCGTGACGACCCGCAGGTGGACCAGCGGAACGACCGCGTCGCTGCCGAGGATCGCGGCCTCGGCCCGCATCGTGGCGTTCCGCCGGCCGTCGGTCTCGGAGACGGCCTGGGCCTCGGCGACGGCCGCGTCGGCCTTCTTGTCGCACAGCAGCGACAGGTTGTAGCTGCTGTCACAGGTGAAGTCGGAGGCCAGGACGGAGACGGGGTCGCCGGTGTCGAGCATCGTGTTCCGGGAGAGGACGACGGCGTCGAACCTGCCCGCCAGCGCGTCGCTCTCCAGCCGCGAGTAGTCGCGGACCTCCAGCTTCACCTTGAATCCGGCCTTCCGCAGCTGCTGTTGCAGTACCTGGGCGACCTCGGGCAGCTCGGGACGGTTGTCATAGGTGGCCAGCCTGATGCTCCTGCCGTCGGGGTCCGCGGCCTTCACCCGCCCGGTCGGCGCGTTCCGTTTGCCGGAGGCCCAGGTCAGGGCGGGGCCGTAGAGGCCCTGGGCGGGTTCGGCGTGGCCCTCGTAGACGTCCTTGGCGATGACGGAGGTGTCGACGGCCTCGCGTGCCGCGCCGCGCATCGCCGGATCGGCGAACACGCCGGTCCGGGTGTTGAGGTGCAGGCTGGTGTCGCGGGCGGTGTTCGTCTCGTGGACGGTCTTCTCGTCGAGGGAGGCGATCTGCCCGACGGGGACGGCCTCGGCGATGTCCACTTCGCCGGTGCGCAGAGCGTTGGCGCGGGCCGTGCCGTCGGCGACGAACCTGGCGTCGATGCCCAAGGCTTGGGCGCGTCCGCCCCAGGAGTCGTCGAATCGGTCCAGCGTGGCCGCCGTATCGCCGCTGATCTCGGTCAGTTCGAAGGGTCCGGTGGCGGTGCCTGCGGGATTCACCGTGCCCTTCTCGCCGTACGCCTTCGGGGAGAAGACCGCCAGGTTCGGGTTGGACAGCCGCAGCGGCAGGACCGGATCGGCCTTGCCGGTGCTGACCCGGACCCGGCCGTCGCCCGCGGCCTGAGCGGTCAGCCGGGTACCGGAGAGCGCGGCAGGGGCGGGCCGGGCCTCGGCGGCCTGGGTGAGGGCGGAGGCGACGGCCTTCGCGGTGACCCTGCCGCCGTCCTGGAACCTCGCGTCCCTGAGGGTGAACAGCCAGCTGCGGCCGGCCTTCTCGCTGCTCCACGACTCGGCGAGCGCGGGGACCGCGGTGCCGTTGGCGTCCAGCCGGGTCAGGCCCTCGGCGACCCCCAGCCGGGACAGATGGAGGGCGTCCTGGCCGTACGGCGAGAAGTTCTGCGCCGGCGGGAAGGCGAGCGCCACCCTGAGGCGCCTGCCACCGCCGGAGTCCGGCGAACCGGCAGACGATGTGCCGTCAGCGGAGGAGAAGCAGCCTGCCAGCAGCGGGGCGAGCAGCAGGCCGGCTGTCAGCGGGGAGCGGGGAGATTTCATGGTCCTCGTCACTTGCCTCTGGTGCCTCAGGGGGAGTCACAGGTTACTCGAAAATGATTATCATTAAAAAGTAGTGATCTCGAAATGCACCACGCCGCTCCCGCCGCCCGGCACGTCGTCCCGCTCGTCGCAGACCACCTCACCCAGCGCCTGCCACAGGGCCATCGCTCCTGGTGAGTGGGGATACGTATGCAGGTAGACCGACCGGTAACCCCCGTCGTTCCTCGCGAAGTCCAGCAATCCGGCCACCAGGCGTCGGGCCAGTCCGCGCCTGCGGTGTTCGGGACGGACGTACACCCGTCGCAGCTGTGCCGTTTCCCCTGACGGATACCTCTGCGCCAGCCGGCGCGGATTCGGCGGGTGTGTCGGGCCTTGCGCGTCCAGTGCGGCGGTGGCGGCCACCGTCCCGTCCCGTTCGGCGACCGCGACCAGCAAGGTGTGCCGGGGTGGCGTGAGGTAGAACGCCTCGGGATCGATGATGTCGGCGTGCCGGCCCGGCACGTAGCCGGTGCCGAAGTCGCGGTACACGGCGTCGAGCATCACGGCCCGCGCCCCGTCGAGGTCGGCCGGCGTCGCCACCCTGATGCGGTAGTCATGCATTTGCGCATCATATGCAAGAGGGTGGTGTTGGCTGAAAGCTGACTCGATCTTTACGGCGCTCAGCTTGTACTTGCAAGGTGGTCGCAGAAGCCTGGAAGGTGCGGCTGAAGACGGCCGCTCACCGAGCAGTAAGGCCCGCCCCCTGATGACCACAGCTCCCGATTCCGCCGGGCACCGCATCCGCACGTCGATGACCCGCAAGGAATGGGCCGGCGTCGGCGGGATGGCCGCCTTCGTCCTGGCGCTGCACGTCATCGGCTGGTTCACACTCGTCGCGATCGTCGCTCCCGAGCACTACAGCCTGGGCTCCAAGACGTTCGGCGTCGGCATCGGCGTCACCGCGTACACCCTGGGCATGCGGCACGCCTTCGACGCCGACCACATCGCCGCCATCGACAACACCACCCGCAAGCTGATGAACGAGGGGCAGCGTCCGCTGTCCGTCGGCTTCTGGTTCTCCCTCGGCCACTCCTCGATCGTCTTCGCCCTCGCCCTCCTGCTCTCCCTCGGTGTGAAGGAGCTGGCGGGGCCCGTCGAGAACGACGACTCCGAGCTGCACAGCGTCACCGGCTGGATCGGTACGACGGTCTCGGGGACCTTCCTCTACGTCATCGCGATCATCAACCTGCTGATCATGGCCGGCATCTGGAAGGTCTTCCGGCAGATGCGCTCCGGCCACTTCGACGAGGCGGCCCTGGAGGAGCAGCTCAACAACCGCGGCTTCATGAACCGCATCCTCGGCCGCCTGATGAAGTCGATCACCAAGCCCTGGCAGATGTACCCCCTGGGCCTCCTCTTCGGCCTGGGCTTCGACACCGCCACCGAGATCGCGCTGCTCGTCCTCGCCGGCTCGGGCGCCGCCTCCGGACTGCCCTGGTACGCCATCCTGTGCCTGCCGGTCCTGTTCGCGGCCGGGATGTCGCTGCTGGACACGATCGACGGCTCGTTCATGAACTTCGCCTACGGCTGGGCGTTCTCCAAGCCGGTCCGCAAGGTCTACTACAACCTCACGATCACCGGGCTGTCCGTCGCCGTCGCCCTCATCATCGGCACCGTCGAACTCCTCGGCCTGATCGCCGAGAAGGCAGACCTGCACGGAGCCTTCTGGGACTGGGTCTCCGGCCTGGACCTGAACATCATCGGCTACGTCATCGTCGGCCTGTTCTTCGCCACCTGGGCCGTCGCCCTGCTCGTGTGGAAGGTCGGCCGGATCGAGGAGAAGTGGACGGCCGGCCTGGCACAGCCGGAGCCCGCCGAGTCCGAGGCCTGCGGGTCTTAGGGGTCCTTGCACTATGAGCGCCCGATCAGGGTGCAAGGACCCCTTAGGGCCTGTCCGGCGGATCATGTCGCAGACGTGGGGCCGATGCTCCGCGTCGACGCCATCCTCCGCCTTGCAGCCGGCCGCACCAAGCCCCGCTCACCGGCGTCGACGAGGCACCGCCCGTTTCCCGCGACCTGATCCGCCGGACAGGCCCGAGGCCCAACTCCCTTTCACATCAGCCGCCGACGATCAGCGCGAGCCCGTAGGCGGCGACCGCCAGGCATGCGGCGAAGCACAGCACCGCTGCCGCGGCGGCGGCCGGCCGGTTGGTGCCGAGGGTGCGTTCTCCGTCGTCGCCCCGGGGCCAGGCGGCGACGCCGAGGGAGAACAGTACGACCGTGAGAAGAGTGATCCCGAGGCTCACGCCGAACACGGTGCCGAGGCTGCCCCAGTGGATGTTCATCGCCCCGCCTCCCTTCGCCGCAGGACGCGCCGGCCGCCCGGCTCTCACGCCGCTGTCTGCTGCACGTGCTCGGGCAGTCGGGCGGGCGGTTCGTTGACGTTGTCCGGGGTCACGGGGCGGCGGCGCGACAGGGCCCAGAACCCGGCCGCCGAGGCGGCCGCGGCGGCGGCGACCAGGGCCACACCCATGGTGCCACGGCTGGCTGTCCAGGCCGCCGCGCCGCCCATGGCGGCCGCCGCGGGCAGCGTGCACAGCCAGGCCAGCGCGATGCGTCCGGCCACGCCCCACCGCACCTCGGCCATCCTGCGGCCCAGGCCCGAGCCCAGGATGCTGCCGGTGCACACCTGCGTGGTCGACAGGGGGAATCCCATGTGGGACGAGGCGAGAATCACGGCCGTCGCGCCGGTCTCGGCCGCGAAGCCCTGCGGGGCCTCGATGTCGGTGAGCCCCTTGCCCATGGTGCGGATGATCCGCCAGCCGCCCGCGTACGTGCCGAGCGCGATGGCCAGCCCGGCGGAGAGCACCACCCACCAGGGCGGCCCGGAGCCGTGGGCGAGCACCCCGGCGGAGATCAGGGCCAGGGTGATGACACCCATGGTCTTCTGCGCGTCGTTGGTGCCGTGGGCGAGCGCCACCAGCGACGCCGAACCGATCTGACCCCTGCGGAATCCGCGCCGGGCCCGCTCGGGGCCCGACCGCCGGGTGATGACGTACGCGAGGTAGGTGCCCAGCACGGCCACGGCGCAGGCGACGAGCGGCGAGAGGACGGCAGGGATCAGGATCTTCTCCACGATCACCCCGAACTGCACCGCGGATCCGCCGGCGCCGACCCACACAGCACCGATCAGCCCGCCGAACAGCGCGTGCGACGAACTCGACGGCAGCCCGGCGAGCCAGGTCAGCAGATTCCACAACAGGGCGCCGACGAGCCCGGCGAAGACCATCACCAGGGACACTCTGGCATCGTCCACGATGCCGCCGGAGATCGTCTTGGCGACCGCCGTGGACAGGAACGCGCCCGCCAGATTCAGTACCCCCGCGACGAGGACGGCCACGCGCGGTGCCAGAGCCCCCGTGGCGATCGACGTCGCCATCGAATTGGCCGTGTCGTGGAAGCCGTTGGTGAAGTCGAAGGCCAGAGCCGTCAGCACGACCACGATGAGGAGGAACGAGACGGTACCCACTGGGACCCCTCCCGAAGCAGGCCGGCCACGCGCCCGCCGTGGCGTCCCCCGCTGGGACGCGTCTTGCCATCAACGCTAAGCCGCGTCTCCTGGCCCCGCGACCGGGCAGCCGCCCCGGCGACGGTGGCAGCGGCCGGCTCTCCCGCTCGGCGGCGAACTCGTCCTAACGAGAGCTCAGCCGGCCCCTGGTGAGGTTCCGCTCGATGGCCTGCTGGGCCAGTTCGAGTACGGCGGACCGGCCGGGGACCGGCCGATGTGTCGTGGTGTGCCGGGCGCCGGGTACCGCGGGTGCGTCCGGGGCCCGGTCCGCCGCGGCGTCGATCAGGGCTGCCGACTCGTCGTCCCCGAGCCGGTGCAGCAGGTCGGCGAGGTTGCGCAAGGTGGTCCACAGATGGGTCCAGTTGCCGGTGCGGGCGAAGTACCCGATGACGTCGCGGTAGCCCTCCAGAGCCTCGTGGACCCGGCCCCGCGCGGCACGCACCGACAGCAGGCCCACGGCCGAGACGCCGACGAGGAATGTCGCGCCGGAGGCACACGCGAGGTCGACGGCCTCGACGTAATGCCGTTCGGCGAGTTCTCCGCGGCCCGCCAGGTTCTCGATCTCCCCCGCGACATAGGCACCCCAGGCGCGCATCGAGGGCGACACCGCCTCGGCCCACCCCCGCTCGTTGAGCCGGCGCGCCGCGTCAGGGGCGCCCGCGTAGGCCTTCGCGAGGGCCGCGATGCCCAGGCCCTCCCGGTGCGGACCGACGAGATCGGCCGAGGCCAGGGCGTGCTCCACCGCGGCGTCGTGGGCGCCGCGTGCCAACTCGGCCACCGAGAGCACCATCAGGCACTGCCAGGGCGCCTCGCCTCCGGCGTTCCTCTCCGGCCCGGCGCGGAGCCCGGCGCGGGCCAGCCGTTCCGCGCGGACGAAGTCCCCGCGATGGTAGGCGGCCTCGCCCGCGGCCCCGAGGACGAGGCCCGCGCCCGTGTGGCCGGCGAGTGCCGGGTCGGCGGCCAGTTCCTCCGCCCAGTCCCGGATCTCGACGAGGTCGCGGTAGGCGATCGCGTCGAACAGGCCGACGACCATCGCGACGGCGTAGTCCAGGAGCCCCCGGCCGCGGACCAGCCGCCACGCGGCCCGCAGGTTCGCCGGCTCGCGGCGCAGTTCCGCGTCGGCCGCGGGCTCCCGTTCCGCCGCCATGGCGGCGCGGAACCGTCCGGTCAGCTCGACGGCCCACCGCACCATCCGCTCCGCCGCCGCCTCGTCCTCGCCGAGGGCCGCGAGCCGGTCAAGCCCGAACGCCCGCAGTGTGTCGAGCATGTGGTACCGCGTGGTCCCGTCGAACGTGGCGTCGATCATGGAGGCGTCGACGAGGCGGGCCACCGCGCTGCCGGGGTCTCCCGCCGGTTCCAGGTCGGTGGCGATCCGCTCGGCGGTGTCGAGGTCCACGCCGTCGGCGAAGACCGACAGGTGCCGGAACAGCCGCTGTTCGTCCTCGGAGAGGAGCCGGTACGACCACTCGACGGTCGCGCGCAGTGTCCGGTGCCGGGACTCCGCGCTGGTGCTGCCACCACCGAGCAGGTCGAGTGAACGGTTCAGGCGCCGTCGGAGATCGCCGAGGGAGAACGTGGACAGCCTGCCGGCGGCCAGTTCGATGGCCAGCGGTATCCCGTCGACACGCCGCACGACATCGGCGACCGCGGCCAGTTCCGCGCGGGCCGGGGGCCGGCCGGGGCGGACCCGGCGGGCCCGGTCCAGGAAGAGCGCCACGGACGCCGCCTCCGCGGGATCCCGGCCGGGGCGGGGCAGCGGGAGCGGCGGCAGCCGCCAGACGTGTTCGGCGGCCAGCCCCAGGGGCTCGCGGCTGGTGGCCAGCAGCGTGATGCCCGGACAGCGGGCGAGGATCACGTCCACCGTGTCCCGGACGGCGTCGAGCAGGTGCTCGCAGTTGTCGATCACCAGCAGACCGGTGCGCTCGGCCAGCACGGCCACGCAGGCGGCGAGGACGTCCCCGTGGTCGACCCTCAGCTGCAGTGCCGCCGCCAGCGCGTGCGGGACGGCGGCGGGATCGGTGACCGGTGCGAGGCGCAGGACCGTCGCCGCGCCGCTCTGCCGGGCCACCTCACAGGCGACGCGGGTCTTGCCGACGCCGCCGGCCCCGACGAGCGTGACCAGGCGCTCGGCCGCCAGCAGCCGGTGCAGGGACGCGATCTGGGAGTCGCGGCCGAACAGCCGGGTGACCGGCCGGGCGGGCGCGGGCGCGGTGCCCACGCCGCAGAGGTCCTTCTCGACGTCGTCCAGGGCGGGCGACGGATCGAGGCCGGTCTCGTCGACCATACGGCGCCGGTACTCCCGTCCGACGCGCAACGCCTCCGGGGCCTGCCCGGTCGCCGCCAGCGCCCGCATGTGCAGGAGCACCGCGGGTTCCCGGAGCGGGTCGGCGGCCGCCTGGGCAGCGGCGAGACCGAGCACCCCCTCGGCCTGTCCCGCGGCGACGGCGGCGCCGATCAGTGCGTCGGTCACCTCGCGGCCCAGCTGCCGGCACTCCTCGACCGCGGCGGCCACGGCATCGACGTCGGTGAGGTCGGCGAGCACCGGTCCGCGCCACAGTCCGTGCGCCTCCCGCAGCAGTGCGCACGCGCCGGCCGGGTCCCGCTGTGCCTGCTCCCGTGCCCTGGTGAGCATCGCCCGCGCCCGTGCCAGGTCGAACTCGCCGTGCCGGAGGGCGAGCCGGTAACCGTCGTGCTGTGTCTCCAGCCTGTCCGCCGCGGGGCCGAGGTGCCCGCGCAGCCGGGATATGTGGTTGTGCAGGGCCTGCCGCCCCGACGCGGGCACCCCCGACGGCCACAGGGCGTCCACGAGCCGGCCGACGGTCACGGACCGCCCCTCGGCGAGCGCGAGCAGGGCGAGCACCGCGCGCCGCCGCGGACCGGGGACCTCCACCGGGGAACCGTCGACGAGGAGACGCAGGGGCCCGAGGACCTCCACCCGCACCGACGGCGGCTGTGGCCCGTCCGTCATGGCGCCTCCCGGTGTGCTGCACGCTCGTGCAAATCAGTACAAATATGTATGACACGGATAAAACTGGACGTGGTAGTACGACGATATCCCGTGCGAGGGCCGTGACAGTGGGCGCGCCGAGCCTTCCTGGTGTGACCGCACAGCCGGTCCGGCAGGAAGGGAGAACGGGAAAATGGACCACGACAAGATCGACCACGAGAAGATCAACGAGTTCCTGGGCCGCTTCGTGACCGACCTCGCGGCGACCGAGGCCGCCGGATCCGTCGCCCTCGGCCACCGGCTCGGCCTGTACCGCGCGCTCGCCGAGGGCCCCGCGACACCCGAGGAGTTCGCGGAGCGCACCGGCTGTCATCCGCGCTACCTCACCGAGTGGCTGCGCGGCCAGGCCGCGGGCGGCTACGTCGGCTACGACCCGGAGGCCGGCCGGTTCGCGCTGAGCGAGGAGCAGGCGTTCTGCCTGGCCGACCCGAACGGTCCCGATGTCGCGGCCGCCTTCCGCTTCGCCCTGGGCATGCTGCGTGCCGAGCCCCGTATCGCCGACGCGTTCCGCGCCGGGGAGGGCTTCGGCTGGCACCAGCACGACGAGGAGGTGTTCGTCGGGGTCGACGCCTTCTTCCGGCCCGGCTACGAGGCCGAGCTGGTCCCGAACTGGATCCCCGCGCTGGACGGGATCGACGCCAGGCTCACCGAAGGGGCCCGGGTCGCCGACGTCGGCTGCGGCCTCGGCTCGTCGGCGGTGCTGCTGGCCGAGGCGTACCCGCGGACGACGGTCGCCGGTTCCGACTACCACCGTGAGTCGATCGAGCTGGCCCGCGAGAAGGCCGCCGAGGCCGGGGTCGCCGAGCGGGTCACCTTCGAGGTGGCCACCGCCCAGACCTTCGCGGGGACGGACTACGACCTGGTGACCATGTTCGACTGCCTGCACGACATGGGCGATCCGCTCGGGGCCGCCCGCCGGGTGCGGCAGGCCCTGGCCGAGGACGGCGCCTGGCTGCTGGTGGAACCGTTCGCCTCCGACCGGGTCGAGGAGAACTTCAACCCGGTGGGCCGGCTGTACTACAGCGGCTCCACGTTCCTCTGCGTGCCCAACTCCCTCTCGCAGCAGGGCGGTTACGCACTGGGCGCGCAGGCCGGCGAATCGGTGGTGCGCGACCTGGCCACCGAGGCCGGTTTCACCCGGTTCCGGCAGGCCGCGGTGACCGCGTTCAACGCGGTCTACGAGATACGGCCGTGAACGGGGCCAGGGGTACTCCCGGGCAGGGCGTTCCTCCCCGGAGACGGTTTCGGATACGGCTTCCGCGGACGGCTTCCTAGGACAGAGCGACCCCCCTTGCCCGCCGCCTCGGCGGCCCGGAACGGGGAACATGGAAGACATGGCCAGCAACGTCGATCTCAGCCAGTTCCTGCGCCGGTGCCGCGACCGCATCGCACCGGAATCGGCCGGCCTGCCGGAAAGCGGGGCCCACCGGCGCGTGCCGGGCCTGCGGCGCGAGGAAGTCGCGCAGCTGGCCGGCGTCAGCACGGACTATTACACGCGACTGGAGCAGGGACGGAACATCACGCCGTCGGACAGCGTGCTGGAGGCGATCGCCGAGGCGCTGCGCCTGGACGACGCCGGACGCGCCCACCTGTTCGACCTGGTGAAACCCAAGCCGGCCAAGGCCCGCCGCAGTGCGCCGACCGTGCAGAAGGCGCGGCCGGGGCTGCGCCGGTTCCTGGACTCCTTCGGCGACCACGCGGGATTCATCCTCGGCCGGCGCGGGGACGTTCTGGCGACCAATCACCTGTGCCGGGTGCTGCTGGCCGACTTCGACGCGATGCCCTACCGGGAACGCAACCTGACCCGCTGGATCGTCCTGGCCCCCGAGGCGCGGGAGTTGTACGCGGACTGGGAGAAGATCGCCGCGGAGATGACCGCGATCCTCCGGCTGGACGCCGGGCGGCATCCCGACGACGCCCGCACGGCCGAGCTGGTGGGTGAGCTCACCATGAAGAGCGAGCGATTCCGCCGCTGGTGGGACCAGCACAAGGTGCTCAACCGCACCTTCGGCCAGAAGCGCTTCCGGCACTCCCTGGTCGGGCCGCTGACCATCGACTACCAGGCGTTCACCATGCCCGGCGAGGACGACCAGACCCTGTTCCTCTACATGCCGGCGCAGGACCGGGCCTCGCAGGAGGCCTGGCGGCTGCTGGCCAGCTGGAACGCCGCCGGGGCCGCCGTACCCGTACGGCCTCGGCCCGCCCATCCCTCTTCGACGGAACGGAGCACCCCGTGAGCGGCACTGTCTCTCACCGTCCGCTGGCGTTGGTGACCGGAGCCTCCTCCGGCATCGGCCACGAACTGGCGCTGCTGTTCGCCATCAACGGATTCGACCTGGTGGCGACGGGCCGCAGCGAGAAAATCGACAAGGCGGCAGCCGACCTCGCCCGGTACGGCGGCGACGTCACCGCCGTGCGCGCCGACCTCGCCGAGGCCGACGGCGTGGAAACCGTGTGGCGCGCGGTGGAGAAGACCGGCCGGCCGCTCGAAGCGGCGGTCCTGAACGCCGGGCGGAGCATCGGAGGGGCCTTCCTGGACACCGACCTCGACGACGAGCTGGGCCTGATCGAGCTGAACGTCACCTCCGTCGTCCACCTGGCCAAGCACGTCGCCCGGCACATGGCGGCCAACGGGCGCGGCCGCATCCTGATCACCTCGTCCCTCTCCGCCACCCTGCCCACGCCCTACGAGACCGTGTACGGGCCGTCGCGTGCCTTCACCCGCATGTTCGCCCTCGGTCTGCGCGAAGAACTCAAGGAACACGGCGTCAGCGTCACCACGCTCATGCCCGGCGCCACCGACAGCGACTTCCATGCCCGCGCCGGCATGAACAACACCGCCTTCGGCCCCGGCATGAAGAAGAACAGCCGCAAGGACGTCGCCCGTCAGGGCTTCCTGGCGATGATGGACGGGCAGGCCCAAGTCGTCGGAGGCGACTTCACCACCCGGCGCACCGCCCTCGAACACCGCTTCCTGCCCGAGACGTTCAAGGCCGCACGGCACGCCCGTATGGCCAGGCCGCGGCCCTGAGCGAATCCCGCCTGCGCTACGAGCTGACCCCCGTGGCCCGTGCGGAACTCCTCCTGCTGTTCGAGCGGATGCCGCGGACCGAGGGATTCGGCAACGGCCGCTCGGCGCGCCAGATCTTCCAGGAGATCACCGAACGCCAGGCCCAGCGCGTCGCCGAACTGCCGGACCCGGCCCCGGAGCAGCTGATCAGCCTGGAGGTGCAGGACCTGCCCGCCCCGGTGCCCCGGCCGGCATGACGGCCGGCGGGACCGCCGCCCGTCGGTGGGACGCGGCCCCCGGATCAGGCGTCGGCAGCCGCGTGGACGCGTTGGCCCTCGACGAAGGTCTGCAGAACGCGGGTGGTGGCGATCTCCTCGGCGGGGGCCGCGAACGGGTCGCGGTCGAGGACGATCAGATCGGCCGATTTTCCTACGGTGATGCTGCCGGTGGTGGTGTCGAGATGGTTCGCGTAGGCGCTGCCGGCCGTGTACGCGGCGAGGGCGGTACCCAGGTCGAGGCCCTGTTCGGGGAGGAAGACAGGGGTGCCCGTGGGGGCGTCCGGGGCGATGCGGTTGACGGCGACATGGATGGCCTGGAACGGATCGGGGCTGCTGACCGGCCAGTCGCTGCCCGCGGCCAGTGTCGTGCCCGCGCGCAGCAGGTCGCCGAACGGGTACTGCCGGGCGCCGCGTTCGGCACCGAGGAAGGGCAGGGTCAGTTCGTCCATCTGCGGTTCGTGCGCGGCCCACAGCATCTGCAGGTTGGCGGTCGCTCCCAGGGTCCGGAACCGGGGGATGTCGTGCGGATGGACGACCTGGAGATGGGCCAGGTGGTGCCGCGTGTCGCGGTGGCCGTTGGCCCGGCGGGCGGCCTCCACGGCGTCGAGCGCCTCGCGCACCGCGCGGTCGCCGAGGGCGTGGAAGTGGACCTGGAAGTCCAGCGCGTCGAGTTCGGTGACGTACTTCTTCAGCGCTTCGGGCTCGACGAAACTGATGCCCTTGTTGCCGGAGGAGCAGCCGCAGCCGGTGAGATACGGGTCGAGCAGGGCGGCGGTGTGGTTCTCCGCGATACCGTCCTGCATGATCTTCACGGTCCCGGCCCGGAACCGCCCCCTGCTCAACTCCGCGCGGCGGGCGACGAGTTCGGGAAGCTGCTCGGCGCCGCGCTCGCGGTCCCACCACAGGGCGCCGACGACGCGGGCGGTGAGCAGACCCCGGTCGAGGGCGGCCTGGTAGGCGGGTGCCGGGTCCGTCATGTTGGTGTAGGTGCCGATGATGGCGTCCTGCCAGGCGGTGACGCCGCAGGAGTGCAGTACGGCCTGTGCGCGCAGCAGGGCGGCCAGCTGTTCCTCCGGCGTCGGGTCGGGCACCAGCCTGCCCACGAGGTGGACCGCGCCCTCCTGGAGCATTCCGGTCGGGTTGCCCTCGGCGTCCCGCTCGATCCGGCCGTCGGCCGGGTCCGGGGTACGGGAGTCGATGCCGGCCCGCTCCAGCGCCCGGCTGTTGACCCAGGCGCCGTGGTGGTCGCGGTTGGGCAGGAAGACGGGCCGGTCGGGGACGATCGCGTCGAGGGCGGCGGCCGTGGGGGAGCCGCCGGGGAACGCCTCCAGGGACCAGCCGCCACCGGTGATCCACTCGGCGTCCGGGTGCTCGTCCGCGTACGCCTTGATCCGGCGCAGGTACTCGGCCGGGTCGACGGTGTCGCCGAGATGGCACAGGCCGAGCTCGATGCCCGCGCCCTGCGGGTGGACATGGGCGTCCTGGAAGCCGGGCAGCAGCAGCTTCCCGGCGAGGTCGACGACCTCGGTGCCCGGTCCGATCAGCTCGTGCACCTCGTCGTGGCCGACGGCGGCGATCCGCCCGCCGCGCACGGCCACCGCGGTGGCACGGCTGCGGGCGGGATCCACGGTGTGCACGGGACCGCCGGTCAGCACGAGATCGGCGGGGCCCGTGGCCTGGGAATGCGTCATGTGAGGGAACTCCGAGTGGGGGAGAGGGGGGTCAGACCGCCGTGCGGTCCATCGGCAGGGTCAGCGCTTCGGCGTCGGTGCCGCGTCCGGTGGTGAAGTACGGCGAGCGGCGGACGTACTTGGCGACGGCGGCCATGCCCAGGCCGAACAGGACGATGGCGGCGGGCAGGGAGAACATGAACCAGCCGTTGTCCGGGCTGAGTTCGAAGTGGTCGCTCATGGTCAGGTACGAGTATCCGAGGTAGCCGCCGAGGCCCAGGAGGACCAGGCTGGACGCGCCGGGTACGGCGACCGCGAGCAGCGCCTCGCGTGGTCCTTCGCGCAGGGCGGAGCGGAAGCGGACGGCGCAGGCCAGCGCGGTGAGGCCGTAGTAGAGGGCGACGATCAGGCCGATGGCGTTGACCGCGGTCAGCAGCATGTCGCTCAGCTTGGGGATGGCCACGGCGAGCAGGGCGATCACGGAGGCGACGGCCATCACGACGACCGTGCCGACGGCGGGGGTGCCGTATCGCGGATGGACACGGGTCCACATCTGCCCCATGGTCCGGTCCCGGCCCATGGCGAGCAGTCCGCGCGCCGTCGGGATCAGGGTGGCCTGGACGGAGGTCACGGCGGAGAACATCAGGGCGATCAGGGGCAAGGTGGCCCAGGGTTCGGCGGCCAGCTTCGCACCGAGGTAGGGAAGGGCCTGGGGACCGTTCCGGACGAGCTCGGGCAGGCTCATCTCCCGCTGGAAGGCGACCGAGGCGAAGAGGAACAGGCCGAGCATGGCGAACAGGGCGATGAAGCTTCCCCGGGCGGAGTCGTCCACGCGCCTGGTCTCCTCGTTGACGCTGAAGGCGGCGTCCCAGCCCCAGAAGAAGAACACCGCGAGGACCATGCCCTGGGCGAACGCGGTGCCGTCGGAGATGGCGAAGGGGTTGAACCAGGAGAGGGAGATGGTGTGGTGGCCGGAGACCAGGGCCCAGCCGCAGAAGGCCAGCAGCACCGTGTACTCGAAGACCAGCAGGGAGAACTGGAACCGGGTGGCGGCGCGCATCCCGGTGACGGTCAGGGCGGCGAGGGCGAGGAGGATGACCAGACCGACCGCCGTGGTGACACCGGTGGACCCGGGATCGAGGGTGATGCCGGCGAGGCTGTGCAGACCGGCACGGTTGGCGATGACCAGGACGACCGAGCCCATGATCGCGCTCGTGTAGGCGCAGAAGATGACCGAACCGACCAGGGTGACCCAGCCAGTCAGGAAGCCGGGCCAGGGGCCGAGGGACTTGCCGACCCACACGTAGCCGTTGCCGCAGTTGGGTTCCGAGCGGTTGAGCCGGGCGTAGGCGGTGGCGATGCCGAGGACCGGCAGGAAGGCCAGCAGCAACAGCGCCGGAGCCTGGAGGCCCACGATCGAGGCGATCGTGCCCATGCCGATGGCGATGCTGGTGGTGGCGGCGGTACTGGACGCGGCGAGGGCCACGCCGTCCACGACACCGAGGGAACGGCGCAGTGCGGGGCGTGCTTCGGCGGACGGTCGTGGTCTCGGAGAGGACGCGGGGGACGGGGAGGACGGGGAGGACATGGTGGGCTCCTCGCAGGACGGCGGCGGGGAGGGCCGCGCGGGAATGCGATGGAACATCCGGCGCCCGCATTCCGTCAATCCTGTTGACGTAAGCAGGGCGGGGGCCGTTCACTGCCCGTACGCCGCTACGCGCACCGTCGGTACGCCGCCTACGAGCCGGCCCGGACGAGAGGAACCCCCGGATGCCCACCCGTGTCCCGCAGGAACGCAGACGCCGCCGGCCCACCCGCTCGGGCGTCCTGCTGTCGGAGGACCTGATCGTGGAGACCGCCCTCAGGCTGATCGGCGAACACGGCCCCGAGGCGCTGAGCGTGCGTCGGCTGGGGGCGGCCCTGGGCTGCGATCCGACCGCCCTGTACCGCTACTTCCACGACACCGACGACCTGGTGCTCGCCATCGCCGACCGGATCATCGGCGACGCGATGGCGGGCTTCGTGCCCGGGGACGACTGGGTGGCCGCACTGCGCGAAATGGCACAGCGGGTGCGCGCCGGATATCTCGCCCACCCCAAGGCGGCCGCCATGGCCTCGCACCGGGTGACCCGGCGCGAGAACGAGATAAGGGCCGTGGAGACGGGAATCGGGCTGCTGCTCTCCGCCGGCTTCGAGCCCGCCCGCGCCGCACGGCTCTACCTCGCCTTCATCGACACCGTGCTCAGCCATGCCGCCACGGACGCGGCGTTCCACGCGCTCCCCCGCCAGCAGCGCGAAGCCGACCAGCGGGCCTGGCGCGACGTCTACCAGGGCCTGGACCCCGAGTCGTACCCGGCGCTGACCGCCACCCGCAGCGAACTGCCCGGCATGGCGGACAGCTCCTTCGACGACTCCGTGGACCTCCTCCTGGACGCGCTCGCGGCACGCGCCCCGGGAAACCGCTCGCTCAGTGCCCCCGCCGCTCGCCGCTGGGCATGACGGGGTGCCGCCCGAGGACGAAGACGCCGGTGATCACCGCGACCACCCCGGCGGACTGCCAGGCCAGTGCGCCGGGCTCGGTGCGCAACTCGTCCTGGAGGAAGCCGATGCCGCAGGCGATGCCGATCAGGGGTTCGGCAGCGGTCAGCGCCGGCAGGGACAGGCGCAGCGGCCCGGCCTCGAAGGCACTCTGCACCAGCAGCAGACCCACCAACGCCAGCGCGACGACGGCCCAGGGCTGCCACGAGACGAGCAGGCCGCTGATTCCCCTGGCACCCACGATGCCGCCGCTGACGCGGGTGAGCGCGTCCTGGAGGCCGTAGAGCGTGCCGGCCGCGGCAGCCAGGAAAGGCGGCCTGCGCAGCAGCCGCAGGCGCTGGGCGAAGACGACGAGGACCCCGGCCAGCCCCAGTACGCAGCCGATCACGAGCCAGTGCCGCAACGCACCGACCTGGCCCTGACCGCTGTGCGGGTGCCCCGCCACGACGAAGGCCGCCACTCCGCCGCTGAGGGCGAGCGCCCCCAGCCACCCCGACCGGCCGAGCGGCTGATCTCCCATCCACCGGGCGAGGGCCATCGCGAAGAGCAGGTTCGTGGTGAGCAACGGCTCCACCTGGGCCAGGCTGCCGCGCGTCAGCGCGAGCGCCCCGAGGATCTGGCCCACGACCATGCAGCCGATGCCCGCCAGCCACAGGGGCACTCGCGCGAGGTCCAGCAGCAGCCGGAAGGACAACATCAAGGACAGCGGTTCGCGTTCGGCCGCGTGCTGCTGGAGCACGAAGCCGAAGCCCAGCAGGCACGCGGCGGGAAGGCTGAAGAGGTACACCACGGCCTGTCATCCTCCTGCCCGGACCGCGCGCAGACCCGGTACGGCCGGGGCCCGGCCGGGAGCGTTGCGCAAAGACACCCACGTGGCTCATCGCCGTGCCGTCCATGCGCTGCCCCACGTTTGAAAGCCGTCAGCTCCGGCTACCCCTCGATCGTCGTTGTCGTCACCGTCACCGTCGTTGTCATCGTCGGATGCGCGGGTGCGGGCGGGGAGGTCAGCTTGGGACGCGTCACGGCGGATCCGGGCCCGGTCCCGTCCACCCTTCTGCCGGGCACCGCGCCCGGGACAGGCGTGGCGCTGGTGACGGGTGCGTCCTCCGGGATCGGGGCGGCCGTCGCGCGGGCCCTGGCGGACGAGCGGTGGGCGCTGCTGGTCTCCGGCCGTGACCGGGCCCGGCTGGACACGGTGGCCCACGAGACGTCCGGCGTCGCGATCCCCTGCGACCTGTCCGGCGCCGACGGCGCCCGGCAACTGGTCGACCGGGCCCTTCGGCAGGCACCGGGCATCGATCTGCTCGTCGCCGCGGCCGGTGTGGGCTGGGCCGGGCCGTTCACCTCGATGCCCGGCGGCGAGGTGGACCGGCTGCTCACCGTGGACCTGGCATCGGTGGTGCGGCTCGTCCGGCAGGTCCTGCCCCACATGGTGGCGCGGCGCCGGGGCCGGCTGGTGCTGATCGGTTCCATCGCGGGCTGCGTCGGGGTGCGGGAGGAAGCGGTGTACTCCGCGGCCAAGGCGGGACTCGGCGGTTTCGCCGACGCGCTGCGGTACGAGCTCGACGGCACCGGCGTGCGGCTGACCCACGTCGTGCCGGGCGCGGTGGACACTCCCTTCTTCGCCCGGAGAGGGGCGCCCTACTCCCGCCGCCGCCCGCGTCCGATCCCGCCCGAGCGGGTGGCCGCGGCGGTCGTCGCGGCGGTGCGCAGGGAACGCGACGAGGTGTTCGTGCCCGGCTGGCTGCGTGTACCGGTCGCGGTCCGCCGCCTCGCGCCCTCCGCGTACCGGCGCCTGGCGGCCCAATTCGGCTGAGGCCGAGGCCGAGGCTTGGGCGGATGAGGAGGCGAGGGGGACATGCGAGGCAGCGTCGACCGGGGCCGGTTGTTCACCACGGCCGTCGCCGTCGTCCCGGCGCTCGTCGCCGCGGCCCACATCGTGCCCGCCGGGACCTGGCTCCCCGGTCCGCGGCGCACCTGGCTGCCGGCCCTGGCGGGCGTCGGCGGCGACGACCATGTGGCGCTCACCTTCGACGACGGCCCCGATCCCCGCTCCACCCCCGCTTTTCTCGACGCGCTGGACGAGCTGTCGGTCCGTGCCACCTTCTTCGTGGTGGGTGAGCAGGTCCTGAGCCACCGGCGGCTGAGCCATGACATCGTCCGGCGCGGTCACGAACTCGCGGTCCACGGCTGGACGCACGACCGCCCCTGGCGGCCGGCACCGGCCAGGGAGGTCCGCCGGCTGGCGCGAGCCGCGCACGCGGTGGCACAGGTGTCCGGTGTCGCCCCCACCTGGTACCGGCCCCCGTACGGCATCCTGACCGGTGACCGGCTGCTGGCCGCGCGCCGCACCGGGCTGCGCCCGGTCCTGTGGACGGCCTGGGGCCGCGACTGGACGGCCTGTGCCACCGCCGAGTCCGTGGCGGCGACCGTCCTGGCGGACCTGCGGGGCGGCGGCACGGTGCTGCTGCACGACACCGACCGCCAGTCGGCACCGGGCTGCTGGCGGGCGGCGCTGGCCGCGCTGCCCCGGCTGGTGGGCGCGTGCCGGGCGGCGGGCCTGACAGTCGGGCCGCTCGGCGAGCACCGTGTCGCGGGCCGGGGCTGATCTCAGGCGCAGAGCCGTTCCAGTGGGCGTACGACGTCACCCCGGAAGAGCCGGCGGGTGGCGGAAGCCGGGCGACCGGGGACCGCACCGCCCGCTGTGAGGCGGTCCAGGGACCGCACCAGCTGCCGGGAGTCGGCGGCGTGCTCGGTCAGACCGAGCGCCGCCATCCGGCGTACACCCTCCGCGCCATGGCCGGGGATCGGACGGTACCCGACGACGGGCACACCGACGGCGAGTGCTTCGAGCGCCGTCTGCCCCGCGGCGTTGTCGACCAGTGCCCCGCACGCCGCGATCAGGCCCGGCATGTCGTCCACCCAGCCCAGGGCGAGCGTTCCCGGCACCCGTGACAGCAGGCGGCGCAGGCGCTCGTTCCGCCCGCACAGGACGACCGGCAGATAGCCGGCGCCGACCAGCAGCCGGGCCGTCGCGTCGAGCCGGCTCCCCACGCCCCACGCGCCCGAGGACAGCAGCACGGGCAGGCGCCCGTCGCTCGCCGCGAGCCGCTGCCGCCAGTACGTCTCGCCGGCCGGGTGCGGGCGGAAGCGGTCCGGCAGGAGCGGGCCGCAGGCGGTGGCGGGCCGGCCCAGGCCGTGCCGCACGTTCCGGGCGATCTGCGGGGTGAGGCACAGGTTGAGGTCGTTGCCCCGGTGCAGCCATTGCCGGTGGACGGCGAAGTCGGTGATGACCACCGCGCTGGGCACCGTCAGCCGTCCGAGTGCCCGCATGCGGCCGGTCAGCTGGGCGGCGAGGTGGAAGACCGCGACGACCGCGTCGGCACGCTCGCTCGCCACCCGCGCCCGCAACCGGTCCTCGGCGAGCGCCGCGAGCGGCGCGCTGCCCGGCCGCGGACCGGCGCCGGCGCGGAAGAAGGCGGCGTAGATGCCCGCGTACAGCACGGGGACATGCCGGACCGTCGCCCGGTAGAAGCCGCGCAGCCCCGCCCCGATACCGGCGGGCAGCATCTCCAGTACGTCCGTGTGCACCGCCTCGTGCCCGGCCACGCGCAGGCGCCGGGCCAGCTCGACGGCGACCGCGTCATGGCCCGACCCCATGCTCGCGCCGACCACGAGCAGGCGGTAAGGGCTCGTCCGCTCCACATGGGTAGGTGTATCACCGCGTACATCCCGTCAACGGCAGGCATGCGCATGAACGTGCTCACGGTCGTCATGGCCCTGCTCTCCGCGCTGTCCAACGCGGCGGCCTCCGTCCTGCAGCGCAGGGCCGCCGTCGAACCGGACGAGGTCACCGGCCGCGGAGTCGGAGCGGCGATGGCCCGCCTGGCGGGACTCCTGAGCCATCCGCACTGGTGGGCCGGCGCGGCGGCCCTGATGCTTTCGGCTGTCTTCCAGGTCATCGCCCTGGACTCCGGGCAGCTTTCGGTGGTACAGCCCCTGCTGGCCAGCGAACTGCTGTTCACCCTGCTCGTGGGCGCGGTGGTGTTCCGGCACCGCCCCGGCGCCGGGACCTGGCGGTCCTTCGTGATGCTCGCGGGTGGACTGGCGCTCTTCCTGCTCAGCGCGTCCCCGTCCCCCGGCAGTGACCGGGCCGACGACTGGCGCTGGCTCGTCGTGGGAGGCGGGCTGGCGTGCTGCGTCGCCGTGCTGCTGGCAGCGGCTCTCCGTATGCGTGGCCCCTTGCAGGCGGCCACGCTGGGCATCGCCACCGCCGCCGGCTTCGCGGTCACCGCCGCGCTCATCAAGGAGGTGACCGGGCGATTCGCGGCGGGACCCGCCGCGGTCCTCACCACCTGGCACACCTACGCCGCCGCCGTCACCGGACTGCTGAGCGTGCTGCTGCTCCAGTGGACGCTGCGGGCCGGCACCCTGGCGGCCTCCCAGCCGGCGCTGACCCTGGGAGATGCCCTGATCAGCATCGCCCTGGGCGGCCTGCTGTTCGGGGAGAGCATCGCGCTGGGCTGGCGCATGCTGCCCGAGGCCGTGGGGGTCGGCCTCATGGCGGCGGGCATCGTCGGGCTGACCCGGTCGCCCGTGGTGGCCTCCGGCGGCGGCTGGGACGAGGTGGCATCGGAATCAGCGGGAGTCCGCCGCGACTGATTACTAACACTTGATTGAACAGTCCAAACTGATAAACCTATGGTTAGTAACCATGGATGTGCTGGACAGGACAGGCGGCCGCACGGATGGCCATGACCGATCGCCGGAGACGGCGGCACTCGCCGGCGCACTGCGGCTGGCCATGGGCCGGATAGTCCGCCGGCTGCGCCAGGCCCACGCCGTGGGGGACGTCTCCCTCTCCGGTGTCTCGGTACTGGCCCGGCTGGCCGGCACCGGAGCGGACTCGCCCGGTTCGCTCGCCGAGCTCGAGCGCGTCAGGCCGCAGGCGATGGCCACCACGCTCGCGGGGCTCGAACAGCGTGGGCTGGTCCGCCGTACCCCGGACGCGGCCGACGGACGCCGGGCCATCGTGTCGATCACCGACGAGGGCCGGGCCGTGCTCGAGGAGCGCCGCTCCGAGTCCGTCGGCCGGCTCGCCGAGGCCCTCGACGAACTCACGCCCGAGGAACGCGACTCGCTCCGTGCCGCCCTGCCCCTCCTCGACCGGCTGGCGGAACGGCTGTGAGCGGGCCGACGCCCGCCCCGCAGGACCGGCACCCCGCCGAAGACACACCGCCGGCCGCTCCCGCCGGAGGGCTCCGCGGCCGCCTGCTCGCCCACTCCGCCCGCCACCGGGACACGCCCCCGGGCCCCGGCTACAAGTGGGTCGCTCTCTCCAACACCACGCTCGGCGTGCTGATCGCCACGATGGATGCCTCCATCGTGATCATCTCCCTGCCCGCCATCTTCCGCGGGATCGGCCTGGACCCCCTCGCGGCCGGCAACATCGGCTACCTGCTGTGGATGATCCTCGGCTACCTGCTGGTCTCGGCCGTGCTGGTCGTCGTCCTCGGCCGCCTCGGCGACATGTTCGGCCGGGTCCGCATCTACAACCTGGGCTTCCTCGTCTTCGCCTGCGCCTCCGTCGCCCTGTCCCTCGACCCGTTCCGGGCCGGCACGGGCGCGCTGTGGCTGATCCTGTGGCGCATCGTCCAGGCCTTCGGCGGCTCCATGCTCACCGCCAACTCGGCCGCCATCCTCACCGACGCCTTCCCGGCCCGGCAACGCGGCATGGCCCTCGGCGTCAACCAGATCACCGCGCTCGCCGGGCAGTTCCTCGGCCTGCTCGCCGGCGGTCTGCTCGCCGCGGTCGACTGGCGTGCGGTGTTCTGGATCAGCGTCCCGGTCAGCGTCACCGGCACCGTCTGGTCGTACCTGAGCCTGCGCGAGACAGCGGCCGGCGGGCGGGGCCGCATCGACTGGCTGGGCAACATCACCTTCGCCACGGGAGCGGGCATCCTGCTGGCCGGCATCACCTACGGCATCCAGCCCTACGGCGGCCACCCCACCGGCTGGACCAATCCCTGGGTACTGGCGGGCCTGATCGGCGGCGTGTTCCTGCTGCTGGTGTTCTGCGTCGCGGAGACCCGGGTCGCCGAGCCCATGTTCCGGCTGTCCCTGTTCCGCGTGCGGGCGTTCGCGGCGGGCAACCTGGCCGCCCTGCTCACCTCGATCGCCCGCGGCGGCCTGCAGTTCATGCTGATCATCTGGTTGCAGGGCATCTGGCTGCCGCTGCACGGCTACGACTTCGAGGACACCCCGCTGTGGGCCGGTATCTTCATGCTGCCGCTGACCCTCGGCTTCCTGATCGCCGGTCCTGTCTCCGGATACCTCTCCGACCGGTTCGGCGCGCGTCTGTTCTCCACGGCCGGCCTGATCGTGGTCGCATGCTCCTTCCTCGGCCTGCTGGCGCTGCCCGTGAACTTCGAGTACGGCCTGTTCGCCGCGCTGCTGTTCCTCAACGGTCTGGGCCAGGGCATGTTCTCCTCGCCCAACACCTCGTCCATCATGGGCAGCGTCCCGGCCCGCTACCGGGGCGTGGCCTCCGGGATGCGCTCCACCTTCCAGAACTCGGGCACGGCCCTGTCCATCGGCGTCTTCTTCTCGCTGATGGTGTCCGGGCTGGCATCCTCCCTGCCCGCCACCCTCAGCAGCGGCCTCCAGGCACACGGCGTACCCGCCGCCACCGCCCACGACGTGGCCTCGCTGCCGCCGGTCAGCACCCTCTTCGCGACGTTCCTCGGCAACAACCCCATCGGCCACCTGCTCGGCGCCGGCGGCACCATGGACCACCTCACCGCGGCCCAGCGCGCCACCCTGACCGGCCACAGCTTCTTCCCGGAACTGGTCTCCGGTCCCTTCCACCACGGCCTGGGCATCGTCTTCGGCGTCGCCGCGGCCATGGCCCTGGTCTCCGCCCTCGCCTCCGCCCTACGAGGCGGACACGAACGCGCCGACGACGACACCCCGAAGGACGGACCGGACCACGCGACGAAGGACGAACAGCCCACACGGCGGATCGCACCCTCCTCCTGAGGGACGGCCGGCGCCCCCGATACTAAATAAATCGACATATCCCGCCGGGCGTCGCGAGCCTCAAAGGGCTTCGGCCTGTGATCATGGAGCGTTCGTTGAAGGTGATCGACGAGGCAACGCCCTGTAGGTGATGTGGTGAACTGGTTGACCTCGCTGCCGGCGTGGGTGCTGGTCGTGGGCGGGCTCTCGCTTGCCTTCCTGGTCGCGGTCCTGGCGCGCATCGGCGTCCGGGTACTCGTGCCGGCCGGGGAACAGGACCGGGTACCGCAGATCGTCACGCCCCTGATGCCGACACTCGGCGCCGCCTTCGCGATCTTCGCCGCGCTCACACTGGCCAGCGAGTCCGGCTACCTGCGCGCGGCGGAGGGGTTGGTGAGCGACGAGGCGGCCGCGGCCTCGCGCCTGGCGTGGGCGGCGACAAGCCCGCGAGTCCAGTCGGAGCCCATCCACACGGCACTGATGGGCTACTTGCAGACCACGCGTGCCAGGGAATGGGGAGGCGTGGCCGCGGCGTCCGGCGACGACCCGGCCACCGCTCATGCGGTCGCACGGCTGGAGCGCAGCGTGCGCGCCGAGGCGGCCCGGCCCGAGGTGGGAACCGCGGCCGGCGCGGAACTGTTGTCCGCCCTGGACGGTGTCACCAATGGTCGGCGCGCCCGCATCGCGGCCGCCTCGCGCGCCGTACCCGTGCTCTACGTCGTCACGCTCGTGGCCAGCGGACTGGCCTTGATCGTCAACGCCGGCGCACTGGTCTTTCGCAGCAGCTGGCGAACGTCACTGCTCATCGCGGGTGTCGCGAGCGTGGTCGGGCTGAGCCTGGCGTTGCTCTTCGCACTCAGCGCGCCCTGGAACGGACCGTTCATCGTCAGCGGACATCCCCTCGACGCCATCATCGGGGATCTGAAGACCGGCTTCTTCGGCGGCGGTTCGTAGGCCGCGAGATCTGCGTCGGTTGCGAAAGCCCCGACGCCCTCCTCGACCACCTGCTCCCGAGCCGGGGCGCCTCCCGCCGGGGAAACCCGTCGTCGCCGGCGCCTGTGACGTACTCGTTGCCGGTCTCGGCACTCCTGCCCTGCGGATCCTGGCCGCGTGCACGCGCGCGGAGGCGGATCAGGACGTCCCCGACCTCCTTCCCCCAGCACTCGACGAACTGGGCCTCGCGCCCTCTGCCCAGTGGGCAGCGTTGCCGGCCAGGAAGCCGCCGCGCGGGCCCTTGCCGCCCGGATGCCGGCCGGCGAGCTGACGCCCCGTGAGCCGGCCTTCCGGATACACCGGCGCTTCGGGCACGAGTTGCCGCCGGCCGAACGACTCGCCGAGCACGACACCCGAAGTATGCGGATCCGTCCGTGACGCGTCACCCAAGTACGGCCAGATACCGGCTGGTCCGTACACACGAGCTTGCCGATGCTTTGACGATCCGTTCCATGGACGTTCAACCAGCTGTCCCTGCCTGGGTCGTGTGCCGTGCCTATGTTCCGTGACCGTTGAGAGAGAAAGGGACCCATGGACGCACTCCACGCAGTCCGGGCTCGCGGGATCACCAAGTGTTTCGGCGACGTCGTCGCACTCGACGGCATCGATCTCGATGTGACACAGGGGCAGATCCACGGCTTGGTCGGACCGAACGGCGCGGGCAAGACGACACTGCTCGGCCTGCTGCTGGGCCTGGCCGTCGCCGACAGCGGCCGCCTCGAGATCCTGGGTACACCGGTGGGGCGGGCGCTCGCCGCTACCGACGGTGTCGCCGGCTTCGTGGACGGCCCCGGCCTCTACCCCTCCCTCACCGCCAGGCAGAACCTCGCCGCGCTGGCGGCACTTCGCGGCGGCGACGCGCGGACGGCCGGGATCGACGACGTGCTCGACCAGGTCGGGCTCACCGACGTCGCCGACGACCGGACCCGCGGATTCTCCCTCGGCATGCGCCAGCGGCTCGGACTCGCCGCCGCCCTGCTCACCAGGCCCCGGCTGCTCGTGCTCGACGAACCCGCCAACGGCCTCGATCCGGCGGGCAAGAAGCACGTACACGGCGTCCTCACCCGGCTCGCGGCGGACGGAACCGGCGTCGTGCTCTCGAGCCACCGCATGGACGACCTCGAGGCACTGTGCTCCGAAGTCACCATCCTGGCCACCGGACGGGTCGTCTTCTCCGGCCCGCTCGGCAAGCTGGCCGCCGAGAACCGTGAACTCGACTACCGGCTGGTCACCTCCGACCCGCAGGCCGCCCGCCGGGTGGCTGCCGGCACGGCGGGGATCCACGTAGTCGACGACGCCGGCGCACCGGATGACACCGAGAGGCTCGTCGTGCGCGCACTGGTGCCCGCCCTCGACGAACTGGTGGTCGGGCTCGTCCACGCGGGTGTCGCGGTGCGCGAGCTCACCCCCGTGGTGTCCCCCCTGGAGGCCGCGTTCCTCGCCCTCACCGAGCAGCAGGAGGCCGGTAGATGACCGCGACCACAGTCAACGAGCGTGCCGCTGCCGCCAGTCGTGTCTCGGTGCCGCGCGGCTACCGCTTCGAGCTGGTCAAACTGGTCTCCCAATGGCGGATCCGCCTTCTGGTCCTCGCCTGCTGGATCGCACCGGCGCTGTTCGTCGCCGCGGTGAGCCAACAGAGCACGCTGCCCTCCGACACCCTCTTCGGGCGCTGGATGCACGCCACGGGATGGGCCGGACCGCTGGTGATGCTCGGCTTCGCGGGTACCTGGGCACTCCCGCTGCTGACCTCGGTGGTCGCCGGTGACGTGTTCGCCTCCGAGGACCGGCTCGGTACCTGGCGCCACCTGCTCGTGGCGGTCCGCTCGCCTCGACGGATCTTCGTGGCCAAGGCGCTGGCCAGCCTCACCGTCATCCTGCTGCTCGTGGCCGGGCTGGCCTGTTCCAGCACGGCCGGCGGTGTCGTGGCGGTCGGCGACCAGCCGCTGGTCGGACTCGACGGCCACCTGCTGGCGCCGGGGGACGCCGCCGTGAAGGTCCTCCTCGCCTGGGTCTGCGTACTCGCCCCGACCCTGGCCCTCGCCGGGATCGGACTCCTCGGGTCGGTCGCGCTGGGGCGGTCCCCGATGGGGCTGCTGCTGCCCGCGCTCGTCGCGCTCGCGATGCAGCTCGCCCAGATGCTGCCGCTGCCCGTCGCCGTACGGCTCGCCCTGCCCAGCTACGCCTTCATCGCCTGGAACGGCCTGTTCACCAGCCCGACGCAGCCCGGTCCGCTGCTGATCGGCATCGTTGTCAGCCTGGTGTGGGCCGTCCTCGCCACCGCGCTGGCCCATCTGCTCTTCCTGCGGCGCGACTTCACCAACCTGACCTACGACGGCTCCGGGCGCCGCGCGATCACCACCGCGCTCCTGCCACTGGCCGGACTGGTCGTCCTCACGGTCACGGTGGTCGCCGTGGCGGTCCCGTCCGTGGGTTCCGGAATCCAGCAGGGCAAGGTGCAGCGGTCGGTCGCCACGGCGTTCGCCCACCTCTACCGCTTGCAGACCGAGCAGCTCCACCGCCCCGCCGTCACCGAGGCGCAGTTGCGCACCACGGCCGCGTGCGACAAGGGCGCCGGCCAGCGCGCCGCCGACGGACCGGGCAACGACTGGCGGTGCGTCGTCTCCTGGCACCTGCCCGGCGTTCAGGTCACCGGACAGGCCGTCTACCAGCTCGACGTCACCGCCGACGGGCGGTTCGTGGCCGATGGCGACGGACCGAAGGAAGTGAACGGCTACTTCCTGGTGCGGACCCCGAACGGGGACGCACCGAACCCGCTGTGGCAGTTCGACGGCAACGTCGAACTGATCTCCACCTCCTGATCCCCACCCCCCTGAACTCCACCCCCCGACCTCCCCCCTCCCTCGAAGGGACAGCCCCATGCAGGTAACACGGCAGCGTCGGATCAGTGAGAAGGAGCAGGTCAGCCTTCTCGGCAGACGCGTCGGTCGCCGGACCTTGCTGGTGACGGCGGGCATCGCGGTCGCCCTGGCCGTCACGGGCACCGCGGTTGCCTCGACGCACCAGTTCGGCACCCAGCAGGTCGGCCAGGTCACCGACGACGGCCAGGTCGTCGCCGCGGACCAGTACATCGCCCCGTACGGCGACCGCACCGTCATCAACGACGGCAAGATCATGTCGTCCTCGGTCAGCCCGGACGGCACCCATCTCGCCGCCTCGGTCGCCGACGGCGACGCGTCACTGGTCATCATGGACCTGGGGACCGGGCAGGTGAAGCAGAAGGTCGGCACCAACAAGGCGGACGACCTGCGCATCAGCAGCGGCTCCGTCGGCCAGGAGGGCCCGGCGTACTCGCCCGACGGCAAGCAGCTGTGGCTGGGCCAGAGCGACGGCTACACCAAGTTCACCGTGAACGCGGACGGCACCCTCGCCAACCCGACGACCGTCCCGATCCCGGCCGGCGGCTCCCAGCACGCACTGGTGGGTGCGGCGGTGTTCTCGGCGGACGGCTCCACCGTGTACTCCGCGGTCAACGGCCAGAACCGGGTGGTCGCCATCGACGCGGCGACCGGAACCGTCAAGCAGAGCTGGGCCGTGGGCAACGCCCCCCGTGGCATCGCCATGGCCGGCGACAAGCTCTACGTCAGCAACGAGGGCGGGCGTCCGGCCAAGGCCGGCGACACCACGATGAACTCCTACGGCACCCAGGTGCCGGCCGACCCGGACACCGGTGCCGCCACCACCGGCACGGTCAGCGTCATCGACCTGGCGGACCCGTCCGCCGCCGTCGGGAGCATCGACGTCGGTCTGCACCCGACCGCGGTGTACGCCAAGAAGGGTGCGGTGTTCGTCACCAACACCGCCGACAACAACGTGTCGGTCATCAGCACCGCCAAGGACAAGGTCGTACAGACCATCGCCACCCAGCCGTGGCCGGAGGCGAAGGTCGGCTACGAGCCCGACGCGGTGACACTCACCGACGACGGCCGTCTGCTGGTGACGCTCGGCCGCGCCGACGCGGTCGCCGTCTACCGCTACACCTCCCCCCAGCAGCCGGCCAGTTACGTCGGCCTGCTCCCCACCGACTACTTCCCCTCGGAGATCGCCACCGTGGGAAAGAACGTGGTCGTCTCCAACACCCGTGGCATAGACGCCCGTCGCCCCGACAACGCCGGGCACGGCACCCACGACACGACGTCGAGCCTGACGCGGTTCACGCTCCCGGACGACAGCGTCATCAGGGACCGGACGGCCAAGGTCTTCAAGCAGAACGGCTGGACCCGCGGCTCGGTCACGTCGGCCGACGGCAAGAGCCACGCCAAGCCCACGCCGGTCCCGGCGCGGCTCGGCGACCCCTCGACGATCAAGCACGTCTTCCTGCTCGTCAAGGAGAACCGCACCTACGACCAGGTCTTCGGTGACCTGCCGCAGGGTAACGGCGACCCGTCGCTCACGACGTTCGGCGCGAACGTGACGCCGAACCAGCACGCGCTGGCCCAGCAGTTCGGGTTGTACGACAACTTCTACGACGTCGGCACGAACTCCGCCGAGGGCCACAACTGGCTGATGCAGTCGGACAACCCGGAGTACACCGAGTCCTCGGCCGGTGAGTACACCCGCAGTTACGACACCGAGGACGACGTTCTCGGCCACCAGAAGTCCGGCTTCATCTGGACCGGTGCGCAGGCGGCCGGCAGATCCGTCAAGGACTACGGTGAGTTCCAGTCGATCGAGAGCAAGCCGGCCGGCGCGACCTGGCAGAACCTGTACTGCGACGCCAAGAACATGGACGCGACGGGGCAGCAGACCGCCTACCCCATCAAGACGGGCTCGGCGATCCCGTCGCTCAACAAGGTGGCGGTGCCCGGCTTCCCGCTGTTCGACCTCGACGTCCCGGACGTCTACAAGTACCAGATCTGGAAGCAGGACTTCGAGAAGGACGGTCCGGCGAACCTGAACATGTTCTGGTTCTCCAACGACCACACCGGTGGTCCGGCGAACGCGTCCGCCGAGGTCGCGGACAACGACCTCGCGGTCGGCAGGATGGTCGACGAGATCTCCCACAGCACGTACTGGAAGGACTCGGCGATCTTCGTGGTCGAGGACGACTCCCAGAACGGCCTCGACCACGTCGACGGCCACCGGGCGCCGGTCCAGATCATCAGCCCCTGGGCCAAGCGCGGCACCGTCGACGACCACTACTACTCGCAGATCACGATGATGCGCACCATCGAGCAGATCCTCGGGATCCACCCGATGAACCAGAAGGACAGCGCGGCCACGCCGATGTACGGGGCGTTCACCCGGAAGGCGGACAACGCGCCGTTCACGGCGGTGCCCAACCGGACCTCGCTGACCCTCGGCGTGAACCCCCAGCCCTCCTGCGGCTCCGACACCCCGGCGCCCCAGGACACCAAGGCGGCGGCAGCGCCGACGTCCGCGGCGGTGCCCGCGGCCCAGCGGGGGCTCGCGGCGCAGTGGAAGACCTGGGCGTCGCACCAGCGGCTGACCGGCCCGAAGGCCGTCCCCGACTACGCGAACCCCACGCAGATGAACCGCTACACCTGGTACCAGACACACAACTGGACCAAGCCGTACCCCGGCGACGGCAAGGTCTACGCGCCCAACGACGTGCCGGGCGCCTACATCCCGTCACCCGAGTCCGACGGCTGACCTGACACGCCCCTGAGACGCCCCTGGCCGGCGTCACCGACGGCCAGGGGCGTCGCCGTGCTCGGGCTCGGCCTCCGGGCGTGCGGCATTGAACTCCCTCGCTGTGTGCGACGTATGAGTCACCGCGGGTGGCGCTGTGTCATCCGGACCGTGAGCGGTGGCTACGTGCGCTTCAACGCGGCGCCGAGAGGAAGGGCCGAACAATTTCATCATTATCGAGCCGTCCCGTCAGCAGCGAGTCTGACATAGCCGTCCTGGTACGGCAGGGGGGCGGGGGGAGCAAAGTCAACAGCGGTATTCATGTGCCGGGGCTCGACGGGCTCCGCGGTATGGCCGCACTGTATGTGGTCCTTTTTCATTGCTGGCTGCTGGCCTTTCCCGGGTTTCCCAGGAACTCGGGACCGTTCTGGCTGGGCTGGCTGATGTACGGGCGTCTCGCCGTCGTCTTCTTTCTCGTGCTGTCCGGTTTCTCGCTGGCTATTTCCCCGGCACGTCACGGGTGGCGACAGGGCGGTGTCGCACGGTTCCTGCGGCGTCGCGCCTGGCGAATCCTTCCGCCGTATTGGGCCGCACTCGCATTCAGCACGGTGGTCGGTTACTTTGTCGTGCCCGCCTCCCATCATGGGCCGCCGAACCTCAGAACAATCATCGTGTATGGGCTGGTGGCCCAGGATGTGTTCACGGCTCGCACGCCGAATGGTGCGTTCTGGTCGATCGCCGTGGAGGCGGAGCTCTATCTCGTCTTTCCCTTGCTGCTGTTCGTCCGGCGACGGCTGGGAGCGGTACTCCTGGTCACGGGCGTGACACTACTCGTGGCCCTGCGCGGGCTGTTGGCGGAAAACTCGTTACCCGTCGAGGGTGACAACTGGCTTGCCCCGAATCTCGCGCCCGTATTCGTTGCCGGTCTGGTCGGCGCGGGAATCATTGTCGCGCGGGAAAAGGTACGGCGCATGCCCTGGCATTGGTTCGCCGCTGTGGCCGTCATGCCGCTGATATTGCTCATAGTTGTCCAGGGATCGACCTGGACAATAAAGCACTACTTCTGGGTGGATCTCGCCGTCGCGCCCGCCATGACCATGTTTCTGGCGGCGATCGCCACCGGGCGTCCCGTCTCTGTGATGCGGCTTCTGGCCACGCGGCCCATGCGCGGCCTCGGCGACTTCTCGTACAGCCTTTACCTCATTCATCTGCCGATCGTCATGGTCATCGTTCGGAAAATCGCCCCGGATTACGTATCGGCCGGACTGCCCACGTTCTGTTTCACGGTGGTTCTGGGGCTGCCCGCTTCGATCCTGTCGGCCTGGCTGTTCGCAGAGCTCTTCGAGATGCCCTTCAAACGAAACCGATCCTGGAAGTCCATGCTCTCGGCGGCCCGCTCACGCCGGCACGGCTGACCCGCCTGACCCGCCTGCCCCGTGTGCGGCCGGCCGCGCGGCTCGAGAGGAAGATCACGCCGGGTGGTGCGGTCTTGGCCGTGTCCGCGTCACGCGGTACGGTCTGTCCGATATTGACGACGGCGAGACGGAAGCCGGTGGGAATCCGGCACGGTCGCGCCACTGTATGCCAGACGCCCTTCGGGGTGTCCGGCAAGTCAGACCCGTGGCCGTCGTCCTGTGCACCACCGAAATGGGACGCGAACTCCCGGAGGAGGTTCTGCCATGGCGCAGACCGTCGCCCAGCCGACAGCCACCACTCCCGCCGTGCCCGCCACGCTGCCGCTGAAGGCGATAGCCCCCTGGGCGGTCTTCTTCGGCATCCTGATGCTCGTCCTGCTGTACTTCGTCGGCGCCGAGCAGGGCGCCACCTCCGTGCTCAGCGGCACGGACGTCCACGAGTGGGTGCACGACGCCCGCCACCTGCTCGGCTTCCCCTGCCACTGACGCGAGGGACGCCGCACGCCCATGAATTCCGCAACGGTAAGAAATCTCCTCGTGCGGGGCATGCTCGCCGGCCTGGCCGCCGGCGTGCTCGCCCTGGTCGCCGCCTACCTTCTCGGTGAGCCGAGTGTCGACAAGGCGATCAGCTTCGAGGACGCCCACTCCCATGAGCACGAGATGGAGGTCGTCTCCCGCTCCCTGCAGTCCACGGCCGGGCTCGCCACCGGCGTCCTGGTCTACGGGGTCGCCTTCGGTGGCATCGCCGCGCTCGCGTACTGCTTCGCGCTGGGCCGGATCGGCCGCTTCGGCCCGCGTGCGACGGCGCTGCTGCTGTCCGGCTGCGCGCTGCTCGCCGTGTACGTCGTACCGTTCCTGAAGTACCCGGCCAACCCGCCGTCCGTCGGTGAGCCCGACACCATCGGCAAGCGGACCACCCTGTACTTCCTGATGATGGTGCTCAGCGTCCTTCTCGCGATCGGCGCCACCATACTGGGCAAGCGCCTGGCGCCCGGCCTGGGCACCTGGTGGGCGACGGTGGTCGCGGCGGCCGTGTTCGTCGTCGTGATCGGTCTGGCGTACGCGTTCCTGCCGGCGATCAACGAGGTGCCGAAGGACTTCCCGGCCACCCTGCTGTGGCGGTTCCGTCTGTCGGCCCTGGCCATCCAGACCGTCCTGTGGGGCGGATTCGGCCTGCTCTTCGGTGAGTTGGCCGAGCGGCAGCTGAATCCCAAGCCCGCGGCAGCCCCGTCGGGGCGGAGAGTTCCCGCCTCGAACTGAACGCTTCGGGATACGAGAGGGGGCCCTCGGAAACCTTCCGAGGGCCCCCTCTCGTGCAGGGCGGGACGCGCCCGTACGGCCTCAGCGCGCCGGGACGGTGTCCGACGCGGCCAGCGGCTGCCCGAGCCGCAGATTCCACCGTCCGGCCCGGCCACTGAGCTCCGTGGCCGTCAGCGGCGGTACGTCCAGCCGCCAGAAGGACGATGCGGGCAGGCCCAGTACATGAACGGCCGCGGCCCGTACGACTTCCGGCTCGACCACGGCGAGTGTACGGCCGTCCGTGTCCTGTGCGGCGTCCAGCCAGCGCCCGACCCGCTCGCACACGTCCCGCACCGACTCCCCACCGTGGGCTGCCCAGCCGGGGTCTGCGAGCCATTGGCCCACCGCCTCCGGCTCGGCAGCCGCCACCTCGTCAAGAGTGCTGCCCCGCCAGCGGCCCACGTCCAGACCCCGCAACTCCGGCGTCTGAACGGCCTCGAGACCGAGCGCCACCGCCGTCTCCCGACAGCGCACACTCGGAGACGCGGACACCCGGGCCGGCGCGGGCAACGACCCGGCCGCCGACCGGGCGCGGGCCGCCCCGACGCCGTCCAGCGAGTCGCCGTCGTAGAAGCGGGCCTGACGCAGCGACGGGCTCGTCGCGGCCGACACGAAGGTGACACGGCTCGTCACGTGGCTGCTCCTCCTGCGGTCGGCGTGGGACGCGGATCGCCCGCCCCGGCCGCGAACATAACAGGGAGGTGCCCCGTCGCGCGTCGCCGATCTGCGTCATACGGAAGCCACGACCTGGCCGGACATGACCTCGGGAGGGTTGGGGAGCAGCGGCGCGAGGTGGTCCCGTACGAAGACGGCCGCCCTCTTGATCGATTCGTCGGCCCCCGCCTCGTTCTCGAAGATGCTGGTGGAAACCATGACTCCGTTGCCGGCGTCGACCCAGTAGTAGGCCACGAGGCCGGGGATCTCACGGATGAGCGGGACGAAACCCTCGTTCACCCGGCGCCCCGCCTCGGCCGGATCGGTCACTCCTGAGTACCGTCTGACGGCTGCGTACATAGTTGATCTCCCTACGGTTCAGGTCATGTTGGACGGTCGATGCCGCGCATGGCGGCCTGGTCCGGACGGTGTGGCCCGGCCGGGTCAGAGGATGAGCAGCAGTGTGGCCACGGTGGTGAAGCCGGCGCACACGGCGAGCACCATGCCTACGCAGCGCCGCCGCAGCGCCCGGTAGCGGTGCTCGTACTCGGCGCGCAGCGACACGCACCGGGCCGCGACCCGTTCGAGATCCGTACGGGCGCGGTGCAGGCTGTCGGCGACGTACCGCCGTTCGACGTCCTCACGTTGCGCCGTCGTCAGCCACTCCAGGGGATGGGTGAACTCCCGCGCCCGCTGCTCCGCTTCCGCGATCCTGGCCTGCCACAGCAGGTATCCCTCCACCTCGTTGCCGAGGTCCCCGCCGGCTCCGGGCCGCGGCCGCGGCGGACCGCTCACCCGTGTCCTCGGTCGGTCGTGGCCCGGACTCCGCCGGCCTCCTGTTCCGACATCGCGATGTCGGGGTGGTGCAGGTCGAACGCCGGGGACTCGCTGCGGATCCGCGGCAGGGTGACGAAGTTGTGCCGCGGCGGCGGGCAGGAGGTCGCCCACTCGAGCGAACGGCCGTAGCCCCACGGGTCGTCGACGCCCACCCGCTTGCCGTACCTGGCCGTCTTCCACACGTTGTAGAGGAACGGCAGCATCGACAGGCCGAGCACGAACGAACCGATCGTCGAGACCGTGTTCAGGGTGGTGAAGCCGTCGGCCGCGAGGTAGTCGGCGTACCGGCGGGGCATGCCCTCGGCGCCCAGCCAGTGCTGGACCAGGAAGGTGGTGTGGAAGCCGACGAACAGCGTCCAGAAGGTGACCTTGCCGAGGCGTTCGTCCAGCATCCTGCCGGTGAACTTCGGCCACCAGAAGTGGAATCCGGCGAACATCGCGAACACGACCGTACCGAAGACGACGTAGTGGAAGTGGGCCACCACGAAGTAGGAGTCGGACACCTCGAAGTCCATCGGAGGCGAAGCCAGGATGACGCCGGTCAGACCACCGAAGAGGAACGTGACGAGGAAGCCGGCCGCCCACAGCATCGGCGTCTCGAAGCTCAACGAGCCCTTCCACATGGTGCCGATCCAGTTGAAGAACTTCACCCCGGTCGGGACCGCGATCAGGAAGGTCATGAAGGAGAAGAACGGCAGCAGCACCGCACCGGTGACGAACATGTGGTGCGCCCACACGGTGACGGACAGACCGGCGATCGAGATGGTCGCGGCGACGAGTCCCATGAAGCCGAAGATCGGCTTGCGGGCGAAGACCGGGATGATCTCCGTGACGATGCCGAAGAACGGCAGGGCGATGATGTACACCTCCGGATGGCCGAAGAACCAGAAGAGGTGTTGCCACAGGATCGGGCCGCCGTTGGCCGCGTCGTACACGTGGGCACCGAACTTGCGGTCCGCCTCCAGGGCGAACAGGGCGGCGGCCAGGACCGGGAAGGCCAGCAGGACCAGGACACCGGTCAGCAGCACGTTCCAGGTGAAGATCGGCATGCGGAACATGGTCATGCCCGGCGCGCGCATGCAGATGATCGTGGTGATGAAGTTGACGGCGCCGAGGATGGTGCCGAAGCCGGAGAAGGCGAGGCCCATGATCCACATGTCGGCGCCGACGCCCGGCGTGCGGATCGCGTTCGACAGCGGGGAGTAGGCGAACCAGCCGAAGTCGGCCGCCCCGTCCGGGGTGAGGAACCCGCCCACCGCGATCGACGACCCGAGCAGGTACAGCCAGTAGGCGAACATGTTCAGCCGCGGGAAGGCGACGTCGGGTGCGCCGATCTGGAGCGGCATGATCCAGTTCGTGAAGCCGGCGAACAGCGGCGTCGCGAACATCAGCAGCATGATCGTGCCGTGCATCGTGAACGCCTGGTTGAACTGCGTGTTCGAGATGATCTGCAGGCCCGGCCGGGCCAGCTCGGCGCGCATGAGCAGCGCCATCACGCCGCCGATGAGGAAGAACGCGAACGACGTCGTCAGATACAGCGTGCCGATGGTCTTGTGGTCGGTGGTCGTCAGCCACTTCACCACGACATTGCCGGGTTGCCTGCGCCTCAGCGGCAGCTCGTTCGCGTACGAGTCCTCAGCCGTCGGGGCACCCTGGGGTTCGTTGAGGATGCTCACAACTCGTCCGTCTCCCACTACTCGCCGCCCGGCGGCGCTTGGCGTCAGTCACCGGCCATCCTGGCCGTACGGCGGCGGGGCGCAGTAGCCGGATCGGCCGACGTGCGGCCGATCGAATGACGGATACCCCCGAATGGAGCCGCGTGCGGGAGCCCCGCCCGGGTCCCTCACGCCGGGCCGATCGTCACCGTCGTCGTGACCCGGGTCATGGCGGGTTTCCGCGGCACCGAGCTGAATCCGAAGCGCACGGGCGGTTCGACGGGTGCGACCGCACCGAGGTCCTGGCCCTCGAAAACCGCGGACAGCGCGCGGATCGGGCGCAGGTCCCGGGCGCCGTACGACTCGCGGCGCCCGGCACCGGCGCTTCCGCGGGTGCGCACACCGGACAGCAGCGTGCGGGCGGCCCGGTCCGTCAGCGCGCACCATGCCGGACGGCGGGCCAGCACGCCGGGGACGGCGCACAGCAGCAGCCCGAGGAGCCCCCGACGGCCGGTGGTGAAGCGCAGGTCGAGCGACCCCGCGGTGACGGTCCAGGAACCGCCCGCGGCACGTACGCCGACCGGGACGACACGTACGGTGTCGAAGGCGTAGGTGCCGCTGATGAAGTCCGCCGTCCTCCGCGTCGGCGCGAGCAGCAGCCGGGTTCCGTCGGCCCGTTCGAGCATCACGTCGCTGAACGGGCCGAACGGTGAACGCAGCCAGGTGCCGAGGACGATGCGGGTCCCGGAGGCCGTACCCATGCCCGCGATCCAGCCGTCGAAGCGCAGCCGGGTCACGGCGTGGTGCTTTCGCCGCCGATCAGGTCGGCGACCGCCCGCAGCCCTCCTTCCTGGAGGGCGGCGCGCTGCCGGTCGGCCCCGGTCCCGTGTTGCAGGAGCCGGTGCATCAAGGCCGTGACCTGCCGGGTGTCGTCAGCCGTGTCGAGTGCTGGAGTGATGTGCCGCTGGAGCTCGTACAGCACGTCGCCGGCCCGGCGCCGGCCACCTCCAGGATCGATCAAGGTGTTGCTCAGACCGTGGCGCGCCGCATGCCACATGGCGGCCTGGAGCAGCTCCGGGGCGCAGTCCGGAACGGGAGCCCCCACGGTCGCGTCCGCGAGGGCGATCTCCGCGAGGGCCCGTACGATCCCGGCGAACATGACCGCCTGATCCGCGCGCAGCTGAACGTCCAGGCACCGCACTTCGAGAGTGGGGTACCGGTCCGACAGGCGGGCCTGCCAGTACAACTGGCCGGTGTCGGAGATCAGGCCGCTCTCCAGGAGCTGAAGCACCCGCCGGTCGTAGTCCGCGGCGTCGCGGAACAGCGGAGGCACGCCGCTCACCGGCCAGCGGTTGAAGATCACCGTGCGCCAGCTGGCGAAGCCGGTGTCGTGACCGTCCCACAGCGGTGAGTTCGCCGACATCGCGGTCAGCGTCGGCAGCCAGACCCGCATCCGGTTGAGGACCTTCACACCGGCCTCACGGCTGGGCACGGCGACGTGCACGTGCATGCCGTTGACCAGCTGTTCCACCACCAGCTGCGGCGCCTGCACGGCCATGGCCCGGTAACGGGCCCGGTCGGTGACGGCCACCGGACGGCCATGGCGCAGCGGCGGTGTCCCACAGGCCGCGATGCGGCACCCGTGTGCCTCGGCGGCCGCCCCGACGGCATGCCGCAGGCGCAGCAGATGCCCGCCGACCTCCTCCAGGGTGACGCACACCGGCGTGGCCACCTCGACCTGCGCCTGGAGCAGCTCGCACTGCACCTCCCGGTCGGCCGTGACGGACGCCAGGCCGGCGTCGACGCGCACCTTGTCCGCCCGGGGCACGGGCAGGCCCGTGACCTGGTCGAGCAGCAGGTACTCCTCTTCCACACCGATCGTCGTCATCGGTCACCCTCTGTTCCGCACCTCGGGGAAGGGGTGCACGCTCGTTGGGCGATCCGAGTGCCCACGCCCGTTTCATGGCAAAACCTGCCCAAAGGTCGGATGCCGGTGATGGTGGAGGAAGACGCCATGGGCCGGCCGGCGGAAGGAGCGAGTGCCATGAGCCGAGCGGAGCAGCGCCCGGGGTGGGCTGATCGCCCGGAGGACGGGGCATCGGGCCCGAGTGGGCTGCTGGATCTGCTGGGTGTCGCCGCGGTGCTGGTGGAGGCCGACGGCCGGATTGACATGTGGAGCCCGCAGGCCGAGGAACTGTTCGGCTATCGCGGCGGCGAGGCGGTCGGGCAGTACGCGGCGCCGCTGCTCCTGCATCCCGAGCACCGGGAGGCGGCGATCAGGCTGTTCGCCGAGGTGATGGAGACCGGCCGGGGCTGGGCGGGAGCGTTCCCCGTCCGGCACAAGGACGGCAGCACCCGGATGATCGAGTTCCGCAACATGCGGCTGACGGACAACACCGGCGAGCACTACGCCCTGGGACTGGCCACCGACCGGTCCACGCTCCGGCAGGTGGAACGCCAGGTGGCCCTGTCCACCCGGCTGGTCACCCAGGCGCCGATCGGCCTGGCCGTCCTGGACACCGACCTGCGGTATCTGGCCGTCAACCCGGCCCTGGCGGCCATGCACGCAATTCCCGAGGCCGACCACATCGGCCGGAGATCCCGGGAGGTCCTGCCCGGTGAGCCTTATCCCCCTCGACGGCGACCGCACCGCCCTCACGGTGGGCGACGTCATGGGCAGCGGTATCCCGGCCGCCACCACCATGGGCCGCCTGCGCACCGCCACCTCCACCCTCGCCGACCTCGACCTCGACCCCGCCCGGATCCTCACCCACCTCGACAAGATCGCTCTCGGCCTGGACCCCTATTTCGCCACCTGCGTCTACGCGGTGTACGACCCGCACGACTGCCGCCTGCACGTGGCCTCCGCCGGCCATCTGCCGCCCGTCCTCATGCGGGCGGGCCGGCCACCGGAACTCCTCGACCTGCCCACCGGCACCCCGCTGGGAGTCGGCGGCGTCCCCTTCGAGACCACCGTGCTGGACCTGCGTCCCGGCGACCGACTGGTCCTGTACACCGACGGACTGGTCGAAACCCGCAACGACCCCATCGACGAACGCCTGAACGACCTCCTGCGTCTGCTGTCACCGCCGTACCCTGCCGCGGAGGAGATCTGCGACCGCCTCCCGCGGCAGCTCCTGCACCCCGACAGCCATGACGACGTCGCGCTGCTCATCGCCCGTACGACAGGGCCAGGGTCCTGACGCCCTCGGCGGCGCGGCGTCAGGCCGCCCGGTCCTTGCGCAGGAACCGGCGCAGCCGCCGCAGCGGCCACGTGTTGATCACGTCCTCCGGGGCGAGCCATCCGCGTTGTGCCATGCCGATTCCGTAGCGGAGGTACGCGAGCTGGGGGATCGAGTGGGCGTCCGTGTCGACGGCGAACTTCGCCCCGAGACTCCTGGCGCGGAGGACGTCCTCGTCGCCCAGGTCGAGACGGTCGGGCTGGGCGTTGATCTCCAGCGCCGTGCCGGTGCGGGCGCAGGCGGCGAACACCTCGTCGAGGTCGGCGTCCACGCCCGGCCGTTTGCCGATCAGGCGGGTGGTGGGGTGCCCGATGATGTTGACGCGGGGGTTCTCGCAAGCGCGTACGAGCCGCCGGGTCATCGCCTTCCGGCCGAGGCTGAAGTGGGAGTGCACCGAGGCCACGCACATGTCGAAGCCCTCCAGGAACTCGTCGGGCCAGTCCACCTCCCCTCCGGGGCCGATGTTGAGCTCGGTGCCGTGCAACAGCCGCATCCCGCGGTGACGCCCGTCCAGTGACCGCACCTGCTCGCGCTGGGCGAGGATCTTCTCGTCGGTCATGCGCTGCATGTACAGGTTCGGTGCGTGGTCGGTGACCGCGTAGTACGCGTAGCCGCGCTCGGCGGCCGCCGCCACCATCTCCTCCAGCGGGGCGAGGCCGTCGGTGAGGTCGGTGTGGGTGTGCAGGTCACCCTTGATGTCGCTCTCGGTCACGACCGCGGGCAGCTCGCCCCGCAGGCCGGCTTCGATCTCTCCGCGGTCCTCACGCAGCGTGGGCGGGATCCAGGGCAGGCCGAGTCTGGCGTACACCTCGTCCTCGGACCGGGAGGCGACCCGCTCCGCGCCCTCGGCTTCGAACAGCCCGTACTCGGAGAGCTTCAGCCCCAGACGGACGGCGATGGTGCGGGTGCGGATGTTGTGCGCCTTCGAGCCGGTGAAGTACTGCATTCCGGCGCCCCACGATTCCGGTCGTACGACGCGCAGGTCGACCTGCACGCCTTTCACGGTACGGATCGACGTCTTCTTCTGGCCGTGTGCGATGACCTCGGCGGTGGAGGGCAGTTCGGTGAGGGCGGCCATGAAGGGGGCCGACCGGTCGGCGGCGACGAGGACGTCGATGTCGCCGATGGTTTCCCTCATACGGCGCAGCGACCCGGCGTACGCGCAGTTCTCACATCCGGTGATCCGGGAGAGTTCCGCGACGATGTCCTCGGCGGACTCCATGGCGGTGCTCAGCAGGATCCGCCCTCCGGCCTGCTGCATCAGGGCGATGCCGTGCAGGATGTTCTCCTCGGTCTTCTCGCCGAAGCCCTTCAGGTCGCGCAGCCTCTCCGCCTTGATGGCGTCGGCCAGTTCGCCCACCGAGGAGATGTGCAGGTCCTCGTAGAGTGCCATCGCCTTCTTGGGGCCGAGGGTGGGGATGGTGATCAGCTGCCGCACCCCTGCGGGAATCCGGGCCCGCGTCTCCTCGACCACCGTGACATGGCCGGTCCGGAAGTACTCGACGACCTTCTCGGCGATGGACTTTCCCACACCCGGGATCTCTTTGAGACCCGCGACATCGAGGCGGGAGACATCGGCGGGGTGGCCGGCGATCGCACGGGCGGCCTTTTCGTAGGCGCGCGCCTTGAACGCGTCGCCTCCGGTGATGGCGATGAGGTCCGCGTACTCCTGGAGGAGTGCCTCGACCTCGTCGTTCGATCGGACCACGTCTCACAGTCTAGGGTCCGCACAGCGAGAGGCGACGCGGCGCCAGGCGCGGAGCAGCGGACACGAGTCATGAGCGAAGCGATGTCGTGACCATCGAGATGCGGCCCGGCATCGCGGATCGGGCACGTCACAACCTCGCCCGTCAGGGCATCCGGAATGTCGAGCTGCGCATCGGGGACGGCAGCGGCGGCGTACCGGACCGCGCACCGTACGACGCGATCATCGTGTCCGCCGCGTTTGCGAGTGTGCCCGCCCCGCTGACCGCGCAACTGCGCCCCGGCGGCCGCCGAAAGCCCAGGAACGCCGACGCGTACCGGGTCACGCCTCCTGATAGAGGTTGACGATGTTGCCGTCCGGGTCGCGCAGCCACACCGACCGGCGTCCCCACGGCTGGGTCGTCGGCGGTTTGAGGACCTCGGCACCTCGGGCCGACAGACGCTCGTGGTGTGCGTCCACGTCGGTGACCTGGAACTCGAGAGTGAAGCCGCCGCTCGAGGCTGCGGCCATGGACCCGGGCACCATCGACTCCATGCCTTCGGCGGAGAAGAACGACAGGACGGCACCGGGGACCGTCACCCGGGCGAAGGGGTCGCCACCTTCGACATCCGCGTCCAGGAGCGCGGCGTAGAAGGCGGCGAGAGCCGGGACGTCGTCGGTGATCAGAGAGGTGCCGGTGAAGTGTGGCTGCCGCATCCGGGCATGGTAGACCGACGGTCTGACACCGCGGCCGCCGGCGTACGGATCCAGCCACCGATCCCGTCTCCAGCCGCTGCTCTGACATGGTGTTTTACAGTGGCTTCCACCAGTTCCGGCGATGAATCTGAGAGGTATGCGCGAACATGCCGACCGAGACGTTTGAGTTTCAGGTGGAGGCCCGTCAGCTGTTGCAGCTGATGATCCACTCGGTCTACTCGAACAAGGATGTCTTCTTGAGGGAGCTCGTCTCCAACGCGTCCGACGCGCTGGACAAGCTGCGCCTCGAGAAGCTGTGGGACGACTCGCTCGACGCCGATGTGTCCGATCTGCACATCGAGCTCGACGTCGACAAGGACGCCCGCACCCTGACCGTGCGGGACAACGGCGTCGGGATGTCGTACGACGAGGTCGGGCGGCTCATCGGCACGATCGCCAACTCGGGCACCGCTCAGTTCCTCCAGGAACTGCGGGAGGCCAAGGACGCGGCCGGGGAGGAGGGGCTCATCGGCCAGTTCGGCGTCGGGTTCTACTCCGGCTTCATGGTGGCGGACGAGGTCACCCTGCTGACCCGCCGCGCCGGCGAGAGCCAGGGCACCCGCTGGACCTCGCGCGGCGAGGGCACGTACACGCTGGAGACGGCCGACGACGCGCCGCAGGGCACCTCGGTCACGCTGCACCTCAAGCCGGCCGACCCGGAGAACCAGCTCCACGACTACACCTCCCCGTGGAAGATCAGGGAGATCATCAAGCGGTACTCGGACTTCATCACCTGGCCCATCCGGATGGTGCCCGAGGACTCCGCCGCGGCCGACGAGAGCGACGAGGCGCCCCAGCCCGAGACGCTCAACTCCATGAAGGCGCTGTGGGCGCGGCCACGCGACGAGGTGTCCGACGACGAGTACCACGAGCTGTACAAGCACATCGGCCACGACTGGCGTGACCCGCTGGAGACGATCCGCCTCCAGGCGGAGGGCACCTTCGAGTACCAGGCCCTGCTGTTCCTCCCGGCGCACGCCCCCCACGACCTGTTCACGCGGGACGCCAAGCGCGGCGTGCAGCTGTACGTCAAGCGCGTGTTCATCATGGACGACTGCGAGGCGCTGCTGCCGCCGTACCTCCGCTTCGTCAAGGGCGTCGTCGACGCGGCGGACCTCTCGCTCAACGTGTCCCGCGAGATCCTCCAGCAGGACCGCCACATCGAGCTGATGCGGCGACGGCTGACGAAGAAGGTCCTGTCCACGGTCAAGGAGATGACGGCCAAGGACCAGGACCGCTACGCCACGTTCTGGCGGGAGTTCGGCGCGGTCCTGAAGGAAGGACTGGTCACCGACTCGGAGAACCGCGACGCCATCCTCGCCGTCGCGTCGTTCGCGAGCACGCACCACGACACCGAGCCGACCACGCTCAAGAACTACGTGGAGCGGATGAAGGACGGGCAGGACGACATCTACTACCTGACCGGCGAGTCCCGGCAGAGCATCGAGAACTCCCCGCACATGGAGGCGTTCCGGGACCGGGGCATCGAGGTGCTGCTGCTCACCGACCCCGTCGACGAGGTGTGGGCCGATGCCGTCGGCGAGTACGAGGGCAAGAAGCTGCGCTCTGTCGCCAAGGGGCAGATCGACCTCGACGCCGAGGACGAGGACACCACCGACGGCGAGCGGGAGAAGCGGACCGAGGAATACGCCGGGCTGCTCGGCTGGATGAAGGAGCAGCTGGACGAGGACATCAAGGAGGTGCGCCTGTCCTCCCGCCTCACCGTCTCCCCGGCCTGCGTCGTCTCCGACGCGCACGACCTGACCCCGGCCCTGGAGAACATGTACCGCGCGATGGGCCAGGAGGTGCCCCGCGCCAAGCGGATCCTGGAACTCAACCCGGACCACCGGCTGGTCAAGGGCCTCAACCAGGCGTACAAGGAGCGTGAGGACCACACGGAGCTCACCGAGACCGCCGAGCTCCTGCACGGCCTGGCGGTGCTCGCCGAGGGAGGCCAGCCCAAGGAACCGGCCCGCTTCGTGAAGCTGATGGCGGACCGCCTCGAGCGCGCGCTGTAACGCGGCTCCACCGGGCATCGAGGACGTCGGGCGGCGGCCGCGGTCAGGACGCGAGCCGCTCGCTCACCTCCCACCTATCTGACGACGACGCGGTGGCGCACGTCCTCGTCCGCACCCTCACCCCACCACCGCCTGGTGCCCGGCGGGGCTGGTCCACCCGTTCGATGGCGGCTGAGACCGGCCTGAGTCAGAGCACGGTGAGCCGGATCTGGCGGACCTGTCGCGCCCGGCCGGGTGAACAGGTCACGGTCGGTCCGCGCCGGGCGTGGTCCCTGCCGCGCCAAGCCGAGGAACCGGTCGGCCTGTTCGTGGCCCCACCGCTGTGCGTGCTCGCCGTGACGGCCCGGGCCGGTCGGGGCGGAGCCATGCGCGTCGCCGGGGCGACCGCCGCGGGCCGACTGTTCGGCCAGGACCGGGAGCCGGCCCACGTACGGCCTCTGACACCGAAGAAGAGACGACGGCCGTTATTCGATCAGCTTCCAGTCCTGGGAGCCGTCCGTCGCCGCGTTCTGCAGGGTGAGGGGGGCTCCGTCGGAGGTGCCGGTCAGGTACAGGCCGGTGTTCTTGACGGACTGGAACCTGTAGTAGCCGTCGGTGGTCTTGATGAGGTTCCAGCTGCCGGTGGCGCTGTCGTCGACCCACTGGCCGATCTTCTGACCGGCCGTCGCGTTGCCCGTCCAGATCGCCGCCGCGCGACCGCCCGACTTGTTGAGCAGCGTGACGCCGCCGTTCGGCTCGGTCACCAGGTGCCAGTACTCGGTGTCCTTGTCGGTGACCGCGCCGGGAGCCTCCAGCCGGACGTCGGGCACGTCCCCGTTGCCGAGGTTCGCGTCGTTCGTCTTGCCGCCGGTGCCGATCACCTGGCCGGTCTTGCGGTTCACCAGCTGGTGGTAGGCGCCGTGCGAGTGCCCGAGGTCGACCTCGGCGAAGGCGAGCGTCGAGGTGCCCTGGTTGTTGAGGATCGCGATGCGGCCGGTGCCCTTGACGTACTGCAGGTCGCGGCTGTAACCCGCCGGCGAGGTCGTCTGGTACTCCTTCCACACGCCGTCGCCGCGGCCGCTCTCATTCACCCAGACGTCGCCGCTGCCCGCGGCGTTGTAGACCAGGCGCCCTCCGGGAAGCCTGATGAGGACCGGACTGCCGCCGGTCGCCAGGGGATGGGAGCCGGGGGCGACCGGCAGGGAGGTGACGCCGTCACCGGTGGGGGAGCCGCTGTAGAACTTCAGCGGGTTGTCGGCGATCCGGTAGCGGGTGTTGGCCCCGCCGCCCCAGTACTCATACGTGAGCAGCCACTTGCCGTCCGTCGTCCGCACGACGTTCGCCATTCCCGGCCGGCCACCACCGATCTCCGACTTGCCCCCTCCCATGTCCTCGGTCTGTCCGGCGATGTCGACGACGGGCCCGCTCCACTGACCGCCGCGTCCGTCCCAGGTCTTGTGGACGAGGATCTGGCCGTGCGAGTCCGCGGCGGTGTCGTTGCCGGGGTCCAGGGCGGGGACGCCGGTGGCCGGGTCAAAGCCGGTGTAGTCGTTCTCGTCGGAGTAGTAGCAGACGAGCTTGCCCTTGTAGACCATCAGGTACGGCTCCCAGAGGGGATCCACCTGCTTGTCCGTGTTCGCGGCGGCGACGTTCCGGCCGATCGCGCCCGCGCTGCCGCCCTGCCAGCCGCCCGTGGCGACGATGTTGACGACCCTCCACGAGGCGCCTTCGTCGGTGCTGGCGTACAGGGCGATCGCCATGTCCCCGCGGTCTCCGTCGTTGGACGGCGTCCAGTTCGGGTCGGCGGCCTTGTGCTCCTTGTAGTAGGAGTCGTCGCCCGACACGACGCTCGCCAGGAGCAGGGTGCCACGCTTCAGTTTCCCGACGTCCTGCGGCAGCGTGTACAGGTACGGGTTCGTCCAGTTGCTCGTGTACTTCGCGTACCGGGGGTCGCCGGAGAGGTACGCCGGGGCCTTGACCTCCGACAGCGGCTGCCATGTCGTCCCGTGGTCGTCGCTCTTGTACACGGGGAGGGTCTGCCCGTCGGCGCTGCCGGTGGCCGGCACGACCGTGGACTTCTCGAACGACGCGACCAGGCGCCCGCTCGGCAGCTGCGCCGACTTCGGGTAGATGGCGCAGTTGCCGCGCCCCTTCAGACAGGGTTCGCTGCCGAGCTGGTACAGGATCCCGCCCGTCGGGTTGTACGCCCACGCGCCGGCCATGGGGATCATGAGCAGCGCGGACGCCGCGCCGAAGGTCCCCAGCGCCCTCGCGAGTCTTCTTCTGTGCATGGCCTCTCCCAGGGGTGACTGGTCAGGAACGGGTTCGGTCGATACCGGTGGAGACGAGGACGCGTACGTCCCACGGGCCGAGGTCCGTCGCCGCGCCCGCGGCGACGGACGTGCCGTCGAGGACGTCGGAGAGGTGCACCGGGGCGCGGACGCTCGCGGGTTCCCAGCTCCAGTTGTGGACGATGTGCACGCGGCGCCCGTCGGGTGCGGTCCCGGTCGACGCGGTCACCGAGGCCGGCAGGTCGCCCCACGTGTGGCGGGCGGACGGGGCCAGCCATTCGGCCAGCGTCCGGGCGAGGTCCCGGCCGGGCACCGTGCCGACGTACGTGACCCGGCCCGCGCCGTGGTGGCGGGTGGTGACCGCGGGCCAGCGGCCGAAGTGCGGATGGTCGTACTCGACGAGGACCTCGGCGTCGGTGACGGCCAGGCCGTCCGCCCAGCGGGTCGCAGTGGCACCGCCGGGCAGATCGAGCGGACCGCCCGGCGCGGACCGCACGGGCACGTCGCGGAGCAGGTTGCTGAATTCGTCGTACGAGACACCCGCGGCGCCGGTGAGACGGCCGGGGGCCGGTTCGGTGCGGGCGCGGGCCTCGTGGTCGGCGTAGCCGGTGCGCGGGCCGAGGACCAGATGGCCGCCGGCGTGGGCGTAGGCGGCGAGCCAGTCGAGGGTCGCGTCGGCGGCCAGGTACAGCGCCGGTACGACGAGGACCGGGTGGCGGCGCACGGCCTCCTCGGGCGTCAGGCCCTCCCGCTCCCCGCTCTCATCGTGCAGCTGCCGGGCGTGCACGATGCGGACCTGGCGGCCGGCGTCGAAGGCGCCCCGGTAGAAGGGGTCGAAGATACGGTGGTAGGCCGCCGGGTCGGGTTCGCCGTCGGGCTTGGCCAGCGGCGGGTACTTCTGCATCAGCCACTTGCTCGGCGTCGAGTACACCAACGTGATGTCCGCGTCCGGTTCGAGACCGGCCACGAGTGCGCCGGCCGTCTCGAACTCCCCTCCCAGCCGGGCGAGTTCGGCGTAGGCGCGGCCGGGCTGTCCGGTGTGGGGCAGGACGCCGCCCCAGTAGGTCTCCGCACCGAAGTGCAGCGTGTGCCAGTGCCAGTACTCGATCATGCGGGCGCCGCGCGCGACGAGCGCCCAGGCCGCCTGGCGCCACTGGCCGTCGTAGGCGGGCCGGTTGTCCCACGGGAAGCCGATGGAGCCGGCGTTGGTCTCGGTGACCAGGAACGGCGCCTGGCGGGAGGAGAACATCCAGTCGGCGGTCTGGTGGAGCGCCCACACGCCGGTGGTCTTCCACATCTGCTCGTGGCCGTCGGGGGTGGGGTCGGGCAGCAGGAGGCCGTCCTGCATGTCGTAGTACGGGTTGCCGGCGGCGATGTCGAGGCGGTCGGTGAGCGCGTCGTCCTCGACCGCGGGGCGGGTGTAGGAGATGCAGGTCGTGACGAACTGCTCGGGGCGGGCGTACTCGCGGACGATGTCCGCCTGCCAGCCGATGAACTCGGTGACCTGGCGGGCCTGGAACTCCCGCCAGGCGACGTCGTACTGGGGCTGGGCGTTGCCGTCCGGGGTCCACAGGTCCGCCCAGGTGGACAGCCGGTGCGACCAGTAGACCAGCCCCCACTCGCGGTTGAGGGTCTCCACGTCGCCGTACTTCTCCCGCAGGTGGTCGGCGAAGCGCTGGAAGACGCCGTGGTTGTGGAAGAGTTCGAGTCCGGGCTCGTTGTCGACCTGGAAGCCGATCACCGCCGGGTGGCCGGCGTACCGGCGGACGATCCTGCGGACGACCCGTTCGGCGTGGAACCGGAAGGCCGGGTGGGTGAAGTCCACCTCCTGCCGGGCGCCCCAGCCGATGCGCTCACCGGTGCGCCGCTCGCCGGTGATCTCCGGGTACTGACGGGCCAGCCACGGCGGGACGGCGTACGTCGGGGTGCCGAGGACGACGGAGATACCGCGCTCGTGGGCACCGTCCAGCACCGGCTGGAGCCAGTCGAGGTCGAAGCGGCCGTTCTCCGGCTCCCAGGTCGACCAGACCGACTCGCCGACCCGGATGACCGTGACACGGGCGTCGGCCATCAGGTCCAGATCGGTCTTGAGGCGCTCGTCGGGGCGCTCGGCGCTGTAGGGGGGCCGGTACTCGTGGTAGTACGCGGCGCCGAAGAGGACGCGGGCAGGCAGAGCCGCCATGAAGGGGACCTCCGAAGGAAAGTGAGGGGGGGTTACTGCTTGACGCCGCCCGTGGCCAGACCGCTCTGCCAGTACCGCTGGAGCAGCAGGAAGGCCACGACGAGGGGGACGATCGAGATCAGGGAGCCGGTCACGACGAGCGCGAACATGTCGCTGCTGGCGCCGGCCCCGCCGTTCTGGGCCTGGTCGGCCCAGCGGGCGAGACCGACCGTGATCGGGTACAGCTTCGGGTCGTTGAGCATGATCAGCGGCAGGAAGTAGTTGTTCCAGGTCGCCACCAGGGTGAACAGCAGCACCGTCACGAGGCCGGGGCCCAGCAGCCTGAGCGCGATCCGGAAGAAGATCCGCGCCTCACCGGCGCCGTCGATCCGGGCGGCCTCCAGAATGCTGTCCGGGACGGCGTCGGCCGCGTAGATACGCATCAGGTAGAGGCCGAACGGGTTGACGAGGGACGGCAGGATGATCGCCCACGGCGTGTTGACCAGACCCGCCTTCGCGAAGAGCAGATACGTCGGGATCGCCAGCGCGGTGGTCGGGACCATCACCGCTCCGAGGACCAGGTTGAAGGCCGGCCGGTCGCCGCGGAAGCGGAACTTGGCGAACCCGTACCCACCGGCGGCCGCGAGGAGCGCGGCACCGACCGCGCTGACGACGGCGTAGAGGACCGTGTTGAGCAGCCAGTGCACGAAGACGCCGTCATCCTGCGTGAACGTCTGCCTGATGTTCGTCAGCAGCTGAGGAGTGTGCGAGAACCACAGGCCGAAGCTGTTGAACAGATCCTGGGTGCTCTTCGTCGAGGCGATGACCAGCCAGCACAGCGGCAGCAGGAAGTACGCGAGCGCGGCCAGCATGGCGATCGTCAGCGGGGTGCTGCGACGGGCGCGCGGCCGGCGCGTCCGCGCGGGCGCGGCGGGTGACGGCGACGGCGCGAGGGCCGGCTCGGCGGTGGTGGTCGTCATGGGGTCCTCCTGCGGTTCGCGGTGAGCAGGACGGCGTAGGAGGCGATCACGATGACGAGGCCGAGGAGGAAGGACACCGTGGCCGCGTAGTTGAGCTGCTGGCCGGTGAAGGCGAGGGAGTAGGCGTACAGATTGGCGGTGTAGGAGCTGGTGATGACGTCCGGGGCGATCTTCATCAGCAGGTTCGGTTCGTTGAACAGCTGGAAGCTGCCGATGACGGAGAACAACAGGGTGAGCAGCAGCGCGGGCCGCAGGGCGGGCAGTTTGACGGACCAGGCGATGCGCCAGGCGCCCGCCCCGTCCATCGCGGCGGCCTCGTACAGCTCCTGCGGGATCGTGCGGAGGGCCGCGTACAGGATGATCATGTTGTAGCCGACGAACTCCCAGGTCACGATGTTCGCCAGGCTCCCGAGCATCAGGCCGTCGCTGAGGTAGTGCGGGACCGGCAGGCCGAGCTTCCGGCTCAGCTGGGCGAACGGGCCGAAGTCCGGCCCGTACAGATAGCCCCACATCAGCGCGGCGACCACACTCGGCACGGCGTACGGGACGAAGATGCCGAGCCGGATCACACGCGCCAGCCGCAGCAGACCGCTGTCCAGCGCGAGGGCGAACAGCAGCGCCAGCAACAGCATCACCGGCACCTGGATGACGAAGAACAGCGCCACCCGGCCCACGCCGTGCAGCAGTTGGGGATCGCCCAGGGCCTGGACGTAGTTGTCGAGGCCCACGAAGACCGTGCCGCCGATCAGCCGGTTCTGGAACAGGCTGAGGTAGGCGGCGTAACCAAGAGGCGCCAGGAAGAGCAGCAGGAACAGGGTGAGGAACGGCGCGACGAACAGTGGCCCCGCCGCCCGGTGACGGCGTACGGCAGCCATCTCAACTCCCCTTGACCGTGAAGCCCTGGTGCTCGGCGTACGTCGTCAGCCGCGACTGCCAGGTGCCGAGCGCGCGCACGGTGTCGGTGCGGTCGGCGAGGGACTTGCCGACGGTCTCGGTCCAGTCGGTCGCCGCCTGGTCGAGGAACGGCGGCCACTGGAACGAGGAGTTGACCGTGGAGCTGATGTCGGCGAAGACCTGGTTGACCTTCTGGCCGCCGTAGAAGGACGGGGCGTCCCCGGTGAACGACGTGTCCGTGAGCAGGGCCTTGGTGGCGGGGAAGAAGAACTGCTCGGTGGCGAACATCCTCGCGCTGGCCGGGTCGCTGTTGAGGAACTGCGCGAACACGGCGGCGGCTATGGGGTTCTTGGTGGAGCGGACGACCGCGGTGGTGGAGCCGCCCCAGTTGCCCGAACTGGGCTTGGCGGTGTCCCACTGCGGCAGCGGGGCCGCCCGCCACTTGCCCGCCGTGGACTTGGCGGAGCCGGACAGGAACACCGGGCCCCAGGCGGCGGTGATCCAGGTGGCGTACTTGCCCTTGTTGAGGGCGGCGTACCAGGAGTCGGTGAAGTCGGGCTCGACGCCGATGACCCCTTCCTTGGCCAGCCCGCCCCAGTACGCGCCGAGCTTCTTCGAGACGGCGTCGTCGACGCTGATGCTGATGTCGCTCCTGCCGGAGCTCGCATAGGGCTTGGCGCCCGCCTGCCACAGCAGTCCGTGCCAGGCGGCGACCTGGTTGGCGGCGAGGTTGGTCAGATAGACGTCCGGGTTCGCCTTGTGGAGCTTGCGTGCGGCGGCGGCGAACTCGTCCCAGGTCTTGGGCACGTCGATGCCGTACTTGTCGAAGATGTCGTGCCGGTACAGCATGCCCATCGGGCCGGTGTCCTGCGGTATCGCCCAGATCTCGCCATTGCTGCCGCTGACCTGGCCCCAAGTCCAGTCGACGAACGTCGACTTGAGCGCCGACGCGCCGTACGGCCGCAGATCCAGCAGGCTGTTGGTGATCGTGAAGGTGGGGATGGCCTGGTACTCGATCTGGACCATGTCCGGTGCGCCGCTGCCGGCCTTCAGCGCCGTCCGCAGCTTCGTGTACTGGGGCGTTCCCTGACCGGCGTTGACAATCTTGACCTTGATGGCCGGGTACTTCTTCGTGAAGAGGGCGACTTCCTTGGTGACGTTCGGGACCCATGTCCAGAACGTCAGCTCGGTCGGCGTCTTCATCGCCTTGTCGATGTCGGCCTGGCTGACGGGCTTGGCGGAGGCGGAGGAACCGCCGGAGTCACCGCCGCCGCAGGCGGTGAGGGCGGCGCCGAGCGACAGGGCGCCCGTCGTGGTGAGGAACAGCCGACGGCTCATGGGGGAAGTGCTGGACGCGGAGGTGAATCTGGGCATGGTGAACTCCCGCCGGTGGCGAAGTTGGCGGCACGCCTGGCGAGGGCGTGCGGTGCTGGAAATGAGAGGGAGGAGGTGAATGCAGGCGCACAGGCCTGACTTCGGGGCCCACTGGGGTCAGGGGCGGCTCTGGGGCGCCGGTGCGATGGGGGCGCTCGCAGGGGAGGGGGCGCGGTCACGGCCGCATCGGTACGGCATGGGTACGGCGGCTCGTCCAGGGATCGCGTGGTGCTGGTCAGCCCTCATGGGACTGACTGACGGAGCGTCAGTCGTGGGTGGGCGTACCCCCGTTCGCGGGAGCCGGACCGGATGACGTGCCGCGCCGCCCTCGAGCCGGCGTCTTCCGGCCCGGCGGTGGCGCGGTCGAGGCGCGGACGACGAGGTCGACCGGAGGACCGCTGGACGCCATGGGGTCTGCCTTCGGGTTCTCGATGGCATGCACCAGACGCTTGAGCCCTTCCTGTGCCACGGCGTCGAACGGTTGCCGCACCGTGGTGAGCGGGGGAGTCACGTAGGCGGCCACGGGGATGTCGTCGAAGCCGGCGACGCTGACGTCCTCCGGCACGCGCCGGCCGGCCTCCGTCAGCGCACGGATCAGGCCGATCGCCATGTCGTCGTTGGCGGCGAAGACAGCGGTGACACCAGTGTCTTCGGCGAACTCGCGTCCCGCGGCGTACCCGGACGCGGCCGACCAGTCGCCCGCGACGACCGGCGGTACGTCTCTCCCCTGTGCGGTCAGGGCCGCCCGCCATCCCTCGAGGCGGTCCCGGGCGGCGTACCACCGCTGCGGACCGGCGAGGTGGTGGACCGTCGTATGGCCGAGGGCCAGCAGGTGTTCGGTGGCGGTCCGGGCCATCAGGTCCGCGCCGTCGCCCGCGGTCAGCACGGTGGGCGCGGTGACGGGCGGCGGAGCGCCGATGACGAGGACCGGAACGGCGACGCGCAGGGAGCGCAGGGAGGCGGCTTCGTCGCCCATCTGCTCGTCGATCGGTTCCGAGATGACGATGCCGTCCACACCCTGGTCGAGGAGCGAGTCGACGGCGCCGGAGATGCCCGCCGGGTCGCCTTCCATCGTGTTGACCACACGGAGGGCGTAGCCCGTGTCCCGGACCACCCGCTCCACACCCATGAGCAGCGAGGCGGGCCCGTAGAGGGCCGTGCCCAGCGTCACCACACCGATCGAGCGGGTCCGCCCGGAGGCCAGCGCGCGGGCGGCGTTGTTGCGCCGGTAACCGAGCTGTTCCGCGGCTTCGAGAACGCGCCGGCGCACGTCGGCGGAGACGTACGGCTCGTCGTTGAAGACCCGGGAGACCGTCTTCTGCGAGACGCCCGCCAACCGGGCCACATCCACACTGCGCGGCGCGGCGGAGCTTGCGTCCCGCCCTGTCCCTCGCGTCAAGGTGCCTCCCGGTGACTGGTGAAGTGGACTCAATGATGCCACTCGCCGACTGACTGACTGCGCAGTCATGTCTGCGCTGTCATGTCTACGCAGTCATAAGGGCTGCGTCAAGGGTTCGGAACGCATCCGTAGCCCGCGCTCTGCCCCGGTGCGTCATGATGGGGCCCGTGGACTTCGAGCCGTACCGGGGTGAGCTGGTGGCGTACTGCTACCGGATGCTGGGATCGTTCCACGAGGCCGAGGACCTGGTGCAGGAGACGATGCTGCGGGCCTGGAAGGCTCGCGACCGCTACGACGGTACGCGCGCGTCCGTGCGGACCTGGCTGTACCGGATCGCGACCAACGCATGCCTGACGGCGCTGGAGGGGCGGGCCCGGCGGCCGCTGCCGTCCGGCCTGGGCGCGCCGAGTGAGGACCCCGGGGCACCGCTCACCCCGGCCCTCGACGTCCCCTGGTTTCAGCCGTTCCCCGACGCGCGGTTCGACGCGGACGCACGGGCCGACATGCGGCTCGCGCTGGTGGCGGCGACGCAGGTCCTGCCGCCGCGGCAGCGGGCCGTGCTGGTGCTTCGAGAGGTAACTGGAGTTCACCGCCGCCGAGGTGGCCGAGCAGCTGGTAACCACGGCCGCGGCCGTCAACAGCGCGTTGCAACGTGCCCGTGCCGCCCTCGCGGGCATGGACGGCGTGGAGGAGGTCACGGAGCCGGACGATCCCGAGGCGCGCGCGGTTGTCCAGCGGTACATGCGGGCGTTCGAGGCGGCGGATGTCCCCGCACTGGTGCGGCTGCTCACGGACGAGGCGATCCTGGAGATGCCGCCGGTGCCGCTGTGGTACCGGGGCAGCCGCGACTACGGCCTGTTCATGGAGCGGGTGTCCGCGATGCGCGGGACGGGCTGGGGCACGAGGCGCCTGACCGCCGACGGACAGCCCGCGCTCGCGGCGTACGCTCCGGAGCCCGGCGGCGGGCACCGGCTGCACACGCTGCAGGTCCTCACGGTCACCGGTGGCCGGGTCGCGCACAACGTGGTGTTCGCCGATCCGCAGGTGTTCGAGGCGTTCGGCCTGCCCCGGTGGATTTCTTCCGGCGAGTTCCGCCGGGCGCGATGAGTTGAGCCGGTGCCGCCGGTACGTACCGGTGAGCATCGATCGAGGGGACACCCATCGTGAGCGTCATCGTCATTGAGTTCATCACCCTGGACGGGGTCGTGTCCGACCCGGACGGCTCCCGCGGAACGCCGGCCGGCGGCTGGGCGTTCCGGCACGGTCCCGAGTCGGTCACCGGGGACAAGTTCCGGCTCGGCAGCACGCTCGACGACGGGGTGCTGCTGCTGGGCCGTACGACGTGGCAGTTGTTCTCGGGCATCTGGCCCGGGCGGAACGACCCTCCCCCGCAAGCGGGGGGACCTCAGCCGCGCAGATGAACGCCGTGCCGAAGCTGGTCGTCTCGCGTACGCCAGTAGCTGGGTCACGGGTTCCTCCTGCGTTCTGCGTTGTCGACAACGGTGGTGAGACTGTCCGGGCCTGAAAAACTCATCGCCGCGCTACGGCGAGCTCGGCCAGGTGGTGCAGCGAGTCGATGAGATGCGCGGGGCCGAACGGCGGGAACCGGATGCCCCGCGCCCTGATGAAGCGCGGCACCGCCGACCAGTCGTAGGTGAGCGTGACCTCGGTCTCGGACGGGCCGAGCGGCGCCAGGTCGTAACGCCAGATCCAGCCTCCGAACTCCAGGTGACCGTCTTCCTTCTCCTGCCCCGTGAGCCAGCCGATGGCGCGCGGTGGGTCGAGCACCTGGACCCTGTTGACCACCTGGTAGTCACCGTCTGGATGGTTGGCGTGATACATGTCCATCCGGAAGATCTGCCCCACCTCGCTCAGCGGCGCCGGGTCGTCGGGTTCCTGAACCCAGCCGGTGCCGTCGATCGCGGAATGGGTCGTCGGGTCCGCCAGCACCGCGAACACCCTCACGGCGGGCGCGGCGACAATGAGGGTGGCGCTCACGTTCTCCTGGTCCATGGTGTGCGGACGACGCGGCGAGGCGGAACTCATCGGTCGTGAACTAGGATCGACTCCCGTGATCGCTGATCTGCAGTGCGTGGTGCTGGACTGCTCGGACCCCGGTGAACTCGCCGGGTTCTACCACTCGCTCCTCGGCGGCACCGTCGACCAGCCGGATCGGCGATGGGCGCTCAGCGAGGGCTGGGCCACTTTGCACACCGCGTCCGGCCTCGTCCTGGCGTTCCAGCGGGTAGCGGAGTACCAGCCGCCGCTGTGGCCGGACCCGAGCCGGCCACAGCAGTTCCACCTGGACTTCGGTGTCGCCGACCTGGACCGCGCTCAGGCACAGGTACTGGCCCAGGGCGCCAGGGTGCTGGACGACGGTGCGGACGGGCGGAGTTGGCGGGTATATGCCGACCCGGCAGGTCATCCGTTCTGCCTGGTCCGTCACTGAGCTCACCGCCGAGTCCTGGGCACGACCCTCAGCGCCGGGTGACCGGCAGTGACCCCCATCCGGAAGCAGGCGCCGGGGTGTGGTCCACGCCCGTCGACCGCAGGGCCGGGGAAGCGGCGGCCGGGCCGCACAGCGATGTGCCTATGAACCTGTTGAGGGCGTCGTCGATGGGACCCGCGGGCACCTTGCCGTCCGGTCCGAGCTTGTCGTACTTCGACAGGTTGTAGCCGAGGGCCATCTGCCGTCGGCCGTCCGCGCTGGAGATCGCCCATGTCTCGGCGCCGAACACCGCGCCGTCATGGCCCCAGAACGTACCGCAGGCCCAGTCGAACCGTATGAGAGCCAAGCCGTAGTGCCCCACCACGTTGCCCTCTGCATCGGTCATCGGAACCGTCTTCTCCATCTCGGCGAGCTCGGCGGCCGGGATCAGCCGGCCCGTGAACAGCTGCCGGTAGAAGCGGTCGAGATCCGCCATGGTGGAGACGACCGCGCCGGCGGTACCCGCCCAGGACATGTCGTAGACGCTGTAGTCGCGCGGGGGGTCGATCAGCCCGTAGAAGGACTCGTACAGCTTGGCGTGCGGACCGGTGATGCGCGGGCCGGTGGGGAAGTAGGTGTGCCGCAGACCGGCCCGGCGGATGACGTTGCGCATGATGTACCGCTCGGGCTTCTCGCCGGTGAGCTTGCCGAGCAGCAGGCCCGCGATGACGTAGTTCGTGTTCGAGTACGACCACTTCTCACCGGGCGCACCCGTCGGCGGGGCCTGCACCCCCTTCCGGACCAGCTGCCGGGGGTCGACGTGCCGGAAGCGGTTCTCGTCCAGGCTGCTCGTGGACATGTTCTGCAACGAGGGGAAGGCGTAGAGCACGTAGTCCCCGATACCGCTGGTGTGGTTCAGCACCATCCGTACGGTGATCCGGTCACCCCGCTCACCCGGGACGAGGCCGGGAAGGTAGCGGGACAGGGGCGCGTCCAGGTCGAGACGTCCCGCGGCGACCTGCTGGAGCAGGGCGACAGCGGTCATCGACTTGGTGATGCTGCCGATCCGCTGCTCCATGTCCGGTGTCACGGGACGGCCGGTGTCCCGGTCGGCGACACCGGCGGCACCGCGCCACAGGGTGTCACCGTCCCGCACGGCGGCGTAGGCGCCGTACATACCGGCGGTGTGGATGGCCTTCAGCGCTTCGTCCAGGCGCGCCCGGTCCGTGGCCGGCCGGTGCGCGACGGCGGTGACGCTCGAGTCGGTGGCCGCCTGCGCCGGGGGAAGCGCGACAGCCGAGGTGATGAGGGCGGCGGCACAGGTAAGGGCAAGCCGACGTGCTGAGTGCATGGTCGTCTGCACAGCCTCTCTGCGTGGGGGACAGCGGGAAGATCCGCACAGCGATCTTCGCCGGGGCTTTGCAGGGCAGGCATCGTGCACGCGAAGGAGTAGGCGTACTACCGGCGGACGAGCGGAATTCGGTCACGGGCCGGGTCGGGCGGGTGCGCGATCCGCAGTGCTTGACCGCTGCTTCGGCCTCCGCGATGCTGTGTTGCGAAAGATGAGATGAGTGCCGTAATAGGCAACAAGGGCACCGTCTCGATCCGCTGTCAGGCAAGGAGTGGCCATGGCTCAGCAGGTCCGTGCTGTCGTCGCGCGAAGCAAGGGCGCCCCCGTCGGTCTGGAGACGATCGTCGTGCCCGACCCCGGCCCGGGTGAGGCGGTGGTCAAGATCGAGGCCTGCGGTGTCTGCCACACCGATCTGCACTATCGCGAGGGCGGCATCAGTGAGGACTTCCCCTTCCTGCTGGGGCACGAGGCGGCGGGGGTGGTCGAGTCGGTGGGTGAGGGCGTCACGGACGTGGCCCCCGGCGACTTCGTGATCCTGAACTGGCGTGCCGTGTGCGGCCAGTGCCGGGCGTGTCTGCGCGGGCGGCCCTGGTACTGCTTCAACACCCACAACGCGAAGCAGAAGATGACCCTGACCGACGGCACGGAACTGTCGCCGGCCCTGGGGATCGGCGCGTTCGCCGAGAAGACACTGGTGGCGGCCGGTCAGTGCACCAAAGTGGACCGGGCGGCGTCGGCTGCCGCCGCGGGGCTGCTGGGCTGCGGGGTGATGGCGGGCATCGGCGCGGCCATCAACACCGGCACCGTGGGGCGCGGTGACACCGTCGCCGTGATCGGCTGCGGTGGCGTGGGGAACGCGGCGATCGTCGGGTCGAACCTGGCGGGTGCGGCGAAGATCATCGCGGTGGACATCGACGACCGCAAGCTGGCCACGGCGAGCAGGCTCGGCGCGACCCACACGGTCAACTCCAAGGAGACCGACGCGGTCGACGCGGTGCGCGAGCTTACCGGGGGATTCGGCGCCGATGTCGTGATCGACGCGGTGGGCCGTCCGGAGACGTACCGGCAGGCCTTCTATGCCCGCGATCTCGCCGGGACGGTCGTACTGGTCGGCGTGCCGACACCGGAGATGAAGCTGGAGCTGCCGCTGCTGGACGTCTTCGGCCGGGGCGGAGCGCTGAAGTCGTCCTGGTACGGGGACTGCCTGCCCTCGCGCGACTTCCCGATGCTCGTGGACCTCCATCTCCAGGGCCGCCTCGATCTGGACGCCTTCGTCACCGAGACCATCGCGCTGGACGAGGTCGAGAAGGCCTTCGAGCGCATGCACCACGGCGACGTCCTGCGCTCGGTGGTGGTCCTCCCGTGACCGGGGCCCGCATCGACCGCCTCGTCACCTCGGGGACGTTCTCGCTGGACGGCGGCACGTGGGACGTCGACAACAACGTGTGGATCGTGGGGGACGACGACGAGGCGGTCGTCATCGACGCCGCCCACGATGCCGACGCGATCGAACGAGCCCTCGGCGGACGCACTCTCCGCGCGATCGTGTGCACCCACGCGCACAACGACCACATCGACGCCGCACCCGAACTCGCGGCCCGGACCGGCGCCCCGGTCCTGCTGCACGCCGATGACCTGCCGCTGTGGCAACAGACCCATCCCGGCCGGATGCCCGACGGCGAACTGACCGACGGGCAGACCATCCCGGTCGCCGGCACCGAACTGACCGTGCTGCACACCCCCGGCCATGCCCCCGGAGCCGTCTGTCTGCACGCCCCGGGCCTCTGCGCGCTCTTCAGCGGCGACACGCTGTTCGCCGGCGGGCCGGGGGCGACGGGAAGGTCGTACAGCGACTTCCCCACGATCATCGATTCGATCAGGGGGCGGCTCCTCGGCCTTCCGGACGACACCGTCGTGCACACCGGCCATGGCGAGACCACCACCATCGGCGCCGAGGCGCCGCACCTGAAGGAGTGGATCGACCGCGGTTTCTGACCGCCCCGGCAGAGAAGCGGCCCTGCCCCGGTGCCATACCCCGTGGACGCCACCGGCGGCAGGGCCGTCGTCGCACCCGGCGAGGTACCTGACCCGCCCCTTCACCTGCGCTTTCGAGGTCGCTCCGGGCTGCCCGGAAAGCGGTCGCCGGGTACCGCGCAACCCGGCTTCCGAATGCCTTGACAACGCTTCAGAGCGGCCCGCAGACTGGCGTTGCGCTAACCGCAATCCGTTTCGTTATACGCACCGAGGTGTCATGATGATTCCCGCGTGCCGTCTCGCGGATCTGCCGCGAGGCGAGGCCCACCGGCTCGACATCGACCCGCCTGTGTCGGTGTTCCACACCGACGACGGCGAGCTCTTCGCCATCGACGACACCTGCACCCACCAGGACGCCTCGCTCGCCGACGGCTGGCTGGAGGGCTGCGAGGTGGAATGCCCCTTGCACGCCTCCACGTTCGACCTGAGGACGGGAGCCGTGGACGCGCCGCCGGCCAAGCTGCCGGTCCGCACCCACGAGGTCGTCGTCGAGGACGGGACGGTCTACGTCCGGCTGTCCACCGACGCGCCCAACCTGCCGCCGTGCATCGCCGCCCGCCTGGCCGGAGGCCCCGCGTGAGGACAGTGGCCGTGGTCGGCGCCTCGCTGGCAGGTCTGTCGGCCGCGCGCTCGCTGCGGCAGCGGGGATACGACGGCCGGCTGGTCGTCATCGGCGACGAGCCCCACCGCCCGTACGACAGGCCCCCGTTGTCCAAGGAGTTCCTGGTCGGCACCCTCGGCGAGGCGGATCTGGCGCTGGAGCGCGACGGCGAGGAACTCCAGGCGGAGTGGGTGCTCGGCGTCCGTGCCACCGGACTCGACCGTGCCGGGCGTGCCGTCCGGCTCGCCGACGGCCGCGAGATACACGCCGACGGCGTGGTCATCGCCACCGGAGCGGCCGCCCGCACCCTGCCCGGCACCGAAGGCCTCGCGGGGGTCCACGCGCTGCGCACCCTCGACGACGCCCGCGCCCTGCGGGCCGAACTGGCCCTCGGCGGACGGCTGGTGGTGATCGGCGGCGGGTTCGTCGGCGCCGAGGTCGCCTCCACGGCGTACGCCCTCGGCCTCGACGTGACCGTGATCGAGGCGGCCCCGACGCCACTGGCCGGACCGCTCGGTGAGGCCATGGGCGGGGTCGTCTCCGCCCTCCACCTGGACCACGGAGTACGGCTGCTGTGCGGGGTCGGGGTCAAGGGGCTCAGCGGGGAGCGCCGGGTGGACGCCGTACTGCTGGAGGACGGCCGCAGTGTTCCCGCCGACACCGTCGTCGTCGGGGTCGGGGCGCGTCCCTGCGTCGAGTGGCTCCAGGGGTCCGGCGTCGCGCTCGACAACGGCGTGAAGTGCGGTGCCGACGGCCGCACCAGTGTGGTCGGGGTGGTCGCCGTGGGCGACTGCGCCAACTGGTACGACCCGCGCACCGGACTCCACCGCAGGGTCGAGCACTGGACCGGCGCGCTGGAACGGCCGGACGCCGCCGTCGCCGCGCTGCTCGCGTACGGTGCGACACAACCGGGCGTCCCCCGGCCGCCGTACTTCTGGTCCGACCAGTACGGCGTGAAGATCCAGTTCGTCGGGCACGCCGCCGGGGCCGACAGCGTGACGGTCGAGGAGGGCTCGACCGACGACCGCAGTTTCCTGGCCGTCTACCGGCGGGCGGGCCGGCCGGTCGCCGCGCTCGGGATGAACCAGCCCCGGCTGTTCACCCGCTGGCGCAAGCAGTTCGCCACCACCGCCGCCGCGTCCTGACACCGGCGCCTGCCACATCCCCTGCCGCGTCGCGCATGACACGCGGCGTCGCCTCGAACAGGAGTGCCGCGTTGACCTCGACAAGCCTGCCGGACAGCCTGATCGCCACGCTTCCCGGCACCGCCTACACGGACCCGGGAGTCTTCGCCCAGGAGCAGGAGCGCATCTTCGAGACGATGTGGTTCTGCGCCGCCCGCGCTGCGGACCTGCCGAAGCCCGGTGCCTTCCGCACCGTCGACGTGGGCCGCGAGAGCATCCTCGTCACCCGGGCCCGGGACAACTCGGTCCGCGCCTACTTCAACGTCTGCCGGCACCGCGGAGCCAAGCTGTGCACCGACGGGACGGGCGAGGTCAAGCGCGCCTTCCAGTGTCCGTACCACGCCTGGACCTACGACCTCGAGGGCAAACTGGTCGCGGCCCCCAACCTCACCAAGATGCCCGACGTCGGCCGCACCGAGTACGGCCTGGTCGGCGTGGCCGTGCGCGAATGGCTCGGCTATGTCTGGGTGTGCCTGGCGGAGGACCCGCCCTCCTTCGAGGAGGACGTCATCGGCGAGGTGGTCGCCCGCCTCGGCGACGTGGAGTCGATCGAACGCTACGACATCGACAGCCTCGCGGTGGGCAAGCGGATCGTCTACGACGTCCACGCGAACTGGAAGCTCATCATCGAGAACTTCATGGAGTGCTACCACTGCGCCACGATCCATCCCGAACTCACCGAGGTGCTCCCCGAGTTCGCCGACGGGTACGCGGCCCAGTACTACGTGGGCCACGGCGCCGAGTTCGGTACGGAGATCCAGGGCTTCACGGTCGACGGCTCCGCGGGACTGGACCGTATCCCCGGGGTGTCAGACGACCAGGACCGCCGGTACTACGCGATCACCGTCAAGCCGCAGGTGTTCATCAACCTGGTGCCCGACCACGTGATCTTCCACCGGATGTACCCGGTCGCCGTCGACCGCACGATCGTCGAGTGCGACTGGCTCTACCTCCCGCACGTCGTGGGTGACGGCAAGGACGTCAGCCGGTCCGTGGAGCTCTTCGACCGCGTCAACCGCCAGGACTTCGACGCCTGCGAGCGCACCCAGCCGGGGATGAGCTCACGGCTGTACGCGAAGGGCGGCGTGCTCGTACCCAGTGAGCACCATATCGGCGCCTTCCATGACTGGGTGCACGAGCGGCTCGGTACGCGCCGGCCGGAGTGACGCGGTGGCGGGTGTGCCCGTGGCCCGCGCGGAAGGCGGGCGCGGGCCGTACGGCGGTCGTGTTGTGGGCGCTCAGCCCAGGTATCCCATGCGGTGGCTGATCTCCTCCGCGCCCTTGACGAGCACCGGAGCCAGCTCGTGCATGCGTTCCTCGGTGAACCGGTAGGAGGGCCCGGAGGCGCTGATCGACGCGATGACCTGCCCGTCCCGGTCACGGATCGGTGCGGCCATGGCGTGCAGCCCGATCTCCAGCTCCTCCAGCGTCCAGGCGTAACCGCGCTCGCGGGCCTCGGCGAGGTTCTTCTCCAGCTTCGCCTTCGAGGAGATGGTGCGGGGGGTCATCTTCTTCAGGCCGGCCTCGGTCAGCAGCTCGGCGCGTTCCTTGGCCGGCAGGTGAGCGAGGATGATCTTGCCGCTGGAGGTGGCGTGCAGGGGGGTCAGCTGGCCGACCCAGTTGTGCGCGGTGATGGCGCCGGGGCCGCGCACCTGGTAGAGGTTGATCGCGAAGTGCTCCTGCATCACGGCGATGTTGACCGTCTCGCCGAGCTCCTCGGCCAGGCGCTCGCACACCGGACGGCCCTGCTGGGTGATGTCGATGCGTCCCGTGACGGCGCCCGCCAGGCGTACGATGCCGAAGCCGAGCCGGTACTTGCCCCGCTCGCCCGACTGCTCGACGAGACCACGCGCCTCCAGGGCGCCGAGCAGACGGAACGCGGTCGACTTGTGCACCTCGATCTCGGCGGCCACCTCGCTCACGCCCGCTTCGCCGCGCTGGGCCAGGATCTCGAGGACGCTGATGGCCCGGTCGACGGACTGCACTCCGCCGGTCTGCGACCCGTTGCTTTCGGTCTCCGGACTGTAGTTGCTCATAGCGGAACTATACGCGCAGTAAACAACGCCCGTGCAAGTAACCCGACCGCAATCAAGGCCTTACAAGTTGCGTTGTTCGCAACCTGGTGCGTATAGCGATACCCGTACTAGCATGCCCGCGTATCGATGGCGCGAGCGAGACGAGGCACCATGGCTCTCCTGCACTACGACTTCGTCATCGTCGGCGGTGGATCAGCCGGCAGCGCACTGGCGAACCGGCTCTCGGCCGACCCCGCGAACCGGGTGCTCGTGCTCGAGGCGGGCCGTCCCGACTATCCGTGGGACGTGTTCATCCACATGCCCGCCGCGCTGACCTACCCCATAGGCAGCCGTTTCTACGACTGGAAGTACGAGTCCGAGCCGGAGCCCCACATGGGCGGCCGGCGCGTCTACCACGCCCGCGGCAAGGTACTCGGGGGCTCCAGCAGCATCAACGGCATGATCTTCCAGCGCGGCAATCCCATGGACTACGAGCGCTGGGCCGCCGACCCCGGCATGGAGACCTGGGACTACGCCCACTGCCTGCCGTACTTCCGCCGGATGGAGAACTGTCTGGCCGCCGACCCGGACGACGAGTTCCGCGGCCACGACGGCCCCCTCGTCCTGGAGCGCGGACCGGCCACCAATCCGCTCTTCACCGCGTTCCTCGAAGCCACCCGGCAAGCGGGCCACGCGCCCACGGACGATGTGAACGGCTACCGGCAGGAAGGTTTCGCCAAATTCGACCGCAATGTCCACCGCGGTCGGCGCCTGTCGGCGTCGAAGGCGTACCTCAAGCCCGCAAGGAAGCGGCCCAACCTCACCGTGAAGACCCGCGCCCTCGTCACCCGCGTCCTCTTCGAGGGCAAGAAGGCCGTCGGTGTCGAGTTCCGGCGCGGCAAGGGCGCCCCGGAGCAGGTCCGGGCCAGGGAAGTCATCCTGTGCGGCGGCGCGATCAACTCCCCGCAGCTGCTGCAGCTCTCCGGCGTCGGCAACGCCGAGGAACTGCGCGCCCTCGGCATCGACGTCGTCCACGACCTGCCGGGCGTCGGCGAGAACATGCAGGACCACCTGGAGGTGTACATCCAGTACGCCTGCAAGCAGCCCGTGTCCATGCAGCCGTACCTGGCGAAGTGGCGGGCCCCCTTCATCGGCCTGCAGTGGCTCTTCCGCAAGGGACCCGCCGCCACCAACCACTTCGAGGCCGGCGGCTTCTGCCGCAGCAACGAGGACGTGGACTACCCCAACCTGATGTTCCACTTCCTGCCCATCGCGGTCCGCTACGACGGCTCCGTGCCGGCCGGCGGCCACGGCTACCAGGTCCACGTCGGGCCCATGTACTCCGACGCGATCGGCTCGGTGAAGATCAAGAGCAGGGACCCGGGCGAACACCCGGCGCTGCGCTTCAACTACCTCTCCACCGAACAGGACCGCCGCGAGTGGGTCGAGGCGATCCGGGTGGCCCGGGGGCTCCTCAGCCAGCCCGCGCTCGCCCCGTACAACGACGGGGAGATCTCGCCCGGCCCGTCCGTGGAGACGGACGAGGAGATTCTCGCCTGGGTCGCCAAGGACGGCGAGACCGCCCTGCACCCGTCCTGTACCTGCAAGATGGGCACCGACGAGATGTCCGTCGTCGACCCGCTGAGCATGCGGGTGCACGGGCTGGACGGGCTGCGTGTGGTGGACGCGTCGGTGATGCCGTACGTCACCAACGGCAACATCTACGCGCCGGTGATGATGATCGCCGAGAAGGCGGCGGACCTGATCCTCGGCAAGGAACCGCTGCCGCCCTCCCAGGCCGCGTACTACCGGCACCGCGACGCCCAGAAACAGGCCGGGTAGGCCATGGGGGCCGAGGCCCTGCGGGCGCTGCTCGCCCGGGTCCGCTACGAGGTGCTGCCGGCGAAGGCGACCGAGGACAAGGTCCTCGCCCATGTCCCCCGGGACGTCGTGGTCACGGTCACGGCTTCGCCCGTCAAGGGTCTGGAGCCGACGCTCGGTCTCACCGAGCGGCTCACGGCGCACGGTTACCGTGTCGTCCCGCATGTGCCCGCACGGCTGCTGCGCGACGACACGCACCTCAAGGAGGTCGCCGAGCGGCTGCGCGCGGCGGGAGTCGACGACCTCTTCGTGCCCGCGGGCGACGCCGACCCGCCGGCCGGGCCGTACGACGCGGCGCTGCCGGTCCTGCGCAGACTCGGCGAACTGGGCAGGCCCTTCGCGGACATGGGGATCACGGGCTATCCGGAGAGCCATCCGCTCATCCACGACGACCTCACCGTCCAGGCGATGTGGGACAAGCACGCGCACGCCACGTACATCGTGAGCAACCTGTGCTTCGACCCGCGCGTGCTCGGCGACTGGATCACCCGGATCCGGCGCCGTGAGGTGACCCTGCCCGTGTACGTGGGCGTGGCCGGGCCCGTGCAACGGGCGAAGCTGCTGTCCATGGCCACGAAGATCGGAGTGGGGGAGTCGACGCGCTTCCTCACCAGGCACGCCTCCTGGTTCCTGCGGTTCGCGGCACCCGGCGGATACGACCCGCAGCGACTGCTCGTGCGGGGCACGGACGCGCTCACCGGGCCGTCCGCGGGTGTGGCCGGCCTGCACCTGTTCACCTTCAACCAGGTTGCGGAGACGGAGCGTTGGCGCCGCGCCCTGCTGGACCGGCTGGACGGCTGAAATCGCAATCCGCCGACCCCTTGACGTGCGTCGGCCCATTCCGCAAGTGTGTTCCACCACAAGCAATCCAGTGCATAATGCGCAACGAATTCGCTTCGAAGGGCGCGGCCGTGGCAGATCTGTACGTGGACGGACAATGGCGCCCCGCGGCGGCCGGAGGCCACCGGGAGATCCGCTGTCCGGCGGACGGCACGCTCGTCGCGACGGTCTCGGAGGCCACCCGCCCCGACACCGAGGCGGCCATCGCCGCGGCCCGGCGGGCCTTCGACGACGGCCCCTGGCCGCGCACCCCCGAGCGCGAACGCGGCGCGACTCTGCTGCGCACCGCCGACATCCTGGAACGCGACGCCAAGGAGTTCGCCCGCGCCGAGTCCCTCGACACCGGCAAACGTCTGGTGGAGAGCGAGTACGACATCGCCGACGTCGTCTCCTGCCTCCGCTACTACGGCGGCATCGCCGGCACCAGCGCCGGCCGGGTGATCGACACCGGCCGCGACGACGCGCTCAGCCGGGTCAGTTACGAACCCGTAGGCGTCTGCGGACTGATCACCCCCTGGAACTACCCGCTGCTGCAGGCCTCGTGGAAGGTCGCCCCGGCGCTCCTCGCGGGCAACACCGTCGTCCTCAAGCCCAGCGAGCTCACGCCCTCCACCTCGATCCTGCTGATGAAGGCCCTCGAGGAGGCGGGGCTCCCGGCCGGCGCCGCCAATCTCGTGCTGGGCGCCGGAGCCGAGGCGGGCGCGCCGCTGGCCGAGCACCCGGCCGTCGACATGGTCTCGTTCACCGGAGGCCTTCAGACCGGGCGGCGCATCATGGCCACCGCCGCCGCGACGGTGAAGAAGGTCGCGCTGGAACTCGGCGGCAAGAACCCGAACGTGGTCTTCGCCGACGCCGACTTCGAGACCGCCGTCGACTTCGCGCTCACCGCCGTCTTCCTGCACTCCGGGCAGGTCTGCTCGGCCGGCGCCCGGCTGGTCGTCGAGGACCGTCTCCACGACGCCTTCGTCGACGAGATCGTCCGCCGCGCCCGGCTGATCCGCCTCGGCGGCCCCTTCGACCCGGAGGCCGAGACCGGTGCGCTGGTCTCCGGACAGCACCGGGAGAAGGTCGAGGCGTACGTCGCGGCCGGACTCGCGGAGGGCGCCGTACTGCGCTGCGGCGGTGCGCGCCCCGACGACCCCGCGCTGGGATCCGGCTTCTACTACCTGCCCACCGTCCTCGACGAGTGCCGGCAGGACATGCGCGTGGTGCACGAGGAGTCCTTCGGCCCCGTGCTCACCGTCGAGCGCTTCCAGGACGAGGACGATGCCGTCCGCATCGCCAACGACACGGAGTACGGACTCGCCGGAGCCGTCTGGACGCAGGACGCGGGCAAGGCCCAGCGGGTGGCGCGCGGGCTGCGCCACGGCACCGTGTGGATCAACGACTACCACCCCTATGTGCCGCAAGCGGAATGGGGTGGTTTCGGGCGCTCGGGCGTGGGCCGCGAGCTGGGGCCGAGCGGCCTTGACGAGTACCGGGAGCCCAAGCATGTCTGGCAGAACATCCAACCCCGGCCGCAGCGCTGGTTCCGCGGCTGAACGCCGAAAAGAGGTCACGATGACCCCAGCACAGACCGAGGTGTCGCAGCGGCGCGACACGTCCCAGGACCCCCAGGACCGCACCCCGGTCATCTCCGTGCGCCGGCTGTGGAAGGTGTTCGGGCCGAAGGCCGGCGAGGTGCCGGGCTCCGAGGAGCTGTGCGGGCTCACCCGCCGCGAGCTCATGGACCGCACCGGGTGCACCGCCGCCGTACGGGACGTGAACTTCGAGGTGTCCCCCGGCGAGGTCTTCGTAGTCATGGGGCTGTCCGGCTCCGGCAAGTCCACCCTGGTGCGATGTCTGACCCGGCTGATCGAACCCACCGCCGGGGAGATCGTCTTCGAGGGCGAGGACATCCGCGGCGCCGACCCCGGACGACTGCGTGAGATGCGGCGCAGCAAGTTCTCCATGGTCTTCCAGCACTTCGGTCTGCTTCCGCACCGCAGGGTCGTCGACAACGTGGCGTTCGGCCTGGAGATCCGGGGCATGGGCAAGGCCGAGCGCACCAGGCGCGCGCTGGAGGTCGTCGAACTGGTGGGCCTGGCCGGATACGAGAACTCCTACCCCGACCAGCTCTCCGGTGGCATGCAGCAGCGCGTCGGTCTCGCCCGCGCCCTCGCCGGCGACCCCGACATCCTCTTCTTCGACGAGCCGTTCTCCGCGCTCGACCCGCTGATCCGACGCGACATGCAGAGCGAGGTCATCCGCCTGCACCACGAGGTCGGCAAGACCATGGTGTTCATCACCCATGATCTCTCCGAGGCGCTGAAGCTGGGCGACCGCATCCTGATCATGCGCGACGGCAAGATGGTCCAGTGCGGCACCGGCGACGAACTGGTCGGCGCCCCCGCCGACGACTACGTACGGGACTTCGTCAAGGACGTGCCCCGCGGCGACGTACTCACCCTGCGGTGGATCATGCGCCCCGCGCAGCCCGAGGACGCCCTCGACGGACCCGAGTTCGGTCCGGACGTCGTGGTGCGCGAGGCCACCCGGGCGGTGCTCGCCGCCGAGAAGCCGGTCAAGGTCGTCGAGAACGGCAAACTGCTCGGCATCGTCGGCGACGAGGAGATCCTCTCCGTGGTCGCAGGTCAGGACGGCGGTGCGTGATGGCCGCGGTAGCCGACGCGACCACGGCGGTCGCGCCCCTGCGTAAGAAGATCAGCAGACCCATGGTGGTCGCGGCGATCCTGGTCGGCTGGCTGGTGCTGTTCGCCGTGCTGCGCGGCCGGCAGACCCTGACCCTCGCGGCCGCCGACCTGACCGGCCTGCACCGCTGGCTGAACGACGTCAACGACTCGATCGGCGCCAACCGCAACTCCAACCCGGTCTTCGTGTACGGCTTCAACGAGATCCGACTGGTCATCGACAACCTGGTGACCTTCGTCCAGTCCTTGATCTCCCAGCCCTCCGACGGCCGCCCGGTCCCACAGATCGGCTGGCTCGGCGTCGTCGGGCTCACCGGCTATGTGTCGTGGGCCGTGGGCAACTGGCGGGTGGCCCTGCTGGCGGTGGCGGGCTTCACCTTCTTCGGGCTGCAGGGTCTGTGGCAGGAGAGCATGGACACGCTGGCGCTGACCCTGTCGGCGGTCCTCGTGGCCCTGCTCATCGGCATCCCGCTCGGGGTGTGGGCCGGTCTGTCCGACCGGTTCAACCGGATCATGACGCCGTTCCTGGACTTCATGCAGACCATGCCGACCTTCGTCTACCTCGCCCCGCTGACCCTGATCTTCCTCATCGGAGGGGCCTCCGCGGTGATCACCACGGTGATCTACGCGGCGCCGCCGGCGATCCGTATCACCGCGCACGCCATCCGCTCCGTGCCCGCGACCACCGTCGAGGCGGCGGACTCGATGGGCACGACAAGGGCGCAGCAGCTGCTGAAGGTGCTGCTGCCGATGTCGAAGCGGACCGTGGTCATGGGCGTCAACCAGACCATCATGGCCGCCCTGGCCATGGTGACCATCGCCGCCCTGATCGACGCGCCCGGCCTCGGCAAGACCGTCGTACAGGCGCTGCAGTCGCTCGACGTCGGCACGGCCTTCAACGCCGGTCTCGCGATCGTCGTCATGGCCATCGTGCTGGACCGGGTCACCACGGCCGCGAGCGTGCGGGAGGAAGCGGCCCGGCGAGCCGGCCACCGCTTCACCGCCTGGCGGCGGCCGCTGCTGATCGCGGGCGGGGTCGCCGCGGCGGTCCTGGTGTACCTGTCGCACACCTACGTCTGGGCGGCCGAGTTCCCCGGCCAGGGCACGGTGGGCAGCCACATCGCGAGCGCCGCCGACACCACGACCACCTGGTTGCAGGACCATCTGTCGGGCCTGACCAACGCCTTCAGGAACGCGATCAGCTACGGCCTGCTCAACCCGTTCCAGACACTGCTCACCGACTCCCCGTGGTGGCTGGTCGGCGCGGTCCTGGCCGGGCTCGGCGCGGCGCTCGGCGGCTGGCGTGCCGCGGTGATCGCCGGCGTCTGCGTCGGGCTGCTCGTCGGTACGGGGGTCTGGTCGGACGCCATGACGACCCTGGCCTCGACCGTGGTGGCGACGGCACTGGTGATGCTGCTGGGTGTCGTCTTCGGCGTGTGGATGGGCCGCAGCGCGCTGGTGGACCGGCTGATCCGGCCCACCCTGGACGCCGCGCAGGTCATGCCGCCGTTCGTCTACCTCGTGCCGTTCCTCGCGCTCTTCGGTGCCACCCGCTTCACCGCCATCGTCGCCGCCGTGGTGTACGGGGCGCCCGTCGCGGTCAAGATCATCGCGGACGGTGTGCGGAACGTGCCCGAGACCACCGTGGAGGCGGCCATGTCCGCCGGCTGCAACACCTGGCAGATCATCACCAAGGTCCAGCTGCCGATGGCACGCAGCGCCCTGACGCTCGCGACCAACCAGGGTCTGATCTACGTGCTGTCGATGGTTGTTGTGGGCGGCCTGGTGGGGGCCGGCGCCCTCGGCTACGACGTCGTGGCCGGCTTCTCTCAGGTAGAGCTGTACGGCAAGGGGCTGGCGGCAGGACTCGCCATCGTACTGCTCGGAGTCATGTTCGACCGGATCACTCAGGCTGCGGCGCGCCGCACCAGGGCATAAAGGAGCGCGACACGATGGCAAGACACTGGCGGACCGGCGCGGCGGGCGTGGCCGTCCTCGGCCTCACCCTCACCGCCTGCGGCGGGGCGAAGGTCGGCGACAGCTCCTCCGCGGGCGGCTCGGGGAGCTCGGGCAAGTGCGGCACGTTCAACCTGGCCGTCAACCCCTGGGTGGGCTACGAGGCGGACGCGGCGGTCGTCGCGTACGTGGCGCAGAACGACCTCCACTGCACGGTCAACAAGAAGGACCTGAAGGAACAGATCGCCTGGCAGGGCTTCGGCACCGGCGAGGTCGACGCCGTCCTGGAGAACTGGGGCCACGACGACCTGAAGAAGAAGTACATCACCCAGCAGAAGACCGCCGTGGAGGCCGGCCAGACCGGCAACAAGGGCGCCATCGGCTGGTTCGTGCCGCCGTGGCTGGCCAAGGCGCACCCGGACATCACCGACTGGAAGAACCTCGACAAGTACGCCGGCCAATTCAAGACCTCCGAGTCGGGCGGCAAGGGCCAGCTGCTGGACGGCGACCCGTCGTACGTCACCAACGACGCGGCGCTGGTGAAGAACCTGAAGCTGAACTTCAAGGTGGTGTACGCGGGCAGTGAGACCGCGCTCATCCAGTCCTTCCGCACGGCTGAGAAGAAGAAGCAGTGGATGATCGGCTACTTCTACGAGCCGCAGTGGTTCCTGTCCGAGGTGCCGCTGGTGAAGGTGAACCTGCCCAAGTACACGACGGGCTGCGACGCCGACGCGGCGAAGGTCGCCTGCGACTACCCCGTCTACAACCTGGACAAGATCGTCAGCGCGAAGTTCGCCAAGTCCGGCAGCCCGGCGTACGACCTGGTGAAGAAGTTCAACTGGACCAACGACGACCAGAACACCGTGGCCAAGTACATCGCGGTGGACAAGATGTCGGACGAGGCGGCGGCCAAGAAGTGGGTGGACGCCAACCGCGCCAAGGTCGACGCCTGGATCAAGTAGCCCTGGATCACGGTCGGACGGACATGCCCGGCGGGCGGTGCGCACAGGTGCGCGCCGCCCGCCGGGCATTGCCGTGTCCGGGCTGCGTTTCCCGCCGTTTTCCGACGTCACGGACCCCTTGACACCTCTCCTCGGCGGCAGGCACATTGAGTTGCGCAACCTGAATCAAGTTGCGCAGACAGCAACTGAACCGGTTTCGAGTTCGGAGGTTGGGCGATGGCGGGACCCCGAGTGGTCATCATCGGAGCGGGCGTCGTGGGAGCGGCCCTCGCGGACGAGATCTCCGCACGCGGCTGGACCGAAGTGACCGTGGTCGACCAGGGCCCCCTCCCGGCCACCGGGGGCTCGAGCTCGCACGCCCCGGGCCTGGTCTTCCAGACGAACCCCTCGAAGACGATGACGGAGCTGGCCCGCTACACCGTCGAGAAGTTCTGCTCCCTCGACGTCGACGGCAAGCCCTGCTTCCTCCAGGTCGGCGGCCTCGAGGTGGCGACCAGCCCCGAGCGCCTGACCGAACTGCACCGGCGCCACGGCTGGATCACCGCCTGGGGCATCGAGGCGCGGCTGCTCACCCCCGACGAGTGCGTCGAGCGGCACCCGCTGGTCGACCGCGAGAAGGTCCTCGGCGGTCTCCTCGTCCCCACCGACGGCCTGGCCAAGGCCGTGCTCGCCGTCGAGGCGCAGATCCGCCGGGCCACCGAGCGCGGCGTGACCTTCCTGGCCCGGCACGAGGTGCTCGACGTCCTCCAGAGCGAGGGCGAGATCACCGGCGTCCGCACCGACCAGGGCGAGCTCCCCGCCGACATCGTCGTGTGCTGCGCCGGCATCTGGGGCCCGAGGATCGCCCGCATGGCCGGGATGAACCTCCCGCTCACCCCGCTCGCCCACCAACTGGCCTGGACCGGCCCGGTACCGGCCCTCGCCGGCCAGACGGAGGAGGCCGTCCGCCCGATCCTGCGCCACCAGGACGCCGACCTGTACTACCGCGACCGCTTCGACGGCCTCGGCATCGGCTACTACGGGCACCGCCCGATGCCGATCTCCGCCGACGACATCCTCTCCTTCGACGAGGCCGAGGAGATGCCGTCCGTCCTGAAGTTCACCGAGGAGGACTTCGAGGACGCCTGGACCGAGACGCGGTCCCTGCTCCCTGCCACCAGGGAGGCGAAGATCGAGGAGGGCATCAACGGCCTGTTCTCCTTCACGACCGACGGCTACCCGCTGCTCGGCGAGTCCCCGGACGTCAAGGGCTTCTGGGTCGCCGAGGCCGTCTGGGTCACCCACTCCGCGGGCGTCGGGCGGGCCATGGCCGAGTGGCTGGTCGACGGCCACTGTTCCTCGTTCGACCTGCACGAATGCGACGTCAACCGCTTCGAGCCGCACCAGCTCTCCCCGGAGTACGTCCTGGCCCGCGACTGCCAGAACTTCGCCGAGGTCTACGACATCCTCCACCCCCTCCAGCCGTCCGGGAAGCCGCGCCCGATCCGCACCAGCCCCTTCCACCGCCGCCAGCAGGAACACGGCGCGTTCTTCCTGGAGGCGAACGGCTGGGAGCGCCCCCAGTGGTACGAGGCCAACGCGGCGCTGGTCGAAGGCCGGAACATCCCCACCCCCAACGACTGGGCCGCACGCTACTGGTCGCCCATCGTCGGCGCCGAGGCCCAGGCCACCCGCGAGACCGTCGCGATGTACGACATGACGGCCCTCAAGCGCCTCGAAGTCAGCGGCCCCGGTGCCGGCGCCTTCCTGGAGCGGCTGTGCACCGGCAAGGTCGCCAAGTCCGTCGGCTCGGTGACGTACACCCTGCTCCTGGACCACGATGGCGGCATCCGCAGCGACATCACCGTCGCCCGCCTGGCCCGCGACCTCTTCCAGGTCGGCGCCAACGGCAACCTGGACCTCGACTGGTTCGGCCGCCACCTCCCCGCCGACGGCACCGTCCAGGTCCGCGACATCACCGCCGGTACCTGCTGCGTCGGCCTGTGGGGCCCGCTCGCCCGCGAGGTCCTGCAGCCCCTGACCGACGCGGACTTCTCCGGCGACGGTCTGAAGTACTTCCGCGCCAAGCGCGCCCACATCGGCAGCGTCCCGGTCACCGCGATGCGCCTGTCGTACGTCGGCGAGCTCGGCTGGGAGCTGTACACCACCGCCGACCTGGGCGAGAAGCTGTGGGACACCCTCTGGGCGGCGGCCGAGCCGCTCGGCGGCGTCATCGCAGGCCGCGGCGCTTTCAACAGCCTCCGCCTGGAGAAGGGCTACCGCTCCTTCGGCACCGACATGACCTACGAGCACGACCCCTACGAGGCCGGAGTCGGCTTCGCCGTCAAGCCCGACAAGGGCGACTTCATCGGCAAGGAGGCGCTGGAGCGGCGCAGGGCCGGCGTACGGCGCACGCTGAGCTGCCTCACCATCGACGACCCGCGGGCCGTCGTCATGGGCAAGGAACCGGTCTACGACGGCGACCGCGCCGTCGGCCACGTCACCAGCGCCGCCTACGGCTACACCATCGGCAAGGGCATCGCCTACGCCTGGCTGCCCTCGGAACTGGCCGTCCCCGGCACCACCGTGCACATCGGCTACTTCGACCGGCGCGTCGAGGCGGTCGTCGCCGAAGAGCCCCTGTTCGACCCGACCATGTCCCGCCTCCGTGGCTAGGGCCTGCCCGGCGGATCATGCCGCAGACGCGGGGCTTGGCACGCCCATCTGCGGCGTTGTCGTCACTCGCCGACGCTCCGCGTCGACTCCCTCCTCCGCCTTGCAGCTGGACGCACCAGAACGCGCTCAACACCCCCTTGGCGGAGCTGGATCCCGAGGTCCACGCCGCGCTCCGCGCCGAACTGCACCGTCAGCGAATCCGGCGGCAGCCTCCTCGGCACCGGCGAACTCCTCGACTGGGTGGAGTCGACGCGCGCGCGGCTCGAAGCCGCCCCTGAGGTCCGCGTTCTGCGCCGCACCACCGTCTTCGGCCTCTACGACGACGACCACCTCCTCGCCGTCGAGCGCCGCACCAACCACCTCGGCGCCCAGGCCCCGGAACACGTCTCCCGCGAACGGGTCTGACGGATCCGCGCCAGGCGCGTGGTCCTGGCGACCGGCGCCCACGAACGCCCGCCGGCGTTCGGGGACAACGACCGCCCCGGCGTGATGCTCGCCGCCTCGGCCCGGGCGTACCTGCGCCGGTACGCCGTTCTGCCGGGCCGGCACGAGGTCGTGTTCACCACCGACGACAGCGCCCATGCCGCCGCGCTCGACCTGGCGGCGGCGGGCGTGGACGTCAGGGCGATCGTCGACACCCGGCCCGAGCCGGGCGGGTGGGCCGAGCGCGCCAGGTCCGCCGGTATCGACGTACTGGCCGGGCACGCGGTCACCGGCACGTCGGGCGGCGACCGCCTCACCTCGGTGACCGTCGCCCCGTACCAAGGCACCGCCGAGGGAGCCCGCCGTGATGGCCGACACCGCCCCGACCACACGGCAGCACAGCCCCCTGGCGCAAGCAGCCGACCGCCTGGCCGCCGCGACCCGCTCCTCCGGGGGCGCGGTCCGCCTGGCCGGACTTCCCTTCCTGACCCAGGTGAACGTCCGCCTCGACGCCAAGAGCCCGGCGGCCGACGCCATGGGCCTCGCCCTGGGACTCCAGCTCCCGCCGCAACCCGACACCGTCGTACGAGCCGGGAACCGCACCGTGTTGTGGCTCGGCCCCCACGAATGGCTGGTGGCGGGACCGTCCGGCATCGAGCGGGACCTGGAGGGCCGGATCCGCGCGGCGGCCGGGGACGAACCCGTCTCCGTCACCGACGTCTGCGCCCAGACGACGCCGGCCCGCACCCAGGTCGTCCTGGTCGCCCGCGAGGAGACCAGGGCCGGTTTCCGGGTACTGGTGCGCTCGTCCTTCGCCGGCTACCTGGCGGACTGGTGAGGAACCGGCGCGGGGCAGCGCCCCGCTTCCGCGCGGCCTCGTCGCCCGCCGCTCAGCGGAAGACGACCGTGCAGTTGCCGTTGACCAGCACACGGCACTCGCTGTGCCACTGCACGGCGCGGGCGAGTACCTGGGCCTCGACGTCGCGGCCCAGGGTGACCAGCTCGTCCGGGGCGTGCGAGTGGCTCACGCGGACGACGTCCTGTTCGATGATCGGGCCTTCGTCGAGGTCGGGCGTGACGTAGTGCGCCGTGGCCCCGACGAGTTTGACGCCGCGCCGGTGCGCCTGGACGTACGGCCGGGCCCCCTTGAAGCTGGGCAGGAAGGAGTGGTGGATGTTGATGGCCCGGCCCTCGAGCTGTTTGCACAGGTCGTCGGAGAGGATCTGCATGTACCGGGCGAGTACCACGAGGTCGACGTCGAGCTCGTCGACGAGGCGCAGCAGCCGGGCCTCCGCCTCCGCCTTGGTCTGGGGTGTCACCGGGATGTGGTGGAAGGGGATGCCGTAGTTCTGCGCAGTGACTCGAACTCGCGGTGGTTGGAGACGATCGCCGGGATCTCGATGTTCAGCGCGCCGGTGGACTTGCGGAAGAGCAGGTCGTTCAGGCAGTGACCGAACTTCGACACCATGATCAGCGTCCGGGTCGGGGTCGACGCGTCGTGCAGCTGCCAGGTGATCCGGTACGCCTCGGCGACCGGGCCGAAGCCGGTACGCAGCTCCTCCAGTGAGACGCCCCGATCCGTGACATCGAAGTGCATCCGCATGAAGAAGCGGTCCTGCAGCCGGTCGTCGAACTGCTGGCTCTCCAGGATGTTGCCGGAGTGGCTGACGAGAAAGGCGGTCACGGCATGGACGAGCCCGGCCCGGTCAGGGCACGACAGCGTGAGGACGAACTCGCGGCCGGGCTGCGGTCGTGGAGACATGACACCCTCCCTCTGCGCGCGATGCGCAACAGTGTGAGTGATACGCAACATGAGTGATGCGCAACATGGTCCAGGGTGGGTGACCGCCTGGTCAAGGGGTGGTGCCGACGAACTCAGAGCCAGCGCTGTGCCGCTTCGACGCTGTCCCCGCCACTGGTGTTGAACGCGATGGCGGCCTGCGGCGCGTGGCGGCGGACGAGGTTCACGAGCTGCTCGAACAGCGGGAGCAACTGCTCCGCCTTGCGGATCCCGCCGCCGATGACGACCACGTCCCACGGACGCTCGGTCAATGACGCGATGAGCGTGGACTCGGCCGATTCGTCGAACACGAGCAGCGTCATGGCCGCGTCGATGCCGTGCTCGCCGAACCGGGCCAGCTCCGTCTCGAGGGCCGCGCGGAGGGCTGCTCCGTCGACTCCGGGTATCGCCAGCGGGTCGTAACCGACAACAAGTACGCAGGACATGGCGCCAACCTACCGATACTCCCCGTACAACCAAACCCCTGCCGTGGCCGTCTAGGAGGCGCCGAACTGATCGTCAAGTCCCGCTTGGAGGAAACATGCGCAAGGTGTCGCGCGGAGCGTTACTCGCCGCTACCGCGATGCTGGGCCTGTCCATGGCCGTGACGGCTCCGACCGCGTTCGCCGACGCGAGCGGCGGCACGGCCGCCGCCTGTGCGACCGGCTGGGGCAGCCAGCCGAAGACGGCGACGGAGGAAGCACCCGCGCTCCTGCCGAACATCAGGACGGGCAGCCACGACTGCTACGACCGCATCGTCTTCGACATCCCCGCCGGGAGCACCAGTCGGCTCGGCTACACCGTCCAGTACGTCGACGCCTTCTACCAGGACGGCAGCGGAGACCCGATCCCGGTGTCCGGCGGCGCGATCCTGGAGATCCGCGTCGACGCGGCCTCGTACGACACGGAGCACCACACGACGACCTACCCGGGCAAGGGCAAGCAGCCGCTCCCCGGCGTGGACCTGACGGGCTACAAGACCTTCCGGGACGCCAAGTTCGGGGCCAGCTTCGAAGGCCAGAGCCAGGTCGGTCTGGGTGTGCGCGCCCGCCTGCCGTTCAAGGTGACCCAGCTGTCCGACAAGCTCGTGGTGGATGTCGCCCATTCCTGGTGAGGCGGCCCGACGGCCCACGTCGGCAGGCTCAGCCACGCGCCGTACGGCCGGCGGCGCGTGGCGCTCACAGGAGGCCGGCCCAGTCCTGGGCGACGGCCCAGTCGGTGAAATCGTGCCAGCCGATTTCGGGGTAGTCACGGCGCAGCCCGGCGACGTCGACGTCGACGTCGAGGCCGACGGTCGTGAAGTACTCGAACATGGCCGCCAGGTCCGCCGATCGAGTCCGGACATGGGCCAGGGGCACCTCTTGGTGGGTTACCGGGCGCCCCGTGGCGGCCGCGAGGATCTCCGCAATCTGGCCGGGGGTGCGCGCGTCGGAGGCGATGTCGATGCGGCGGCCGGTGAACTCGTCACGGCGCTGGAGGACCAGCGCGGCGAACGCGCCGATGTCGGAGGCGGGGATGAGGGCGAGCGGCCGGCCGGCGGGCATGGGCCAGCCGAAGGTGCCTTCGCGTAGCCCGTCGAGGGTCCAGCCGCCCGCGTAGTTGTCCATGAACGCCGCCGGACCGATCACCGTCCAGGGCACCTCGGCCGCACGCAGGTGCTGCTCGATCACGTGCTTGCTCTCGTAGTGCGGGACGCCGGTGCCCCGGTCGGCGTGGGCGGCGGAGGTGAACACGATGTGCCCGAGACGGGCCTCGGCTGCGGTGTCGACGAGGGTCCTGCCGTGCCGGACTTCGGTGGCGGTGTCGGTGCCGAACGGGGTGGTGACCGCGAAGAGGGAGTCCGCCCCGGTCAGGGCGGCCTTCAGGGAGGGGCGGTCGTCGAAGTCGGCGTGGCACACCTCGGCGCCGAGGTCGCGCAGGGCGTCGGCGGCGGGTGAGTCGGGACGGCGGGTGAGCGCGCGCACCCGGTGACCGGCTGCCAGCAAGGCGCGGGCGGTGGCCCAGCCCTGGGCTCCGGTGGCTCCGGTGACGGCGACGGTGAGCATGAGTTCTCCATCAGGTGTTGGTGATCAGGTGCGATCTATCGATGCGTGACGCAGTAGCTGCGTCACGCAGGAAGAGTAGCAGGAGATTGCTGCGTCGCGCAGTGATCGTCGCGCTCAGGACGTAATTGAAAGCGCCACCACGACCGAAAAGCACCCATGGCAGGGCCGCAGGGTGTTTCGACCGGCCGCACTGTGAAACATTCGGGCGAGATCGAGCAACACCGGTTGAGTTACGCCCTTGAAAAGGAAACGAGTTGTCGCTCTCCACGAGATCGGGGCGCCGGTCCTTACCTGTCCTCACACCGGCCAGTGAAAAATCCAAGATCGCCGAATGGGCCGGGGGAAAAGGGAAGAACCTCCACGCCCTGAGCATGTCCGGCTTTCACATACCGAGCTGGTCGATCCTCGGCCTGGATGTCTTCGGGGAATTCTGTCGTGGCAGTGGACTGGACGAACACCTGGCACGGCTGTTCGCCGACGGCCGGCCGTCGCATGCCCGGCAGGTCGCCGACGAGATCGCCCGTCTGATCGAGTCCGCGCCGCTGGGCGAGCGCGTCACCGAGGCCATCGCCCTGGCCTACCGGCAGGCCGGTGGCGGTGCGGTCGCCGTCCGCTCGTCCGGTGCGGAGGAGGACGGCGTGCGGCACTCCTTCGCCGGCCAGTTCGACACCTTCCTCAACGTCCGCGGCCTCGACGAGGTCGCCTCCCGGGTCCGCCGCTGCTGGGCCTCCGGATTCTCCGAGCGCTCCCTTCGCTACCGGGCGCGGCACGGGCTGCCGGTCGACACCGATGGGGTCGCCGTGATCGTGCAGCGCATGGTGCCCGCCGAGCGCAGCGGTGTGCTGTTCACCGCCGACCCGGCGACCGGTCGTACCGACCGCCATGTGGTCAGCGCCGTCCACGGGTTGGGGGAGGGGCTCGTCTCCGGCGCGGTCGACGCGGACACCGTCGTCCTGGACGCCGCCACCGGCGAGCCGCTGACCACGGTGGTCGGTGACAAGCAGGAGCGCTACGACGCCGGAACCGGACCCGGCTGCCAGGTGTCACCCGTCGCCGACGAGGACCGCGCCACGCTGTCCCTGACGGCCGCCGACCTGGCCCGGCTGCACGAGACCGGCGTCCGCGTCACCGCCCACCAAGGAGGCACTCCTCAGGACATCGAGTGGGCCGTCGCCGACGGCACCCTGTGGATCCTCCAGAGCCGCCCGGTCACCGCCCTCGCTCCCACTGAGGAGCCCGGGGGCGAGCTGCGCATCTGGGACAACTCCAACATCGTGGAGAGCTTCAGCGGTGTCGTGTCCCCGCTGACCTACAGCTTCGCCGCCGACACCTACGCCAAGGTGTACGACGGCTACGCCCGCGCCCTGGGCGTCCGCGGCGAGCAACTGCGCGAGGTGCGGGAGTGGACCCCGCATCTGCTCGGCCATGTCCACGGGCGGGTCTACTACAACCTGTTCCACTGGTACCGCATGGTGCGCCTGGCCCCGCTGTACCGGCTCAACCGGCGCGTTCTCGAGAAGTGCCTCGGCGTCGCGGAAAGCATCTCCGACGAGATCGCCGACACCCTCCATCCATTCACGCCACAATCCGGGCTGCGCGGACGGCTTTCGCGCCTGACCCGAACCACGGTCTTCGTGAGGAGATTCCTCACGACACGGAAATGTGTGGAGACCTTCCACAGGGATTTCTACCGGGCGTACGCCGTCTTCAACAATGTCGATTACGATGCGCTGCCCGGTGACGAAACCTACCGCCGCTTTCGCCGGCTGCAGCGCGAACTCATCGAGAAATGGGGCCCGATGCAGGTCCTTGACGCGACGGTCCTGCTCTCCGTGGGACTACTGGCCCTGCTCACCCGCAGCTGGCTCCCGGCCGCACCGGAGTGGTTCACCTGGGCCGCGGCCGCACCCGGCGGCGCCGTGGAGTCCGCGGAACCGGTGTGGGCGCTGCGCGAACTGGCAGCGCTGGCACGCGCCGACACCGAGGTCCTGCGACTGCTGGAACGCACCCCCGACTCCGGGGCCTACCAGGCACTCCGCGACGCCGGCCACACCCGGTTCCTGGCCGCGGTCGACACGTACATCGCCGACTACGGCTACCGCAGCCCCGACGAACTCAAGCTCGAGGTCCCCGACCTGCGTGAGAACCCGGCTGGACTGTTCACCCTGCTGCGCGACGCCCTGCCGGCCACCGCGGACGCCGGCGCGCCGGACCACGGCGGCGACGCCGACGCCTACCTCGACGAGCATCTGCGCGGCCCGCGCCGCCTGCTGTACGAGCGCGTGCGGGGCAAGGCCCGGGCGGCCCTCGCCGACCGGGAACGCCTGCGGTTCTGCCGCACCCGCGCCTTCGGGGCGGCCAAACGCATGCTGCGCGCCCTGGGCCTCGATCTGGCCCGGGCCGGTGCCATCGACGCCCGGGACGACATCTTCATGCTGCGCCTGGAAGAGATCACAGGCGCCTACGAGGGCATGATCGCCCACACCGAACTGCGGCACCTGGTCGCGCTGCGCCGCGGCCAACTGGCCGCCGACACCGCCCTGCACGCCCCGTCCCGCTTCACCACCCGCGGCGCCCCGTACTGGTCGGGCAACCTGGAGAGGGCCGGCTGGACGAACGCTCCGGCCGCCCCGAGCGGAGCCCGCGAACTGCGCGGCACCCCCTGCTGCCCCGGCGTCGTCGAGGGGCCGGCCGTGGTCACCGACGCCCCGCACGACATCGGCGGCGGCATCCTGGTCACCTACCGCACCGACCCCGGCTGGGTCGCCGCCCTGTCCTCGGCCGCCGCGCTCGTCATCGAACGCGGCAGCCCGCTCACCCATGTCGCCGTCGTGGCACGAGAGCTGGGCATCCCGACCGTGGTCCAGGTGAAGGACGTCACCACGGAGATCCGCAGCGGCACCCGGCTGCGCGTCGACGGCACCGCCGGAACGGTCACCGTACTCGCCGACCCGCCCGGCGAGGGCCCGGCCGCCGCCCGGCACACCCCCCGAACGGAGACACACCCGTGATACTCACCGAGGACCGACTTCAGGACCTGCTGGACAAGTCCCTCGCCGAACTGCCCCACGGCACCGAGTGGGCCGTGACCCTCGAAGGCTCCATCGCGGAGGGGTTCGGCAATCCCTCCTCCGACATCGACTTCCTGCTCGTCGCCCGCCGCGAGGACGACCTGCCGGCCATGCCGTCGCTGCTCTTCGTGGACGGCCGGCGGGTGGAGATCCGTACCCAGTCGGTGCGCCAACTCACCGACCGGTTACGCGCGGTGGAGGAGGGGGCCGCGCGGCCCGGCCGGCTCTCCGAGGACCTCCTCAACCGCTGCCAGCGGCTGCTGCACAGCCACCCGCTGCGTGGCCACGCCCTGATCGAGGAGGTGAGGGCGATGCTGCCCGTGGAGCGGTTCCGCCGGATCACCGCCGACTGGTGGGCGCACCGGGCCCGGCAGTCCCTGCGGCACGCGATGGCGCTGCTGTGCCTCGGCGAGAGCGACGAGGCGGTCGACTGGACCCGCGCCGGGCTCGTCCAGACCGTCAAGTCCTGGGCGGCCGGCCTGGGCGAGACCTACCTCGAACCCAAGTGGCTGTCCCTGCAACTGGACCGGGCCGGCCAGGCGGACGTACGCGACCGCTACTGGGAGCTGACGGCCACCGACCCCGCTCCCGGCGACACCGACGCCGCCCACGCCCACCTGACCGCCTGCCTCGCCTTCGCCGAGGAAGTCGGTCTCACCGGCGTCCCCCTGCGGGCCGAGCGGCTCACCGTCGAACGCGTGGCCGGGGTGACCACCTGGCAGACCGGCGACCGCGTCCACGTCATCCGCGGCCGGCGCGAGGTGTTCGCCCTCGGCGAGGACGCCGGCGCCGTCTGGCGCTCCCTCGTCCTCGGCCGGCCACTGCCCCGGGTGCTGGCCGCGGCCGCGGACACCGGCGTCACCGACCCCGGCCCGCCGCTGGCCGCCTTCCTGCGCTACGGGCTGGTCCGCCTCGCCTGGAAGGGCGGGGGCACCGTCACCCCCTCGCTGCCGCTCGCCGCCCCACCCGGACCCGTCACCCCGCCGCCCTCCACCGTACAGCCGCTGCTGTCGGTGCGCGGTGCCGCCGTCGGCGGACCCGGCGCCGTGGACCTCATGCCGCTGCCCGCCGACCGGTTCGCCGCCGCGGCCATGGCCCTGGTGTGGTCCAACGTGGTCGTCGAGAACGCCGTCGAGGATCTGACCGGCGCCCTGCGACGCGGCCAGTGGCGCGTCGCCGAACTCACCGCGCGTCGCGCCGTACACGCCGCTCTGCGCGGGCTGTTCAGCGCCCACGGGGTCCATCCGCTGCCCGCCGACCCCGACCTCGTACGCCGCTTCGACCTGCTGCCGCCCGCCACCGGGCCGGTCGGGGAGCGCGCCGGCGAACTGCTGCGGCGCACCGTCGACTCGGCGCGGCACGGCGACACCCTGCTCGCGGAACTGCGCGCCTACATCGGCCAGGTCCGCGACACCGCGGGCGCCGGCTCCTTCCCGCTCTCCTTCGACTCCGCGGACACCTGGCGGGCCACCCTCCGGATCGGCCACGACTGGCTGCGCATCGGCGCCCACCTCGACGCGGAACTGCCCATCGAAGAGGCCCGCGACCTGCTGGCCGCCAACGGCGCCCAGCCCCACCAAGCCCTGTGACGGCACCGAGCATGTCCGACCCCATGACGGTGCTGGTGACCGGCGCCAGCGGATTCCTGGGCGCGGAGACGGCCGCCCGGCTCAGCGCCGCCGGCCACACCGTGCTGGTCCTGCTGCACCGCAACGGCGAACTCGTCCGCAACAACGGCAGAAGACTCAGCCCCGGACCGGGCACCCTGACCCGGATCGCCGGCGACATCACCCGCCCAGGCCTCGGGCTGACCGACGACGACCGCAGGCTCGCCGCCACCGCCGACCGGATCGTGCACTGCGCCGCCGTCACCGACTTCGGACTGCCCGACGAACGGTACGACCGCGTCAACGTCACCGGCACCCAAAACGTCCTGGACCTCGCCCTCGCCGGCCGTATCCCGCTGGTGCACGTCAGTACCGCATACGTGTGCGGAGAACGCGACGGCACCGCCCGCGAGGACGAACTCGACGTCGGCCAACGCCCCGGCAACGGCTACGAGAAGAGCAAACTCACCGCCGAGACCGTGATCCACAAGGCGGCGCGGGACGGCCTGCCCGTGGCAGTGGTGCGCCCCAGCATCGTCACCGGCGCCACCCGCACCGGCCGCGTCCGCGACTTCAGGACCATCTACCCCGTGCTCCGGGTCCTCACCAGGGGCCTGGTGCGCACCGTGCCCGGCCACTACGACGCCGTCCTCGACCTGGTCCCGGTCGACCGCGTCGCCGATCTGGTGACCGAGGCCGCCACCCGCTTCCAGGACGCCGAGGGCCGCACCCTGCACGCCGTCGGTCACGAGCTGACCCTGCGGGACTTCTCCGACGTCCTCGCCGAGTACCCGTCGTTCCAGGTACCGAGGTTCGTACCGCCGTCCGCGTTCTCCGCCTCGGCCCTGCCCGACCGCGAACGCCCCTACTACGACCGCGTCATCTCCCTGCACGACACCTACTTCCGGCGGCGCGTCCACTTCGACGACACGCAGGCCGCGGCCTTCAGCCGCCGTCCGGCGCCCACACGCGGACGGCCCTACCTGCGCCGCCTCCTCGACCACTGCCTCACCACCGGCTATCTCGGCCCGGCCCCGCGCAAGAAGCCGGCCGCCGCCCTGTACGACGGGAGCACCCACCCATGACCCGCACGCAGCTCGCCGGACCCACGTACGGCATACCCGTCTCCCCGCTGCTGACCTGCCACCCCGCCAAGCAACGCCTGTACGGTGCGGACACCTACTTCCAGGAGAGCCACGAACAGCTCGCCGCCCTCACCGAGGACGTCACCGGCTTCGCCCACCGGCACGCCGTGCTGCTGCTCAAGCCGGACGCCGTGGTGGCCCGCAGTCTGGACGCGGCCGTGGACTGGCTGGGCGGGAGGGGCTTCAGGATCGTCGCAGCGGCGGTCACCCGGCTGACCCGCACCATGATCCGCTCCCTGTGGTACTTCCAGTGGAACCTCGCCACCCCTCACCGCAGGAGGCTCGCCGCCCTCTTCCTGGAGGACGCCGACGCCCTCGTGCTGCTCGTCCGCCCCGCGCACGACCTGGACGTCCCCGCCTCGGTCGAACTCACCCGGCTCAAAGGGCCCACCGACCCCGACGCCCGGCAGCCGGGCCAGCTGCGCCACCTCCTCGGCCGCTACAGCTACCTGCTGAACCTGGTGCACACCCCCGACGAACCCGCCGACGTCCTGCGAGAGCTGGCCGTGCACTTCGACGGCACCGCACGCGACCGGCTCTTCCGTTCCGCCCTCGCCGGCGAGGACCGCACCGCCGAGGCCCTGGAGCTGACCGGCCTGCTGTACGCCGCCGCCAAGCCCCGGAACCTCGACTTCGAGCCCGCCGTCGAACGGCTGCGTGACGCCCTGGCCCGGCACCGCGCCACCGACCCGGCGGCCGGTCCGCGGCTGCTGCTGGAGACCGCGTGGGAGCACGGGATCGACCTCGACCCGTGGGACACCGTCATCGTCGGTTCCAAGGTGCTCCCCATGCGGCAGCCCGGCCGGGTTCCCGTGCTCGACGGGGCCGACGCCGACAGCTGGCGCCGCCACCTGGACACCGTCCGCGGCACGCCGAGGTGAGGAGCGGCCCATGCAGTTCACCCGGACACTCACCAGGGAGCTGGTGCACCGCGCCGCGGTCGCCGAGGTCTTCCTGACCGACGCGGAGCGCCACGGCGAGGACGAGATACTGCTGGCCGCGCAGCTTCCCCGCCGCCACGCCTTCTACCACGACACCTCCGGCCCGCACACCCACCACGACCCCCTGCTGCTGCTGGAGGCGTGCCGGCAGGGCATCTTCGTGGTGGCCCACCGCCACTTCGACGTCCCCCTGGGCCACAAGTTCCTGCTGCGCTCGGTCGAGTTCGAGGTGCCGAACCCCGAGGACCTCATCTGTGGCGACCGCCCCACCGAAGCCGTCATCACCGCCCGTGTCGAACACCGGTTCCGCCACCGGGCCGCGGTGACCGGCCTGCGGCTGCGCTTCACCCTGACCATCGGCGCGCGCAAGGCCCTGCTGGCCCGCATCGACTACTCCTGGATGCCCCCGCGCGCCTGGACACGCCTGCGGGCCGGACAACGTGGCGGGCTCTGCCTGCCCGAGGTTCCCGTCGCCCTGTCCGGACCACGCGTCGACCCCGCGCTCGTCGGCCGGCGCGACCCGGCCAACACGGTCATCTCACCGCCGCACACGGCCGCCGACGGCACCCGCACCGCCCGGCTGATCGCCGAGACCACCCACCCGACCCTGTACGACCACTGGGTCGACCACGTCCCCGGCATGCTGGAACTGGAAGCCTTCCGCCAACTCGCCCTGACGGCGGCCGTCGACGCCGGCACCGTCCGCACGCCGGCGGCGCTGCCGGTCGCCCTGGCGGCGCGGTTCTGCTGCTTCGCCGAGATGGACCTGCCGCTTCAGTGCCGTACCGCTCCCGTCCGGCCCGACGCCGGCATCGACTGCACCCTGCACCAGGCCGGCGTCGTCGCCGCCGAGGCCTGGATCAGGCTGGCCGACGCGGACCCGGCCGGCCTCGAGGGTGCCCTCGCCGTCCCGGCGGCGTACGGAGCCGTATGACCCGGGCCGCACCCGCCAGGCTGTGCCGTTTCGTGTGGGTGAGGTTCCGGCCGCACATCTACGTCACCTACGGACTGCTGTGGGTCCTCGCTCTGGAGAGTTCGGCGGTGGCGGCGACCGGCACGGCCTGGCAGCCGTCCGGCGCCACCTGGGTGCGGGTCGTGAGCGTCGTACTGGCGCTGCTGTTCCTGCGGATGCTGGACGAGTGCAAGGACCTCGCGTACGACCGTGTACACCACCCGGACCGGCCGCTCGTCACCGGTGCGGTCACCGTGGCCGAACTGCGCGGCGCGATGGCGGCGATCGCCCTGGTGGTGACGGCCCTCAACACCGTCTGCTCCACCACGGCCGCCCTGCTGCTCCTCGCGGCCCTCGGTTACGGGCTGCTGCTCACCGCGCTGGAACGGCTGTCACCCGCGGTACGCGACCGGCAACTGCTCAACCTGGCCGTCACCTACCCGGTGCAGGTGCTGCTCGGCGCCTACGTGTACGGGTCTCTCGTCGCCGCCGGGAGCGTCACCGCCGACTGGCGCGGCGCGGTGCTGCTCGCTCTGTGCGCCTGCGTCTTCCTGCACTTCGAGTTCGCCCGCAAGACGTCCTGGGAGGCGCCGCCCGGTGCCCGCCTGTACTCGGCCGACCTCGGCCCGCGCCGCGGTGCGGCGGTCACCGTGGGCTTCGCGGCCGGCGCGGCCGGCTGCCAGGTGCTGCTCTTCGCGCCGGACGGCCCGCTCGGGCTGCTGCCCTGCCTGGCGGTGGCTCTGCCCGCCTGGGGCACCCGAAGGTTCCTGTCCACCGGCCACGGTGCCTGGCCGTTGCCCACCGCCATGGGCTTCGTCGTGGCCACGTACCTCTCGCTGGTGATCAGGTCGGTGCTGCTGCCATGAGAGCTGAACTGCCCCTCACCTCCGATGGCTTGCTGACCACCACGCGGTGCGTGCGGCGGGGCCTGGACCTGGACCGGCCGGTGGACCCGGAACTCGTCAAGGACTGCCTGCGCATCGCCCTCCAGGCACCCAACGGCAACAACCGGCAGAACTGGCGCTGGCTCCTGCTCACAGACCCGCGCATCCGCGCGGACGTCGCCGAGGTGTACCGCCGCGCGTTCCACGACCGCAACGCCGCCGCGCTGGAGCGGCCGGCGGAGCTGCCCGAGGGGACGCGCTCCGTACTCACCGCCGCCCGCGCGCTGGCCGACCGGCTGCACCGGGTGCCCGTCCTGGTCATCCCGTGCCTCGAACTGGGCGACGGGCGGCTGCCGACCGGTAACCAGGCGGGTCTGTGGGCGTCGCTGCTGCCCGCCGCCTGGAGCTACGCGCTCGCCGCCCGCAGCCGCGGTCTGGCCACCGCCTGGACGGCGGTCCACCTGGACCGCGAGCAGGAGGTCGCCGACCTGCTGGGCCTGCCGCCCACCGTCCGCCAGGGCGCACTGCTGCCGACGGCGTACCCGCTGCGCCGCTCATTCGGGCCGGGGCCGCGGCTGCCGCTCGAGCAGGTCCTGCACCACGACGGCTGGCAGGGAGCCTGACTCCTGGAGGCCGTGTCATACCTGCGGATGAGGAAGCGGCAGCCCCTCTGCTGCTCTGACACCAGGCGCAAGTGCGTATACGTGCAGGACGACTTCGGGACGGCGATCGATCAGCCTGGAGCGGTACCCGATTCCGATGTGGAGATTCCTGACTCGTGGCTACCCTCCTCTACCGAGTGGGCCGTACTGCCTTCCGGCGGCGCTGGTCCGTTCTCTTCGTCTGGGCGGCGGTGCTCGTCGCCGTCGGCGCGGGCGCCGTCGCAGCGCCCTCCGCCGACGACGGCGGCACGTCCTTCATGCCGGGGATCGAGGCGCAGAAGGCCTTCGACCTGATGCAGCAGCGCTTCCCCGGGACGAACGGCAACGCGGCCAGCGCCCGGATCGTCTTCGTCGCGCCCCACGGGGAGAAGGTGACGGCGGCGGACAACCGCCGGGTCATCGACGCGTTCGTGACCGAGGCGGGCAAGGGTCCGCAGGCGGCCGGCGCGGTGAGCCCCTTCCGGGCCGCCGCCGTGAGCAAGGACGCGTCCATGGCGTACGCGACCGTCACCTACAAGGTCACGGCCGGCGATCTCACCGACACCGGCAAGACCGCACTGCGGCACGCCATCGACCGTGCGCGCAAGAGCGGCATGACGGTCGAGGTGGGCGGCACCGCGCTGGCCACCCAGCCGGCCGCGGGCGGCGCCTCCGAGGTGATCGGCATGGCCGTCGCCGCCGTGGTCCTGGTGATGACCTTCGGATCACTGGCGGCCGCCGGCCTTCCCCTGCTCACGGCCATCGCCGGAGTCGGCATCAGCATGGCCTCCATCACGGCGCTCGCCAGTACCTTCAGCCTTTCGGCGACCTCCGGGACGCTGGCGTCCATGCTCGGCCTCGCGGTCGGCATCGACTACGCCCTGTTCGTCGTCTCGCGGTACCGCGAGGAACGGGCCAAGGGACATGCCCCGCAGGAAGCGGCGGGCCTCGCCGCCGGCACCGCGGGCTCGGCTGTCGTCTTCGCCGGTCTCACGGTGGTCATCGCCCTGGCGGGCCTGTCGGTGATCGGCGTTCCGGTGCTGACGAAGATGGGGCTGTGCGCCGCGGGTGCGGTCGTCGTCGCGGTCCTGATCGCCCTGACCCTCATCCCGGCCCTCCTCGGGTTCTGGCCGGGCGCGGTCCTCTCCCGCCGGACCCGCAAGAAGGGCGTGCGGGCCGAGACCCGCGGGGACAACGGGGGAAGCCGCTGGGCGCGGTTCGTGCTGCGCCGGCCCGTCGTCATCCTGCTGGCCTCAGTGGTCGGCCTCGTCACCCTGGCGGTGCCGATGACGGATCTGCGCCTGGGGATGCCGGGCGCCGAGTCCAAGCCCACGTCCACCACGGAACGCCGCGCCTACGACGACCTCTCCCGCGGCTTCGGCGCCGGGTTCAACGGCCCGCTGACGATCGTCGTGGACGCCCGGAACGCCGCACACCCGAAACAGGCCGTCGCTGAGATCAGCGACAAGGTCAAGGCCACCGACGGGGTGGTGACCGTCTCCCCGGCCCGGTTCAACGCCTCGGGCGACACCGCCATGATCTCCGCGACGCCGGCGACGGGGCCGACCGCCGAGCGCACCAAGGACCTCGTTCACACCATCCGTGGCGAGCGTCCGGGGCTGGAGTCCGCCACCGGCGCGACCTTCGAGGTCACGGGCAGCACGGCCATGAACATCGATGTGGCCCAGGCGCTCCAGGACGCGCTGATCCCCTACCTCGCCGTGATCCTGGGACTCGCCTTCCTGCTGCTGATGGTGGTCTTCCGCTCGATCCTCGTCCCGGTCAAGGCGGCCCTCGGCTTCCTGCTGTCGGTGCTGGCGGCCCTCGGCGCGGTCGTCGCGGTCTTCCAGTGGGGCTGGGGCGCCGATCTGCTCGGCATCGAGCAGCCCGGGCCGATCATGAGCCTGATGCCCATACTCATGGTGGGCATCGTGTTCGGACTCGCGATGGACTACCAGGTCTTCCTCGTCTCGCGTATGCGGGAGGCCTACGTCCACGGCGACCGGCCTGCCGAGGCGATCGTCAGCGGAAGCCGCAACAGCGCCCGGGTCGTCACGGCGGCGGCGGTCATCATGATCGCGGTCTTCTCCGGATTCATCGGCGCCAGCGAGCCCATGATCAAGGCGACGGGCTTCGGCCTCGCGATCGCGGTACTGTTCGACGCCTTCGTGGTGCGCATGGCACTGGTCCCGGCCGTCCTGGCCCTCCTTGGTGAGCGGGCCTGGTGGCTGCCATCCTGGCTGGACAGGATCCTGCCCAGGGTGGATGTCGAGGGCGAGGGACTGGCCCACCGGCCGGCCTCCGGCGCCCGTGACATCGCGGCCGGGGCGCAGGAGCCGGCCCGTATCTGAGCCGTCACGGCCCGCGGTTCGCCCTCCCGCGGTCAGCGGTCCGGCGCACCGCGGGCACGAGACGCTTCGTATCCCCTGGAGAGAATGATGAAGCCCGGTTGGCGGGGTGCCCCGAGGGACTCCTCCCATGGCTGGGGCGCCACGGCCGTCCTGCTGCTGGTCTGCTTCAGCGTGAGCGGAAGCATCGTCTCCGGCCGGCTGCTCGCCGACGGCCTCCCGCTGTGGCCCGGCATCCTCCTCTCGGTCGTGGCCGGAACGGCCCTCCGCTGGCAGCGCGGCCATCCCCGCGCCGTCGTCGTCGTGACCACGGGGTGCGCCTTGGCGCAGGGAGCGCTGGGTTATCTGCTCACCCCGCTGGTCATGGCCCCGCTGATCGCGGCCCTCTACTCCATGGGCACCCGGGCCGAGCGGCGGAGCGTGCGCAACTGGTCCGTCGGTGCCGCCTTCTCCCTCATGGTCACGGGCCTGCTGGTGAGCTGGGGCGGGCATCTCGTCCTGTCCACGGTGAACCCCGCGGCCTGGGCCCTGCTGCCCGCCGCCCTCGGCAGCTATGTGCAGATGCGCCGGGCGTACATCGCGGAGGTCCACGCCCGGGCCGAGTACGCCGAGCGGACGCGTGAGGAGGAGGCCCGTTACCGGGTGGCACAGGAACGGATGCGCATCGCCCGGGAACTGCACGACGTCGTCGCGCACCATCTGGCCCTCGCCAACGCGCAGGCCGGCACCGCCGCCCACCTCGCGCGAACGCACCCGGAGCGGACGGTTCAGATGCTGGACAACCTGGCGTCCACCACCGCCTCCGCCCTGCGGGAACTGAAGGCCACGGTCGGGCTGCTGCGCCAGGACGCCGATCCGGACTCCCCGCTGGGGCCGGCCCCCGGCCTCGACCGGCTGCGGGAGCTGACGGACGCCTTGGCCTCGGCCGGACTCCATGTCGACGTCACGGTGGAGGGCACCCCGCACAAGCTGTCCCCGAGCACCGACCTGACCGCCTTCCGCATCCTTCAGGAGGCGCTCACCAACGTCACGAAGCACGCCGACACGCGGACCGCTCACGTGCGCCTGACCCACGCCCCGGACCGTCTGACACTCCGGGTCAGCGACGACGGCCCCGCAGTCGCGGCGGCCCCCGCGTCCGCCCATGGCTTCGGCCTCATCGGCATGCGGGAACGCGCCCACTCCCTCGACGGCACCCTGACCGCGGGGCCCCGCCCGGACGGCGGTTTCGACGTCACCTGTGTACTGCCCCTGGACCGCACCACCTCACCAGAAGACCCCACACCATGACGATTCGCGTCCTCCTCGCCGACGACCAGGCCCTGCTCCGGGCCACCTTCCGCATCCTCATCGACTCGACCCCCGACATGACCGTCGTCGACGAGGCCGCCGACGGCCGTGAGGCGATCGACCTCACCCGCGCCCACCACCCGGACGTCGTCCTGATGGACATCCGCATGCCGGGCACCGACGGTCTGGCCGCGACCGCCGCGATCTGCGCGGACCCCGCTCTGTCGGACGTCCGAGTACTCATCCTGACCACCTTCGAGAACGACGAGTACGTCGCCCAGGCGTTGCGGGCCGGCGCGAGCGGCTTCCTCGGCAAGGACGTCAGCGCCGAAGCGCTCCTCGCGGGGATCCACACGGTGGCCGCGGGCGACGCACTGCTGTCGCCCGCGGCCACCCGCACGCTCATCACCCGCTTCCTCGCCGCTCCCGACCCGGACAGCGCGTCCGTTCCCGTGGCCGGCCTGGCCGCCCTCACCCAGCGCGAACGCGAGGTCATGGCCCTGGCCGCCCACGGGAAGTCCAACGCGGAGATCGCCGAGATGCTCGTACTCAGCCCGCTCACGGTGCGCAGCCACATCCAGCGAGCCATGTCCAAACTGGATGCCCGCGACCGTGCTCAGCTGGTGGTGATCGCATACCGGTCCGGCCTGGTGAGCGCCGGGCCCAGGCCGTGATCCGGTTTCGAACGGCCGGTGTGCCGACCTCAGCAGCAACGGCCCTGCGGATGTGACTCCCGGTGCAGTGTGCGCAGGGCCTGGTACTCCCGGCGGGTCGGTACCGGCGCGAGCGGGTGGTGGCGGCGATGACGTTCGCAGTAGCGGTCGTACTCCGCCTCTCCGGTCAGCTCGCGCAGGTACCAGCGCACCGTCCGCGCCCACCGCGGGGCGCTCACGGGCGGGCTCCGGCCAGTGGTTCGGCGGCCCGCTCGGGCACTTCGAGGCGGGATTCGACGTACGGTGCCTCGGTGCTCGGCAGCGTGCCCGGGGAACGGACGGCCCGTACGCACACCAGCGCCGCGTTGACGATCACCACCGCGACCAGCAGCAGGAACAGGATCATCAGCACGCCGTCGACGGTGGAGTTGACGACCACGGTGTGCATGTCGCCGGGGGACTTCGCCGGCGGCAGGACCTGCCCCGCGTCGATGGCGTCGGCGTACTTGGCCCGCTGGGCGAAGAAGCCGACCTTCGGATCGCCGGAGAAGATCTTCTGCCAGCCGGCGGTGAAGGTGACCGCCGTCACCCAGGCCAGCGGGACGCCGGTGACCCAGGCCCAGCGCAGCCGCCCGGACTTGATCAGGACCGTGGTGCAGAGGGTGAGGGCGACGGCGGCGAGGAGCTGGTTGGCGATCCCGAAGAGCGGGAAGAGCTGGTTGATTCCGCCCAGCGGGTCGGTGGCGCCGGTGTAGAGGAAGTACCCCCAGGCCGCCACGACGAGCCCGCTGCACAGCCAGATCCCCGGCCTCCAGTTGACGCGGCCGAGGGGCTTGAAGACGTTGCCGAGCATGTCCTGGAGCATGAACCGTCCGACCCGGGTGCCCGCGTCGACCGTCGTCAGGATGAACAGCGCCTCGAACATGATCGCGAAGTGGTACCAGAAGGCCTTCAGCCCGGTGCCGCCGAAGAGCCCGGAGAAGATCTCCGACATGCCGACGGCAAGGGTCGGCGCGCCGCCGGAGCGGGCGATCAGTGTCTGTTCCTGCACCGCCTTCGCCGCATGCGTCAGCTGATCGGGGGTGATGGTGAAGCCGAGGCCTGCCACCGCGTGCGAGGCGGACTGGGCAGTCGCACCGAGCAGGCCGGCGGGGGCGTTCATCGCGTAGTACAGACCGGGGTCGAGGGTGGCGGCGGCGATCAGCGCCATGATCGCCACGAACGACTCCATCAGCATGGCGCCGTAGCCGATCATCCGGACCTGGGACTCCTTCTGGATCAGCTTCGGGGTGGTCCCGGAGGAGACCAGGGCGTGGAAGCCGGAGAGGGCGCCGCAGGCGATGGTGATGAAGAGAAAGGGGAAGAGCGAGCCGGCGAAGACCGGGCCCGCGCCCGACGTGGCGAACTTGCTGACCGCGTCCGCGTGCAGCACGGGCGCGGCGACCACGACGCCGGCCGCGAGCAGCCCGGTGGTGCCGATCTTCATGAAGGTGGAGAGGTAGTCGCGGGGCGCGAGCAGCATCCACACCGGCAGTACGGAGGCGACGAAACCGTATCCGATCAGGCAGAAGACGAGGGTCGTCGGGCTCAGCGTGAAGGCACCGGCGAGTGAGGAGTTCTGGATCCAGCTGCCGCCGGCGATCGCGAGCAGCAGCAGCGCCACGCCGATGAGGCTGGCCTCGAGGACGCGGCCGGGACGGATGCGGTGCATCCAGAAGCCCATGAAGAGTGCGATGGGGACGGTCATGGCGACGGAGAAGGTGCCCCACGGGGAGTGGGCGAGCGCGTTGACCACGACCAGGGCGAGCACCCCCAGCAGGATGATCATGATGGCGAAGACGGCGACCAGGGCCGCCACTCCGCCCGCCCGGCCGATCTCGTCACGGGCCATCTGTCCGAGCGACGTGCCGTCCCGCCGCATGGACAGGAACAGCACCACCATGTCCTGCACGGCCCCGGCGAAGATCACCCCGGCGACGATCCACAGCGTGCCGGGCAGATAGCCCATCTGGGCCGCGAGCACCGGTCCCACCAGCGGGCCGGCACCGGCGATCGCGGCGAAGTGGTGGCCCAGCAGCACCCGGCGGTCGGTGGGCTGGAAGTCGACGCCGTCCGCCAGCCGTTCGGCGGGTGTGGCCCGGCGGTCGTCCGGCTTCAGCACGCGGCGGACGATGAACCGGGAATAGAAGCGGTAGGCGATGGCGTACGAGCCGAGCGCGGCCACCACCAGCCAGACCGCGGAGACCTTCTCACCGCGGGACAGTGCGAGGACGCCCCAGGCCGCGGCCCCGAGCAGGGCGACGGCAGTCCACACCAGGACCGCCCGGGCAGTCGTGCGAGGCCGCGTCGGCGGCGGTCCCGGTGGCGCGGTCCGTCCGGATTCGGGCATGGCTGACGTAGGCATGGCGGCTCCTCACCGTGGCGATGGTGTGTGGCGGTACGGATGCGTGCGGCTCAGGTGACATGGCGTAGCCGGTGCGGACCGGTCCGTGCCACGACCTGCGCTCCTCTCCCGCTCGCTGTCGGTCTGTGCAAGAGTTGCCCACTCCCCGGAACCGGTTGACAGCGGATTTCCAGAAGATTTCCCGCCGGTTCCCTGTCATCGGAACCGGCCGCTCGCGCAACTCTCCCGCGAGGGTTCAGGCACACGAAGGACGGTGACCCATGGCCGACGGCGCCATGACCGCGACGTTCCTCGCCGTGATCGGCGGGGCGTCACTGCTCGCCGTCACCGCGCGCCGGCTGAGCCCGAACGACCGGCTGCCCTCCCTGGAGGGCTGGGCCCTCGCCGACCGGAGCCTCGGCCCGGTATGGACCTGGCTGCTGCTCGGCGGCACCATCTTCACCGCCTACACCTTCACCGCCGTACCGGGACTGGCCTACGGCAACGGGGCGCCGGCCTTCTTCGCGGTGCCGTACACCGTGATCGTCTGCCCGCTCGCCTTCGTCCTGCTGACCCGCCTGTGGACCGTGGCCCGCCGGCACGGCTATGTCACCGCCGCCGACTTCGTACGCGGGCGATACGGTTCACCGCCGCTGGCGCTGGTGGTCGCGCTGACCGGGATTCTGGCGACGATGCCGTATCTGGCGCTGCAACTGCTCGGCATACGCGCGGTGTTGACGGCCGGGGGCGTCTATCCGCGGGGCGCGGGGGGCGATGTGGTGATGGTGGCGCTCTTCGCCGGGCTCGCGGTGGCGACGTACCGGCACGGGCTGCGCGCACCCACCGTCATCTCCGCGCTGAAGGCGGTGGCCGTGTTCGTCTCGCTGACCGCCGTCTGCTGGCTGGTCCTCGCCCGGCTCGGCGGTCCCGGCGCGGTCTTCGACAGCGCGGCGCGGCGGCTCGGCGGGACGGACGCGGCCCACTCCGCCCTGCTCCTGTCCCCGGCCCAGCAACCCGCGTACGCCACGCTCGCGTTCGGCTCCGCGCTGGCCCTGCTGATGTACCCGCACGTACTCACCGCCGGTTTCGCCGCCGACGGCCCCCGCACCCTGCGCAAGGTCTCGGTGGCACTGCCCGCCTGGACGGGACTGCTCGCGCTCTTCGGCTTCCTCGGCATCGCGGCCCTCGCGGCAGGGGTGAGGGCCCCGAAGGGCGCGGCCGAGGCCGCCGTGCCGATGCTGGTCGACCGGCTGATGCCCGGCCCGCTGGCAGGGCTGGTGTTCGCCGCGATCACCGTGGGGGCGCTGGTCCCCGCGGCCGTGATGTCGATCGCGGCCGCCACCAGCTTCGTACGGAACGTCTACGTCGAGTACGTCCATCCGACGGCCACCCCCAAGCGGCAGGTGCGCATCGCCAAGGCGGTGTCACTGACGGCGAAGGTGGGTGCGGTCGCGTTCGTGTTCGGGCTGCGCGACCAGGACGCCGTCAACCTCCAGCTCCTCGGCGGCGTCTGGATCCTGCAGATCTTCCCGGCCGTGGCCGTCGGGCTGTTCACCGGCCGGCTGCATCCCCGGGCGCTGCTCGCCGGGTGGACCGTGGGCATGGTTGCCGGAACGTTCCTGGTGGTGCGGGAGGGCTTCTCGTCGATCGTGCCTCTCGGATCCGGGAGGCAGCCGCTGGAGATCTACGCCGGGCTCGCGGCCCTGCTCCTCAATCTGATCGTCGTCGTGACCGGGACCGCCGTCCTCGAGCGCCTCGGGGTCCCGCGCGGCGCCGACGCCACCGACCTGCCGTCCCGCCTGACGGTCAGGCGGCGCCCCGAGACGGGAGCGACCAGCTCATGAGACGCAGACAGCACACGCGCGTACCGGTACCGCAGACGGCCCCGGCCACCGCCGACCCGTCCCCGCTGCCTGCCGCACTGCCCGCCCCGCTGCCCACAGTGCCGCACACGCCTCCCGCCGCCGACGGCGAGGCGCTCGCCCCGGCGGCGAGTGATCCGGCCGAACTGGAGCGGGAGGCGACCCTTGCCCACCTGTTCGAACTGCACTACGCCTCGATGCTGCGCCTGGCCGTCCTGCTCGGCGCCGACGACCCGGAGAACGTGGTGGCCGAGGCCTACTACCAGATCTACCGCAAGTGGCGGCGGCTGCGGGACACCGAGGCGGCGGCGGCCTATCTGCGTTCCACGGTGTGCAATCTGACCCGTATGCGGATCCGCCACCTCCAGGTGGCCCGGAAGCATACCGAGGCCCCGGCCGGTGATGTCGTCGCCTCGGCCGAGAGCACCGCCCTGCTCCACGACGACCAGCGCGTACTGGTCGACGCTCTTCAGCAACTGCCCGCCCGGCAGCGCGAAGCGCTCGTCCTGCGGCACTGGCTCGGTCTCAAGGAGGGGGAGATAGCCGCCGCGATGGGCATCTCCTGCGGGTCGGTCAAGACCCACACCGCGCGCGGCATCGCCGCCCTGACCCAGGCGATGGAGGCCCGGCGATGAACGACACCTTCCCGAACCAGACGGGGAACACGGAAAAGGACGAGAAGGCGAAGGCCCAGGACCGGAGCGCCCAGGACCGGACCGAACAGGAACTGCGCGCGGCCTTGGAGAGGCTCGCCGGCGGGGTGCGGGCCGCTCCCGACGCCTATCGCACGGCCCGCGGAGACTGGCTCCGCAGGGAACGGCGTCGGCGGCTGGTCCTCGCCGTCCTGATCGCGGTCGTCTTCACGCTCGCGACACTGATCGGCCTGTGGGTCCTCAACCAGACCCCGTCCGGCTCCGGCGTCATCTTCTCGGGCACCCGGAGCACGATCACTCAGAGCGCGTCGTCGGGATCGTCCCGGGTGGCCGTCGTCGGACCGGTGCGGGCGGTCACGGCGGCCAGGTAGTCGTCCAGGAGCTCGACCTGGCGCTGTGGCGGGAACGCGGCCGGGTCGAACAGGGCCTGGACCACCAGGCCGAGAACGAAGGACTGAGCCCCGACCGCGATGTGCGCGGGGTCGCCAGGTGGCAGTTCGCCGCGTTCCTGGGCCGCGGCCACCCGCTCGGTCAGCCTGTCGCGGCCTTGGGCGTACTTACGGGCGTAGTCGGTGCTCAGGGCGGGGTCGGAGAGGGCGGCGTCCCAGGAGGAGACCCAGATCCGGTTGCTGTCGGTGGCCCCGGAGGTCAGCGGCAGGATGTCCAGCAGCGCGTCCCTCAGGGCGGCCAGGCCTGTGCCCGCATCGCGGCGGGGCCGGGAGACGGTGCGCTGTTCGAGCAGGTCAAGGGCGTGCTCCAGCAGGGCGCGTTTGGTGGGGAAGTAGTGCGTGAGCAGGCCGGTGGTCGCGCCGAGTTCGGCGGCGACGGCGCGCAGCGTCAGGCCGGCGAAGCCGCGTGTGGCCATGACCTGCCAGACCGCTTCGGAGACGTCGCGTCTGCGGGCCTCGTGATCTCCCTTGGTGCGTGGCATGCCGCCACGGTACATTGCCGTAACGCTTGTTATGTAAATGGGGAGGCCAACATGTTCTCACTGCCGCTGCGCGACGGCGCTCGCCTCGGTCCGCTGGAGGTCTGGCATGCCGAGGAGTTCGCCCGCCATATGGACCGGGCTCGCGAACACATCCGTCCGTGGGTCGGGCCCACGTTCGTCACCGACGATGTGGACGGGGCGCGGGCCACGCTCAAGCGGTATGCCGAACGCCAGGCAGCCGACGGTGCCCGCCTGTACGGCATCTGGCGGGACGGCGTGCTGGTCGGCGGTGTGATGTTCACCGATTTCCAAGCCGCTTTCGGTTCGTGCGAGATCGGTTGCTGGCTGGAGCCGTCCGCCGAGGGCCACGGTCTGGTCACGCGGTCGTGCGCCGCGTTGCTGGACTGGGCGTTCGCCTCCCGGGGGCTGCACCGGGCCGAATGGCACTGCCGGGCCGACAACGAACGCAGCTCGGCGGTGGCCGAACGGCTCGGCATGACGCTGGAGGGCGTGCGACGCGAGGCATGGCCGTACGAGGGCGCGCGCTACGACAAGCAGATATGGGCGCTGCTCGCTCCCGAATGGCGAGCCCTGGGTCACTGACCTGCTGAAGTACGACGGACAGGCGGCTCACATGGGGAAAAAGCAGGACGAGCCGGTCCTCATGAGGTGACCTGAGGGCCCGCGGAGCCTGCCTTCGTCAGTAGGTCGGTCGCGGAGAGGGCCCGCAGATCGTCGAAGGCTTGGAGCAGATGCGCGTCCAGGCTCTGCCCGGGGTCGTCGATCCAGGCTTGGACCGCTTGATGAAAGGCGGCCCAGCCCGTCCGAGCGGCCAGCGCGGCCAGCCGGTCGGCGACATCGCGCTGCCGCAGCGCCTCCGCCACGGCGTCGGTGAGCGACGCGGCCTTGGCCAGGTCGCGTTCGCGGAGCGCCGGTGTCGCGGCGATGACTTCCAGCCGCGGTTCGGCGAACGGGCGATTGTCCTCAAGGATCCGTTCGGCCTCCCGGAAGGCCCAGAGCAGTATCCCGAGCGGCTGCAGATCATCGGGTGCTTCGGCCACCGCCTGGATCAGCGCGGCGCGCAGGTCGGCTTCTCCGTCGAAGAGCACCTCGCGCTTGTCCGGGAAGTGCCGGAAGAACGTGCGCTCGTTGACGCCGGCCCGGGCGGCGATCTCAGCCGTGGTGGTCTGGTCGAACCCGCGTTCCCGGTACAGCTCCAAGGCCGCCTGCTGAAGGCGGCGGCGCGCTTCAGCTCCGCTCCGTGGCACCCCCCGAGGCTACCGCATGGGCCGGCGGCCGACTCCCGTTGCGCCAGTGACTGGCACTACCGTAATGTCAGTGACTGGCGCTTAGTAGTGCCAGTCACTGACATTAAAGGGGAGTGCTTCATGCATGTCTTTGTCACCGGTGGTTCCGGCCTGACCGGCCCCGCCGTCGTAGCCGAGCTCGTCGCGGCCGGCCACACCGTCACGGGTCTGGCGCGTTCGGATGCCGCCGCCGCTCGGCTGGAGGCGCTCGGCGCCACACCGCACCGCGGCTCCCTGGAGGACCTCGACAGCCTGCGCGGCGGCGTCGAAGCCGCCGACGGCGTCCTCCACATGGCGTTCGGTGGCGACTTCGCCGACCCCGACGACATGATGAGGCGCGACCGAACCGCGATCGAGGCGCTCGGCCAGGCGCTGGAACACTCGGGCAAGCCCTTCGTCAGCACCTCGGGCACGCTGGTCATGCCCGCCGGCCGAGAGAGCACCGAGGAGGACGAGCCCGACACGGCCGGGATCGCCGGCTTCCGTATCGCGGGCGAGCGGGCTTGCCTGGACTTCGCCGCCCAGGGTGTACGCGCGAGCGTGGTCCGGCTCGCTCCCACCGTCCATGGCCCCGGGGACCACGGCTTCATCGGCATGCTCGTCGCCACCGCACGAAAGACCGGCGTATCGGCCTACATCGGCGACGGCGGCAACCGGTGGCCCGCGGTACATCGCCTCGACGCGGCGGTCCTGTTCCGCCTGGCATTGGAGAAGGCACCCGCAGGCAGCGTGCTGCACGGAGCTGCCGAAAATGGCGTCACCCTGAGGAGCATCGCGGAGACGATCGCCAGAGGCCTCGATCTGCCCGCGGTCTCGCTGACCCCGGGCGAGGCCGCCGCGCACTTCCCGAGCCCGTTCATGGCCACCGTCTACGGCTTCGACGCGCCCGTCTCCAGCTCCTCCACGCAGGAGCTCCTCGGCTGGTCGCCCTCCCACCCGACACTGCTCGAAGACCTGGAACACGGCGACTACTTGGCCACACCGGCCTGCTGATCCTGGCCGCGGCGCACTACTTCCAACGGGCGGAGATGTACACGAGCCGTCCAAGTGCTGTGCGGAAGCTGAAGGCTGTCCCGCGATGACAGTTCGGAGTCGGGGATTTCGGTGTCGGGGGCGGTCCACTCGACGAGCTGGACGACGATGCCGTGCGAGGTAACGGGCAGGCCCGGCTCGGGACGTCCTATCGCCGGCCGGCTGTTTGCGTTCTGCGGTTGAGGACGCGGGATGCGCGGACGTCCTGTGGGCCGCGGGGGCGCGTGGTGGCGGGGCGCAGTTGGATACGGGCGTCGAGGCCGGCGCCGGGGGCGGGGTGGAGGGTGATGGTGCCGCCGGAGGCGTCGGCGAGGTGGCGGACGATGGGCAGGCCGAGGCCAGCGCCGTCGTGATGGGTGTCGGAGGCGCGCCAGAAGCGGTCGAAGGGAAGCCGCCTGAGGCCAGGGAGACGTACGGGGCCGCCTCTGTCAGCCGGCGTCCTCGGTCTCCTCGGTGCCCTCCTTCTTGGTGTCGGTGACCTTGAAGGACTTGTCGAGGCAGACCTCGATCGAGGTGCCGTCCGCCTGCTTGACTTCCACCGCGTACATGCCGGGCTTCTCCGCGTCCTCCTCGGACTTCACGACCGTGCCCGGGTACTTGGCGACCGCGGCGGCCTCGGCCTTCTGCTTGATGTCTCCGGTCAGCGGCGGCTCGGTCTTGTCGTCGGTGTCACCGTCGTCCGCACCGGCTTCGCAGGCCGCCTCGGCGCCGCCCGCGCTCTGGGCCGACTGCTGGGTGTCCGCCGCCTTGGAGCTGTCGGATCCGGAGTCGGAACCGCCGCAGGCGACCAGCGCGAACATCATCACTGCGGCGGGAGCGGCGAGCAGGGCACGGCGGGGCAGAGCACGCATCAGGGGTGTCTCCAAACACTGGGGAATCACTTGCGAGTTCGGAGGCCCTTGGAACCGGGCCTCCGGGGGATGACTACGACCCTGGGAACCCGCTGTTGAGAGACAGCCCAGCAAACGGAGAGCGGGAGACCAGAGGACTGCCAATGTTCCGCCGCACCACACTGCCCGAAGACGCGGTCAGGCGGGCTGCCACAGTTCGACCCGATTGCCCTCGGGATCGGTGACCCAGCCGAATCGGCCGACACCGTCCATGTCCTGCGTCTCCTCGGCCACGTCCGCTCCCTTGGCGCGCAGTTGCGCGAGCATCGCATCCAGGTCGCGGACCCGGAAGTTGAGCATCGTCCGCTGGGCGCGGGACCCGAAGTAGTCGGTCTCGGACTCGAACGTCGCGAACACCGTCACCCCGGCTTCCTGACGCCACAGGCCGTTCTCATCGGCGTCCAGGCCCAGGCAATCGCGATACCACGCGCCAAGCGCCGCCGGGTCGGCCGCCCGCATGAAATACCCACCGATTCCAAGCACACGTTCCATGCCGCCATCGTGCCAGCACGGCGAACGGGCGGGCCGGCACCACACCATCGCCGGCTTCACCCCCAGCCTTCTCGTACTATCGGCCTGCACTTGCCGTCGATCACCACCAAGGATCTTGTGAACCACTCCGATCTCCGGGCCAAGGCCCCTTCGCTCGCGGCCGGCATGGCCGCCGCCGACCACAGCCCGGGCAGCCAGCTGTCCCAGACCCGCCACCGGGCCGCGCTGGTGGCGGGCTGGCGCATCGCACCCGGCTCAACCGTCCTCGAACTGGGCTGCGGACAGGGCGACATGACAGCCGTCCTCGCAGAAGCGGTCGGACCCGAGGGGCGCGTGGTGGCCGTGGACGTGGCCGAGCCCTCCTATGGGGCGCCGGTCACGCTCGGGGAATCGGCAGCCCGGCTCGCGGAGGGTCCCCTCGGGCCGTGCATCGACTTCCGCTTCGGAACGAACGTCCTCGACCCGTCGGTCGACTTCCCCGCAGGCGCCTTCGACCACGTGGTGCTCGCACACTGCTCGTGGTACTTCGCCTCCCTCGGGCAGCTGCGAGACACACTGGCCCGGGTATGGCCGTGGGCGCGGCGACTATGGTTCACCGAGTGGGACTTGACGCCCACCTCCGGCGACCAGTTGGCGCACCTTCTCGCCGTGCTGATCCAGGGACAGTTCGAGGCCGCGGGATCGCATAGCGAGGGCAACGTCCGCACGCCCTTCTCCCGTGAGGGGCTGCTGCGGCTCCTCCCTGAGGCAGGATGGACGGCCGACGGCAGCGGGTCAGTCGATACGGAAGAGCTTCAGGACGGCGACTGGGAAATCGCTGCCTGCCTCGACCTGGCTGGTACGGAGGAGCGCTTGGCCGTGCTGCCCGAGCCGGTGCGACAGCTCGTCCTGAGCCAGGCCGACGTTCTCCGGGCCCTCGCCAAGCCGCGCGGCAACCGAGCCCTCGGTGCGTATTCGGTCACCGCGCGCTGACACGCCCCACGGGCTGTGGCAAGCGCCTCGCCCAACCTGCTAGGCTGACGACACACGCGAGCCTTCCCGGTGCGGACTGCAACCCGCCGGGGAGGCTTTTTTCATGCCCGGGCGGGCGCGCCCCGGCACTGGCGGACCCGCTTTGAAGCTGCCTGCCCGCCGACGGCACCGTCGAGGGATCTGAACTCGTCGCGTGCCCAACCACCGCTGCGCCATCCCATCCGTACGAGGAGACCCTTCACATGAGCCGGCGAACGAACCCTGCCGCAGCCGCCGGTACATGGCGCCTCGGTGATCTGACCGTCAACCGTCTCGGGTTCGGCGCGATGCGTCTGGCCGGGACCGCGCCGTTCGACGGCGGGGCACCGCGTGACCGCGAGCAGGCGATCGGCCTGCTGCGCAGGGCCGTTGAGCTGGGCGTGAACCACATCGACACCGCGGCGTTCTACTTCTCGGCGACACGTTCGGCGAACGAGCTGATCAACCGGGCACTGGCACCGTACCCGGAGGATCTGGTCCTCACGACCAAGGTCTGGCCGGGCCGCGACACCTCCGGCGCATGGTGGTGGGCCACCCCCGCGCAGTTGCGCGGCCAGGTGGAGGAGAACCTGCGGCAACTGGGCCGGGATCACCTGGACGTGGTGAACCTGCGCGTGCCGCCGAGCCGGCGGACGGGCCCGGTCGGCGAGCACTTCGGCGCGTTGGCCGAACTGCGCGACGCGGGACTGATCCGGCATCTGGGCATCTCCAACGTCACGTCCGGGCAACTGGCCGAGGCGCTCGCCATCGCCCCCGTCGTCTGCGTGCAGAACCCGTACGGAATCGGCGCACCGAACGACGACCGGGCTCTGCTGCGTCGCTGTGGCGAACTCGGCATCGCCTTCGTTCCCTTCTTCGCGATCGCCGGTTCCGGGCGCGAGGCAGGGCCGGCCGCCCAGGACAGCGAGGAAGTGCGCGCCGTCGCCCGCACACACGGGGTCACCGCCGCACAGGTCCGGCTGGCCTGGACCCTGCACCAGGGACCACATGTACTGGGCATCCCCGGGACCGGCGACCCCGGCCACCTCGCGCAGAACATCGCGGCCGGCGCGCTGCGGCTCTCGGAGGAGGACATGACACTCCTCGACGCGTCGCAACCGAGGCCGGCCCGATAGTCCCTGTCCTTCGGGGCGGTTCGGCCCTACCGCACCGACGAGGCCACCGCGATGATCCCCCTGGGGCCAGTAGGGCCGACCGGCCCTGGCCCTTCGCACCAAGATCGCGCATGATCTGCGACGAGCGCGGGTTCAGGCAGAGCGGAACGAGGAGCAGCCGATGGCGGACGGCGGACAGTACGGCCCCGACAACCCGATCCGGGTCTTCCTGCTGGACGACCACGAGGTGGTGCGGCGCGGGGTGCACGACCTCCTCGACGACGAGCCGGACATCACCGTCGTCGGCGAGGCCGCGGGCGTCGCGCAAGCCCTGGCACGCGTACCGGCACTGCGCCCGCAGGTGGCGGTGCTCGACGTGCGGCTGCCCGACGGCGACGGTGTGACCGTGTGCCGGGAACTGCGCTCGCGAATGCCGGAACTCGCCTGCCTGATGCTGACCTCGTTCGACGACGAGGAGGCCCTGCTGGACTCGATCATGGCGGGCGCGTCCGGCTACGTGCTGAAGCAGATCCAGGGGTCGGATCTGGTGTCGGCCGTGCGTACGGTGGCCGCCGGCCAGTCCCTGCTCGACCCCAGCGCCACCGCCAGGCTGATGGCGCGGTTGCGCCAGGGCGAGGAGCCGGAGCCCGAGCCCGACGCCCTGCCGGGCCTGACCGAGCGGGAGCGGGAGATTCTCGCACTGATCGGTGAGGGACTGACCAACCGGCAGATCGGCCAGCGGCTCTACCTCGCTGAGAAGACGGTGAAGAACCATATTTCGCGGCTGCTGGCGAAGCTCGGTGTGGAGCGGCGCGTCCAGGCCGCCGTCATCGCCACCCAGGCCCAGGACCGGCTCAGGCAAGAAGGCCACTGAGGGCGTACGGCAGGCCGCTCAGCCGGGGTACCCGCCGAGTGGGACCTGTCGCACCGTGAGCTGTGAGGAGGATGCCATGGCATCGCGACTCGATGAGAAGACGGTGGCCAGGCTGGTGGCCGACGCCACGGCGGCCCCGTCCATGCACAACGCGCAGCCGTGGCGCTTCCGCTTCCTGACCGGCGAGCGTCTCGTGCTGCTGCGTGCCGACCCGGAGCGGGCCATGCCCCACTCGGATCCCGACAACCGGGCGCTGCACATCGGGTGCGGCGCGGCGCTGCTGAACCTGCGCGTGGCCGCCGCGCACGCGGACCTCGTCGCCGAGACACGGCTGTTGCCCGAGCCGCAGGACGCGCTTCTCCTCGCCGCCGTGCACCTGGCCGACCCGGCCGGACGCCCGCGGGACGACGACCTGGCGCGGCTGCACCCGGTGATCCGGCAGCGGCACACCAGCCGCCACCCCTTCGCCGACAAGGACGTACCCGAGGACGTCCGGGCCACGTTGCGGGACGCTGCCGCGCGGGAGGGAGCCGAGCTGCTGTTCCCCGGCGGCTGGCACACCGAGACCGTGCTCGACCTGGTGCGCGACGCGGAGAGCCGCGACACCATGGACCCCGGCACCGACGAGGACCTGGTGCGCTGGACCCGGCTCGGGCCGGAAGCGGACACCGCCGTCGACGGCGTCCCCGAGTACGCCTTCGGGCCCCGCAAACGGGACGGCAGGGCTCCCGTCCGGGACTTCGCCGGGCGTCGGCCGGTGGCCGACCGCGGCGCCACCGCCTTCGAGCACACCCCGCACCTCGCCCTGCTGAGCACCCCCGGCGACGGCCCCGCCGACTGGCTGCGGGCCGGCCAGGCTCTCGAGCGTGTCCTGCTGGAGGCCACCCTGGCCGACCTGGCCACCTCCCTGACCTCCCACGCCCTGGAGGACCGCGAGCTACGCCTGCTGGCCCGCGACCCGGGCTCGGGCACCGGCCAGGTGCAGATGGTGCTACGGCTCGGCTACGGACCGAGGGGCCCGGCCACGCCCCGCCGCCCGGTGGCAGACGTTCTCGATGTCGTGTGACCGAGGCCGACGGGCCATGGCCGACGGATCCTGCTCACCTTGACCGCCCTTCGGTTCCCGTCGGTCACCTCCACCACCCGGTCGGTCACAGCAGGCTGCTCCAGTACGGCCAGAAGCGGGTGAGCACGAGCAGGGCGATCACCCCGTACCAGGCTCCGAGCAGTATCCAGTGCGTGTCCCGCACGACCGCCAGGACACCCCGCGGCACCGGGACGATGCCCTGTTCCAGGCAGTGCAGGGTGACGTACCAGAAGAGGGCGATCGTGACGGTCCAGACGACGGCGCAGTAGGGGCAGATCTTGTTGAGCTCGTAGAGCGACTGCCCGATCAGCCAGTGGACGAACACGATCCCCGCCAGCGCCCCGGCGCCCAGCGCCAGCCACAGCCTACGGTGCAGGCGCGCCCCGGAGAGCACGGCGATGCCCAGGGCGCCCACGGCGGCGAAGGCGGCCAGGCCGAGCAGCATGTTGGGGAAGCCGAACAGGCGGCCCTGCGGGCTGGACATGACGCTGCCGCAGCTCACGATGGGACTGATGTTGCAGGGCGGCTGATAGGCGGGATCGCGCAGGAGCCGCCAGTCGTCCACGGTGAGCTGGAAGGAGGCGAGCCAGCCGATGATCCCGGCGAGGAGCATCACCCATCCCGTGCGGCGGCTCGCGCCCACCGCACGCGGACGCCGCGTGGTCGCGGCGTCCGGTGCGAGCGCGGGTCCGTGGCTCATGCGGCTCGCCGGGAGCCCGAGGCCGGCCGGGTCCGGTGCGCGGCCGTCGGTGCCGCGGCCGGGGTGGCTCGCCGCCGGTAGACCAGGTACGGGCGGGCCAGGTAGCCGATCGGTACGCTCCACACGTGTACCAGCCGGGTGAACGGCCAGGCGGCGAAGAGCAGGCAGGCGGTCAGGGCGTGCAGCCGGAACAGCAGCGGGGCTCCGGCGATCGCCTCCGGCTGGGGCTGGAGGACGAACAGGCCGCGGAACCAGACGGAGACGGTCTCGCGGTAGTCGTAGCCGGGACCGAAGACGTTGTGGGCGGCGGTGGCGGTGATGCCCAGCAGCACGGTGGCGGACAGCAGCGGGAAGAGGATCTTGTCGCTGCGGTCGGTGCCGAGCCGGATCCGGCGGGACAGCAGGCGGCGGGCGCACAGCATGCCGAGCCCGGTGACCATGGCGACGCCGGCCACCGAGCCCGCCCCGACGGCAGTGGTGTGGTAGGCGTGCTCGCTGATGCCGGCCGCCTCGGTCCAGGAGGCGGGCACCGCGAGCCCCACGACATGCCCGGCGATCACCATGAAGGCACCCAGGTGGAACAGGGGGCTGCCCCAGCGCAGCCAGCGGTGTTCGAGGAGCTGGGTCGTGCGGGAGGTCCAGCCGAACTGGTCCTGGCGGTAGCGCCAGACGTGTCCGACGGCGAACACGGCGAGGCAGATGTAGGGGACGGCGACCCACAGCAGCAGATCGGCGCCGCCCGCCGAGGCGGCGGCCAGGGGGGTGAGCGGGGCGTTCATCGGGGGCCTTCCGTACGGCTGGTCGGGGCGGGCGGTACACGGGTCGGCGCGGCGGGCACCGGCGGCACGAAGGTGCCCGGAGGCGCGAACTCGCCGTCGCCGTACGTCCCGTAGGGATCGAGGCCGACCTCCTCGTTCGGCGGGCCCTCGGCGACCAGTTGCGCCACCGCCGCGCGGTCGGCCTCGGTGGGCGGCGGCAGCAGGGTGAGCAGCGCGGCCAGGACGTGCCGGTACGGCGAGTCGGAGTCGGTCAGCGCCCGTTGGATCAACTCCAGACCCCGTCGGTGCTGGCGCAGCGGTGCCTCGCCGCCACCGGGACCCGCCAGGGCGGCGAACTCCAGCACGACCGGCAGGTGGTCGGGCAGTTCACCCCCGTCCGTGTCCCAGCCGGCGGCCCGGTAGCGCTGGTTCAACGTGAGCAGGGCCATGCCGCGGCGCCGGGTGTCGCCGTGCAGGTAGTAGGTGAGGTAGAGACTGCTCTTGCGGCGCAGGTCGAACATCTCGACGTAGTGCCGCTCCAGTGCCTCCGGCTCCTGGCCGGCGAACCAGGAGGTGAAGGCGGCCAGGTGCTCGGCGGCGGGCGAGGCCGGCAGCGTGTCGACGGTGGCCGTCAACGCCGTTCGGGCTGTGGTGAGTTCGGTGTCCGGGTACTGGAGCATCAGCGAGCACAGCCGCAGCAGCAGGGTGCGTGCCGCCGCCTCCTCGGGCGTGAGGCGTTCCGGGCGGCGCACGGCCGCGCGGACGCGGGTGCGGACGAGGGCGGGGATGGTCGCGGGCAGCGGGCTCACGGACGGCCTCCGGCAGTGGTGTTGCGGCGCAGGGTGGGGATGCCGAGCATGACCTTGCGGGGTTCGGCGTCGCCGGACGTCTCGACCGGGCAGCGGTTCTCCATCGCGGTCAGCGCGGCGGCGTCCTCCTTGTGCGCGGCGGGGACGACGTACCGGTCGGCGTACTTGGCGACGGCGAGGAGCCGGTGCAGGTCCTCCGCCTCGCGTGCGGTGAGCCCGACGGCCTCGAGCGCCGCCTCGTCGCCGGCTTCGCCCAGGGTGCGTTCGCGCATGTACGAGCGCAGCGCGGTGAGTTTCATCAGCACCCCGGCCACCACGTCGGTGTCGCCGGCGGTGAACAGCTCGGCCAGATACTCCAGGGGGATGCGCAGCCGGGTGACGGCGGCGAAGACGTGGTCGGGGTCGTCCTGGTTCCCGCCCGCCGCCTCCACGGCGTCGAGGACGGGGGAGAGCGGGGGCACGTACCAGACCATGGGCATCGTCCGGTACTCCGGGTGCAGCGGCAGCGCCACCTTGTACCGCATGACCAGGTCGTACACCGGGGAGCGGCGGGCCGCCTCCAGCCAGTCCTCGGCGATCCCCGACTCCCGCGCCGCGGCGATCACTTCGGGGTCGTGCGGGTCGAGGAAGACTCCGCGCTGGGCGTCGAGGAGGTCCCTCTCGTCCGGCGTGGCGGCGGCCTCGCCGACGCGGTCGGCGTCGTACAGCAGCAGCCCGAGGTAGCGCAGCCTGCCGACGCAGGTCTCGGAGCACACGGTGGGCTGTCCGGCCTCGATGCGCGGGAAGCAGAAGGTGCACTTCTCGGCCTTGCCGGTGGCGTGGTTGACGTACACCTTCTTGTACGGGCAGGCCGTCACGCACATCCGCCAGCCGCGGCAGCGGTCCTGGTCGACCAGGACGATGCCGTCCTCGACCCGCTTGTACATCGCGCCGGACGGACAGGCCGACACACAGGCCGGGTTGAGGCAGTGCTCGCACAGCCGGGGCAGGTGGAAGAGGAAGGTCTGCTCGAACTCGAACTTCACCTTCTCGGCCCACTCGCCGGTCAGGTTGGGGTCGCCGCCCGCGTTCTCGGGCGCACCTCCCAGCCCGTCCTCCCAGTTGGCGCCCCAGGTGATGGCGGTGGGCCTGCCGGTGAGGACGGAGCGGGGGCGGGCGACCGGCATGTCCTTACCGGCCGGCGCGTTGACCAGGTTGTCGTAGTCGTAGGTGACCGGCTCGTAGTAGTCCTCGATACTCGGCAGGTCGGGGTTGGAGAACAGTGACAGCAGGCGCTTGACGCGGCCCCCGGAGCGCAGGACGAGACGCCCGCGCTTGTCGAGCATCCAGCCGCCCTTCCACTTCTCCTGGTCCTCGTACCGGCGCGGGTAGCCGACGCCGGGCTTGGTCTCGACGTTGTTGAACCAGGCGTACTCGACGCCGGTGCGGTTGGTCCACGTCTGCTTGCAGGTGACCGAGCAGGTGTGGCACCCGATGCACTTGTCGAGGTTCATCACCATCGCCACTTGGGCCATGACGCGTCCGATGGTGGCTTCGCCACGGGGCATCTCAGTACTCCACGTTCTGCGAGCGACGGCGGATGACGGTGACCTCGTCGCGCTGGTTTCCGGTCGGGCCGTAGTAGTTGAAGGCGTACGTGAACTGCGCGTAGCCGCCCGCGAGATGGGTCGGCTTGAGCAGCAGCCTGGTCAGGGAGTTGTGGATGCCGCCGCGCTTGCCGCTGACCTCGGTCTTCGGGACGTTCACGTTGCGGTCCTGGGCGTGGTACATGTACACCGTGCCCTCGGGCATGCGGTGGGTGACCACGGCGCGGGCGGCGACGACACCGTTGCGGTTGTACGCCTCGATCCACTCGTTGTCCTTCACGCCGATCTTCTCGGCGTCCTGCACCGACATCCAGATCGTGGGTCCGCCGCGGGACAGGTCGAGCATGTACTTGTTGTCCTGGTAGTTCGAGTGGATGGACCACTTCGAGTGCGGGGTCAGATAGCGGACGGTGACCTCGGCCCGGCCGTCCTCGCGCAACTGCTCGTCGCCGTAGTGCCGAGGCGTGTTCAACGGAGGCCGGTACACCGGGAGTTGTTCACCGAGTTCGGTCATCCAGTCATGCTGGACGAAGAAGTGCTGGCGGCCGGTGAGGGTGTGCCAGGGCTTCTTGTGCTCGGTGTTGATGACGAACGGCGAGTAGCGGCGGCCGCCGGTCTCCGAGCCCGACCACTCGTAGGAGGTCATCACGGCCCGCGGCTGGGTGCGGGTGTCGGCGAAGGTGATCCGCTCGGCCTCGCGTTCGGAGGCGAGTTCCACCAGGCCCTCGCTGCCGGTCTGCCGCTCCAGTTCGCGGAAGCCCTCGGTGGCCAGCCGGCCGTTGGTGGTGCCGGACAGGGCGAGGATCGCCTCGCACATGTCGGACGCGGTCGCCAACGAGGGCCGGCCGGCGGCCACACCGTCCCTGACCGTCCCGCAGCGGCGCCGCAGTTCGTCCAGCTCCTGGTTCGGATGGACGGTGACGCCCTTCGTGGTGGTGCCCAGGGTGTCGAGCAGCGGACCGACGGCGCGCATCTTCTGCGCGACCGCGGCGTAGTCCCGTTCGACGACGACCAGCTTCGGCATGGTCCGCCCGGGAACCGGCTCGCACTCGCCGGTCTTCCAGTCCCGCACCACCCCGCCCGGCTGGGCCAGTTCGTCCGGGGTGTCGTGCAGCAGCGGCACGGCGAGGACGTCGGTACGGGTACCGAGGTGCTCGGCGGCCAGTTCGCTGAACCGGTCGGCGATGGTCAGGAAGGTGTCGTAGTCGGTGCGGGCCTGCCAGGGCGGGGCGATGGCCGGCGTGAAGGCGTGCACGAAGGGGTGCATGTCCGTGCTGGACAGGTCGTCCTTCTCGTACCAGGTGGCGGCCGGGAGCACGACGTCGGCGAGCAGGCCGGTGGACGTCATCCGGAAGTCCATGCAGACCAGCAGGTCGAGCTTGCCCTCGGGGGCCTCCTCGCGCCACACCACCTCCTCGGGGCGCTCCCCGGGCGGAGTCTCGGCGGAGCGGACCGCCGCGTCCGTGCCCAGCAGGTGGCGCAGGAAGTACTCGTTGCCCTTGCCGGACGAGCCGAGCAGGTTGGCCCGCCACACCGTCAGTACCCGGGGGAAGTTGGCCGGGTCGTCCGGGTCCTCGGCGGCGAAGCGCAGCCGCCCGGACTTCAGCTCGTCGACGATGTGCTCGGCGACACCGCGCCCCTGCGCCGCCGCCTCGTCGGTCAGGTCCAGCGGGTTGCGGTTGAAGCCGGGGTGGCCCGGAGTCCAGCCCAGCCGTACCGCCTGCGCCAGACAGTCGGCGAACGCCTTGCCCTGGAAACGGCCCTCGCCCAGCGGGGAGGCCAGTTCGTCGGGGCCGAACGCTTCGTAGCGCCACTGGTCGGAGTTCAGGTACCAGTACGACGTGCCCGCCATGTGCCGGGTCGGCCGCTGCCAGTCGAAGGCGAACGCCAGGTGCTGCAGGCCCGTCACCGGGCGGACCTTCTCCTGGCCGACGTAGTGGGCCCAGCCGCCGCCGTTGACGCCCTGACAGCCGGTCATCGTGATCAGGGCCAGGAAGGCGCGGTAGATGGTGTCGGAGTGGAACCAGTGGTTGGTGCCGGCACCCAGCGCGATCATGGAACGGCCCTGGGTGCGCTCGGCGTTGCGCGCGAACTCCCGGGCGATACGGGCCGCCTGCTCGGCGGGGACGGAGGTGATCGTCTCCTGCCAGGCCGGGGTGTAGGGCTGTGCCGCGTCCTCGTACGACGACGGCCAGCTGCCCGGCAGACCGGGCCGGGCCACCCCGTACTGCGCCAGCATCAAGTCGAAGACCGTGGTGACCAGGCGCCCGCCGATCCGCCGCACGGGCACCCCGCGCACCATGACCGAGCCGCCCTCCGTGCTGCCCTCGTCGAAGCGGGGCAGCGCCACGGCCACGGCGTCCTCCGCGCTCGCCAGCAGGCTCAGCTCGGGCACGGTGTCGCCCAGGTCGAGGTTCCAGCGGCCCTGCCCGGTCTCCCCCCAGCGGAAGCCGAGCGAGCCGTTCGGGACGACCGGCTCACCGGTGGCCGCGTCGAGGAGCACGGTCTTGGACTCGGCGTTCTCCGTGTCGTGGCCGAGGTCGGCGGCGGTCAGGAACCCGTCCGGCACGAGGCCGCCCGCGCCGTGCTCACGCAGGGCCACCAGGAACGGGGCGTCGGTGAACTTCCGCATGTAGTCCTGGAAGTACGGCACTTCGCGGTCCACGAGGAACTCGCGCAGGATCACATGGCCCATGGCCATGGCCAGCGCCCCGTCGGTGCCGGGGTGCGGGGAGAGCCATTCGTCGGCGTGCTTGACGTTGTCGGCGTAGTCGGGGCTGACGGCGACGACCTTGGTGCCGTTGTAGCGGGTCTCGGTCAGGAAGTGCGCGTCGGGCGTGCGGGTCACGGGGATGTTGGAGCCCCACATGATCAGATAGCCGGCGTTCCACCAGTCGGCCGCCTCCGGTACGTCCGTCTGGTCGCCGAACACCTGCGGTGAGGCGACCGGCAGGTCGGCGTACCAGTCGTAGAACGACAGCAGCGTGCCGCCGATCAGCGACATGAACCGGGCGCCCGCCGCGAACGACGCCATCGACATCGCCGGGATGGGGGAGAAGCCCGCGACGCGGTCGGGGCCGTACTCCTTGACCGTGTGCACCTGCGCGGCGGCCACCAGCTCGCTGACCTCGTCCCAGTCGGCGCGCACCAGGCCGCCCTTGCCGCGGGCCCGTTTGTACGCCCGCGCCTTCGCCGGATCCGAGGTGATCTCCGCCCAGGCCGCCACCGGATCGCCCAGCCGGCGCCGGGCTTCCCGCCACAGCTTCAGCAGGGCGCCCCGCACGTACGGGTAGCGGACCCGGCTCGGCGAGTACGTGTACCAGGAGAACGACGCCCCGCGGGGGCAGCCGCGCGGCTCGTACTCGGGGCAGTCGGTGCCGATGGACGGGTAGTCGGTGGCCTGGTGCTCCCAGGTGATGATCCCGTCCTTGACGTACACCATCCACGAGCACGAACCGGTGCAGTTGACCCCGTGGGTGGAGCGCACCACCTTGTCGTGCGCCCACCGGTCCCGGTAGAAGCCCTCCCACTGCGGATCGCCCGTGCCGAACACGGCGCGTCCGTCGGCCGACACCTCGCGGCGGGTGAGCAGCCTGCGGGCGGCCAGCGGCCAGTCTTCACCCGGGCGCGGCGCCTTGGGCCGTGCGCTCTGATCGTTCTCCATGGCCGGAACGCTAGGCGGCGCGGACCCTGGTGCACGTGGGGCCTGCGGTCCTCCCCGGATGACCTTCCGGCCCAATCCGGCCGGCCGCAATAGGGACCATCGGCCCCTGGGGTCGGGTCCGGTCGGCCAAGGAGCCGGCCGTGTCCGGCGTTGCATGCTGGGCGTCGATCGGACCGTGGTCGCGCATCCCGCCGGAGCGACCGCATCCCTCGCCCGCCGGGCGGCCAACTCCCCCGTCCCTGGCCGCGGCAGGCGTGGCGCGTACGGCGCGTGGCCCGGTTTCGATCGTGCGTCCGGCCGCCCACCGCGGCCGGACGCGGCATCCTCCGCGGCACGGCCCGCCCGGGATGCCGGCCCCGCCCGAATCGGCCGGCCGAGCCGGCCGCGACCTGCTGGAGACACCGCCATGAGCGAGCTCACCCTCGCCTCGGACCCCGAGGACGCCACGGCCCTGCAAGCTGCCGAGGCACACCACGCCCGCCTGGCCGGGGAACTGGCCGGCCGGGTGAAGATGCTGATCAACGCCGTGGACCGGGACCCGAGCGCGGCCGAGAGGAATCGCGCCGGGCTGGTGGCCTTCTGCGACCGCTCGCTGCTGCCGCACGCCGCGGCCGAGGAGGCCGTGCTCTACCCGGCCGCCCACGGCATGCCCGAGGCCCGCCTGCTCATCGAGGGTCTCATCGGCGAACACCGTTGCCTCACCGCGCTCGTCGAGGCTCTGCGCGCCGCGCCCGGCCCGGCGGGTGCGGCGGCGGACGCCCGGGCCACGCAGGTGCTCTTCCAGGAACACGTGGCCAAGGAGAACGGCCTCGTGCTCCCGCTGCTCGCGATGGCGCCGGAGGTCTCCCTGGCCGCGCTGCTGGCGGACATGCACCACCGGCTCGCGGGCGACGCGGAATACGCGGACGACGCGGACGACGCGGGCAACGCGGGCAACGCGGACGACGCGGGCAACGCCGGCGGCTGTGGCGGGGTCTGCGGCTGCGGCGGCGCGGAGGAGACGGACGAACCCGAACTGGATGTGCGGGAGGTTCCGCACGCCCTGCGCCATGCCACGGTCTTCGGCGCCCTGGACGCCGTTCCGGCGGGTACCGCGATGGTGCTGGTCGCCCCGCACGACCCGCTGCCGCTGCTCGCGCAGATCGAACAGCGCAGCCCGGGAGTCTTCTCGGTCGAGTACCTGGAACGCGGCCCGGAAGCCTGGCGACTCCGGCTCAGCCACCACTGACCCGCGCGCCCCCCAGCACGAGAAAACAGCACGAGAAGACAGCACGAGAAAAGAAGGACGACACGTCATGCACGGATCGCACCGTCGCGCCGGCACCCTGCTCGGGACGGTCGGCATAGCTCTGGGCCTCGCCGGACCGGTCATGGTGCTGCGCGGCCGCAGCGGCAGGAAGGAGATACGTACCGAACTGGCCGCCCAGAAGATCACTTTCCCCGACCGCGGGCTGCCCGCCCACCTCGCCGCCTACGCCGGCCGGCACGTGGAGACCGGCCCCGAAGCACACGCCTACGCCGAGTTCATCAAGGGCAATCTCGCCCACGCCACCGGCGGCCGCACCTATGCCGAGATCACCGCCGAGCTGCACGCCGCCGGCGGCGACGACGAGAAGCTGGCCAAGCTGCGCCACACCGCGTTCATGGGCCAGTCCCTGCGCGCCTCGCTGATGTCCGCCTACCAGGCATGGCACCTCACGACCCTGGTCACGGGCCTGGGCGCCGCACTGACCGGCCTCGGCGTCGCGCTGGTGGCCACCGCGGACGCCCTGGCCCCCCGCTCCCCGAACCGCCCCTGAACCCCTCGCCGACGGCGACCGACCCGGAGGTACACCGTGCACGACCACGTCGACCACCCTCGACGCCCCAGGACTCCGGGGAGGGCTGCGCGATGAGCGCCGCCGCGCATGCCATCCGACGCCAGCGGCACGACGCGGGGGAGCGGCCGTTCATCGTCATCTGGGAGTCCACCAGGGCCTGTCCGCTGGCCTGCCTGCACTGCCGCGCCGAGGCCGTGCCCGATCGCGACCCGCGCGAGCTGGACACCGCCGCTGCGAAGGACCTGCTGCACCAGGTGGCCGCCTTCGGGCAGCCCGCCCCGCTGTTCGTGATCACCGGCGGCGACCCGTTCCAGCGCCCCGACCTGACCGAGCTCATCGCATACGGTCAGGAGGCCGGGGTCCGGGTCGCGGTCTCCCCGTCCGGCACCCCCACGCTCACCGCTCAGCGGCTGCGGAACCTGCACGCGGCGGGCGCGGTCGGGCTCTCGCTGAGCCTGGACGGGTCCACCGCCGAGATCCACGACACCTTCCGCGGCGTGCCCGGGGTGTTCCGCTGGACCCTGGACGCCTGGGACGCCGCCCGGGCCCTCGGCATGAAGGTGCAGATCAACACCACGGTCGCCCGGCACAACCTGCACGACCTGCCCGACATCGTCCGCCTCGTCGCCGAACACGGGGCGATGCTGTGGAGCGCCTTCTTCCTCGTGCCCACGGGCCGTGGCCGCAGCCTCGGCGTACTGACCGCGAGCGAGGTGGAGGACGTCCTCAACTTCGTCTACGACGTGGGCCTGACCGTACCGGCCAAGACCACCGAGGCCCACCACTTCCGCCGTGTCGCCCTGCAACGCCAAGTCCTCGCCGCCACGGGCGACGACCATGTGGCGGTGCTCGGACTCGGCCCGCTGTACCGGGAGTTGCGCGAGCGAGCCGCCGAGCTGGGCCTGGCGGCCGGAGCACGCCGGGTGCGGCGCCCGCCCCTGGACGTCAACGCGGGCCGCGGCTTCGTCTTCGTCTCGCACACCGGCACCGTCCACCCGAGCGGCTTCCTGCCACTGGGCGCGGGAAGCGTGCGCGAGACGCCGCTGACGGAGATCTACCGCACCTCGGAGCTGTTCACCGGGCTCAGGGACCCCGACCGGCTGGGCGGCAGGTGCGGGGCGTGCGAGTTCCGCCAGGTCTGCGGCGGCTCGCGGTCCAGGGCGTACGGCGTCACCGGCGACCCCTACGCCGAGGAACCGTGGTGCGGTTACGTCCCTGGGTCCTTTCCCCGCCGACGGGAACTGGCCGCGCTGCTGGGCAGCGGCACTGACGCGAGGCCGCCCGTTCGTCCCAGTACGACCGCCGCCCCGGAGGGCGGCAAGGAGCACCGTGTACCGCGAGAACGATGACCCGGCCGGTGGCAGTGGCCGCCCGCCCAGCAGGTTCAAGGCGTCCGGTCTGCGCAGCCGGCACCTGGCCGCCCACGGCCTGGTCGCGGCCTGGGCCGTAATGGCGCTGCTGGCCGCGAGTGCCCAGCAGACGCTGCCTGTCGCCCGCTGGCTGGCCATCCACCTGTTCCTGCTCGGCGCCGCCACCACCGCCATCGTGGTCTGGAGCGAGCACTTCGCCGTCGCCATGCTCCACGCCCCGCAGCCCGACCGGCGGTGGAGCAACACCCGTCTGGCCGGCGTCAATCTCGGCGTCGTCGGCGTCGTCACCGGCGTGTGGACCGACGCGCCCGTCCTGACCGGTGCCGGGTGCGCGCTGCTGGTCACCGCCGTCACCGCGCACCTGGTGGTGCTGGTCCGCATGGGCCGGGGCGCGCTGGGCGGACGGCTCGCCCCGATCGCCGATTACTACCGGGCCGGTGCGGCGGCCCTGATCGCCGGTGCGGTGCTGGGCTGGTTGCTGGCCACCGGCAAGGCCGGCCCGCACCACTACACCGGTCTGAAGCTGGCCCACGTGCACGTCACCCTCCTCGGCTGGATCGGACTGCCCGTACTGGGCACGCTGTTCATGCTCTGGCCCACCGTCCTGGGCGTGCGCATGGCCGAGCGCACCACCCGGCTGGCGCGCCGGGTGCTGTGGCTGACCGGGGGCGGGCTCGCCGTCGCGGTCGCCGGCCTGGCGGCGGACTGGCGCCCCGCCGCCGCGCTCGGCGTCGCCGGCTACGCGGCCGGAGTCACCCTCGCGGTCCAGTTGTTCGCCCGTACGGTGCACCGGCGGCCCGCGGTCTCGGCGGCCGCCGCGTGGATGCTGGCCGCCGCCGCGGGATGGCTGTGCGCCGGCGTGGTCGTGGACCTGGTGCTCCTCGCCGTACGGCCGCTCACCCAGGTACGCGACGACATCGCCGCCCTGGTCCCCGTGCTGCTCGTCGGGCTGGTCGCGCAGGTCCTGGTCGGGGCCCTCACCTATCTGCTGCCCATCGTGCTCGCCAGTGGTCCCAAGGAGCGGGCCGCGCTGCGGGCGGTACTCGAAGGGGGCTGGGCGCCGCGGATCGTCGTACTCAATCTCGGCGTGGCCCTGCTCGCCCTCCCGCTGCCCGCTCCCGCCGGGACGGCCGGCATGCTGCTGGCCGGGGCGGCCGGGGCCGTGTTCCTCGCCCTGGTGCTGCGCGTACTGGTCCGCAGCGGACGAGGTCTCCTCAGCGGAGGAGGTCTCCTCAGCGGAGGAGGTCTCCTCCAGGGCGCGGACCGGGCCGGTGGCCCGGCACGGCATCCCGCGCTGTGGGGGACCGCCGCGGGGGCCGTACTGACCGTGCTGGCCGTGCTCGTGGCGAACAGCGGCGGGGACACGACCGGGGGAGTGAGCGCTGCCGGGACGGCCGGGGCGGGCAGCGGTACCACCCGCACGGTCGCCGTCACGCTGGCCGACATGCGCATCCGCCCGGCCCGGATCGAGGTCGCCGCGGGCACCGACCTGAAGCTGAAGGTCACCAACACCAACGCCCAGCGCCACGACCTCAAGGTCGAGGACGGCCCCGCCACCCCGATGCTCGCCAAGGGCAGCACCCGCGTACTCGACCTCGGACCGGTCAGCGAGGACCGCCAGGCGTGGTGCACGCTGCCGGGCCACCGGGCGGCCGGGATGACGATGGACATCGTCGTGAAGAACAGCACGGCGACCAGCGACAGCGGACACGACGGACACACCTCGGCCGCCGCCGACAGCGGCGGCCTGGATCTCTCAGCCGACTTCTCCGCCGGCTGGCGGGCACGCGAAGCCGCCCTGGCCCCCGTGCCCGGCGGGACGGTGCACAAAGTCGAACTGCACGCCGCCCGCACCACCGTGGAGGTGGCTCCGGGCGTGAAGCAGCGGATGTGGACCTTCGGCGGCACCGCACCGGGCCCCACCCTGCACGGCAAGGTGGGCGACGTCTTCGAGGTCACGCTCGTCAACGACGATCCGTCCATGGGCCACGGCATCGACTTCCACGCCGGGTCCCTCGCCCCGGACGGGCCCATGCGCACGATCCAGCCCGGCCGGAGCCTGGTCTACCGCTTCCGCGCCGAGAGGGCCGGGGCCTGGCTGTACCACTGCAGCAGCGCCCCGATGCTCCAGCACATGGGCAACGGCATGTACGGAGCCGTGATCATCGACCCGCCGGGCCTGGCGAAGGCCGACCACGAGTATGTGCTGGTCTCCTCGGAGCTGTACCTCGGCACGCCCGGCAGCACGGCCCAGGTGACGAAGATGCGCCAGGACACCCCGGACGCCTGGGTCTTCAACGGCGTCGCCAACCAGTACGAGCACCAGCCCCTGAAGGCGAAGGCCGGCGAGCGGGCCCGTTTCTGGGTGGTCGCCGCCGGGCCGAGCGACGGCATCGCCTTCCACGTCGTCGGCACCGTCTTCGACACCGTGTACAAGGAGGGCGCCTACCTGCTGAGGCCGGGCCAGGCGGGCGGTTCGCAGGTGCTGGACCTGGCCACGGCGCAGGGCGGCTTCGTCGAGACGACGTTCCCCGAGGCCGGCCACTACGCGTTCGTCGACCACGACATGCGCCACGCGGAAGCCGGAGCGCACGGCATGGTGGAGGTGAGCGGCTGATGGACACCGTCGGCTGGTGGTCCCTGGTGAGGTTCCTGCACGTGGCCGGGGCCGCCTTGTGGGTCGGCGGGCAACTGGCTCTGACCCTGGTGGTCCTGCCGCTGGCCCGCCACCTGCTCGCCCCCGAGGCCAAGGACCGTTTCACCGCCGCGGCGGGCCGCCGGTTCGGCATGGTGACCGGAGCGGTGTTCCTGCCCGTGCAGCTGGCCACCGGCTGCGCCATGGCCTGGCACAAGGGAGTCACCTGGTCCTCCCTCGCCGAACCCGGTTACGGCCGCACGCTGGCGGCCAAGCTCGTCCTGTTCCTGCTGGTGATGCTCGCCGCGGCCGGACACGGAATCGCCCACGCCAAGGGACGCGCCGACCTGGCCCGGGCCCTGGCGGTCGTGTCCCTCGCCGGCTCACTCGGCGTCGTCCTGCTCGCCACCGCCCTGCCCGCCACCTGAAGGGGAGGCATCATGCGCACCCAAGCCCTGCTGGACGCAGCCACCGTGGAGTCGCTGCTGGCGGCCGCCGTGGCGGCCCCGTCGATCCACAACACCCAACCCTGGCGCTTCCGCCTGGACTCGGGCAGCCAGGTGCTGGAGGTGCACTCGGCGCCGGAGCGGACACTGCCGCTGACCGACCCGATGCACCGTGCCCAGTACCTGTCCGTCGGCGCGGCGGTTTTCAACCTCCGGCTCGCGGCCCTGCACCTGGGCAGGCGACCGGAGGTGAGGCTGCTGCCGGACCCGCACGAGCCCGGCCTGCTGGCCGCCGTACGACTGATGGACCCGCTCGGCGCGGACGACCAGCCGTTGGACCCTGGCCTGTACGAGGCCATCGCAGAGCGGCACACGAGCCGGATGCCGTTCACCGGCCGGCCCGTGCCCGAGCCGATCGCGGCGGAGATGGCGGCGGCCGCGCACGCCGCCGGCGCACGCCTTCACCTACCGGATATCGCCGGAACACGGCGGCTGCTGCGCCTGACTGCCATGGCCGAGGCACGCAACCGTGCCCACCCGGCCCGCATCGCGGAAACCGGTGCCTGGATCACCGCCCCGGGAGCCGATGCCCCGTACGGCATACCCGTCACCGCCCTCGGCCCGCCGGACGCGGGCAGGCGGATACCGATGCGGGATTTCACCGGCGCACTGCCTGCCTTCCGTCGGCCCGCCCTGTGGTTCGAACGCCATGTTCAGCCGGCCCTGTTGTGGACGCCGCACGACCGGAGGGCGGACTGGCTACGGGCCGGCCAGGCCCTGCAGTACGTGCTCCTCACGGCGACGGCACGCGGGCTGCGCACCTCACTCCTGCACCAGGCCATGGAATGGCCGGACCTGCGGGCCGCGACCGCCCTCCCGCGACACAAGCGGTGCCATCCGCACATGCTGATCCGATTCGGCTACGGCCGGGACTGCGCCGCCACACCGCGGGCACTCGGGTAGTCCACGGCCGGGTAGTCCACGGCCGGTCCGCTACCGCGCGACGCGCGTTCCCATAAGCTCGCGTCCGGTGACCATCTCGGACTCGATGCGTACGAACACCGTGTCCCGCAGGGGCATCCAGGAAGTGGGGCCGGTCTGCGAGAGCCGCTCGTGCTCGGCGGGATCGGTCACCACGGTGGCCCGCCCGGTGACGACCACGCTCCAGCCGGACCGGGTGCCCGCATCGAACTCGTCCGCCTCGAAGGCGACGACGACGCCGTCGATGGCGCGGACCAGATCCGAGTCCGGTGAGGTGCGCAGCAGGACGGAGGCGTCCGTGTCCAGGGCGAAGTTGATGGGGAGGACCGCGGGCAGTGCCTGCCGGGTGTAGACCACGCGGCCGACCGGCACCTTGGCGAGCAGGCGCAGACACTCCTGCCGGTCGAGTCCGCGAAAGGCATCGTTCGGGAACATCCGTCCATAGTCGCCGGGCGCGTCGTGTGGGGGTAGGGCCGACCGGCCCTACCCCCACACGGCCGCCAGGACGGCCGGCCCCGGACCCAGGGACCCTCTGGCCACCGCCAGGGACTCATGGCCCATGCCCGCGGTGAGGCGACAGGCGGACAGTGGTGACGGGAAGCCGGTCCGCGGGCAAGAGGCCTGTGGGGCTCGTGCGATCCCGGTGGCGCAGTACCACCGAGAGGACGAAAGGGATGGACAACATGGTCCAGCCGTTGAAATCGCAGAACGCCGGCTCACCGTCGGGTGCACCGGTGTCCGGCCGGGCGTGGCTGATGCTGGCCCTGGCCACGGTCGGTTTCGCCGTGAACTTCTGGGCGTGGGCACTGCTCAGCCCGCTCGGCCCCCGGTTCAAGGACAGCCTCGGCCTGAGCTCCTTCCAGCAGTCGCTGCTGGTGGCGGTACCGGTCGTGGTCGGATCGCTGGGCCGGATCCCGGTGGGTGCGCTGACCGACCGGTTCGGCGGGCGGGTGATGTTCCCGATCGTTTCGGCGGCTGCCATCGTCCCGGTCCTCTACCTCGGCCTGGCCGGGCACTCGTCCCTCGCGGCCCTGCTGGTGGGCGGGTTCTTCCTCGGTATCGGCGGCACCGCGTTCGCCGTGGGCGTGCCCTTCGTCAACGCCTGGTTCCCGCCCGAGCGGCGCGGGCTGGCCATCGGTGTCTTCGGCGCCGGCATGGGCGGCACCGCCATCAGCGCCCTGACCACGGTGAAGCTGGTCGACGCGCACAGCATGCAGACCCCCTTCCTGATCACCGCGGCCGTCCTCGCCGTGTACGCCGTCGCCGCCGCGCTGCTGCTGCGCGACGCACCCGGCCGCACCGTGCCGACCGAGCCGCTGGCCCGCCGGCTGGCCGCCACCGCCCGGCTGGGCATCACCTGGCAGGCAGCCGCGCTGTACGCGGTCGCGTTCGGCGGCTACGTCGCCTTCTCCGTCTACCTGCCCACCTACCTCAAGACCGGCTACGGCCTCACCCAGGCCGACGCCGCGAACCGCATGGCCGGGTTCGTGCTCCTCGCGGTGGCGATGCGCCCGATCGGCGGCTGGCTGTCCGACCGGGTGGGCCCGGTCCGGGTGCTGGCCGGCTCGCTGGCCGTGGTCGTCGCCGGGGCACTCGTGCAGTCGTTCACCCCGCCCCTGGCACCGGTGGGCACCATCGCCTTCCTGGCCATGGCCGCCGCGCTCGGCGCGGGCAGCGGAGCGACCTTCGCCCTGGTGGCGCTGCTGACCCCGGCCAGCCAGGTCGGCTCGGTCACCGGCGTGGTCGGCGCCGCGGGCGGACTGGGTGGCTTCCTGCCGCCGCTGGTGATGGGCTCGCTGTACGGCGAGTACGGAACGTACGCGGCCGGTCTCGCCCTGCTCGCGGTCGTGGCCGCCGCCGCGCTGGTCTACACCCTCACCGGTGTCCGCGCGGCAGTCGAAGGCGGCGGGCGCAAGCAGCGCACCGGCCGCCGGAGCGGGCACCGCACGGCACGCACCACCGCGTAGGCGAGTGGATGAGAACGACGGAGCGAGGAAGAGCGAGTAGGAAGGAGAAGTCCGGTGTGTGAGTACTGCGGGTGCCAGTCACTGGAGACGATCGACGAACTGACCCGGGAGCACGACGAGGTGGTTCGCCTCATCAGCCACCTCCGCACCGCCCACCAGGAAGGCGGCGCGACCCGGATGGCGGAGCTCGCCCGGGAGATCTCACGGGTGCTCGAACCGCACACCCAGGTCGAGGAGCACGGCCTGTTCCCCGCCCTGGCCGGGGACTTCCCCGAGCAGATCGCCGCCCTGGAGGCCGAGCACCGCCGGATCGAGGCGGTGCTGGCCGAGGCCGGGTCCGACGGCGCGACGCCCTCGGACCCGGCCTGGCCGGACCGTCTGATGGAGGCGATGGCCATGCTGCGCGACCATATCCTCAAGGAGCAGGACGGCGTCTTCCCGGCCGCGCTCGCCCATCTCGGCACCGACGAATGGGAGGTGGTCGAGGCCACCCGTGCCAGGGCGGGCAGCGGCCTGTCGCGGCCGGCCGTGGGCGTCGCACCCGGTGGGCATGGCGGTGCGGAGCCTGGGTAATCGGCCCCTGCGCGCGGGCGGTGTGGCTGTTGACCTTGTGGGGGGACGCGGTCGTAGAGTCGGGTGCGGCCGGAAACCGATCACAGTTCGAACGGGCCGTGGTGCCCGGGGCGGAGTGGCACGGTGAGCACCGAGATCAGCCGGGAACAGTCGCACGCGGGCATGGACGGTGAGCTGGCGGAGGCGCTGGTGCGCTCCCGCCGGTTCTTCACCCGGGCGGAGGTCTCCGACGACCTGCGCACCCTGCACCGCAGAGGCGGCCGGCAGGCGGACGACTTCTACCGGGACCGCTGGTCGCACGACAAGGTGGTGCGCTCCACCCATGGCGTGAACTGCACCGGCTCGTGCTCGTGGAAGGTGTACGTCAAGGACGGCATCATCACCTGGGAGGCCCAGCAGACCGACTATCCCTCCGTCGGCCCGGACCGCCCCGAGTACGAGCCCCGCGGCTGCCCGCGCGGCGCGGCCTTCTCCTGGTACACCTACTCGCCCACCCGGGTCCGCTACCCCTACGTCCGCGGTGTGCTGCTGCAGATGTACCGCGAGGCCAAGGTCCGCCTCGGCGACCCGGTGGCGGCCTGGGCGGACATCGTCTCCGACCCGGAGCGCGCCCGCCGCTACAAGTCCGTGCGCGGCAAGGGCGGCCTGGTGCGGGCGAGCTGGGACGAGGCCGTGGAGATGGTCGCCGCGGCACACGTGCACACGATCAAGGAGTACGGTCCGGACCGGCTGGCGGGCTTCTCACCGATCCCGGCGATGTCGATGGTCTCGCACGCCGCCGGCGCCCGCTTCTACTCGCTGCTCGGCGGCGTGATGCTGTCCTTCTACGACTGGTACGCGGACCTGCCGGTCGCCTCGCCCCAGGTGTTCGGCGACCAGACGGACGTACCGGAGTCCGGGGACTGGTGGGACGCCGGCTATCTGATCATGTGGGGCTCCAACCTGCCGGTGACCCGCACCCCCGACGCGCACTGGATGGCCGAGGCCCGCTACCGGGGCCAGAAGGTCGTCGCCGTCTCCCCGGACTACGCGGACAACGTCAAGTTCGCCGACGAGTGGCTGCCCGCACAGCCCGGCACCGACGGGGCGCTCGCCATGGCGATGGGCCACGTCATCCTCAAGGAGTTCTTCGTCGACCGGCGGACGCCGTACTTCGAGGACTACGTCAAGCGCTACACCGACCTGCCCTTCCTGGTCGTTCTGGAGGAGCGGGAGCCGGGCACGTACACACCGGGGAAGTTCCTGACCGCGGCCGACCTCGGCGGCGCACCGGCCGCGACGGAACACGCGGAGTTCCGGACCGTACTGCTGGACGCGGCCACCGGGCAGCCGGTCGTGCCGAACGGAACCCTCGGCGACCGCTTCGGCGAGTCCGGCGCCGGGAAATGGAATCTCGATCTCGGCGACACCGACCCGCTGCTCTCGGCGACGGGCGGCGGCGAGGAACCCGTGCCGGTGGAACTGCCGCGCTTCGACGCCCCCGACGGGAGCGCGGGCCGGCTGCGGCGCGGGGTGCCGGTGCGGCGGGTCGCCGGGCGGCTGGTGACCACGGTCTACGACCTGTTGCTGGCCCAGTACGCAGTGGCCCGGGACGGCCTGCCCGGCGAGTGGCCGTCCTCCTACGAGGACGCCGACCAGCCTTACACCCCGGCCTGGCAGGCGGCGATCACCGGCGTGGACGCGGACAGGGCGGCACGCATCGCGAGGGAGTTCGCGGCCAACGCGGAGGAGTCCGGCGGCCGCTCGATGATCGTCATGGGAGCGGGAACGAACCACTGGTTCCACTCCGACACCATCTACCGCGCGTTTCTGACCCTGACCACGCTGACCGGGTGCCAGGGGGTCAACGGGGGCGGCTGGGCGCACTACGTCGGCCAGGAGAAGGTGCGGCCGCTCACCGGATACTCGGCGATCGCGACCGCGGCCGACTGGAACCGTCCGGCTCGCCAGATGATCCAGACGGCGTACTGGTATCTGCACAGCGACCAGTACCGCTACGACCCGTTCTCCGCCGACACCCTGGGCGCCACCGGACCCGGCAGCGGGCCGTTCGCCGGGAAGTCCACCGCGGACGTCATCGCGCAGTCGGCGCGGATGGGCTGGATGCCGTCCTATCCGACGTTCGACCGCAACCCCCTCGACCTGGCCGACGAGGCCCGGGCAGCAGGGCGTGCCGTGGGCGAACACGTGGTGGACGAGCTCAGGGAGGGCCGGCTGGGATTCGCGGGCGAGGACCCGGACGCGCCCGAGAACTTCCCCCGCGTGCTCACCGTATGGCGGGCCAACCTCCTGGGGTCCTCGGCCAAGGGCAACGAGTACTTCCTCAAGCACCTGCTCGGCACCGACTCCTCCGTGCGCGCCACCGAGGCCCCGCCCGAGGCCCGCCCCCGGGACGTGACCTGGCGCGACGAAGCCCCCACCGGCAAACTCGACCTGCTGCTGACGCTGGACTTCCGCATGACCAGCACCACGGTCTTCTCCGACATCGTGCTGCCGGCGGCCACCTGGTACGAGAAGCACGACCTGTCCAGTACGGACATGCATCCCTTCGTGCACTCCTTCAACCCGGCGATCTCCCCGCCCTGGCAGACCCGCACCGACTGGGACACCTTCCACACCCTCGCGAAGGAGTTCAGCCGCCAGGCCGCCGGACACCTCGGCGTCCGCGAGGACGTGGTGGCGGCCCCGCTGCTGCACGACACCCCGGACGCCCTGGCCAACCCGCACGGCCGGGTCCGCGACTGGAAGGCCGGCGAGTGCGAACCCGTGCCCGGCCGCACCATGCCCAAACTGATCACCGTCGAACGCGACTACGGCGCCGTCGCCGACAAGATGGCCGCGCTCGGTCCCCTGCTGGACACCCTCGGCGCCACCACCAAGGGCGTCACCTTCAAGCTGGACCGCGAACTCGACTACCTGCGGCACAAGAACGGCACCGTACGCGGGGGAGCGGCCGACGGACGCCCCTCGATCGCCCGGGACGTGCACGCCTGCGAAGCGATCCTCGCGATGTCCGGCACCACCAACGGTCATCTCGCCACCCAGGGATTCCACTCCGTCGAAGCCCGCACCGGCCGGCCGCTCGCCGATCTGGCCGCCGAGCACGAGGGAAAGCAGATCACCTTCGCCGACACCCAGGCCGCCCCGGTCCCGGTCATCACCTCCCCCGAGTGGTCCGGGTCGGAGACCGGAGGGCGCCGCTACTCGCCCTTCACCGTCAACGTCGAACGCCTCAAGCCCTGGCACACGCTCACCGGACGCCAGCACTTCTTCCTCGACCACGACTGGATCGAGGCCCTGGGCGAGCAACTGCCGCTCTACCGGCCCCCGTTGAACATGCACGCGCTCTTCGACGAACCACGGATCGGAGAGACCGGCGAACTGGGCGTGACCGTGCGCTACCTCACCCCGCACAACAAGTGGTCCATCCACTCCGAGTACCAGGACAACCTGTTCATGCTCTCCCTGTCCCGGGGCGGGCCGACGATCTGGATGAGCACCCAGGACGCGGCGAAAGTCGGGGTTCAGGACAACGACTGGATCGAGGCGGTCAACCGCAACGGTGTGGTCGCGGCCCGCGCGATCGTCTCGCACCGCATGCCCGAGGGCACCGTCTACATGCACCACGCCCAGGACCGGCTCATCGACGTACCCCGCACCGAGACCACCGGCCGGCGCGGCGGCATCCACAACTCCCTGACCCGGCTGCTGATCAAACCCAGCCACCTCATCGGGGGGTACGCGCAGCTGTCGTACGCCTTCAACTACCTCGGCCCGACCGGTAACCAGCGCGACGAGGTCACGGTCATCCGTCGCCGCAAGAACCAGGAGGTGGAGTACTGATGCCCCGCGGCGAAGCCACCATCGGACGCGTCATGGCCCAGATGGCGATGGTGATGAACCTCGACAAGTGCATCGGCTGCCACACCTGCTCGGTCACCTGCAAACAGGCGTGGACCAACCGCACCGGCGTCGAGTACGTGTGGTTCAACAACGTCGAGACCCGGCCCGGCCAGGGCTACCCGCGCCGTTACGAGGACCAGGACACCTGGCGCGGCGGCTGGGAGCTGAACAAACGCGGCCGGCTCGCGCTGAAGGCGGGCGGCAGGTTCAAGAAGCTGATCCAGATCTTCTCCAACCCGGTGCTGCCGTCCCTCGACGACTACTACGAACCCTGGACCTACGACTACGCGACACTCACCAACGCCCCGCTCCAGGAGCACACCCCGGTCGCCCGCCCCAAGTCCCTGATCTCCGGCAAGGACATGAAGATCTCCTGGTCGGCGAACTGGGACGACGACCTCGGCGGCTCGGCCGCGACCAGCCAGAAGGACGTCCTCCTCAACGAGGTCTCCGAGAAGATCAAGTTCGAGTTCGAGCAGACGTTCATGTTCTACCTGCCGCGCATCTGCGAGCACTGCCTGAACCCGTCCTGCGCGGCCTCCTGTCCGTCCGGCGCGATCTACAAGCGGGAAGAGGACGGCATCGTCCTGGTCGACCAGGACCGCTGCCGCGGCTGGCGGATGTGCGTGACCGGATGCCCGTACAAGAAGGTCTACTTCAACCACCGCACCGGCAAGGCCGAGAAGTGCACCTTCTGCTTCCCCCGCGTCGAGGTCGGCCTGCCCACCGTCTGCTCCGAGACCTGCGTCGGCCGCCTGCGCTACATCGGCCTGGTCCTGTACGACGCCGACAAGGTCCTCGAAGCCGCCGCCACGCCTGACGAGAAGGACCTGTACGAAGCCCAGCGGGAGGTCCTCCTCGACCCGAACGACCCCGACGTCGTGCGCGCGGCGGAGAAGGCGGGCATCCCCCGGGACTGGATCGAGGCCGCCCAGCGCTCCCCGATCCACGCCCTCATCAACACGTACAAGGTGGCGCTGCCGCTGCACCCGGAGTACCGGACGATGCCCATGGTCTGGTACATCCCCCCGCTGTCCCCGGTCGTCGACGCCGTACGCGACACCGGCTCCGACGCCGAGGACCACCGCAACCTCTTCGCCGCCGTCGACGCCCTGCGCATCCCCATCGACTACCTCGCCCAGCTGTTCACCGCCGGCGACCCCGCCCCCGTGGACGCGGTGCTGCGCCGCCTGGCCGCCATGCGCGCCTACATGCGCGACATCAACCTCGGCCGCGAACCCGACGCCGCGATCCCCCAGGAGGTCGGCATGGGGGAGGAGCAGCTGTACGACATGTACCGGCTGCTCGCGCTGGCGAAGTACGACGAGCGGTACGTCATCCCGCCCGCGCATGCCGAACAGGCCCACAAGCTGGAGGAACTGGCCACCGAGTGCAGCCTGGACTACGAGGGCGGCCCGGGCATGGGCGGCTCCGGGCCGTTCGGCGAGGCGTCCGGCGGCGCCGCGCCGATCGCGGTGGAGAACTTCCACGCCCTGCGCGACCGGCAGAGCTCCGACACCCTCGCCGCCCCCACCGACAAGGCCACCCGCGTCAACCTCCTCAACTGGGACGGCAAGAGCTCCCCGCCCGGTCTCTTCCCACCCAGCACGACCGGCGATGACGGATCATCCGCGGACAGCGGAGGGGAGGTCGAGCCGAAGCCGTGAAAGCGCTGAAGAGGAAGACCACACGCACCGCACCCGCCGAGCCGTGGCCGGCCCACGCCTGGCAGGCCCAGTCCCTGCTGCTCGCCTACCCCGACGAGCAGTTCGAGCAGCGCCTGACCCTGGCCGGCCGGGTCGCCGCCACCCTGCCGCGACCGGTCGCCGATCCCCTGCTCCGTTTCACCGCCCACGCCGAGCGGACCGCCCCCGCGGACCTGGCCACCGCCTACGTGGCCACGTTCGACCACCGCAAACGCTGCTGCCTCTACCTGACCTACTACGCGCACGGCGACACCAGGAAACGCGGCATGGCCCTGCTGCGGCTGAAGCAGACCTACGCCGCGGCCGGGTGGCGCCTGGGCGACGACGAACTCCCCGACCATCTCGCCGTCGTACTCGAATTCGCCGCCACCGACCCGTCCGCCGGAGCGCGCCTGCTCGACGAGCACCGGGCCGGCCTGGAACTGCTGCGCCTGGCCCTGACCGACGACGACTCGCCCTGGGCGCACGTGCTGGACTCCGTCTCCGCCACCCTCCCCTCCCTCGAGGGCGACGAACGCGACGCCGTGCTGCGGCTGGCCGCCCAGGGCCCGCCCGAGGAACAGGTCGGCCTCGACCCGTACGCCGCCTCCCCGGTGTTCCTGCCCGACCCCGTCGTAGGAGGTCCCCGATGACCGCAGCCGTGCAGCCCCTCACCACGGCGGCCGAGGCCGGCACCGGCGGCGTCCTGCTGTGGGTCGTCCTGCCCTACGTCGCTCTCGCGGTCTTCGTCCTCGGCCATGTCTGGCGCTACCGCTACGACAAGTTCGGCTGGACCACCCGATCCTCCCAGCTCTACGAACGCCGCCTGCTGCGGATCGGCAGCCCGCTGTTCCACTTCGGCATCCTCGTCGTGCTCCTTGGCCACATCGGCGGCCTGGTGATCCCGAAGAGCTGGACCGAGGCGGTCGGGGTCAGCGAGCACATGTACCACCTGGGCGCGGTCGTCCTCGGCACGATCGCGGGCATCGCCACACTCGGCGGGCTGGCCATCCTCATCTACCGCCGCCGCACCGTCGGCCCGGTCTTCTCCGCCACCACCCGCAACGACAAGGCGATGTACATCTCCCTCACCCTGACCATCGTCCTCGGCCTGTCCGCCACCGTGGTCGCGAACGTCATCGGCGGGGGATACGACTACCGCGAAACCATCTCCCCGTGGTTCCGCTCCATCTTCTACTTCCAGCCCGACCCGGACCGGATGAAGGGAGCGCCGATCCTCTTCCAGCTGCACGCCATCAGCGCGATGCTGCTCTTCGCCGCCTGGCCCTTCACCCGCCTGGTCCACATGCTCACCGCGCCCATCGGCTATCTGACCCGCCCGTACATCGTCTACCGCAGCCGCGACACCCAGCTGGGCGCCCGCGCACCACGCCGCGGCTGGGAACGCATCGGTTGATCACCGGGGCCGGCCGGCGGGGGAAGGCCTCACGCCGCCCGGGGGAGAGGCACCACCCACTCGACGACGGTGCCGGTGGGTTCGTTCGGCGCCAGCCGGAACTCTCCGCCCAGTTCCTCGGCACGCCGGCGCAGGTTGGCCAGGCCGCTGCGGCGCCCGGCCGCCGGGTCCATGCCGCGGCCGTTGTCGGCCACCCGCAGGTGCAGTTCAAAGACGGTGACCGAGACGCTCACGTCGACCGCGGTGGCGTGCGCGTGCCGGGCCGCGTTGGACAGGGCCTCACCGAGCACGGCCAGCAGGTGTTCGGCGTGCTCGGCGGGGACGTGGGTGTCCAGAAGGCCGGTCATGCGCAGTGCCGGGGTGAAACCGAGAGCCTGGCCCGCCCGGTCGGTGGCCGCCACCAGTCTGGAGCGCAGGCTGCCGCCGCTGCGTTCCTGGTCGTGCTCCCGGAGGCCGTAGATGGTGGAGCGGATGACCTTGATGGTGTCGTCCAGGTCGTCGACGACCCGCTGGACACGTTCGCTCACCTGCGGCCGGTCGGCGACGCGGCCCAGCGTGGACTGCAGCGTCAGGGCGCCGGCGAACAACCGCTGGATGACCAGATCGTGCAGGTCGCGGGCGATACGGTCGCGGTCGGTCAGGACGAGCACGTGCTCGGAGTCGCGCCGGTGCTCGGCGACCTCCAGGGCCAGGGCCGCCTGGTTGCCGAAGCCGATCACCATGTCGATGACGGGGTCCGGGAAGAACGGCCCGCCCGGTACGTTCGCCACCTGAAGGACCCCGCGCACGTGTTCCTGGGTCCCGAGCGGCACGAAGAACGCCGGACCCAGCTCCACCACCGAAGCGCTGCCGCCCTCGGCGCGCGGGTCCACGCTGACGGCCTCGCTGACGATGGTCTCCCCGGAGGCGAAGACCTTGGCGGCCAACGCGGCGGCGGGCAGGACCAGCCCCCGGACTTCGTCCGCGCGTGTCCCGGCGGCGGCCTCGACGACCAGTTCACCGCTGCCTGAGACCGGCACCGCGAGCGTGACCAGGTCGGCGTCGGCCATCTCCCGCACCGTGACGGTGAAGGCCTCCAGCACCGCACCGGGCTCCTCGCCGGACAGCAGGCTGCGGGTCAGCTCGTTGCTGGCCGCCAGCCACCGGTGCCGGCGGCGTGCCTCGTCGTACAGGCGGGCGTTGTCGATCGCCACACCGGCCGCCGCGGCCAGGGTCCGCAGCACCGCCTCGTCGTCGGCGTCGAACTGGGCGCCGCCCTTCTTGTTGGTCAGGTACAGGTTGCCGAACACCCGGTCGCGCACCCGGACCGGGGCGCCCAGGAAGCCGCTCATCGGCGGGTGACCGGACGGGAACCCCACGGACGACGGATGCTGCGACAGGTCCGCCAGGCGCAGCGGCTGCGGATCGCGGATCAGCAGCCCCAGAATGCCCTCGCCGCGCGGGTACGGGCCGATCCGGGCGATGGTCTCCTCGTCGATCCCGACCGTGAGGAACTGCTTGATCGTGCCGTCCTCGCCCAGCACGCCGAGCGCCCCGTATTCGGCGTCGACCAGGGAGACCGCGGACTCCACGATCCGCTGCAGCACCACCTGGAGTTCCAGGTCGGAGCCGATGGCCAGCACCGCGTCCAGCAGCGTGTGCACCCGGTCCCGAGCCGACCGCACCTGCTCCACCTGCTGCTGCAGCCCCTCCAGCAACTGGTCCAGCCGCAACTGCGGGAACCCCCCCGACGCCTCGGCGTCACGAGGATCCTGCGCTCGCTCTTCCACCACAACTCTCCTTCACCGCCGCGCCGACCACCACCAGAATGCCGCAGCCGGAGTCCCGGCTCGACAGCCCCCCGCCTCAGCGCTCGGAATCGGACGGATACGGGTGGGTACCTGGCGCGGACCGGTCATTCCGTACCCACCTGGAGGAAGTCAGCTGCTTTCGGACACGTCACGTCCTGTCATCGCCGCCACACTGCCGGTTGTCGGAGAGTGCATCGTCGAGATCGCCCAGCGTTTCTACCGGCGTCTGTTCTCCGAGCATCCCGAGCTCATGGACGGCGTCTTCAACCGGGGCAGTCAGGTGCACGGTCACCAGCAGCAGGCGCTCGCCGCGGCTCGGTGGCCGCGTTCGCGTCGACGCTGCTGGAGACGCCGGAACGAGTGCCCGACCAACTGCTCAACCGGATCGCGCACAAGCACGCCTCGCTCGGTATCCGCCCGCACCAGTACCAGGTCGTCCACGACAACCTGATGTGGGCCATCGGCGACGTCCTGGGCGACGCGGTCACCCCGGAGGTCGCCGCCGCCTGGGACGAGGTGTACTGGCTGATGGCCAATGCCCTGATCAACCAGGAACGTGGCGTGTACAGCGCCCGCGGGGTGCGGCCGGAGACGGTGTGGCGGGACTGGCAGGTGGTGCGCAAGATCCAGGAGACCGACGACGTGGCGACCTTCGTGGTCCGGCGCATCGACGACCGTCTGGTGAAGACCTCGCTGCCCGGCCAGTACGTCACGGTGCGGATGCGGATGCCCGACGGCAGGCTCCAGCCCCGCCAGTACAGCCTGACCCGGGCCGACGACGGTGAGCACCGCCAGTTCTCGGTCAAGCGGGTGCGCGGCGAGGGCGACGATCCCGACGGCGAGATGTCGGCGCTCCTGCACGACTCCACAGGGGTGGGCGACGTGCTGACGCTGTCCCTGCCGTACGGCGACGTCGTGCTCGACGACGTCGGACGCCCGGTGGTCTTCGCCAGCGCGGGCATCGGCATCTCCCCGATGGCGGGCATGCTCTCCCACCTGGTGGCCGCCGAGTCCGGGCTGTCCATCACCGTGCTGCACGCCGACCTCGACGAGGCCTCCTTCCCGCTGCGCCGGCAGGTGGTCAACGACGTGCTGGCCCTGAAGAACGCCCGGATGTACGCCTGGTACGAGAAGGGCGCGCAGAGCATGGAACCGGTCGACGGGGTCTTCGAGGGACTGATGGACCCGAGCGCCGTCGACCTGGCCGACGACGCGCTGTACTACCTGTGCGGCCCGCTGCCGTTCATGCAGGCGGTGCACAGCCGCCTGATCGAGCGCGGGGTGGCTCCGGACGACATCCAGTACGAGGTCTTCGGCCCGGACCTGTGGCAGGCCGATCTGGACTGATCGCTGAGAGTGGCCCAGCCGGGCGGCGGAGTCAGTGCAGCCGCGCTGTCGCGATGTGGACCTTGAAGGCACAGGGGACGGCCCCCTCCGGGGTCGTCATGTCGCGCATCTCGGCGAAGAAGGCATCGCGCAGCCGCTCCACGGCCGCCGTATCGAGCGGACCGAGGTCATAAAGGCCGGAGACGGCAGCCCACACCTGCTCCACCCGGCCGCTCAAATCGATGGGAACGGTCTCCCAGCCCACCGCCGCGAAGCCCGCCGGGCCGAGGACCTCATCGAGCCCGTCGCGACTGCGTGTCCTTCTGTCGCCCAGCGCCGGGATGCGCCGCGAGGCGGGCACCTCCTCGATCGTGTTCCGCAACAGCCCGAGAAACCGCTCGTACGCCTCGCCGCCGACGGCCCCGCCTCCCACCACGCACGCCAGAACCCCTCCGGGAGACAGGACGCGGGCGACCTCCGCCGCGACTTGCTCGATCTCGCCCATCAGCATCAGCGCCATGTGGCAAACGCAGGCGTCGAAGCTGCCGTCGGCGAAGGGGAGTTCCTGAGCCCGCCCCTCCTCCAGCCTGGCCCCGGCGAGCGCCGGTCGACGTCGCGCCAGCGCCAGTGCTTGCGCGGACAGGTCCAGTCCCGCGAGCTGTCTTCCGTTCTCCTGGGCCAGCACCTCGAGCAGGAGGCCGTCACCACAGCCGAGGTCCAGTACTCGCCTGCGGCCGGCCACTCGATCGCACAGGAGCTCATAGCTGGACCGGCCGTCCGGAGCGCGGCCGCGGCCGAACGCTTCAGCGGTCACCGCCGGGCGCCGAGCGTGGAACGCCTGCAGAAATGCCTCTTGTGATGCGGTAGTTGTCACTTCCCCAACCTACGACGCCGGCCATCGCGGCACGACCAGACCACTGTCGTACGCCATGATGACGGCCTGGACCCGGTCGCGGAGCCCGTACTTCTCCAGGATGTGGGCGATGTGCGTCTTGACGGTCGTCTCGCTCACGCCGAGTTCGCGGGCGATCTCCGCGTTCGACAGGCCGCGGGTGAGCGCGCGGAGCACGTCGAGTTCGCGGCCGGTGAGGGAGTCGAGGCGGGCGGGCACGGGTGCCTCGGCGGGCGCGCCCAGGTGCGCGAACCGGTCGAGCAGCCGGCGGGTGACCCGCGGTGAGAGCACGGCGTCGCCGCCGGCGACCGTGCGGATCGCGCCCACCAGGGAGTCGGCGGGGCCGTCCTTCACGAGGAACCCGCTGGCTCCGGCGCGCAGGGCGTCCACCACATGGGCGTCCAGGTCGAAGGTCGTCAGGATGACGATCCGGCTCGGCGCCCCCGACCGTACGATCCGCCGCGTGGCCTCGACCCCGTCCACGCCCGGCATACGGATGTCCATGAGGACCACGTCGGGGCACAGCGCCTCGGTGCTCTCGACGGCCTCGTCGCCGTCCGACGCCTCGCCCACGACATCGATGTCCGGCTCCGATTCGAGGATGAGCCGGAATCCCGTCCGGATCATGGGCTGGTCATCGACCAGCAGGACGCGGATGACTCGCATACGGGGAAGGCCCTTCGTTCCGGGTTTCGGGTGCGGGGAGCGGGATGACGGCGTGCACGCAGTAGCCGCCGCCGGGCCGGTTGCCGGTGTGCAGGGAACCGCCCACCGCGCCGACGCGCTCCCGCATGCCGACCAGGCCGTGCCCGGTGCCGTGCGCCGCGACCGGCGGGCGTACCGGCTCGCCGTCGGGCCGGGGCCCGTCGTCGCACAGTCGTACGGTGAGCCGCTCGCGCTCCGGCTCCCAGGCGACGTGCAGCGCGGTCCGGGTGCGGCCGGCGTGCTTGAGGGTGTTGGTGAGGGCCTCCTGCACGATCCGGTACACGGTCAGGTGTGAGCCGGCGGGCAGTTCGGCGGGTGTGCCGGTGGTGCTGTGGTCGACCTCGAGCCCGGCCGCGCGCACCGATTCCACGAGCGCGGGCAGGGCCGCGATGGTGGGCTGCGGCGGCTCCTTGCTCGGGTCGCCGTCCGCCTCCTCATCGGTGCGCAGCACGTCGAGCAGGCGGCGCAGCTCGGTCACGGCGGCCCGGCCGGTCTCCTCGATGGCGCCGTGCAGTTCGTGGGCCTTTCGCGCGTCCCGCTCCTGGACCCGGTCGGCGGCGATGGTCTGTACGACCATCAGGCTGACGTTGTGCGCGACGATGTCGTGCAGTTCACGGGCGATCCGGGCTCGTTCCGCCATGACCGCGGCCCGCGCGTCGGCGGCCTGCTCCCTCTCCAGGGCCGCGGCCCGCTCCAGCGCCTGGTCCCGGATGGCGGCGCGTGCCCGGGTGAGCCGCCCCAGCGCCCACGCGGCGACCATGATCACCGACTCGGTGAGCAGCGCGGCGATCCGGTGCCCGTCCGGGGCGAGCACCGCCTCGGACACGGCAGCCGCCGGGATGAGCACCGACCCGACCAGGGCCGCGACCTTCGGTGTGCTGCGCGTGGCGGTCAGGAAGACGGCCGTGGCGACGGTGAGGTAGGTGGGTCCGATGGAGGTGCCGTCGGGGCTCGACAACCGGGGGACGTAGTGCAGACCCTGGACGAAGCCCGCGGCCACCGACATCACCAGCAGCGCCGGCAGCGGAACGAACCGGTGCAGGGCGAGCGGAAGCGTCGTCAGCAGGACGAGTACGACCCATGCGACGTCCGGCGGCCGCAGCTCGGGACCGTCCGGTGGCATCGTCAACGGCAGCGTCAGACACACGGCGGTCAGCAGCGCGGCGAGGACCGTGTCGGTGACGGCCCGGGGTATGTGGCGCCCTGCGAGCGACTCCATCCGGTCCATGCGCCCAACGGTAGCCGGGTCGCCAACCCCTGTGCTCTCACCTGGGGTTGAAAGCCTATGGCCGCTCTCGTCCGTGAGGTCTCCTCCGAAGGGAGGAGGCGCGGTGCGGTCTCGCCCGATCGGCCGAGACGCCGGTTCGACTGCGCGACCGAAGCCAAGGCCCTTCGGTGCCGGTGGACTTGAGGCATCACTCACGGACAGTCGCACGAGGAGTCACGGTGCACGAAAGCCGGTACGCGGTCCAACTCACGGATGTGACCAAGCAGTACGGGGATGGGCCGGACGCGGTGCTGGCCCTGGACAAGGTCAGCGCGGGCATCGAGTCCGGCACGTTCACGGCGGTGATGGGGCCGTCGGGTTCCGGGAAGAGCACGTTCCTGCACTGCGCGGCCGGCCTCGACCGGCCCACGGCGGGCGAGGTGCGGCTCGGCGGCCAGGAGCTCTCGGGACTCAGGGAGCGGCGGCTGACGGAACTGCGCCGGACCCGGATCGGCTTCGTCTTCCAGGCGTTCAACCTGCTCCCGTCGCTGACCGTCGAGCAGAACGTCACGCTGCCCCTGCGGCTGGCCGGGCGGCAGCCGGACGAGGCCTGGCTGGAGCACATCGTCACCGCCGTGGACCTGCGGGGACGGCTGGCCCGCTTCCCCGCGCAGTTGTCCGGCGGCCAGCAGCAACGCGTGGCGATCGCCCGCGCCCTGGTCACACGGCCCGAGGTGATCTTCGCCGACGAGCCCACCGGGGCGCTCGACCCGGAGACCGCCCGGGACATCCTGGTCCTGCTGCGCCAGGCCGTCACCGATCTGCACCAGACGGTGGTGATGGTCACCCACGACCCGGTGGCCGCCGCCCACACCGACCAGGTGATGTTCCTCAGCGGCGGGCGTGTCGTGGACGGCATGGTCAGCCCCGGCGCGGACCGGGTGGCCGAAGTCATGTCCGGCCTGCGGAGGGCGGTGTGATGTTCACCCTCGCACTGCAGACCCTCAAGGCCCGCAAGGGCGGTTTCGCCGGCACCTTCGTCGCCCTGCTGCTGGGCGCCGCCGTGCTCAGTGCCTGCGGCGTCCTCCTGGAGTCGGGCATCCGGGCCGGTTCCTCCGCCGAGCGGTACGCGGCGGCCGACGTGGTCGTGACGGGCCGTCAGGAAGTCGAACTCACCTTCAAGGACCTGGACGGCTCGACCGTCCATGAATCCCAGCCGCTGCCCGAACGCGTCCCCCTGAAGGCATCCCTGGCCGACCGGCTCGGCCGGGTCGACGGTGTCCGCGAGGTGATCGAGGACGACGGTGTGACCGCGCGCCTGGCGGACGCCCACGGCCGGCCCGTCCCGGGCCGCCACGGCAGCGCGCCCCAGGTCCACAACTGGTCCGGGCTCCGGCTCGGCGACTTCCACCTCACCAAGGGGCACGCACCGCGCACGGCAGGGGAGGTCGTGCTGGACTCCGAACTCGCCGGACGCGCAGGCGTACGCCCCGGCGACGAGGTCCGGCTGATGACCACGTCCGTGCCCCGCGCCTATACCGTCGCCGGTCTCGTCGCCCTGAAGGACGGACCTGCGCCTCGCCAGTCGGTGCTGTTCCTTTCCGACGCGGCCCTGCGGCAACTCGCCCCGACCGTCCAGGCGTTCGGGGTCCTCGCCGACTCCGGCACCTCGCCCGGCCGGCTCGCCGACGCGATCGGCTCAGCGCTCGACGACGACCGTCTCGCCGTGCACACCGGCGACGGGCGCGGCCGGGCGGAGTTCCTCGACGTCGCCGCCAGCGGGTCCAACCTGATGGTGCTGGCGGCCGCCATCGGCGGCAACGTCCTGCTCATCGCCGTGTTCGTCCTCTACGCCACCACCGCGCTGTCCGTCCGGCACCGCCGCCGGGAGATCGCCCTGCTGCGCGCGATCGGCACCACGCCCGGCCAGATCCGGCGGATGCTCGCGGCGGAGGCGGCCGTCTCGGGTACCGTCGCCGGGCTGCTGGGCTGTCCGCTCGGACTGCTCCTGGTGTACTGGCTGCGCGACCGCTTCGCCGGACACGGCATCGTGCCGCCCGACTTCCCGCTTGCCCTCAGCCCCCTGCCGTTCCTCGGCGCGGTGTCGGTGACCGTGCTCACCGCGCTGGTCGCGGTGCTGACCGCCGCTCTGCGGGCGACCCGGATCCGGCCGACGGAAGCGCTCGGCGAGGCCGCCGTGGAGCCCTCCGGTCTGGGCCGGGGACGCAGGATCACCGGCGGGGTGCTGCTGACCCTCGCGGCTGGGATGTTCGTCTCCGGGCTGGTGCAGCACGCCGACTTCTTCACCCTGGTCGGGCTCGCCAACTCCCTTGTGCTCATCCTGGTGACGGCCGCCGCCGTACTCGGCCCCCTGCTGTCCCGGGCGGTCATACGGCTGCTCGCCCCGCTGCTCGACCGGACCGGTGTCACCGGCTATCTCGCGGCGGCCAACACCCGGGCCAACGTGGGCCGGCTGGCCGGGGCGATCACCCCGCTGGTGCTCGCCGTGTCCTTCGCGTCGACCGTGGTCTTCGCCCAGACCACGGCCCTGCGGGAGTCGTCCGACCAGGTGCGCTCCGGCCTCGTCGCCGACCATGTGCTCACCGCGCCGGGCGGGGTGTCACCCGACGTGGCCACGAAGGTGAAGGGGCTCAAGCAGGTCAGGTCCGCCACTGGACTGGTGAGGTCCAAGGTCGTCGCCGCGGGCGAACTCCTCGGTGCGCAGGAAGCCGTCTCGCTCGGCTCGCAGGGAGTGGACCCCGACGCCCTCGGGGCCACCCTCGATCTGCACGCCCGTGACGGCGACCTGTCTGCCCTTTCGCCCCGCACTGTGGCGATCAGCACCACCGCGGCCTCCTGGCTCGGCCTCGGTGTCGGGGACACCGCCCGGCTCCACCTGGGCGACGGCACCCTGTTCAAGGGCAAGGTGATCGCCGTCTACACACGCGGGTTCGGCTTCGCCGACGTCACCCTGGACCACGACCTTCTCCTCGCCCACACCACCCAGAAGGCCGACGAGTCCGTCCTCGTCCGCTCCGCCCCCTCGGCGCACGGCCTCACCCAGGCCCTGTCCGGCATCGCGGCCGCCTACCCCGGCACCGTCCTGCGGGACGGTCTCGCCGTCGACGACCAGCTGGCGGAACAGCGCGCGAACGCCTGGGTCAACTACCTCGTCGTAGGCCTGATCATCGCCTATACCGCGATCACCGTCGTCAACACCCTCGCGATGGCCACCGCCGCCCGCCGCCGGGAGTTCGCGCTGCTGCGGCTCTCCGGCACCGCCCGCCGCCAGGTCGTCGGCATGATGCGCAGGGAGAGCGCGGTCATCGTCCTGGCCGGGGTCGGGCTCGGCACGCTGCTGTCCGCGTTCCCGCTGACCCTCGTCGCCCTCGCGCTGGGCGGATCACCGTGGCCGGCCGTACCGGGCCTGGGCTACCTGGCGATCGCGGGCACCACGGCGGTCCTGGCCACCGCGGGCACGATGGTGCCGACCCGGCTGCTGCTGCGGATCCGCCCGGTCGAGGCGATCGGCGCCAGGGAGTGAACTCACCGCCGACGTTCGTTATAATGAACGTATCGTTTAGTGTTACGGAGAGTGGGATGCAGGTCGAGGACTCCGCCGCGCACGCGGCACGCCGATGACTCCGCCGCCCGGGCAGTCGCCGAGCAGCACCGCCGCGGCCGTGGGAGCGCAGATCCGCCGGCGTCGTGAACAGCGCGGGATGAGCGGTTCCGAGCTGGCGCGGCGCGCCGGCCTGAGCAAGGCGACGCTCTCGCAACTGGAGGCCGGCAGGGGAAACCCGACGATCGAGACGCTGGACGCGCTCGCGATCGCGCTCAGGATCCCGCTGACCGACCTCCTGACCCGCGACACCGACCCGGGCCCGGTGTTCGTCCCCGGCACCGACCTCGCCGGGGAGGAGGTCGGCCGGGAACTGCTGCGCCGGATCAGCAGCGGCCACAGCCTGGAGATCTGGCGGCTGCGGATGCCCGCCCGCACCGAACTGGCGGGTGTGCCGCACGCGACCGGCACCGTGGAGCACCTGCTCGTCGCCGCGGGCCGGCTGACCGCCGGCCCCACCGACAGCCCGCGCCTGCTGGCCGCGGGCGATCTGCTCGCCTTCGCCGGCGACGCCCCGCACCTCTACCGCACCGACGGCGAACCGGCCGACGTCACCGTCGTCATCGCCTCGCCCATCGTCAGCTGAATCCCACCGGAAGCCCAGGCCCACACACCATGAGCCCACACACCATGAGCACCGCCGCCGCCACCCCCTACGCCCACGCCTTCGCCAGCGACAACGTCGCCGGAGCCGCCCCGCAGATCATCGATGCCGTGAGTCGTGCCGCGTCCGGACCGGCCGCACCCTACGGCGCGGACAGCATCACCGCCGGCGTCCGGCGCCGCCTGTGCGAGATATTCGACCACGACGTCGACGTGCTGCTCGTCTCCACCGGCTCCGCGGCCAACGCCCTGAGCCTGGCCGCCCTGACCCCGCCCTGGGGCAGTGTCCTGTGCCACCGCGACAGCCACATCAACAACGACGAGTGCGGCGCGCCCGAGTTCTACACCGCGGGCGCCAAGCTCGTCCCGCTCCCCGGCGACGACGCGAAGATCGACCCCGACGCGCTGCGGGCGGCTGCCCGGCACAAGCGCGGGGACGTGCACAGCGTGGAGCCGTCCGTGGTGAGCATCACCCAGGCCACCGAGACCGGCGCGGTCTACACCCTCGACGAAGTCCACACCCTCAAAACCATCGCCAAGGAGGCGGGCCTGCGCCTCCACATGGACGGTGCACGCTTCGCCGGCGCCGTCGCCGCCCTGGGCTGCACCCCCGCCGAGATGACCTGGCGGGCCGGCGTCGACCTGCTGTCCTTCGGGGCCACCAAGAACGGCACCATGACCGCCGACGCCATCGTCGTCTTCGACCGCTCCCTCACCCCCGAACTCTCCTTCCGCGCCAAGCGTGCCGGCCAGCTCGCCGCCAAGATGCGCTTCCACGCCGCCCAGTTCGGCGCCTACCTCGACGACGACCTGTGGCTGCGCAACGCGACCCACGCCAACACCATGGCCGCCCGGCTCCAAGAGGGACTCAAGGCCCTGCCGGACATCGGCTTCCCCGGCGCGGTCGAGGCCAACATCGTCTTCTGCCGCCTGCCCCAGCGCGTCATCGACGGACTCCTGTCCGAGGGCTACGCCTTCTACCACGACCGCTGGGAGCCGGGCGTCGTCCGCTTCGTCACCTCTTTCGCGACCATGCCGGAGGACGTCGACGGGCTGGTGGACGCGGTCCGCCGGCTCAACGCCTGACCAACTCAGCTCGGTGTTCCGGCGCCCGGTCCGGCCGGCACCGCGCCGGCGACCAGCGCGTCCCCGAGCGCCGTGCGCCGGTACAGCACCGAGCGGCCGGACCGGGCGCGTACCAGCAGACCCGTCGTGCGCAGCACAGCGAGGTGGTCGCCGACCGCGCCGGGGGCCATCGCGAGGCTGCGGGCGAGTTGGCTGGTGCTGGCCGGCACGCCCAACTCCACCAGCAGGCGCGCCCGGGACCGTCCGAGCAGGGCCGCGAGCGCCGTCAGCGCGTCCGGATCGGGCGCCGCCCGCTCCCAGAGGACGGAGGTGCCGCGAGCCCGGTAGATCAGGGCCTTCGGCCAGGGCTCCTCGTGGAAGGCCGCCACGCCTGGCCAGACCAGCACCGAGGGCACCAGCAGCAGCCCTTCCCCCGCGAGACTCACATCCTCGTGCGTGGTCCGTACCGGCACCGACAGGTGCTGTCCCTGCCAGACCAGAGCTCCTTCCAGGCCTTCGATCGCCTCCTTCCAGCCGCGCTCGCCGATCACGCCCACCCGGTGCACGACGTCGCGTTCGCAGACCGCCCGCAGCTGCGGCCAGTCCGGGGCGAGCAACTCGTTCCAGGCGCGGTCCAGTACGTCGGCGACCGCGTCCACCACCCGGTCGGACTCCAGCAGTTCACGAACCCGTGGATCACGAACCGGCCGCGCGCGCAGCACAGCGTCGATCTCCGCCCGCGCTACAGCGATCGGCGTGGCCCGGATCGCCGCGAGATCATCGGCCCAGCTCTGGGTGAGACCGTGCGGCGGCGGGGCGACGAAGTTGACCCCCGCCCTGCTGGTCTGCAGAGCCAGCACCGCGTCCAGCGACGTCTCGCCGCGCAGCCGCGTGAAGCCCGGGGAGAGCCGCACCGCCCAGTCGGTCGGCAGCGCCGCGTCCAGGCCGCTCAGACGGCGCAGCAGTCCGCAGAGTTCGAAGGCCGGCGAGAGCGCGAACCGGCTGCGCAGCAGGTCCTCGGCGGTAGCGGTCAAGCGGAGCACCTCTCCAGCGTAGACCGCGTCAGACCCGACCTTACGTCCTGTGGCGAATCTTTGGCTTCACGCAGGAGTCCTCCACGACGCTGCTGCCCATGACCACCGCATCTCCTGCGCACACGGCCTCGACGCCGCGCACCACCTACCGCCAGGTGCTCGCCGAGCCGCGCTTCCGGCTGCTCTTCCTGACCCGGGCGCTGGGCGTGACCGCCGACTCGCTCCGTATCACCACCTTCTCGGCGCTGGTCTTCGCGGGCACCGGCTCCGCGCTGCTCAGCGCGCTGGCCTTCGGCGCGGGATTCCTGCCGCAGCTCTTCGGGTCGTTGCTGCTCGGCTCGCTGGCCGACCGGCTCCCGCCCCGGGCGCTGATCGCCGGCGGCTACCTGCTGGAGGGTGTGGCGGCGGCCCTGCTCGCCCTGGTGCGGATGCCGATAGGGGCGGGCCTGGCCGTCGTCTCGGTGGTCGCCCTGGCGACGCCGGTGTTCAGCGGCGCCTCCGGACGGCTCGTCGCCCGTTGGCTGGACGGCGACGCGTACGTGCTGGGGCGCTCGCTCAACAACATGGCGTCCAGCGGCGCGCAACTCTTCGGCCTGGCGCTCGGCGGCGCCGCCGTCGCGGCGGTGGGCCCGCGCGCGGCACTGGCGGTGGGGGCAGCGCTGCACCTGCTCTGCGCGACGGCGGTCCGGCTGCGGTTGCCGCGGCTCGCCGTAAAGCCGTCAGAGGGGGACCCCTCAGGTGGCGGCGCGATGCGGGACAGCCTGCGTGGGATGGCCGCACTGCTGGGCCACCGCCCGGTCCGACGGCTGCTGTTCGCGCAGTGGCTCCCGGGAGCGTTCGTCGCCGGAGCGGAGGGGCTGATCGTCGCCTACGCGGGCAGCCATGGCTTCCCCTCCGGCTCCTACGCGGTGCTGATGGCCTGCCTGCCGGTCGGCATGCTGCTGGGCGACCTCGTGGTCGGGCGGTGGCTGCGGCCGGCCACACGGGAACGCATGGTGGTCCCTCTGATCGTGCTGATGGGCCTGCCGCTGGCCGGCTTCGCCGGCGATCCGGGCCGCTCGCTCTCCGTCGTACTGCTGCTGCTCGCCGGCTGGGGCTTCGCGAACGGCCTGGGCCTGCAACGTGAGTTCCTGGCCGCCCTTCCCGAACAGGGCCAGGGCCAGGCGTTCGGCCTGCTGGGCTCCGGCAACATGACACTGCAGGGCCTCGGCCCGGTCTGCGTCGGCGCATTCGCCGCAGTGATCGGCACCGGCGGCGCGATGGCCCTGGCAGGGCTCGGCGCGCTGCTGACCGCGGCGTGGATCTTCAGCTGGCGGCGCGCAGAACCCGCGCCGAGCTGACCCGTGTCTCAGATCCAGGTGTCAAGCCACATCCTGGCGTGCCAGTCGGCATACGGGATCGTGCGCCCGGTGTAGATCGGAAAGAAATAGATGAAGTTCCAGGCGATGAGCAGAACAACCACGCCTGCGGCCACCGTTCCCCCGGTACGGCGTCTGCCGGTTGCGCCCGGCGGACCCGGCAGGGCTCCGAGCATCATCGTCACGGCCAGGCACAGGTACGGCACGAAGACGACCGCGTAGAAGGAGAAGATCGTACGGTCCTGGTAGAGGAACCAGGGCAGATAACCGGCACCCACCGCACCCAGGATGGCGCCGGCGCGCCAGTCCCGGCGCAGCGCCCAGCGGTAGAGCAGGTACACGAGGGCGCAGCATGCCGACCACCAAAGGAGCGGTGTGCCGAGGGCGAGGACCGTCTGCGTGCAGTTGACCGCGGTGTGGCAGCCGTCCTGTCCGGGTTCCGGCGACTGGTAGTGGAACAGCACGGGGCGGCCCATGACCAGCCAACTCCAGGGGTTGGACTGGTAGTTGTGCGGGGTGTGCAGACCCACATTGAACTGGTAGACCCCGTACTCGTAGTGCCACAGGCTGCGCAGCGGAGCGGGAATCCATGACCAGGTGCCGCCGCGGCTGTCGGCCCAGTGGCGTCCGTAGCCGTCGTCGGACAGGAACCAGCCGGTCCATGTCGCCAGATAGGTCGCCCCGGCGACCGGAACCAGGGACAGGAACGACCAGCCGAGGTCCTTGCGCAGCACCGCCCGGTACGGGCGGCGCGCCCCGGCGACGCGGCGGGCGCCGACGTCCCACAGCACCGTCAGGGCCACGAAGAAGGCCAGGACATACAGACCGTTCCATTTGGTGGAAGCCGCAAGTCCCAGGAAGAGGCCGGCGGCGAGCCGCCAGGGACGCACCCCCGTCCCGGCATGGTCACCGGTGCGCGCGTCCGGGCCCGCACGGCCGTCCACACCGACCGGCAGGGCCGAGGCGAGCCGGGCTCGTGCGTGGTCCCGGTCGATCAGCAGGCATCCGAAGGCCGCCAGGACGAAGAACATGACGACGAGGTCCAGCAGCGCGGTACGGCTCATCACCACGTGCAGACCGTCCACCGCCAGCAACGCGCCGGCCAGGCAGCCCAGCAGCGCCGAACGGAGCAGGCGGCGTCCTATTCGGCACAGCATCAGCACCGACAGGGTGCCCAGCGCCGCCGTCATGAGGCGCCAGCCGAACGGGGTCAGGCCGAACATCCACTCACCGAGGGCGATCACCCACTTGCCCGTCGGCGGGTGCGCGACGAAGGCCCCGGCGTCGGAGAGCGGGATCACCTGGGGGTGGGCGAGTATCTGCGGGTCGGCGATCTTACGGTCCGGCCAGGTGCCCTCGTAGCCGAGATGCAGCAGGGACCAGGCGTCCTTGGCGTAGTAGGTCTCGTCGAAGACGACGTCCCGCGGCCGGCCGAGGTGCCAGAAGCGGATCACTCCGGCCAGGACGGCGACGAGTACCGGCCCCACCCATTCCATCGCCTTCGCGACGCGGTACGCCCGAGCCGGATCGAGACCCGCGAGCTCCCACAGACGCGCCGACGGCCTCGGAAAGGGCGGAACGAGACGCTCGCGGATGTCGGTTCCCGGGCGTGCCATGTATCCGAACCGGCGAAGGCGTTCCTGCCAGTCCTCGGGCGCCGTTGTCGGGCGGGCGCCGTCCAGGACAGGGGAGCGGGTCGCGTTGCTACTCGTCACCGGACAACCTTAGTCAGTCGAGGCCCGTGTGGTGAGGCGGCCGGTTCTTCGTCTGCGGAGGCGAACGCCGCCAGACGGATGTACGTTGAGGGGTACTGGCTGCGTGACCGCCGTCTGGAAGGGGCTCCGCATGACGTCGCGGCAGGCACCATCCCATGGCCCCAGAGGGAATCGGGCAGCCTGGCCTGTCCCGTTGCTGACGCTTTCGCTGGCGGCCGCGGCCCTGGGCGGCGCTTACACCTCGCACGCCGCGGGCGTACCCCAAGCACCCGCCCCGGCGCATGGCAGCGCGACCGCGACCTGCGTCGACAAGGTCTTCGGGGCGATGACAGGGCCGCAACGAGTGGGTCAGCTCTTCATGGGTGCCGTCGCCGCCTCGAATCCCGACCAGGCGCGGATCCAGGTTCTGCGCCAGTACCACGTCGGATCAGTCTTCCTGGCGGGACGGGGTACGGCGGGTACGAAGGCGACCAGGACCCTGGTCGACGGTCTTCAGGCGAAGGCGGACACCGTGTCGGGGCATCGCGTGGGCCTGCTGGTGTCCACCGACCAGGAGGGCGGCAAGGTGCAAGTGCTGTCCGGCCCTGGGTTCTCGACCATACCGAGTGCACTGGTGCAGGGCAGCTGGTCGACCTCGAAGCTGCGTAACGAGGCCGCCCTGTGGGCGAATCAGCTCAAGGCGGCCGGGGTGAATCTGAACCTCGCGCCCGTCGCCGATGTCGTCCCGGCCAGTCTGGGCAGGAACAACGGTCCGATCGGCCGGTACGACCGCGAGTTCGGCCACACAGCCGCGACGGTGACCCCCCACAGCAACGCGTTCGCGGCAGGCTTCGCCCAGTCCAATGTACTGGCCACGCTCAAGCACTTCCCGGGACTCGGCTACGTCCGCGGCAACACCGATACCACGGCGAACGTGGTGGACTCCGTGACGACCAGCAGCAGTTCGAGCATCATCCCGTTCAGCTCGGGGATCAAGGCGGGCGCGCCCTTCGTGATGGTCTCCCTGGCCACGTACAGCAGGATCGACCCGAAGCACCAGGCCGTCTTCTCGTCAACGGTGATCCAGGGCCTGCTCCGCAAGACCCTCGGCTTCAAGGGCGTGGTGATCTCGGACGACCTCGGTAACGCGGTGGCGGTGAAGGCCGTTTCCCCCGCCAACCGCGCCGTGAACTTCCTTTCGTCCGGCGGAGACCTGGTCCTGACCGTCGAACCGAACCTGGTCCCGGCCATGGCCAATGCCGTACAGAACCGGATGGCGCAGAACGCGGCCTTCCGTACGCAGGTCGACCAGAGTGTCCATCGCATCCTGACCGCCAAGCAGCAGGCGGGCTTGCTGTCCTGCGGCTGACATCCCGTCAGGCTGTCGTCAGGGCCGATTCGATGCCGCGGTGCCGGGCGGCGCCGTGGGCGAAGTCGGGTACCGCTGACGTGTTCTGGCGCAGGTCGTCCAGGAACTGCTGGTAGGCATGAGCAACCGCGTAGGCGGGCGCGTCGGTTCGGGGGTTCAGTTCGGGGACGCGAACGTATGATTCCGGCACCGCCAGGGGAGCGAGTCCGGTGGACGTTCCACGGCCGCCTTCGAGGGTGACCGGGCTGAGCTGGAGATGACCGGTCGGGGCGGTGAGGACGAGGTCGCCCTCGGTACCGTTGATCTCCCAGCGGAAGTTGGTGCCCCGGGACATGCCACCGCGGTAATGGAAGGTGACCACCGCGCCGCCCGGCAGCCGTCCGGAGGCCGTCACCTGGTCCGCGGCGGTCATGGGCACGGACTGGCCGCTCTCGGTGTCCAGGGCCGACGTACGCCGTGACGCCAGTCGGATGCGCAGCTCCTCGGGCTCTCCCAGGACGGACGCGAGGCCGTCGAGGGTGTGGCTGAAGGGAATGGTCAGCAGCGTCGCGCCGTTGGCGGCGTCGAGCACGTAGTGATCGCGGGGACCGACGGTGGCGCCCCAGGCGCCGCCGGAGCCGACGACCGTCGTGGACAGCACCTCCCCGACGTAGCCGTCGGCCACGAGATGGCGTACGTGGGCGAGGGCCGGGTGCGACCGCGCCTGGAGTCCGACGACGGTCGGCACGGCGTGGCGGTGCGCCTGCAGCGCCATCTCCTCGGCCTCCGCGAGCCCGTTGCCCAGCGGCCACTCGCACAGCACGCTCTTGCCTGCGCTCAGCGCCGTCCGCACCAGTTCCCGGTGGTGCGGCACCTTCACCGCTACGACCACGAGGTCCACCTCGTCGCAGGCGGCCAGCTCGGCCGCCGTCCCGAAGGCGCGGGACACACCGTGCAGCTGTCCGGAGTGCTTCGCCGACTGCTTCGAGCTCGCGCTCAGGGCCCTCAGCTCGTAACCCGGTACGGCGCGCAGGGCCGGCAGGTGCGAGCGCTCGGCCCAACTCCCGTGCGCCCCCAGCCCGATGATCCCTACTCCGATCGGCTTCTCGGACCGGGCCAGCTCGGCAAGCAATGACTTGGATGCGTTCATGATTCGGAGACCTCTCCTTGTCCGGATGGCTCGCTGTCCAACAGGGCCATGAGGGGTGCGGCGTACCGGGTTCCGGCCACCGCGTCGGCCGGTACGGCCTCGCCGATCATGCGGAGGTCCGTGTCGCTCAGGTCGAGGTCGGCTGCGGCCAGGGCATCTTCGACGCGGTGCGGTCGGCGGGCGCCGAGGACGGCCACGACGGTGCCGCGCTCGCGGCTCTGGGCGATGACCCATGCGGTGGCGAGTTGCGCGACACTGATGCCGCGCGCTTCGGCGAGCGGCCGCAGCCGGTCGGCGAGGGTGAGGTTCGTGGCGAGGTTGTCGGGGTGGAAGCGGGGCAGCCAGTGGGCGCGCGGGTCACCTTCGGCGGGTTGCCGGTACGTGCCGGTGAGCAGGCCGTGTGCGAGCACCCCGTACGCGGTGACGCCGATCCCCAGCTCGCGGCAGGTGTCCAGGATGCCGTTGGTCTCGGGACCCCGGCTGAACAGCGAGTATTCGATCTGTACATCACAGATCGGATGCACGGCATGGGCGCGGCGGATGGTATCCGGCCCCACTTCGGAGAGCCCGATGTGGCGCACGTACCCGGCCTGGACCAGCTCGGCGACGGCGCCGACCGTGTCCTCGATCGGGGTGTCGGGGTCGAGGCGCGCGGGGCGGTAGATGTCGACGTGGTCGGTGCCGAGGCGGCGCAGCGAGTGGGCGAGCGCGTTCTTGACGTGAGCGGGGCGGCCCTCGATGCCGACGAAGGCTCCGTCGGGGCCGCGCAGACCGCCGAACTTGACGCTCAGGAGCGCCTTTTCACGCCCGCCGTCGCGCAGGGCGCGGCGGATGAGGTCTTCGTTGTGGCCCATGCCGTAGAAGTCGGCGGTGTCGAGGAGGGTGACGCCGGCGTCGAGGGCCGTGCGGATGGTGGCGATGGCGTCCGCCTCGTCGGTGGGCGCGGAGTGGTCGGACATTCCGGCGCAGCCCAGTGCGAGAGGGGCGACCTGCGGGCCGCTGGTTCCTAGGAGTCGGGTCTGCATGATCCTTCGGGGGGTGGGAGAGACGGGCGCGGCCGACAGGGGCGGCTGTCTGAGGCGCAGCCACCTGTCGGAGCTGTTAGCGTTGATATCTCAACACTAGGAAGAGGCGCGTTGACATGTCAACACCAGTGGGTGGAGCAGCCGAATCGGACGAGCCCGTCGACTTCTGGTCCGCCTTCAAGCGCGCCCACGAGATCGTCCGAGCCCGCGTGATCGCGGACACCGCCGAGGCGGCGGGGCTGTCCGAGCCGGACCTGACGATCCTCGTCAACCTCAACAAGGCCGGGGGCGCCCTCCGTCAGAGCGAGCTCGCCGCGTCGCTCGGCTGGGACCGCACACGTATCTCCCACCAGCTCACTCGCATGGCCAAGCGCGGGCTCGTCACCCGTGAACGCGCCGGTGGCGTCACCGTCACCCTCACCGACAGCGGACGCCAGGCGATCACCGCCGTCGGCCCAGGCCTGGACGCCGCGGTCCGCCGACACTTCACCGACAAGCTCTCCGCTCAGGAGATCGAAACGCTGAGCTCTGTGTTCCGCCGGCTGTAGACGGCCCCCGGCAGCGGCTGCGCACGAGCTGACCGGATACTTGCCTGATGGAGATCTCAAGGGGTTCCTGGGTCAACACCACGCACGATTGGTCCAGCGTCGTAGATCTGGACCATCTGGCTTCCGTCCGGCTCGCTCCGGAGGAGTTCGCGCCAAGTGGCCCGTGGCATCTTCTCCTTGAGGTGCTCGCGTACGCCGCTGACGAAGCATCCAGCAGGGGTGGTGGGCGCTGCCTCGTCACTCTCCATCCGGATGGCTCCTTGTCCGTGGCGGATGACGGGCGGGGCACCGATACCCGTACGGACGAGCGCGGCCAGATCGTCAAGAAGCCCGTCATGGCGACAAAGGATCTCCGCTTCTTCGACTTTCCGGACGCGGAACTGCTTCCCGACGGCCATCCACGCCGGGGCATGTCCGTGGTAGCAGCGCTCAGCGAATGGCTCGTCCACACCAACCGTCGTCTCAAGGGAGCCTGGACCCAACGCTATGAGCGCGGCATCCCGGTTACCGGCCTCGAGCCCGCCGAGGCCGACGGCACCACCGGGACACTCGTCCACTTCAGACCGATCGACCCGCTGCGTTCGCTGGGGGTGCCGATGGAGGGCCAGTTGAAGCGGCTGGCCGTGATCTGGCCGGAGCTGGACATTGAGGTGCACCGCCGCTCCAGCGGGTGAATGCGGCGACGGCCTCCGCACGGCCCTCATCGATGGGACGGATGCGGCAGGTCCAGCGATGCGAGTCTGGCCGGGTCGACAACGACCGAGATGCCGGCGATCCGGCCATCGACGACGGTGAAGGCGATGACCGAGAGCGGGGTGCCGTCCTCTCGCCAGGACAAGACGCCGGGAAGGCCGTTGACGAGCACCGCCCGTCCCCGGGCGGCTGCGCCGGCGGACAGTCGCGCGCCGGCGGCGACCTCGGTGGCGCCGAGGGTGACCACCACACCGCCGGGGGTCTCGACGGTCAGCTTCACCTCGGGGTCGAGTACGCGCAGCAACACATCCCGCGAGGCGCGGGAAGCGGCGGTGCGGCGCCGGGCGCGTGGGTATCGGCCTGCGCAGGCAAGCCAGAGCAAAGGGTGCCCGCATCGAGGAGCCAGTCGATGTAGGCGGTCTCATTGCCCTCCAGCACGGTGTCCCCGAAGCCCGGCACGGCGTGGAAGCCGTACCACCACGGAGCGCCGTTGCCGAGGAATCCGGGTTGAGGAAGTGGCTGCGGCGAGGAACCGTACGGAAGGTCAAGACTGCGTCATGTGGCAGCGGCCGCTGAGAGCCCGGTGAGTCACCCGACGTACCAAGGGAGTAAGCAGATGCGACTCCCGACGAAGGGTAACTCCTTGATCCCGCAACGCATCGTCCTCGCCTCGGCCGCAGGGCTGGCGTCCGTGCTTCTGCTGGGGGCGTGCGGCTCCTCGAACGACAACGCGTCCGGCACGAGCGCCGGCAGCGCTGCGCCGGTCGCCACGGCCGCGTCGGATCCCGCGACCTCCGCACCGGTCAGCCCTTCACCGGCTGCCACCACACCGGCCGCCGGCGGCAACTCCGGGAGCGGACACACGGCCACGACCACCATGGTGATGGCCAAGGCGATCAAGGGCACGGGCAGCGTGGTCACCGACGACAAGGGGATGACCCTCTACCGCTACGGCAAAGACCAGGCAACTCCCTCCAAGTGGACGTGTTCCGGTGCGTGCACACGGACCTGGGTGCCCGTCATAGTGGGAGACTCCGTACAGACCTCGGGCGTTGAGAAGGGCCTTCTCGGCACGGTTCACCGCAACGGCGAGAAGCAGCTCACCCTCGCCGGCTGGCCGCTGTACCGGTACGTGGGCGACACAGAGGCCGGCCAGACGAACGGCCAGGGCAAAGACAAGGAGTGGTACGCCGTCACCCCGTCCGGTCAGTAGCAGATCGCCAACCGGGGCGGTCAGCCTTCGACCAGTCGCCCACCGCCGCAGCCCACCGCGTCGACGGCGCGTCCGCACCTCGTGGAACGGGCCGGTCAGCGTGTGGCGAGGAGTTCCAGCGTGTCGATCACGCGGTTGGAGAAGCCCCACTCGTTGTCGTACCAGGCGACCACCTTGACGTGGCGGCCGTCGACACGGGTGAGGGCCGCGTCGAAGATCGACGAGGCGGGGTTGCCGATGATGTCGGACGACACGAGGGGGTCCTCGGAGTACTCGAGGACGCCGGCGAGCCGGCCCTGCGCGGCACCGCGGTACGCGGCCAGCACGTCGTCGCGGGTCACATCGCGGGCGACGGTGGTGTTGAGCTCGACGATCGAGCCGACCGGCACCGGCACGCGGATCGAGTCGCCCGACAGCTTGCCGTCGAGGCCCGGCAGCACGAGACCGATGGCCTTGGCGGCGCCCGTCGTGGTCGGCACGATGTTGACAGCGGCGGCACGGGCGCGGCGGGCGTCGCGGTGCGGACCGTCCTGCAGATTCTGCTCCTGTGTGTAGGCGTGCACCGTGGTCATGAAGCCGTGCTCGATGCCGGCGAGTTCGTCGAGCACCGCGGCCAGCGGGGCCAGCGCGTTGGTCGTGCACGAGGCGTTCGAGACGATCGTGTGCACGGCCGGGTCGTACGCCCCGGTGTTGACCCCGTACGCGAGCGTGACGTCGGCACCGTCGGACGGCGCACTCACGAGGACCTTGGCCGCTCCCGCGTCCAGGTGGGCGCGGGCGGCCTTGGCCGAGGTGAAGCGCCCTGTCGCCTCCAGCACGATGTCGACGCCGAGCTCGGCCCACGGCAGCCGTGCCGGCTCCCGCTCGGCGAGCACCGTGATGCGACGGCCGTCGACGACGAGGGCGTCCCCGTCGACGGTCACCGGACGGCCGAGCCGTCCGGCTGTCGTGTCGTAGGCGAGCAGCCGGGCGAGGGTGGCGGGCTCGGTGAGGTCATTGACGGCGACGATCTCGAAGTCGCTGCCGCGTTCGAGCAGTGCGCGCAGCACGTTGCGTCCGATTCGGCCGAATCCGTTGATGGCGATGCGAGTCATGTGGGGCGTCCTTTCGGTTCGTCACCAGCCTCGCGTGCGGGATGAGACCGCGGCCCTGGCGTGAGCGCCATGGTTCGAAAGGATCCCGCCAGGCGCCCGGCGGCGGGCTACTCGCCCCGGGTGAAGGTGCGCCGGTACTCGCTGGGAGTGGTGCCGAGGATGCGCTGGAAGTGCATCCGCAGATTCGCACCGGTGCCGAGACCGACATCGTTCGCGATCTGCTCGACGCCGCGCTCCGAACGCTCGAGCAGCTCGCGGGCCAGGTCGATACGGGCACGCATGACCCACTGCATCGGCGTGTACCCGGTGTCCTCGACGAAGCGCCGCGAGAACGTGCGCGCTGAGACCGCCGCGTGCTGGGCGAGGGCTTCGAGGCTGAGAGGTTCGCCGAGCCGGCTCAGGGCCCATTCGCGCGTGGCGGCGAACCGTTCACCCAGCGGCTCGGGCACGCTGCGCGGCACGTACTGCGCCTGGCCGCCACTGCGGTACGGGGCCGCGACCAGGCGGCGGGCCGCGTGGTTCGACGCGGCCACCCCGAGGTCGCCGCGCAGGATGTGCAGGCACAGGTCGATGCCCGAGGCGGCGCCGGCCGACGTCAGCACACTGCCCTCGTCGACGAACAGGACGTTCTCGTCGACCTGTACGAGCGGATGCTTCTGTGCGAGGGCCCGTGTGTAATGCCAGTGCGTCGTGGCGCGCTTGCCGTCGAGCAGGCCCGTGCAGGCGAGCGCGAAGGCGCCCGTCGAGATGGCGGCAAGCCGTGCCCCTCGGTCATGTGCGGTGATCAGCGCTTCGACGACGGCCTGTGGCGGGTCGTCGCGGTCCGGGAACCGATAGCCGGGGACGAAGACGACGTCGGCCCACTCAAGTGTGTCGAGGCCGTGGGCGACGTGGTACGCCAGGCCGTCGCCGCCGGTCACGAGCCCGGGCGCCGCGCCGCACACCCGTACCTCGTACGGCATGCTCGCCCGGGTCGTGAACACCTGTGCGGGAATGCCGACATCAAGCGGCTTCGCACCCTCGAGCACCAGGACGGCGACGCGACGCAGGCGGGAGGACGACACGGGGAACAGGGTACGAGGACATGGCCGGGTCTGTCCGTCCTGACTGGCGGCGCTGGGCCCCGTGGCGTTTCGAGGTACGTGGCCCAGGGGGCCGGCTTCTCCCCCACGGAGACATGTGACCTGCTCGACGCTCGAATCGAGCTCGGAAGGCCAGTGCGACCACCTACACCGCGCGCTCCATACACACCAGTTGACTCCGCTCGTCCCACGACTCGGTGACGGTGAAGCCGAGCCGCTCGTACAGGGCGACAGCGCCTGCCCGCCACTGCCACACCGACAGCCGTACCACCCTGGCGCCGCTGTCCGCGGCATGCGCGAGCGCGGCGCTGACCAGGCCGGACGCGATGCCCTGGCCGCGGAACGCCGGAGCCGTCCAGAGCCTCTTGACCTCGCACCGCCCGCCGATGGACGCGGTCACCACCAGGCAGCCCACGGCGGTGTCCCCGCTCAACGCCACCAGCACGACATCGTCGGCGAACGCGGTTCGCGGGTCCAGGACCTCCGCCCGGTAGCGGGTCGGCAACCCGTCCGCATCAGCGACGGCCTCGCCCTTCTCAGCCTGCGTCCGCAGATGGTAAGCCGCCAGCAGTGCGGCCAGCCCGCCCTGATCGGAAGTGCCCTGACCTGTCCAGCGGGCGATGACAACCTCAGGTTGATCAGACATGCCGCCAGCATCACACACGGTACGACCGGAGCGATTCTGTGCCGCCCGGCTGCGACGCCCGGCCTACGCTGTGGGCCATGCCCGCACACAACCAGTCTTTCAGCGTGGACCACAACGTCGAGCTGCCCGTTCCCGTTCCTGGCGAGCTCTGGACCGTCGGTGCTGTCATCCTCAACCACGACGGTGAAGCCTTCGCCCAGAAGCGAAGCCCGAACCGACGCCTTTTCCCTGATACTTGGGACATCGTCGGTGGGCACGTCGAGTCAGGGGAGACCCTCCTTGAGGCTCTCGCGCGAGAGGTCGAAGAAGAGACCGGCTGGCGCCTCCGCCATGTGCGGCTGTTCCTGGGCACCACCACATGGCACGGAGACGACGGCGGCGGACTCCGTCACGAGGCGGACTATCTCGTGGACGTCGAAGGCGACCTCGACCATCCCGATCTGGAATGGTCCAAGCACTCGGCCTTCGGCTGGTTCAGCCCCGACAACCTCGACCGCCTCAAAGAGAACCGTGACCCCGGGGAATTCCTGATCCACGACCTCATCGCACGAGCCGTTTCAGGCCGCCTGCCTGCCCAGCCTCTGCAGGGTCCGGGCGGCGGATGATCCGGGGTCGGCCGTGATCAGGACGACTTCCTGGTCATCCTCGGGTACGAGCAGGACGTCGCAGTTCAACCGCAGCGTGCCGGCTTCCGGGTGGTGGAGGGTCTTGGTGCGGTGCCCGGGAGCGTGGACCGGATGTGTCTGCCAGATCTGCCCGAACTCCTCGCTGCCGGAGTGCAGTTCGGCCAGGAGGGCGGTCAGCCGGGGGTCGTGCGGGTAGCGGTCGGCGGCCCGGCGCAGCCGCGCCACCACGATGTGCCCGAACTCCTCGGCACCGGAGTTCTCGTACATCCGCCCCTGGCCCAGGAAGCGGCGCCGGGCCAGGTTCGTCGTCCCGCGAGCGAGGTCGCCGCCGAACAGTGCCTGGGCCAGGGGGTTCCAGGCGACGACGCCGTATGCCGCGTCAGTGACGATCGCGCCGGTCTCCGGCAGCCGCTCCAGCATCCGGGCGACGTGCGGGCGTACCCGGCGCACCGCGTTGGTGCCGGGCGGCGCGTTCGATCCCGCCAGGCGGTACAGGTGGCCGCGCTCGGCCGGTGTGAGCCGCAGCGCCTGGGCCAGCGCGTCCAGGATCCGGGCCGATGGCCGCGGTCCCCGGGCCTGCTCCAGCCGCGTGTAGTAGTCGACCGACATGTGGGCGAGCTCCGCCACCTCCTCGCGGCGCAGGCCCGGCGTACGGCGGGCGGCGCCCCACGTCGTCAACCCCGCCTCGTGCGGACGCAGGCCCGCCCGACGGTCCCGCAGAAAGCGGGCCAGTTCCTGCCGCGCCATGCCACCTCCGGCCGCTTGCCTGGTACAGACTGTCCCTGGCAGGGCACCCACTGCCGGGGGACCGTAGTTGCCATGAACGATCGCACAGCTTTGGTCACCGGTGCCAACAAGGGCATCGGCAAACACATCGCCCGGCTGCTGGCGGCCGAGGGCTTCACCGTGTACGTGGGCTCCCGCGACCCCGGGCGCGGACAGCGGGTCGTCGAGGAGCTCCATGCCGGCGCCCGGCTGCTGGTCCTCGACGTGACGGATCCCGACGGCATCGCACAAGCCGCGGCTCAGGTGGACCGCCTGGACGTGCTGGTCAACAACGCCGGCATCGCACCGTCACTCGCCCCGCCGGCCGACACCCGCGTCGAGGAATACCGGCGCACGTACGAGACCAACGTGTTCGGGGTGGTGGCGTTGACCAATGCCTTCCTGCCCGCCCTGCGCCGGTCCCCCCACCCGCGCATCGTCAACATCTCCAGTGGCACCGCGTCGCTGACCTGGAGCACAAGTCCCAACCCCCAGTTCGCTCCCGGAAGCGGTGGCGCCGCCGCCTACCGGTCGTCCAAGGCCGCCCTCAACGCCCTCACCGTCCTCTATGCCCAGACGCTGGCCGAGGACGGCTTCAAGGTCAACGCGCTCGCCCCCGGCCTGCGGGCCACCGATCTCAACCCCCGGGCCGCCGCTGCCGGCGGTGACCCGGCCGAGGCCGCCCAGGGAGCCGTCCGTCTCGCACTGCTGCCGGACGACGGTCCCACCGGAGGCTTCTTCTCCTGGGACGGAACGCCCGTGCCCTGGTGAGCGCGCCGAGATCCGGACGCGCTCGGCGGGGCGAGCGTCTGTCAGCCGTTGATCAGTAGGGGGCGACGACACCCGTAGGGGCGACGTTGAAACGGCACGATCAGGGTGTGTCGACGAGCTGGCCAATCACGTTGCCCCGTGGCAAGGTGGGGCGCCGCTCCCGGAGCCATAGCGGGCCCGTCCCCGCCTATACGTCAAGCTCGTTGTCCCGAGAGGTTCTTCCGTACTTGGAGCGGTTGACGAGAAGCAGCGCGGAGCAGACGACGGAGCAGGCCAGCCCCGCGTACAGCAGAGGCGGGGCCCAGAACCACACCTCTTCGGTGCTGTGGCCGCTGGTCCAGTTGCAGGTGATGGACGGAGGGAAGCTGTCCACGTTCACCGATGTCAGGCTGTAGTCCCGGCCGGCATCCAGGTACACGCCCTCGCCGGTCTTGTCCCCGCATACGTCGAGCGGGTTCGTGAAGGCGAGCCCGTAGACGGTTCCGGCCCCATAGGCGGCGATTGCCGCCGCGATCCCGATCACAGCCCAGCGGGCCGGCTGTGAGGGCTTCCTCCTGGTCACCCACCACGCGTACGGGAACGCCCCAACGGCAAGGAGGAGCAAGGTGATCGCGGGCGGGCCGAACAACGTGAACAGAGACACCATGCACCCTGACTCGCCTATCCGGCCCGATACACATCCCGCTCGACGCTCACGATCGTGATGCGCGGGCTAGCGGGAGGCGTGCGGCCGGAGTCCCTCACGGTCAACTCGGTCGGCCACGAGGTGCCGGGATACAGGCCTACGACCTCCGCCGAAGCGCTTGCCGTCGCGTCGAAACCACCCGCCCCCGTGACACGGATACGGAATCGGTAGAAGGCGCGCTCTCTACCGCTGTTGACCACCTTGACGGGGACCGTCAGGACTTCCTTGGCCCGTCTCGGTGTATAGACGGTCACATCTCCTCGCCGGGCGATGGGAGTTCCGAACCTCTCGCTGCCCTCGGCGATGCCGGTACCGGCCGGGGACGGAGTGATGGCCACCCCGGGCGGTGCTGCGGCTCGCCTGCGCTCCTCCTCCGCCTTCCGCCGGGCGACTTCCGTCCTGTCAGGCGCTGCGGTGGCGACGGTCGGCGAGGTCGCGGAAGCAGGCGGCGGGGACGGGACCGCCGCCGCAGCCGCGTCGTTGCCCGCCTGTTCGTGCCCGCACGCAGCGGTCATCGCTCCGGCAACGAGCAGCAGGACGAGGGGCGGTAGGGATACCGGCTTACGCATACGTGTCCCCCGTGGCGCTCGGTGTGTAGTGGTCGCCCGCTCCCGTCCCGCCCGGACGAGACGGGCAGGCAGTTCCCCAACTGCACCGAGAGCAGGCCGTCACTCTAGTCACACGGCCAGCAGCAGACGCAAGAGCATACGAGTGCGCATGGCGAGATAACGATGGATGCCGACCCGTAAGCAGCAGGTGCCGACACGAATCTGACGGGAGGGCTCCCGTCCGCAGTCCAGCCGCCTCATGCCAGCCGTGGCGCCTCCTGGCCGTCCGGTACGAAGCGCCGACTCCGCACAGCTGCCTGCAATTCGGTCTCCGTCACCCCTGCGTGCCAGGCCACCTCGGTCGGACCCGCGGTGACCTGAGCCGGAATCACCGTTTCGTGGACGCCGAGCCAGTACGAGCTGATGGCGCCGTGGCAGAGGAACTTGAACAGGAAACGCACGGGAGCGCTGACCCCGAGTTCCTCGGCCAGTTCTTCCACAGCACCACACCTTCTCAGCTGCCGACCACCGCCGAGGAGGCGGGTCCGCGTCACCGGGCTCTCTCTCGTGGGCCACCAGTTGCTGCACCTCGGCGAGCGGCGGCCCCGCGGCCGGGACGATGTCCCCTCCGGTCGTGGCGCGTTCAACGCCCGGCGGGCACGGTCTCCGCGTCGCTTTGCCAAGCACGTTCCCCCGCGTCGGCCAGCCAGAAGAAGACCGGCGGCAGGCCGAGCTCGATCACCGCCAGTGCGATCTGGAACCACTGGGGCCAGCCGTGAACGGCGAGCGAGATCAGCCGGCCCACGCCACCCAGCAGAAAGACGCCGGCCAGCCACCGCACCGCCGTGGCCGGGACGGGGCGCTGCCGAGCGGCCCAGAGCCAGGCCAGCCCGTAGCCGGTGAAACTGGCCCCCATGAACCGGCCCCAGCTGTCGACCGTCGCACCGGCGGAACCCGCGCCGGGGATCGCCGCGTTGCCGAGCACCACATGAAACACACCGATCGCCACGCAGGACCAGCCCATCAGCTGTGCGAGTACTCGAAGAGCCCTTGCCACGATCCCTCCCAGTCCGCCTCGACGGAGATTTAGTTGACGTGTGTCTACTAGACTGGGCGCGCCAGTAGACACATGTCAAGTAATCTGCGTCCATGCCTCCCCGCCAGCGACTCAGCCCCACCGATCGCCGCGCCCAACTCCTGGCCGTCGGGGCGCGGCTCTTCGCCGCTCGCCCGTACGACGACGTGCTGATGGAGGAGGTCGCCAAAGAGGCCGGCGTCTCCCGCGCCCTGCTCTACCGTCACTTCCCCAGCAAGCACGCCCTCTTCGCAGCCGTCTACCAGCAGGCGGCGGACCAACTGCTCGCCGAAACCCGGCTCGACCCCGCCGACTCCCTGGTGGAGCAGCTCATCCAGGGCATGGACGTCCATCTCGACTACTTCATGGCCAACCGCAACGCCGTCCTCGCCGCGAACCGGGTTCTCGCGGGCGACCCGGTGATTCAGTCGATCATGACCAACGAACTGGACGCACTCCGTATCCGGCTGCTGGCCGTACTCCCACTCGCGGGCGAAAGCACCCGCGAGGCCGTGTCCTCCGTCCTGAAAAGCTGGCTGGTCTTCGTCCAGGTCCTCTGCGTCGACTGGCTCACCCAGGAGACCTGCACCCGCACCCAGCTCCGCGACACCTGCATCGGCGCACTGCTCGGCGCCCTCCGGCCACTGCTCGCCGAAGACCCCGAGTGAAATTCATCGGGGCCGTATGTGTCGGGTCGGGCGACTCTGACGGGTAGGTTTCCTGCGGCTCGCGTCCATGGGAACGATTTCTGTGGGCGCTCTTCGAACGTGGGCGCTCTTTGAACGCGGATACCCGTCACCCCTCCTACCGGGAGAGAACACGAGATATGTCTGCACAAGAATCTGCGCAACACCCACCCCAGCGCATCGGCGTCGTGGTCGAGTCCGTTTCCGCAGAGACCCGTGTCGCGGCGACGCCGACAACGGTGCGTCAACTGCTCGCCCTGGGTTACGAGGTGGTGGTGGAGTCCGGGGCCGGCGCGGCCTCCGGCTTCAGCGACCAGGCCTACCTCGATACCGGTGCCGAGATCGGCCAGGCCTGGAACGCGGATGTCGTCCTGAAAGTGAACCCTCCCTCCGACACGGAGATCACCCGGCTGCGGGAAGGCGCGACCGTGGTCGCCCTGCTGGCCCCGGCGCAAAAGCCCGAGCTGCTGCAGGCGCTGGCGGCTGCCGGGGCGACCGCGCTGGCGCTGGACGCGGTGCCACGTATCTCGCGGGCCCAGTCGATGGACGTGCTGTCGTCGATGGCGAACATCGCCGGGTACCGGGCGGTCGTCGAGGCCGCGCACGCCTTCGGCCGGTTCTTCACCGGCCAGGTCACCGCGGCGGGCAAGGTGCCCCCGGCGAAGGTGCTGGTCGCCGGTGTGGGCGTGGCCGGGCTGGCGGCGATCGGTGCCGCCTCCAGCCTCGGTGCGATCGTGCGGGCCACCGACCCGCGGCCCGAGGTCGCGGACCAGGTGAAGTCGCTGGGCGGCGAGTACCTCCCGGTGGACGTCGCCCAGGAGCGGAGCACCGACGGCTACGCCAAGGCGACCTCCGCCGACTATGACCGTGCCGCCGCCGAGCTCTACCACCGGCAGGCCGAGGACGTGGACATCGTGATCACCACCGCGCTGATCCCGGGCCGCCCGGCGCCGCGCCTGCTGTCCGCCGAGGACGTGGCCGTCATGCAGCCGGGCAGTGTCATCGTCGACATGGCCGCGGCCCAGGGCGGCAACGTCGAGGGAACGGTGCCGGGGCGCGCGGTGGTCACGGACAACGGGGTCACCATCATCGGCTACACCGACCTCGCCGCCCGGCTGCCCGCCCAGGCCTCGCAGCTCTTCGGCACCAACCTGGCGAACCTTCTGAAACTGCTCACACCCGGCAAGGACGGGCAGCTGACGATCGACTTCGACGACGCCGTGCAGCGGGCCGTGACCGTGGTGCGGAACGGCGACGTCACCTGGCCGCCGCCACCGGTGGCGGTGTCGGCCGCGCCCACCGAGCCGCCGGAGACCGTGCCCGCCTCGCCCGAACCCGACCCGAGGCAACCGAAACTGACGCCCGCGCGGCGCTACGGCCTGATCGCGATCGGCATGCTCGCCATGTTTCTGCTGGTGGCCTTCGCACCCGCTCAACTCGCCGGAAACTTCACCGTGTTCGCCCTGGCGGTCGTGATCGGCTACTACGTCATCGGCAAGGTGCACCACGCGCTGCACACGCCTCTGATGTCGGTGACCAACGCGATCTCCGGGATCGTCGTGATCGGTGCCCTGCTGCAGATCGGGCACGAGAGCCGGATCGTCACCGCGCTGTCCTTCGTGGCGATCCTGCTGACGAGCGTGAACATCTTCGGAGGTTTCGCCGTCACCCGCCGCATGCTGTCCATGTTCTCGAAAGGCTGAGCCGAGATGACCTCACTGACGGCCTCCCACGCTGCCGACCTGGTCGCCGCCCTGTTGTTCATCCTCAGCCTGGCCGGCCTGTCCCAGCACCGCACCTCCCGCGTCGGCGTCGTCTACGGCATCGCCGGCATGGTCCTCGCGCTGGTCGCCACGGTCGTGGCGGCGGCGCAGAACATCACCGCCGAAGCGGTGGCCCTGATCCTGCTGGCGATGGCGCTCGGCGCGGTGATCGGTCTGTGGCGGGCCCGCCGGGTCGAGATGACGCAGATGCCCGAGCTGATCGCGGTGCTGCACAGCTTCGTCGGCCTCGCCGCGGTGCTGGTGGGCTGGAACAGCTACCTGGAAGTGGAAGCGCACGGCACGGCGCAGACCCGGATCGGCGCCGACCTGCTGGGCATCCACCACGCCGAGGTCTTCATCGGCGTCTTCATCGGCGCGGTCACCTTCACCGGCTCGATCGTCGCGTTCCTGAAGCTCTCGGCGCGCATCAAGTCCCGTCCGCTCACACTGCCGGGCAAGAACGCGCTGAACCTCGGCGCGCTCGGTGCCTTCGTGGTACTGACCGTCTGGTTCACGATCAGCCCGAACCAGGCCCTGATGATCACGGTGACCGTGCTGGCGCTGGCGCTCGGCTGGCACCTGGTCGCCGCGATCGGCGGCGGCGACATGCCCGTGGTCGTCTCCATGCTGAACAGCTACTCGGGCTGGGCGGCGGCCGCGGCCGGCTTCCTGCTCGACAACAACCTGCTCATCGTCACAGGGGCGTTGGTGGGCTCCTCCGGTGCCTACCTGTCGTACATCATGTGCAAGGCGATGAACCGGTCCTTCCTCTCCGTCATCGCGGGCGGTTTCGGCATCGAGGCGCCCTCCGGCCGCGAGGAGGAACAGGGCGAGCATCGAGAAGTGCGGGCCGCGGAGACGGCCGAGATGCTCGCCCGGGCCCGCTCGGTGATCATCACTCCCGGTTACGGGATGGCCGTCGCCCAGGCCCAGCACCCCGTGGCGGAGCTGACGCGGCGGCTGCGCGAGCGGGGCGTCGAGGTCCGCTTCGGCGTCCACCCCGTCGCCGGGCGCCTGCCCGGGCACATGAACGTCCTGCTGGCCGAGGCGAAGGTCCCCTACGACATCGTCCTGGAGATGGACGAGATCAACGACGATTTCGCCGACACCTCGGTCGTGCTGGTCATCGGCGCGAACGACACCGTCAACCCGGCCGCGACCGATGACCCGGCCAGTCCGATCGCCGGCATGCCGGTGCTGCGGGTCTGGGAGGCGGACCAGGTCGTCGTCTTCAAGCGCTCCATGGCCTCCGGCTACGCGGGCGTGCAGAACCCGCTCTTCTTCCGTGAGAACAGCAGCATGTTGTTCGGCGATGCCAAGCAGAGCGTCGAGGAGATCCTGCGCGCGCTCGGCACCCATGACGGTCATGAGGCGACCCGAACCACCCGCCAGGCGACGGCGGCCGGCCGGTGATCTGGGCCTGAGTTCGTTCACCGTCCCGCCACCGGTTTCCCGGGCCGGCCCGGTGGTTCAGCGGTGGCGGCTCGGCCGGTTGCGATGTCCCCCGGAGCGGGGTGCAACCGGCTGGGCCGCCCATGCCGCCTTACTGGCTCACTGGCTCACTGGCTCACTGGACGATCGAATCGGGCCCGGGGATCCGCTGCGCGAGCTTGTCGCCCTCGACGTCGAGGTCGGGCAGCAGCCGGTCCAGCCAGGCGGGCATCCACCAGGCCCTTTCCTGAGCGAGCGCCATGGTGGCCGGGATGAGTGTCATACGGACGACGAAGGCGTCGATGAGGATTCCTGCGGCCAGCGCGAAGCCCGCCTGCTTGATCATGGGCTGGGCGTTGAAGATGAACCCGGCGAAGACGGAGACCATGATGGTGGCCGCCGCCAGGACGACGGAGCTCGCGCGTGCGAAGCCGGTGACGGTGGCACTCCGCGCGGTCGCGCCGTGGACATGCGCTTCGCGTATGGAGGTCACCAGGAACATCTGGTAATCCATGGCGAGCCCGTACAGGACGCCGGTGACGATGATGGGCAGCAGGCTCACGACCGGTGCGGTGGCGTCGAGCCCGATCAGGCCCTGCAGCCAACCCCATTGGAACACGGCCGTGGTGAGGCCGAAGGTGGCGGCGATGCTCAGCAGGAAGCCGAGGGTGGCCATCACGGGGACCATCAGGGAGCGGAAGACCAGGAGCAGGACGATCAGGGAGAGTCCCAGGACAGTCGCCAGGTAGACGGGCAGGGCGTCGGCGAGCCGGTCGGAGACGTCGATGGCGAGGGCGGTGAAGCCGGTGACGCCGATGACGGCACCGTGGGCTTCGGAGATCTTCGCGCTCTTGTTCCGTACCGCCGTCACGAGGTCCTTGGTCGCGTCGTCGTTCGGGCCGCTGCCGGGGACGAGGCTGAGGATGGCTGTGGTGCCGGCGCTGTTCATCCCGGCCAGCGAGACCGATGTGGCGCCCTTGGTGTTCCGCAGATCCGAGGTCACTGCGGCGAGGGCGGCGGGGGAGAGGGGTGCTCCGCTCGTGGTGGAGCGGACGGCGACCAGGAGAGGACCGTTGTAGCCGGGCCCGTAGGCGTCGCTGACCAGCTCGTAGTTGCGGCGCTGCCCGGTGTCGGGGTTGTAGCTGGCGCCGGAGGGCAGGCCCAGTTTCATGTCGGCGGCAGGCACCGCCAGGACCACGGGGACCAGGACCGCGGCCGCGAGCGCGGCGTACCTGTGGCCCACCAGGCGCGTTCCCCACCGCGTGGCCCGTGCATGGCCGGCCGGCGTCGGGTGCTGCCGTGCCCTGTGCCAGGTCCGGGTGGGGCAGACGCGTTCCTTGACCAGGCCCAGCAGTGCCGGCAGCAGGGTCAGGGCGAGCAGGACGGAGATCGCGATCGTGGCGGCCGCGACGAGGGCCATGGTGGAGAGCAGGGTGATCTGGATGACCAGGAGCCCCGCCAGGGCGATGATGACGGTGCTGCCGGCGAAGAAGACCGCGCTGCCGGCGGTGCCGATGGCGCGGCTGGTCGCTTCGTGTGCGTCCAGGCCGTCGTCCAGGATCAGCCGGCGTTCCCGGTTGACGATGAACAGGGCGTAGTCGATGCCGACGGCCAGTCCCAGCATCAGCGCCAGTACCGCGGCGAGCGAGTGGATCTCGAAGACGGTGGAGAGGGTGAAGGCACCGCCGACTCCGACCGTCACGCCGGCCAGGGCGATGACCAGCGGCAGACCCGCCGCCACGACCGACCCCAGAGTGATCAGGAGGACCACGGCCGCGACGGCTACGCCGACGATCTCTCCGACGCCGATGATCTCGGGGACCTCCATCATCGCCGCCGACGGCAGGACCTCCAGGCCACCGCGTGCGGCTCGTCGCTCGGCGGCCCCGATGGTGCTGTCGACCGTCCCGGAGGGAAGCTCGAAGGTCTGCTCGTCGAACTGGAACTGCATCAACGCCGTCGAGCCGTCGGCCGAGACGAACACCCCCGGCACCGGCTGACCACCCGCCCGCAACGGGACGGGCGGCCGGCCGGAGGCGGGCCGGCCTGCGGCACGTGCCACCGCTGTCTGGGCGCGCAGCAGTGGGCTGCGCTCACCCTTGGCCGCTTCCCGGGCCAGGAGCCCCCGCGCGTCGATGACATGACCGTGGCGGTAGACCGCATCCACCGCTGCCAGCAGGGCGGGCCGACTCCGCTCGCCGTCGATCCGGGCGCCGTCCGGGGCCTTGAAGAGCAGCATGCCCTGGCCGCCGGACGCCTCCGGCAGGGAGGTGGCGAGATCGTCGATGACCTTCTGGGCCGGGGTGCCGTCGATGCGCACCGCGTTGCTGAGCTTGACGGGATTGACCGTCAGCAGCGCCACGACGGACGCCAGTACAGCGAGCCAGCCTCCGATGACGTACCAGGGTTTGCCGTAGGCGAAGCTTCCCAGCCGGTACAGCAGAACGGACACAGATCTCTCCCCATCTCCATCGGCCTGACAGCCGAGATCACACAGCGAAGTGAGAGGGTTCTATCAAAGCGATAGGAGACTATCAATGCGGTAGGGTGCTATCGAACGGGGAGGGGCGACCGCCCTCGTCGCAGGACGGGCAGCACAGGCAGGACAGGGAAGAGTCACGGATGGCAACCACGAAGGGCGGCGCTTCCCGGCGCCGGGTCGATGCCCGCTCGAGCGTGGAGCGCATCGTCGCCGCGGGACGGACCGTGCTGGGCAGGGGCGAAGCCTCTCTGGAGCAGATCGCGGCGGAGGCCGGTGTGGGCATCGCCACGCTCTACCGCCACTTCCCCAACCGGGAGGCCATCGTCCGGGCCGTCCTCGAGGACATCCTCGAGACCGACCTCCTCCCGCTCATCGAGCGTGCCGCCGATGCCGACCACACGCGCCAGGCGCTTCAGGGCATCGCCACACACCTGCTCGACCTGATCACCGAGGAACGGGGGCTGGTCACGTTCGCCGGCAACTTCGCCGACGTAGCGGTGGAAGTCCTCCAGCGCTTCAGCGACTCACTCCACCCGCTTCTGGAGCGCGGGCAGCAGGCCGGTGAGATCCGCTCCGACCTCACCGCCGAGGACATCCCCCGCTTTCTCGTCATGGCCGTCGCGGGCCTGGCACTCCCCGGCACCGCACCCGCGCTGCGCGCCCGCTTCATCGCCCTGCTCTTCGACTCGCTCGACCCCGCCAACGCCACCCCCCTGCCTCCGTCGCGCCCCGGAGAGGACGACCTGCGCACCGCGCTCGGCAGTGTTACGCGCACCTGACTCCACGGTCACCGACCGGTAGAGGTACCGGTGCCGGCCGGTCACCGCTCGACGAAGCGGGCCAGGTCGGCCGGGGCCGGGTGCAGCAGGCCGTCGCGGACCGCCAGGGCCGTGGCCTCGGCGCGGGAGGCGGTGCCGGTCTTGCGCAGCAGGTGCTCCACATGCGTGTGCACGGTCCGCGGCGACAGGAACAGGGCCTCCGCGATGGCCTGGTTGGTCTGTCCCAGGGCCACCCGGGTCAGCACCTCCAGCTCGCGCGGGCTCAGCCCGTACGGCAGCGCGACCGGGGTCTCGACCACCAGCACGGCATCCGCCGCGAACCCCCGTGAGGGCTGCCGCCGGTGCAGGCTGACGCGGTACCACCTGTCTCTCACCGGCCACAGCACCCGCAGCCGCCGGCCGCCGGTGGCGGCGAAGGCCCGCAGCAGCGGCCGGAACCCCTCGTCGCACAGCACCCGGACACGGTCTCGCCCGGGTACGCCGATCACTCCGCCCTCGGTCACCAGGCTCGCCGCGCTGCCCTCGCCCGGCCCCTCCAGGAGGTCGCCGGTGTGCGGCACCGGGTCGGCGAGCGCGCCGAGGGCCGGCATGACGGACGCGAGCAGCCGGCGCGCGTCCGTGTCGTAGGCGTCCGCGCCCTCCGTGGACAGGTGGACGAGGCCGACGAGCCGGCCCCCATGCCGAAGCGCGCCGGTCACTCCGTCCCGGAATCCCGCGGGCCGAACCCGCTCGGCGTAGAACCAGCCCTGCCGGAAGCGGGTGCCCAGATCGTCGTCGGTGTCCTCCGAGATCGACGGCGGCAGCTCCTGTCGTACGACGTTGCGGTACCACGGGGTCGCGACGAACTCGGCGGCCAGCGACTGGGAGCCCTCGGCGGTGTAACCGATGCCCGCCACCTGGACGTGGTCGCCGGTGAGCGGGTCGAGGGTGAGCAGCGTCGCGGCGTCCAGCGGGAGCGCACGGGCGAGTTCGCGCAGTGCCTCGCCGCAGGCCGACGCGGCATCGCGTTCGCGGGTGAGCATGCCGATGCGGGTGGCCGCCGCGATGTGGTGGTGGCTGAGCATGCGAGCCTCCGGGGCACGGGACGACCGAATCTCGTTTGGGTCCCAACGATATGGGGAGCGTGCCCCACCGGCAAGATGTCCACGGCTCCGTGACCGGACCGGACCGGACCGGACCCGCGGCGCGGCGCCGCCGGACCCGATCGGTACTTCTACGGATGGCGGCATGGTGTCCCTCGGGTCTTTCCTGTCCGGCACACCCCTTGGCAGCACCGGTCGCCCGCGGCTCACGCGGGCCCGCCCCTCGGAGAGCCCCGCCATGATCACACCCGAGTACGTCACCGGCCCGACCGCCTCCCGCAGACGGTTCCTCGCCCTTTCCGCCGGCGCCTTCACCGCCACCGCGCTGACCGCCACCGGCTGTTCGGCGCCGGCGAGCACGTCCGCCTCGGCCAAGTCCTCGCCATCCGCCGCAAGCGGTCGGAAACCGGCGAAGATCGGGCTGGACTACCCCTTCACCCAGCTCCCGCTGTACTCGACGCTGGTCAAGCTCTCCACGGCCGGCGCGAAGAAGCACGGCATGTCCGTGCTGACCACGAACGACAACGCCGGTGCCGACACCCAGGCCACGAATCTCAACACCTGGGTCACCCAGAAGGTCCCGGCGATCGTGTCCTTCCCGATGGTCTTCGAGGCCGCCGAGCCGATCGCCGCGCAGGCCCTGGACGCGGGCCTGATCTGGGTGACGTACGGCGGCTCCCTGGAGCACCAGAGCGCCGACATCCGGTTCAGCTTCCGCAAGGGCGGAACGCTGCTCGGCGAGGCTGCCGCGAAGTGGGCCACGGAGCACCTCGGCGGCAAGGGGAAGATCGCGTTCCTCACCGACAGCACCATCGAACTGGGCCGCGAACGCACCAAGGGCATGATCGACGCCTTCACCAAGGCCGCCCCGGGCGTCGACGTCGTCGCCCGGGAGCAGGCCATTGACCCCGACACCGGCTTGTCCAAGGCCAAGGCCATCCTCGCCAAGCACCCCGATCTCAACCTCGTCCTCGGCGTCACGGACGCCGCCGCGTACGGCGCGTTCAAGGCGTTCCAGCAGGCGGGTCGCGCCAAGGACGACGCGAAGACCTTCGTCGGCGGACAGGACGGAGCCGCCCCGTCCCTCCTCGCCGTCAAGCAGGGCACCTTCTACCGCGCCTCGGCCGCGCTCGCGCCGAACGACATCGCCTCGGCCATCGTCGACGTCCCGCTCGCGGTCGCCGCCGGCAAGCCGGACCCCAGCGCTCAGGTGCCGATCACCCTCGTCCGGCACGGCGACACCAAGAAGATCGACGAACTGCTCGCCCAGAACGCGTAGGGCCGGACATGACCACCATCAACCTCCGCATCCGCGGGCTGACCAAGTCCTTCGGCGGAGTCCGGGCTCTGGGCGGCGTGCACCTCACCGTCCCCGCCGGACAGGTGCACGCCCTGCTCGGCCACAACGGCGCCGGCAAGTCCACCCTCATCAAGTGCCTGGGCGGAGCCTTCCCGCCCGACTCCGGCACGATCGAGATCGGCGGCACGCCCTACACCCGGCTGAGCCCACGGGAGTCGATCGCCGCGGGTGTGGCGATCATCTACCAGACGCTGAGCGTGGTCGACGCCCTCACGGTCGCGGAGAACATCTTCCTCGGCCAGGAGTGGACACGACACGGCCGCATCGACCGCCGCGCCCAGGACGAGGTGGCGGCCGGGCTGCTCGAACGGCTCGCCGCCACCTGCTCCCCACGTGACCGCGTGGCCGACCTGCCCATGGGACAGCGCCAGTTGGTGGAGATCGCCAAGGCCCTCAGCCGCAGCGCCTCCGTGCTGGTCCTGGACGAGCCGACCGCCGCCCTGTCCGGCGCCGAGAGCGAGGCCCTGGCCGAACGGGTCGAGGACCTGCGCACCCAGGGACTGGCCATCGTCTACGTCACCCACCTGCTGTCGGAGGTGGAGCGGCTGGCGGACGCGGTGACCGTGATGCGCGACGGCCGGGTCGTCCACCACTCCGACACGGCCGGGCACACGCGGTCCGAGCTGGTCACGGTGATCGCCGGCCGCCCGCACGCGGACACCACCGAACGCCCCCGCACCCCCCGGCGCACCCCGGGCCCACCCCGCCTCACCGTCCACGGCCTGCACGGCCCCGGCTTCGGGCCCGCCAGCCTGACGGTCCGCGAAGGAGAGCGCGTCGGACTGTTCGGACTCATCGGTTCCGGACGCACGCGGATGCTGGAGACCCTCTTCGGCCGGCGCCGCGCCTCGGGCGGCACGATCCGGATCGGGCAGCGCACCGTGGCCCCGGCCCGGCCCGCACAGGCCCTTGCCGCCGGGATCGCCCTGGTCCCGGCGGACCGACGGGCCCAGGCCCTCTTCCCCGTCCTCGACGCGCAGGACAACGTACTGCTGCCCTCGATCCGGCCCCTCGCCCGCTCAGGGCTGCGGTCGCTGGGCGCCGAACGGCGCGTCTTCCACTCGCTCGCCCGGAACGTCGGGCTGCGTCCCGTCCAACCGGACCTGCCCGGCGGCGCGTTGTCCGGCGGCAACCAGCAGAAGCTCGTCCTCGGCCGGTGGATCAACGAGGCCCGGCACGTGGAGGTCCTGCTGCTGGACGAGCCGACCCAGGGCGTCGACGTCGGTGCCCGGCAGGAGATCTACCGCGTGGTCTGCGAACTGGCCGGCGAACGGGGCACGGCCGTGTTGTTCGCCTCCAGTGATCCCGAGGAGGTCGTCGCGCTCGCCGACCGCTGCCTGATCGTCGCAGGCGGCCGGATCGTCGGAGAACTGTCCGGCGCCGCGCTCACGGAACAGGCCCTGCTGGCGGCCGTCCACGACACCGAGCCGTCCGCCGGCCACGACACGGAGCCGTCCGCCGGCCACGACACCGACCAGGGGGCCGTCACCCCGCCCGCCGAAGGAGCAGTATGACCACCGCCGACCGCGTCCTGACCCGCCCCCGCGTCCTGGCCACGGGCGGCCTGACCACCGTACGACGCCACCCCCTGATCGCCGTGCTCGCCGCGATGGTGCTGGTCTTCCAGCTGTCCACCGGCAGCTTCCTGGCGCCGGCCAACCTCAGCGGCATCGCCACCGACGCCGCCACCCTGGCCATCGTCTGCGTCCCGCTGGCCCTGCTCGTCATCAGCGGCTACCTCGACCTGTCGGTCGGCTCCACACTCGCCCTCGGCGGGCTGGTCGCGGGCAGGCTGGCGAGCAGCGGGCAGTCGCCGGTCATCGCCGTCGTGGGCGCGCTGGCCGCCGGTGCTGCGGTCGGCGCGCTGAACGGTGTGCTGTGCTGCTACCTCGGCCTGTCGCCGTTCATCGTCACCCTCGGCATGCTCACCGCTGTCCGGGGCCTCGCGCAGCAGCTGTTCCCGCTGCCACTGAGCGGCTTCGGTGACGGCTACGCCTGGCTCGGCGGGGCTCGGATCGCCGGGCTCGCCGAGCCGGTCGTGATCGCCGCGGTCGTACTCGCCGTGGGCGCGGCGTTCCTGGCGCTGACCCCGGCCGGCCGGCACGTCTTCGCCAACGGGGTCAACCGCGAGGCCGCCCACCTCTCCGGCATCAGCATCCGCCGTACGCCCCTCGCGCTGTTCGTGGCGACCGGGGTGGCCGCCGCTCTGGCGGGTGCCATCAAGGCGTCGGTGCTGGACAGTGTGGTCGCCGGCACCTCCGGCGCAGGGTTCGAACTGACGGCGCTGACCGCCGTACTGCTGGGCGGCATCGCCCTGACCGGGGGCTCCGGCTCCATCCTCGGCGTCCTGCTCGGCGTGTTGTTCCTCGGCGGCCTGCAGAACGGCCTCACCCTGCTGAACGTGCCGACGTTCTGGCAGCAGATGGCACAGGGCGCCGCCCTGGTCGCGGGCGCCGCGCTGGCGTACTTCGCCCCAAGGCCAGGGCGCTGACTCCCTTCCCCTTGAAGCCATGAAGCCATGAAGCCATGAAGCCATGAAGCCTTGAAAGAGGTCTCCCGTGAGTGAAACCGCTCCGACCCTCATCCTGACCGGTGGCCAGGTGCTCACCGTCGACCCCGAGTTCACCGTCGCCGAAGGTGTGGCGGTGCGCGGCCGGGACATCGTCGCGGTCGGAACCGACACCGAGATCCGCGCCCTGGCCGGGCCCGGCACCCGGATCGTCGAACTCGGCGGGCGGACCGTCCTGCCCGGCATCAACGACTCGCATCTGCACGGGGCCGCCTACGGGATGACGAAACCGCCGTTCGCCCTGAACGCCGGCCATCCCGCGGTGGGCTCGATCGCCGACATCGCGGCGCTCGTGGGCGGGGCGGTGCGCGCCGTCGCGCCGGGGGAGTGGATCGTCGGACTCGGCTGGGACGCCGGCTACCTGGCGGAGTGTCTCGCCGACCCGGGCCGCTTCCCGCACCGCCGGGACCTCGACGTGGTGGCCCCGGACAACCCGGTCTGCCTGACCGACTTCTCCCAGCACATGGTGTGGGCCAACACCGCGGCCCTGCGCCGCTGCGGCATCGACGCGGATACGGCGCCGCCGGCGGGCGGCGTGATCGACACCGGCCCCGACGGCGAGCCCACGGGCATCCTGCGGGAAGCCGCCGCGCGGCTGATCCAGGGCGAGCTGCCCTGGCCCACGACCGCTCAGCGCCGCCAGGCCATCCAGGCCGTGGTCCGCGAACTCCACTCCCGCGGCATCACCAGCTACACCGAGCCCGGCCTCGGACCTGGCGGCGGCGACACCTTCTTCGGCGGTCTCAGCACCGACAACTGGACCGCGTACACCGAACTCGCCGCCGAGCAGGCCCTTCAGGCCAGGGTCAGTGTGCTGTTGCTGCCGGCACCGATGGGGGGCTCCGCCGACGACCTGCGCACGGGTCTGGCCGAGCTGCGCCGCCCCGCCTCCGCCGACCCGCGGCTGCTGAACGCCATCGGCGTCAAGATCTTCGCGGACGGCGTGCCGCCGAACCGCACCGCCTGGATGAACGAGCCCTACACCGACGGCGGCCACGGCGCCCTCTGTGTCCACGGCGAGACCCCCGCCCTCCAGGTCGAGGAACTCCGCGAGATGATCCGCATCGCCCATGTGGCCGGCTTCCAACTCGGCGTGCACGTCACCGGTGACCGGGCCATCGACACCGTCGTGGACGCCTTCGTCGCCGCCGATGAGGCAGCACCCCGCCCCGACGCCCGGCACTACGTCATCCACGGCGACTTCATCGGTCCCGAAAGCCTGGCCAAGCTGGCCGCACACGGATACGGCGTCAACATGAACCCCGCCATCAAGTGGACCATCTCCGACCTCATGGACGAGGTGGTGGGCCCGCGCCGCTCGGCCTACCAGTGGCCGGTCCGCTCGGCGATCGAGGCCGGGGTCACCGTCTGCTCCAGTTCCGACGCCCCGATCACCGAACCCGACTGGCGGCAGGGAGTCGCCTCGATGATGCTGCGCGAGTCCAGGGCCGGCGGCCGGACCAGCGGCCCCGACCAGTGCGTGCCCCTCGCCGACGCCCTGCGGGCCTACACGGTCAACGCGGCCTGGCAGGACTTCGCCGACGACTGGAAGGGCACCATCGAACCCGGCAAGGTCGCCGACCTGTGCGTCCTCGACCGCCCGCTCCTCGGCCTCGACCCGCACGACATCACGCGGATGGAGGTGGATCTCACGGTGTTCGGCGGTCGTGTGGTCCACGAACGCTGTTCAGCGGCGAGGTGACACATCGGTCATCTGAGACGATGATCTCATGTCGTTGCTGCCTGCTGCGGAGTCCTGGCCGTGTGTCCTCAGGACTCCCAGGCTGATCCTGCGTCCGGCCGAATCCGGTGACGTCTCCGAGTTCACCCGGTTGTGGACCGATCCCGATGTCCGACGCTTCCTCGGCGGCCCGGTCGCTGAGGATCAACTGACCACCTATCAGCAGCATTTCGCTGGCAGACCCCATGTGTTCACCGTGGTCACGCGGCAGGAGGCAACCGTTCTGGGCTCCGTCTCGATCGATCCGAACTCCCGGTTCGACGGTCGGCGGGAGGTGTCCTACTCGTTCCTGCCGGAACACTGGGGACAGGGATACGCCCGTGAGGCCGTGACGGCCGCAGTCGGCTGGTGCTTGGACCACGTCCCGTCGGACGATCCGTCCGTCATCGCGGTGACCCAGGAGGCCAACGCCCGGTCACGCCGCCTACTCGAGGCTATCGGCATGCGAATGATCAGCACCTTCGTGGAGTGGGACGCACCCCAGACGATGTACTCCGTTCCGATCGCGTCGGCGGAGTCACGCACACCGCGCCGCACTCACCGCCCACCCAGGGGCCTTGCCTAAAGGTATTAGGTAAGTTCATGATGGCTATCGCCGGACGGGAGGAAGGTTATGGTCCGAGTAGGACTGACCCCGGAGCGCCTGACCCGGGCGGGAGCGGAACTCGCCGATGAAGTCGGCTTCGACCAGGTGACCGTCTCGGCGCTCGCCCGGCGGTTCGACGTCAAGGTCGCGAGTCTGTACTCGCACGTGAAGAGCTCGCAGGACCTCAAGACCAGGATCGCCCTGTTCGCTCTGGAGGAACTCGCCGACCGGGTCGCCGCCGCCCTCGCCGGGCGCGCGGGCAAGGACGCCCTGGTCGCCTTCGCGGACGCCTACCGCGACTACGCCCGGGAGCACCCCGGTCGCTACGCCGCCGCCCGGCTCAGACTCGACCCCGAGACGGCGGCCGCCAGCGCCGGCGTCCGGCACGCACAGATGACGCGCGCCATCCTGCGCGGCTACGACCTGACGGAGCCGGAGCAGACGCACGCGGTCCGGATGCTGGGCAGCGTCTTCCACGGCTACGTCAGCCTGGAGGCGGCCGGAGGCTTCAGCCACACCGCCGTCGACTCGCAGGCGTCCTGGCTCTGGACCCTGGACTCCCTCGACGCCCTGCTGCGGAACTGGACCAGACCCTGACCAGCAAGGGGCCGCTCCACCGGCGGCTCCGGACGACCCGTCAATCTTGATCAACAGGCTGGGACGATGAACACCGAGCACCACTGGACCACCACACCCGTCACCGCCGACATCCTGCGCGGTTTCCTCGACCTGGAACCGACCGCGCACGGCCTGCTCCCGCACCGGCTGCCCGCTCCGGCGCGCCGGCAGATCCCCGACGAACAACTGGCCATGGCGGAGGCCCAGCCGTCCGGCGTACGGCTGGCCTTCCGCACCAGGGCCACCACCATCGAACTCGACACGCTGCCCACCAAGCGCGTCTACCGCGGCTTCCCGGCCCCTGCGGACGGCACCTACGACCTGCTGGTCGACGGCCGTCTCACGGCCCAGGCCACGGTGGCCGGCGGCAACGTCCGCACGATCACCGACATGGTCACCCAGACCTCAGAACTACGCGAAGGGCCCGCGGGCACCGCCCGCTTCACCGGTCTGCCGACGCGTGACAAGGACGTGGAGATCTGGCTTCCGCACACGGAGATCACCGAGCTGATCGCCCTGCGCACCGATGCCCCCGTCGAGCCGGCACCGGACCGCGGGCGCAGGGTGTGGCTGCACCACGGCAGTTCCATCAGCCATGGCTCCAACGCCGCCCACCCGACCGCCATCTGGCCGGCCCTGGCAGCCGCCCAGGGCGGCGTGGAGCTGGTCAACCTGGGCTTCGGCGGCAGCGCGCTGCTCGACCCGTTCACCGCCCGTGCCATGCGGGACGCCCCCGCGGATCTGATCAGCCTCAAGATCGGCATCAACGTCGTCAACGCCGACGTCATGCGCCTGCGCGCCTTCACCCCCGCGGTCCACGGCTTCCTCGACACCATCCGCGAGGGGCATCCGGCCACGCCACTGCTGGTCGTGTCTCCCCTCCTGTGCCCAGTGCAGGAGGACACCCCCGGCCCCCTCGCACCCGACTTCGACGGGGGCGGGCTGCGATTCAAGGCGACGGGCGATCCGGCTGACCGCGCCATGGGACGCCTGACGCTCAACGTCATCCGCGACGCACTCGCCCGGATCGTCGAACTGCGGGCCGCCGACGACCCGAACCTGCACTACCTCGACGGCCGTGACCTGTACGGAGAGACGGACTACGCCGAACACCCGCTGCCGGACGAGGTCCATCCCGGCCCCGAAGGACACCGCCGCATCGGCGAGAACTTCGCGCGGCACGCGTTCGGCGACGGCGGTCCCTTCGCGACCGAAGCCGGTTGACCGGCCCGGCTACGCAGCGGCGATCGTCACGGCTTCAGCCGGGAGGCGCCGTTGTCAGTGCCGGATGACACCATCCGGCCATGAGTGGCGGTTCTTTCAACTGGCATGAGTTCCTGGGGCGTTGGCGGGAAGAGTGGGTTCCACGCGAGGGCGAGGGCGGCGACGAGGGCGGCGGGCGGACCATTGCCCCCCTGGGCAGGCCGGGGGCGGACGAGGCGGCGATCGCCGCGGCCGAGGAGCGGCTGGGGCGGCGGCTGCCGTCCTCGTACCGGGAGTTCCTGGCCGTGAGCGACGGGCTGAGCAAGCTGCTCCTCTCGCCCGCTTCGGCCGCCTCCTCGTCCGGCCGCGCGGTGGTGGTGTGGCGCGACCCGAGACGCTCGTCGCCGGGTGACCACCCGGCCGCGTTCCACCTGCCGGTGGCCGAACAGGGCCAGGAGCTCTACGCGTTCACCGTGCGGGGTACGGAGACCCAGCGCTCCGGCGCGATACCCGAGGCCCTGGACCCCGCACGGCTGTTCCACTCGGAGGACACCGAACTGGGCAGCGAACTGCGCGTGTTGCAGGCCCTGCACACCGGACTCGGGCTCTCGCTGCCCCGCTTCGCGTTGACCCAGGGCAGGCTGTGCACCTTCACCACCCGGTCCTGGACCCGGGCGCCACGCACGGGCGAGGGCTTCGGCTATGCCTGCGTCGGCTCCCCGCGGCCCCGGCTGTGAACTCGGGCGGGCCGGCCGGCTCGGTCAGACAGCGGCCTCGATGTGGGCGAGTTGGACGGCGAGGATCTCCTCGAACGCGGCGCGGCGGTCCGCCCCGAGGGGGCGGACGCCACGGGCGAAGTGGGCCAGGGCGGGGAAGTGTTCGGGGTCGGCGCCCAGTACCGCGACGCGGAACAGCTCCATGCCCTGTTCGTACTCCTTGGGGGTGATGGTGCTGACGCCGGCCTCGGAGGCGACCAATGCGGCGATGAGGACCGCGATCCGGTGGTAGCGCACCGGGATCTCCTCGTCGGGCAGTCCCGACGCCCGCAGGGCCTGCAGCGTCTCTTCCATGATGAGCCGGGAGCCGGTGCCGCTTGACGCATAGCGTCCCCAGACCGCGGCGAGCTGGGGCTGCTGACCGAAGGCCTCTCTCACGCGCAGGGCCAGGGCGGTGATGCGCTGCTTCCAGTCGCCCTCGGGCCGGTAGCCGTCCATGGCGGCCACGAGGATCCGGTCGGCGACCGCCCGCAGCAGCTCTGTCTTGCTGCGGAAATGCCGGTAGAGGCTGGAGGAATCGGTCCCGAGGGTCGCGGCGAGCTTGCGCACGCTGAACGACTCGGCGTCGCTCGTGCGCAGCAGCTCCGCCGCCGCATCCAGGATCTCCTCGGTCGCCCAGCGCCTTCGGTCTGCCATCCCGCTCCTCTCGCCGGTCTCAGCCTAACTTATGCACTTGGTGTTGCACGCACTGCGTGCATAATGAGGACATGGGTGTGCCGTGGAGCTCACCCCGGGGAATGCGAAAGGACGCATGTGGTGAGGAACCCACTGGATCCCGCGAAGCTCGACGCCGCCGTCGAGAACGTCCACCGCGCCGGGATGCCGGGCCTGTTCGCCGAGGTGCGTGACGGCGACCAGGTCTGGCGCGGCGCCGCCGGGGTCGCCGATGTCGCCACCGGCCGCCCTGCCACCGCCGACATGCGGCACCGCGTCGGCAGCATCACCAAGACCTTCACCGCCGCCGCGGTTCTGCAGCAGGTCGAGAGCGGTCAGATCGGTCTCGACCTGCCGATCGGCCGGTACCTTCCGAGGCTGGTTCCCGGAGAACGGGGTGACGCGATCACCGTCCGGATGCTGATCAACCACACCAGCGGCCTCGCCGAGTACCTCCCTTACGCCTACCCCTCCCTCAAGGCGCTCCCAGCCCTCGCGGACACCGGGCCCCAGAGCCTGGAGGACAACCGGTTCACGCGGTTCCACCCCACCGAACTGATCGAGATGGGGGTCACCGCACCCGCCGTCGGCGCTCCGGGCGGCACCCCGGGGGTGTACTCCAACACCAACTACCTGCTCCTCGGTGAACTCCTGGCCCAGGTGACCGGCACCACGGCCGAGCGGTACATCACCCGGAACGTCATCGAGCGCGCCGGGCTCCGGCACACCGAACTCCCCGCCGGACCGTACGTCAGCGGGCCGCACTCGCAGATGTACGAGGCGTGGTTCGGCATGATCGACCCGCCGCGGGACTACAGCGTCTTCGACATGTCATGGGTGGGGCCGGCGGGCTCGCTGATATCGACCGTCACGGACCTCAACCGCTTCTACGGCATGCTGCTGACCGGCGAGATCGTCAGCCCGTCGTCGCTGGCGCAGATGCAACGCACCGTCCCGGTCGTCTCCCAGGAGGGAAAGACGATCGACTACGGTCTCGGCCTGCACCCGATGGAGGCTCCCGGTCAGGGCAGCTTCTGGGGCCACGGCGGCACGGTCTGGGGTGCTGGAGCGCTGGCCATGACCCGTGCCGACGGCAAGCGGCGGCTGGCCGTCGGGGTGAATCTGCAGAGGTGGCACAGGCTCGACTCCTCGGGCAGGCCGCAGCCCCATCCCATCGACGACGCGCTCGCGGCTCTCTACCGCGTGGCGATGTAGCGGAAAGCCACGACCTCGCCTCAGGTCTCGTCCCGCTGGCATCGCGGGCACCACACCGTGCCGCGGCCCGCCAGACGCGAGCGGCGCAGGTGGGTTCCGCAGCGGGGGCAGACCGGGTCGGGGCCGTCGCGGTGGCCGGTGAGCCATGAGTCGCGCGGTGGGACGCAGCCGGCGGTGACCGCGGAGCGCAGCGTGCGTCGCATGTGGGTGTACAGGCGTCGGCGTTCGGCCTCCGTCAGAGCGTTGGCCGGGGTGCTGGGGCGCAGCCCGGCGCGCCACAGGATCTCGTCGGCGAGCAGGTTGCCGAGACCGGCCAGGACGGACTGGTCGGTCAGCGCGGTTTTGACGCGGCCGCGGCGCGAGGAGAGTGCGTCCTCGAAGCCCTCGCGGTCCACTGCCAGCGCGTCGGGACCCTGACGGTCCAGCAGCCGGGCAACGGCGTGGTCGTCGTCGGCCAGCCAGAGGCCCTTGAGTTTGCGCTGGTCGCGGTAGCGGAGCTGGCGGTCGCCGCTCAAGGTGAACAGGACGCGGTCATGGGTCTCGACCGCGTCGTCGGGACGGGCGCACAGCAGTCGGCCGGTCATGCCGAAGTGCAGCAGGAGCGTGGGTCCGTCGGTGTGGGCGAGCAGCCACTTGCCGTGCCGCTCCGGCCCGGTGAATCGCCGGCCCACCAGGGTCTCGCGCAGCCGCCGTACGCTCACCCCGTGCAGTACACCCTCGTCCCGTACGTCGACGCTCCGGATGCGCCTGCCCTCCGCGCAGGAGACGAGCACCTCGCGGAAACCCTCGACGTCCGGCAGTTCAGGCACGGCGCAGGTCCTTTGGCCGGCGGACAATGCTCGGTGGGTGACGGGAGAACCATCTCATCGACCGATGCGACACCAGCCTGTCCCGCGGTTCGGGACGCGGTCGCGTCGTATCCACTCCGGCAGGCCGATGACCGGCGATCGGGCCTTCCGCGTGGAACCGCAGGGCTTTGCCCTCGTTGAGGAACGTGGACGTGTCTGCAGCCCTCTTTCTGTATGAAGGAATCAGCACAGGCAAGAAAACCGGGGATCGAGTGGCATGGGTTTGACCAGCGAAGCGACCGTGTACGTCATGGCGGCCTTGTCCGCCGTCTGTGTGGCTCTGCTGGTCTGGCTGTGGCCACGGCTTGCCAGGCAGGGGTTGTGGCAGGTGCTCGGACGGCTGGCGGCCATCGGAGTGACTCAGGTGGCGATCATCGCGGCCTTCGCGTGCTGGCTGAACTCGTCGTACCAGTTCTTCGGATCCTGGGGCGAGCTCTTCGGCGACACCGAAACCACTCCCGTCGGTGTGACGCAGGCGTCCATCGGCAACGGCGCGGGCGGTTTCTCGGTGAAGGGGGCGTTGGTTCAGCCCGGCACCGACGAGCAGTTGAACCGGGTCAGCGGACTGCCCACCGGTCCTGCCGCGGTGAACGGCCGGGTGGAGTCCGTGAAGGTCATCGGCCGTCGCACGGGCGTGGTCGACCCCGCGTTCGTCTACCTGCCGCCGCAGTACTTCCAGAAGGCGTACGCCAGGCAGCGCTTCCCGGTGATCGTGACGCTCAGCGGATATCCCGGCAGCATCTTCAATCTCGCCGAGCACCTGCGGGTGTCGCAGACCGCGGGACAGCTGCAGAAGAGCGGTCAGATGCAGCCGACGATCATGGTGATGATCCGGCCCACGATCGCACCGCCGCGCGACACCGAGTGCGTGGACGTGCCGGGCGGACCGCAGGCCGAGACCTTCCTGGCCAAGGACCTCCCGGACGCCCTGAAGTCCGCGTACCGGGTGGGCCACGACGCCAGTGCCTGGGGCGTCATGGGCTACTCCTCCGGCGGCAGTTGCGCCCTGCAGCTGACGATGCGCAACCCTGGTGCGTACACCACCGCCGGCGCCCTGTCCCCCGACTACAAGGTCAAGGACGACCCCACGACCGGCAACCTCTTCGGCAGCGGGCCGGGTCGCATCGACCGGGCCAACGAGCACGATCTGATGTGGCGGCTGAAGCACCTGCCGGCACCACAGGTCTCGGTCCTGGTCGCCGAGAGCAAACACGGCGAGCGGGGCTACCCGCAGACACTGGCCTTCATCAATGCCGCCAAGTCACGCATGCGCGTCACGTCGATCCAGCCCGACCAGGGGAGTCACAACTTCCCCACCTGGGTACGGGAGATGCCCGCCACCCTGAAGTGGATGGGCCAGCAGCTGACCTTCCCCCAGGACGTGGTGCCCCGGCACCACCCCCAGAAGAGGACGCCGCCCGGACTCGTGCCCACCAGCCCACGCCCTTGAGACCCTCTTGGAGGGGGCGATCGCTCGGCCCCGGCGTCAGGACAGTGAGGCGAGCAGTCCCGCGGTACCCCGTTCACGCTAGCTCGCGCATCCGGCGGATCGGGCTCGCGAGGAGGATCGCCGGGCTGACCGTGGAGAACACGGCCATGAGCGCGAAGGAGGCGCGGGTACCCCACAGGGCGGCGGCGCCTCCCGCGGCCAGCGCGCCGAAGGGGACCGCGCCCCAGGAGATGAAGCGGACCGTCGCCATCACGCGCGGCAGCAGTTCCGGGGGTGTGGCGGTCTGCCGGTAGGTGCGGGTCACGATGCTCGTCACCACCACGGCCCCGGCGAAACCACCGTTCCCCAGGGCGAACAGGCCGAGCGTCAGGGAGTGGCCGGCCAGCGGCATCAGTGCCGCGAAGCACGGGGAGACCACCGCGGCCCAGCGCAGCGCCCGGCCGCTGCCCAGGCGTGCGACGATCCGGGGCGTCAGCGCCGCGCCGACCAGGGTGCCGAGGCCATCGGTCGCGATGAGTATCCCGGCCAGGGCGGGCGGTACGTCGAGGGTGCGGACCAGGAAGACCGGGGTGAGCGCCATGAGACCGCCGCAGACGAAGTTGACGGCGGTCGCGTCCGCCGTGCAGGGGCCGATGACAGGGTGGCGGGTGACGTACCGCCAGCCCTCGCGGATCATCTCGCCCATGCCACGGCGCGGGCCCTCCTGCGCTGGGTGCGCAACCCGCGGCAGGCTGCCCATGAGCGCGGCCGAGACGACGTAGCTCACCGCGTCGACCACGATCGACGTCGCCGCGCCGAGCAGTTGGACCAGCACGCCGCCGACGGACGGGCCACCGAGTTGGGTCGCCGCACGGGTCCCCGAGGTGAGGCTGTTCCGGGCGGTGAGCTCCTCCTTGCTGACGATGGAGGGCAGGAAGGTCGAGTTGCCGACATCGAAGACGACGGACGCCAGCCCGACCACCAGCGCCACGACGATCAGCTGCGGCAGGCGCAGGACGCCGAGCGCGGCAGCCACCGGAACCGAGGCCACCGCGGCGGCCCGGACCAGGTCCATGGCCACCTGCGCCCCGCGCAACGGCAGACGGTGCACGAGAACGCCGGCCGGGAGGCCGACCAGCAGCCACGAAGCGTAGGAGGCGGCCGTGATCAGGCTGACCTCGAACGCCGAGGCGTGCAGCACCAGTACCGCGAGCAACGGCAGGGCCACCGCCGTCACGGCGTCGCCGAGCCCGCTCACCGTGGACGCACCCCAGTACCGCCAGAACGCCGCCGCGCGCGACGCGCCGTCCGGCTGCTTCCCCTTCTCTCCCCGCCCCTGCACCGCCGTCGTCATGCCTGCCCCCTGCGCGACCGTCGAGTGAGTTCCCTTAGGGAACTGACTATACTCATGGATCATGCGGTACACAGAGCTCGGCGACCCGGACTGCGCGATCGCGCAGGCGCTGGCGGTGGTCGGTGATCCATGGACGCTGCTGCTCATCCGCGACGTCGCGGGCGGGACGCACCAGTTCGACGCGCTCCGGGACGGACTCGGCATCAGCCGCAAGGTGCTGACGGAGCGTCTCAAGACCCTTGTCGCGGACGGGGTGCTGGAGAAGCGTCTCTACACCCCGAACCCTCCCCGGTACGAGTACCACCTGACGCCGGCCGGCCGCGGCCTGCTGCCGGTCCTCGTCGCCCTCCAGGACTGGGGCGCCCGCCATGTCATGGGCGACGGCGTCCTGTCGGCCACCAGCGCGACCGGCTCCGCCGAGACCCGACGCGTGCACGCCCTGCTGGGTCGTCGGCTCCCCGAGCTCGAACTCGCCGGACCGGAGGGCGTGCCGGTCGACCCGGTCTGCACGGACCGGGCGTGGACGGTCCTGTACTGCTTCCCCGGGGCCTACGCACCCGGTGGGCACGACTACCCGCCGGGCTGGGGCCGGATTCCGGGCGCTCGCGGCTGCACGCTCGAGTCGTGCACCTATCGCGACCGGATGGCGGCCTTCGCGGAGCGCGGCGCGAGGGTGCACGGAGTCAGCACGCAGCGCCCCGACCAGCTCGCCGCCTTCGCCGAGCACGAGCGGATCGCGTTCCCGCTCCTGTCCGACGCCGACCTGCGGCTGGCCGCGGCACTACGACTGCCCACCTTCCGCGCGGCGGGCGTGGACCGGCTCAAACGACTCACCCTCGTCCTCGACTCCTCCCGCACGGTGCGCGGAGTGCTGTACCCGCTCGACGACCCAGCGGGTTCCGTCGACGACGCCCTGGCCCTCGTCGACTCTCTGGCCGGGGCGTGACAGCTCAGCCCGCCGGGACGGCGGACACCCGCCCGGCACCGCGTCGCCGTCAGCAGTAGAGACTGCCGCCCGGCGCCGTCCCGAGGACCTGCGTGAACCGCTGGTAGGCGTCCACGCGGCTCTGCACCTGTGCCGGGTTCCTGCCGTCGCACTCGAGGGAGCCGTTGATGCTGCGGATCGTCTGGCCGAAGCCGGCGCTGTTGACCATGGCGTTGTGGGGCGTCATGGTGCCGGGCCCGGTCTGGGTGTTCCAGTACCAAAGGGCCGTCTTCCAGGCCACGGCGGCGTCGTTCTGCACCAGCCAGGGGTTGTTGAGGAGGTCGATGCCGAGCGCGTCGCCCGCGGCCTTGTAGTTGAAGTTCCAGCTGAGCTGGATCGGGCCGCGCCCGTAGTAGGCCGCCTGGCCGGCCGGGCAGCCGTACGGCTGGTTCCCGTCGCAGTAGTGCGGGTAGTTGGCCGTGTTCTGCTCGACCACGTACACCAGACCGCCGGTCTCGTGGCTGACGTTGGCGAGGAAGGCCGCGGCCTCCTGCTTCCTGACCGTGTCGCTGCCGGTGTTCGCGAAGGCGGGGTAGGCGCTGAGAGCGGCGGTGAGACCGCTGTACGTGTAGAAGGAATTCCGGTTCGGGAACATCTGGTTGAACTGGGTCTCGCTCACCACGAAGGTGCCGACGGGGGTCCCGGAGCCGCCGTCGCAGGCATAGGGATCCCAGTACCAGGTGCTGATGGTCGGGTCGTAGCCCGGGTTGTCGTGTTCGGCGATGTAGGTCTTGCCGTCGGTGTAACGCACGATGTCGCCGGTGGCGTACGGCCTTCCGACGACCCAGCTCGGGTAGCTCGAACACGCGGCGGCGGACGCGTTCGCGGCCGGCAGCAGGACCGGCACGGTGGTTCCGAGGGCGAGTGCGGTGACCACGGCGGAGACGCGGCGCCTCGACACAGGTTCAACTCCTTTGCGGAGCACGGCCGCACCCGGACAAGGGCAACGCGAAACCGGGCCTTGTGCGCACGTGCCGGTCGGACCGGCCACGGCGTGGGCACGGCCGTGGTGGGGGGTGTGGAGGCACACTCAATCGCTTTGGTCTGTACCAGTCAAGGGTTTAGGCCAGTCAACCCGCTCCGGGCGTTCGGGCACCGCAGGGGCCACCCCGGGCGGTGCTCCTTCAGCCGACGGCGGTCTCTGCCCTCATGACCGCCTCCAGCCTCCCGGCCGCACCGTCCAGGAGCATCTCCAGGGCCGTCGGGTAGGCGCTGGTGAGCATGCGGGTGGTCAGCAGGGGAGCCGCCTCGGCGATGCGGGGGTGGGTCGTGCGGGGCAGGCGGCCGTAGGTCGAGCTCCATTTGTCGTCGTCGGCGCGCTGGGAGGCGCTCGGAAGGGCGAGGGACGCGGAGTCGAGGGCGGCGAAGGCCAGCGTCTGGTCGATGAAGGCGTGGTAGACGCGCACGGTCTCCGGCAGCGGGAAGCCGGCGCCGCGCAGCACGTCCAGGACGGCCTCGTCGGCGGCCAGCTCGTGCGGGCGACCGGTGACGCGGTTGGCGGTCAGCAGGGCCGCCTGCGGGTGAGCCACGTACGCGGCATGGATGCGCAGACCGATGGCCCGCAGGTCGGCCCGCCAGTTCCCCGTCGGCTCCCAGCCCCGCAGGGCCTGCCCGATGAGCGCGTCGCCGATGGCCAGCGTCAGGTCGTCCATACCGCGGAAGTACCGGTACAGCGTGCTCGCGTCGCAGTCCAGGGCCAGCCCGAGGCGGCGCGCGGTGAGCCCGGCACCGCCGTGCTCGTGCAGCATGCGCAGGGCGGCTTCGACGATCAGTCGCTCGGAGAGCACGGTACCGCTCCTGGTCGGGCGGCGCCGCCGCCGCTTCTCCTCCGGCACCACCTGCTTGGGCACGGCCGCCTCCTCCCTCGGCACCGACCTTATGCCAACGCGATTGACCTTACACGGGCCCGCACCGTTGTATCGGCGGTCAAGGCGCGCCCGTCCTCGACCTCGTCCCAGTTCGACTTCGACCGAGAAGGAGATTCCGCCATGCGTGTACTGCTCGTGGGAGCCGGTGGTGTGGGCACCGCCATCACCCGGATCGCGGCCAGACGGCCGTTCTTCGACCTGATGGTGGTCGCCGACTACGACCCCGGCCGTGCCGAGGCGGCGGTCGCGTCCCTCGGTGCCGCCGGCGCCCGTTTCCGTGCCGAGCGGGTGGACGCGGGCGACGAGGCGGCGGTGGCCGCCCTGCTGACGCGCCACCGCTGCGACGTCCTGCTCAACGCCACCGACCCGCGCTTCGTCATGCCTCTGTTCCGAGCCGCGCACACGGCCGGCGCCGGGTACCTCGACATGGCGATGTCGCTGTCGCGGCCGCATCCCGAGCGCCCTTACGACGAGTGCGGGATCAAGCTGGGCGACGAGCAGTTCGCACTGGCGGCCGACTGGGAGAAGACGGGCACGCTGGCCCTCGTCGGCATGGGTGTGGAGCCCGGTCTGTCCGACGTCTTCGCCCGGTACGCCGCCGACGAACTCTTCGACGAGATCACGGAGATCGGCGTCCGCGACGGCGCGAACCTCACTGTCGACGGCTACGACTTCGCTCCGTCCTTCAGTATCTGGACCACCATCGAGGAGTGCCTGAACCCGCCGGTCGTGTACGAGGCCGGCCGCGGCTGGTTCACCACCGCACCGTTCAGCGAACCGGAGGTGTTCGACTTCCCCGACGGCATCGGACCGGTCGAGTGCGTGAACGTGGAGCACGAGGAGGTGCTCCTGATCCCCCGCTGGGTCGACGCGCGGCGCGTCACCTTCAAGTACGGGCTGGGAACGGAGTTCATCGAGACGCTCAAGACACTGCACAAGCTGGGTCTGGACGGCACCGCCCCGGTGACCGTGCCCGGCCCCGAGGGCCCCGTCGCGGTGTCGCCGCGTGATGTCGTCGGCGCGTGCCTGCCCGATCCGGCGACGCTGGGCGAGCGCATGCACGGCAAGACCTGCGCGGGAACCTGGGTGCGCGGCACCAGGGACGGCGCGCGACGCGAGGTGTACCTGTACCACGTGGTGGACAACCGGTGGTCCATGGACGAGTACGGCTGCCAGGCGGTGGTGTGGCAGACGGCGGTCAATCCGGTCGTCGCCCTGGAGCTCCTGGCCACCGGTGCCTGGACAGGCTCGGGCGTCCTCGGCCCGGAAGCGTTCCCGGCACGCCCGTTCCTCGACCTTTTGACCGCATACGGCTCGCCCTGGGGAATGCGCGAGCAGTGACGCACTCGTCGGAGCTCTCGGCTCAGGTGGAGGGCGGCACCGTCAGGGTCTCGCCAGCCAGGTGTAGACGGCTCCGCCGAGTGACGCGAGGATGCCGACCAGCACCAGTGGCCTGGACGCAGGGTGTATCCAAGACGGCCTCGGCGGCTGATGAAGAGCTCGTTCGCGCTCCACCATGCGCAGTGCATCGATGTCGAGGGTCGTTGCCAGACGCTCTTGAAGCTCTTTGATCGCGTCTTCGGCCAGCAGCGACTGCGCCTGCAGCCTCGTGCTCTCCGAATACGCCGCGGCGATGATCACGCCCGTCAGCAGGCTGATCGTTCCCGCTACGCCGTGCATGTGCGCGTTCAGGGCTGCCGCATACGCCGTGGCCGCGACCGCGACCAGAACCAAGAGAGCGTTGAGTACCTGGTACGCCCGGCCTCGGCGGTTTTCGAACCAGCGCCAGGCGTGGTCAAGAGCCAATGCCAGCGCCTCGTGATCAGTCCCCCCTGCCGTCATGAGAGCAACATGGCACGCCTCGCCGTCGTGGTCCAGAAGACCTCGCTCCACCGGAGCGCGGGCCGCCCTGGCCCACGAGGGCCCGGCGGGCAGTCACCCGCCGGGCCCACGCGACCTAGGGGGTGTTTCGAAAGTCCCGCACAGCACCCACGGCGCCCGGCACGCTCCCCCAGAGGGGGCACCCCCACTCGCCGCACCGGCCAAAAACCCAAGTACGTCCAGTACGAGGGCTTTCGTCCGGCACTCCCCCAGCCTTCGGCCGGGGGGACCCCCAGAGCACGCACCGGACACCGCGGGCACCGCACAGGACTTTCGAAACACCCCCTAGTCGCCGGCGGCGCGTATCTCCCGTACCAAGCGGGCCGTCACCGGCACCGGCACGCCGTGGCGTCCGGCCGCCCGCAGCAACGCCCCTCCGATGGCGTCGAGTTCCAGTGGCCTGCCCGCCTCCGCGTCGCGCTGCATGGAGGACTTCGCTTCGGGCGGGAAGGCGTCGTACCGCGCCAGGGCCCGGGCGGGGTCGGCGGGGCCACCGCAGGCGCGGCTCACCGCGGCGGTCTCGGCGACCAGGCTTTCCAACTCCTCGCGGTGCCGGGTGCGGGCCTCGCCGAGAGGGAGCCCGTACCGGGTGGTGAGCAGGGCAAAGGGGGCGAGGAAGGCCATCTTCGCCCACAGGATCCCGGTCTCGTGCTCCGCCACACGTGCCGCCACCCCCGCGTCGGACAGGACCGTGGCCAAGGCTTCCAGGCGGGGGCGGGGGACCATGTCGGCGGCCAGGTCGACCTCGACGAACGGGCTGCCCTGCTCGATCACGACGGGCCCTGTGCCACCGGGTCCGAGGCGGGTGGACTCCACTCGGATCACTCCCGCGGCCACGCGGTCGGGCCGGTAGCGGGCGCGCAGGGTCGCGGGGTGTTCGACGCCGTTCAGGAGCGGTATCACGAGGGCGTCGCCGAGGACCGCGGGCGGAACGCGGGTGAGTGCGGCGTCCAAAGTGGTGTGCTTGACGGTGATCAGGCAGGCGTCAACTTGCTCGCGGAGCTCGGTGTCCGCCTCCACGGTGGCCGTGAAGTCGCCGAACTGGCGGCTGCGGACCTCGATCCCACTGCCGCGCAGGGGGCCTGCCGTGGCTTCGCGGGCCAGGCAGATGACACGGTGACCGGATCGTGACAGCAGGGCGGCCAGCAGACCCCCGGTGCCCCCGGCACCCAGGATGGCCACGGTGGGTCTGCCCGTCGTGAGCGTCATGCGATGTCCTCTCGTCGGTCGGCCCCGTTGCTCGGTGGCCGCCTTCAAGACGATCTTCGCAGAGTTTCGCGGTGACTACGCCTCGCCGGTGGCGAACAGTTCGAGGTGGCCGCACTTGGGGCAGCGGTACGCCTCTATCTGTCGCCGGGGGCGGCCCATCCGCTTGGCACCCCCGAAGATCCCCCGCTCCAACGCGCCCTCGATCCAGCGCGCGTAGCCGCGCGAGTGCTCGCCGGCGTCCTCGATGAAACCCTCCACCAGACCGACGGTGCCGCAGTGGGTGCACGTGTGGTTGTTCATGCGGTGAGTGTAGGAAACGGTGCGGGACGTCTGCGTCACGGCCGCCAGTCAGCCTCCAGGTCATGGGAGTCGGTCTTGGTGAGCTGGGTCAGGCCGGTGCCGTCGGCCCGTACCAGGTAGAGGTGTTCGGGGTCCGCGTCGTCGGCACCACCTCTGGTGAAGACCAGGCGGTTGCCGTCCGGGGACCACGAGGGGTACTTGTCGTTGAGACGGGCCGCGGTGATGCGGTGCAGTCCGGTGCCGTCGGGGCGGACGAGGTAGAGCCGGGCGAAGCCAGAGGAGTCCACGCGGCTGAAGGCGATCCGGTCGCCGTGCGACCAGTCGGGCGTCCAGTCCCGGGAGCCGGACCCGGTGACCGCGGTCTGGGCCAGGGTGGACAGCCGGATCCGCATCACTCTGCTGTGTCCACCCGCGTCCGCGCGGTTGAACGCCAGGTACTTGCCGTCCGGCGACCACGTCGGATGGAGGTCGTCCGCCGCGGTGTGGGTGAGCCGGGTGGCAGGGGTGCCGTCGATGTCGGCCACATAGATCTCGCGCCGGCTGCCGACCGGCTTGGCGTAGGCGATCCGCTTGCCGTCCGGAGACCACGCCGGGTCCGAGGCGCCCTTGGTGCCGGGGACGGACTTCAGGTCGCCGCCCGTGGTCTTCATCGTCCAGATGCCGTCGATGGCGCCAGCGGACCCATAGCGTACGAAGGCCACCCGCTTGCCGTCCGGCGACCAACTGGGCATCACGTCGCTGACGGTGGAGGTGTGGGTGAGCTTGACGGGCGTGCCACCAGTGGAAGAGATCGCGTAAAGGTCTTCTACGGGCGCCGCCGCGGTGTAGCGGGCGAAGACGATCGGATGGTCCCCCGCCGCCCCCGCGTCACCCGCAGTGCCGAGAGCCAGTGGTACGGCCACGGCGAGCGCCACGGCGGTCACCGCCGCCCAGCGGCGCTGCGGCATGCCGTCTGCGCCGGTCCCGCCGGATCTCCGAGCCCCTCCGGCGGTTCGGTCGCTGCCGGTTCGCTCTTGCTGCCACGTCACGATGTCCACCCCTGTCCCCCTGCGGCCGGCTGCGGGCCGCTCCGGTCGGCAAACATCCCACCCCACGGGGCTTTTGGGGAAGCGGCGGCACCTGGCGGTACGAGCCCTGTGACATGTTCCGTACAGCACTGTCACATGCGATGGGATGCGATGCGGTGCGCACGCGTCGAGCAGCAACTGCCCCTGCCCAGCCAACTGCTGAAGCCGGTCAGTTTTCGAGAAGCGCCGATCACCCGGCCGTCCCTATCGTCGAAGACATGAACTCCATCGATGCCGTCATCCTGGAGGTGGCCGACCTCACGGCTGCCACCCGTTTCTACTCCACCGTCCTCGGGCCGGACTCCTCCCGCGTGCGTCTGCGTGCATCCGGGAACCCCACGACCGGCTTCCGCGGGTTCACGCTGTCGCTGGTGGTGTCCCAGCCGGGCAACGTCGATGCCCTCATCGAGGCCGCCCTCCAAGCCGGCGCCACCAGCCTCAAGACCGCCTCGAAGTCGCTGTGGGGCTACGGCGGGGTGGTCCAGGCCCCCGACGGCACGATCGTGAAGATCGCGACTTCGGCGAAGAAGGACACCGGCCCTGTCACCCGGGACTTCGAGGACCTCGTGCTCCTGCTCGGCGTCGAGGACGTCAAGGCCAGCAAGCAGTTCTACGCCGACCGGGGCCTGAGGGTGGGCAAAAGCTTCGGCGGCAAGTACGTCGAGTTCGCCACGGACTCGGGCCAGGTCAAGCTCGCTCTGTACAAGCGCCGCGCTCTCGCCAAGGACGCGGGTGTCCCCGCCGAGGGCACCGGATCGCATTGCCTCGTGCTCACCGGCGCTGCCGGCCCGTTCAGCGACCCGGACGACTTTTTCTGGGAGGCCGCCGTCCCAGTGACCGCCGGGGCCTGAGCGGGGAGCCGGCGCTTGTGGGTGACTCAGGAGACGGTGCCGGCCGTCCCCCCGCCGCCGGCGGCGACGCCACCGCTCGGCTTGGGCGCGGCGAAGGGAGGCGTGTCCTGTCGGCACGTCGTTCCGACCGGCGGGAGGGTGCCGTCGATGAGGTAGCGGCTTTCGTGGGCCTTGACGCAGCTGCTGGGGTTGATCAGTGCCGTGTGCCCGTATCCGGCGTTGGTGAGCAGGCGGGCGTCGGCCAGCTCTCTGGCCATGGCCTGCGAGCCCGAGTAGGGGGTGGCGGGGTCGTAGAGGGTGCCGACCACCAGGACGGGGTGCGCCGTGGGCTTGTTCCACGGGCCGCGGTAGCGGTTGGCGGCGACCGCCGGCCAGGTGGCGCATCCCTCGCCGGCCCACGTCCAAAAGCGCCCGGCGTCCCCCGCACGGCCGGCGCCGGCCTCCTCCAGAGCAGGATAGACACCGGGGTCACGTGGATTGGGGCTGTCGCCGCAGAACACCGCGGAGGCCTGTTCCTCGCCCACGTAGGGATTCGGATTCGGGACCGGGGGTGCGGGCGGGAGCGGGGAGGGTGGCGGGACGCGGCCCTGCCACAGGTCCTGCAGCCTGCCGGCGAGGTCCGTCCACCCAGGGCGAACGACGTAGAGGCCGGTCACTACGTCAGCGACCGTGCCGGCATAGGTCGACCTGCCCACGGGATGCTTCCGCAGCCGCTGCATCAGCTGGTCGAACTTGTCCCGGGTCGCTTTCGGGCTGCCGGCGGAGAAGGCGCAGCGGGCGGTGGTCGTGGACCCGCACAGGGCGAGGAACTTGTCCACGACCGCTGCCGCACCGCGGTCCGAGCCCAAGCGCAGGAATGTCGGTAGCCGGGCGTCGTCGGAGGCGTGGTTCGTCCAGGCCTGGGGGTCCCAGTTGCTGTCGAGGACCATCGCGCGCACCTTGCCCGGGAAGAGGTTGGCGTAGGTGGCGCCCAGGAACGTGCCGTAGGAGATTCCCACGTAGGTGAGTTGTGACTCTCCCGTCGCCTGGCGGAGCAGGTCGAGGTCGCGAGCGGTGTCGGCGGTCGACACATGTCGCAGGAGCTCGGGGTCCCGCCGCTCACAGCGCCGGGCCAGGTCCTTGTACGCGGCGTTCCAGGCCGCTCGCTCCTTTTCGCCCACCGGGAAGCCCGCCGCTTTGCTCGCAGTCCAGTCGGCGGCTGCTTTGCGGCTCGCGAAGCAGTTCACGGCAGTACTGCTGCCGACCCCCCGCGGGTCCCAGCTGACGATGTCGAACCTCTCCCGCACCTCGCGCGGGAAGAACTCGTAGTTCTGCGGCATTTGGACCGTTCCTGGCCCGCCGGGTCCGCCGGGGTTGAAGAACAGGGTGCCGATGCGCCGACCGGGGTCGGCGGCCTTCCGTTTGATGACTGCCAGTTCGATGGTGCGCCCCCCTGCGCTGCTGTAGTCCAGCGGCACCTTCGCGGTCGCACAGTCGAACGGGCTGCCGTGCACGCAGGGTCTCCAGACCAGCGCCGGGGCCGACACCGAGGGCGTGGGCATACCTCCGGCTCCGCCGGCCGCGGCGAAATCCTGCCTGGTCAGAACGGTCGAGCAGATCACCGACGCGGCGATGACCGCGGCACGACCCCGGCGGCCCGCTGTCGGTCCAGATATGTGCATGGCTTGTCCTTCCACGGCTGAGTGCACGACGCCCTTCTGCGTTGGACGTCGGCACCCATCCGTGTCAACGGCACCGCGGCTCGGTGACGCGCGCGAGCCGACTGCGGCCAAACGGAGGACGAGGCTGCGGCAGTACGAGTCAGGCGGCGGCAGCCGTGCGTCACCGCGTCAGGCGTGCGCGCGGACCGGGCAACAGCGCAGCGGCTCCCGTCCCTGGAGGCTCTTGCAGGGGAGGTGCCGAGCGGGTCAGCTCTCGGCTTCGGCCTCCGGCTCGTCCTCCGGCCCGGCCGCGTCGCCGATGGTGACGCGCAGGTCATGCATGCCTTGCAGGATGTCGATGAGGGCCTCTTCCGCACCGCTCAGCGCGCGTCGGGTCCCCTTCGTATCGCCGCGATCCGCGTGCAACTGGGCGCTGAGCGCGTACACCGCTGTCATGGCGGCGGCGAAGGCGGCCTCCCGGCCGGGTGGCAGTTCTTCCGCCTCCGGTTCGGAGACCTGCAGCGCGGTGCGCTGCAGCCTGTTCGTCAGGACGTTGACGGCGAGGCCGGGATCCGCTCCCAACTGTTCCCCCCAGCCGAGCAACGTCTCCAGGACGTCCTCGATCTCCTCTTCCTCGGTCAGCCGGGTCGCGGCGGTGATCTCGAGCTCCGTCTTCGCCAGCAGACTGCCCAGCAGGTGCAGGCGGTCCTCTTCCTGCGGCCCCTCGGGCCGCTTCTCCGGATCTGCCACCGGCTCAGCCGCCAGAGCGGCCAGCGCTGCGTAGATCTGCTCAGCACTTACCGGGCGCTCGCTACTGATGCTCACTCCTTCAGCTTCCCCCAGCGAAGGCATATCCGCCCGCCCAGGCACCTTCGAGTCCCAAGCGGCCCGTTCAAACGTTCGATAGCCCCCAGCTCTTCGGTGCCGCCGAGCACCTCGGCGCCCGCGTCCAGGAGTTGGCGCACGACGGCCGCTCCGATTCCGCGACGTGTTCGGTGCCCGCGCCGCCCGGTGGCCGCGGCGGCCCGGACGGCGCAGGCATGCCGGGTCCGCTGGTTCAGCCGTTGTACGGGGCGGTGACGTCCAGGACCCAGGTGACGCCGAAGCGGTCGGTGAGCATGCCGTACAGCGGCGCCCACTGCGCAGGCTCCAGCGGACGCACGATGGTCGAGCCCGCGGCGAGCTTGCCCCACAGGACGCTGATCTCCTCGGCGTCGTCACCGCGTACGGAGACGAAGAACGGGTTCTCGCCCTGGTTCCAGGGCAACTGCGAGGGCACGTCGTAGGCCATGACGTGGAAGCCGTCGTCGCCGGCCACCTCACCCCACATGACCCAGTCCGCCTCGCTCTCGTTCTGCACGGCGCCGGCGTCCTTGTAGGTGACCGCGACAGTACGTCCGCCGAAGACGGACTGGTAGAAGTCCAGCGCCTCACGTGCAACGCCCCGGAAATTCAGGTGAGTGGTGGCCGTGACCGACATGACCTGCTCCTTGCTTCGATGTGACGATTACGCCGTGGGACCTCCCGAACGGCTCGTACGCCACCATGGCGGAGGTAGAGGACAGGCTGTGTCCTGTACTGCGGTCAAGATGGATCTCATGCACAAGACATCCGCCCGGCTGCTCGCGCTGCTCTCGCTGCTTCAAACGCACCGTGACTGGTCCGGCGAGGATCTCGCCGAGCGTCTGGACATCACCTCGCGCACCGTGCGCCGTGACATCGACAGACTGCGCGAACTCGGCTACCTGATCACGACCGTCAGAGGACCGGCCGGCGGCTACCGCCTGGAGGCCGGCTCTCACATGCCACCCATGCTGTTCGACGACGGTCAGGCCGTCGCCCTGGCCGTCGCGCTGCAGACCGCGGCCACCGGCGACACCGTCGCCGAAGACGCCGCCCGCGCCCTGGCCACCCTCCGCCAGGTCATGCCACCCCGCCTACGCCACCGCATCGACCTGCTGCGCATCACCGCCGTCCAACCGCCCACGGCCCGTGACACCCCCCAGGTCGACACTCAGGTCCTGGTGGACCTGAGCCGCGCCATCCACGCCCACGAGGAACTGCGCTTCGACCACGCCCCAGGCCCGGGCAACGCAGCCGATACCCTCCGCCGCGTACAACCCCACCACCTGGCCACCTGGCGCAACCGCTGGTACCTCGTGGCCTGGGACCTCGACCGCGAGGACTGGCGCACCTTCCGCGTCGACCGCATCCGGCCCCGCACACCCACCGGCCCCCGCTTCGCCCCGCGCGAACTCCCCGGCGGCCACGTCTCCACCTTCATCACCAGCCGATTCCGCGGCAACGACGGCACCACCACCGACTGGCCCTGCCAAGGCGAAGTCGTCCTCCACCTCCCGGCCGCCGACGTCGCACCCTTCGCCCAGGACGGAATCGTCGAGGAACTCGGCCCCCACCACTGCCGACTCACCCTCGGCTCCTGGACATGGACCGGACTCGCCGCCGCCATCGGCCGTTTCGACACCGATATCGAAGTCATCGGCCCACCCCGACTGGCCACGGCATTCGCAGACCTCGCCGCCCGCTGCGCCCGCGCCGCCCGCACCACCGGACCAGGGACCGGTCCGACGCCGTGAGAACAGAGACGTGGCTGTCAGGGCACAGTGGACGCGGCAGCCCGCTCGGCCGCCTCCTCGCGTGCCCGCAGGTCCCCATGGAGACGGGCGAACACCGCGCACACCAGCGGCATGACCACCGGGGGCAGCAGAAGCAGGGCCACGGCGGTCGGCAGAATCATCACCAGCACGCCGGTGATCCACACGTTGCCATCGCTGAGCCAGAGCATGCCGAGCCCGGCGAAGTGCGCCAGGGGAGCCGCCGCGTACCGGGCCGGCCCGAAGACGAGCACGGCGCCCGCGGTGACCAGCATGCCCACGCCGACCGTGCGCCACCGTGCGCGGCGGGTCAGCACCCAGGAGCGGTACAACGCCACGAACGGGGAACGGCGCTCCAGCACCGACTCGGCGGTGGCCACCGAGAGGCGGAAGTACAGCAGCGGGCCGAGACACCCGACGGCGATCGGCAGCACCCATCCCACCAGCGTGTACTGCGGGGTCGCGGTCTCATGCAGATACGGGGGCTCGACACCGGGCACCTCGCTGCTCTGGACGAGACCCCACCACACCAGACCCGTCACCTCCACAGCCCCCACAGCCACCCCGGTCAGCGCGTTGACCGCCAGGGCGGCGGGAAAGCGCCGACGGGTGCGCCGCCACAGCTCGCGGGTGGCCAGCGGTCCGCCGTCGCGTCCGGCGTGGGAGTCGCCGACGGCGTACGCGGTGTGCAGGACGGAGACGGCGAGGAGGGCCAGGACGACCAGCAGCAGCGACACCACGGCACCGACCCGTACCAACGGGGGCATGCCGCCGTCGGCATAGGCCACATAGGAGTCCTCGTTGGCGATGTTGGTGTCCGCGTAGTCCCGGACACCCTCGAATGTGTCCCATGTCGCCGCGAACCCCCCGGCCACGATCACGCAGCCGAGCACGGCCGTCAGGGCGGACACGAGGAGGGTGAAGCCGTACAGCGCACGGCGGTGGCGCCTGAGGCCGCCGAGTGCCCCGCCGACGCCGCCGCCCGGCCGCTCGGCGGGGTTGTCGTCACCGATACCGTCGGCCACCCGGCTGGTCGGTTGGTTTCCGTCGTGTGCCATGACCTGGCCCGACCTCCTTGCGACTCAATGGCGACAGCGACCCAGACGCCAAGCGGGGCGCGCGGGGTTCCCGGGGACCGGACTCACTCCCGACGGTCCAAGGTGATGGTGCACAGTCGCTTGGTGGCCCGGGTCAGGGCGACGTACAGGTCGCGCTCGCCCCCGGGGCGGGCGGCGGTGATCCCGTCCGGATCGACCACGACGGCGGCGTCGAACTCCAAGCCGCGTGCCTGTGAGACCGGCACCAGTCGGGCATGCGGCTCGATCCCCGCAGCCGTGAGCTGCTCCGTCCTGCCATCGGCGCAGATCACCCCGACCAACTCGCCCGGGTACGCGGCGCCCTGCTCCCGCAGCTCCCGCATGAGGGCGGTGACGAGCGACTCCGGGGCCGCGGCGAGCGTTCGAGGCACCTCGCCGCGCCGGATCGACCGGATCGCCGGCCGGCCCGGGGCGATCCGGGCGAGCAAGTCCCCCGTGGCGGCGAGGATCTCCTGCGTGGTTCGGTAGCTGACGGTCAGGGTTCGCAGGTCGAAGCGCCGTCCGAGGTCCGGGCCGAGTGCCTCCTTCCAGTCCCGGGCCACCGTCGTCGCACCTGCCTGGGCGAAATCCCCGACCAGCGTCATCGACCGGCCCGGGCAACGGCGCACGATCATCCGCCACTGCATGACGGTGAGTTCTTGTGCCTCGTCGACGACGACGTGCCCGAAGACGTGCTCAGGCGGCCCGTCGACCAGGCTCGCCGCCTCGTCGAGAAGTGGCACATCAGCCTCCGTCCAGGGCGCACCGGGCGTTCGCCACAGCGAGGCCCGCTGGTCGTCGGTGAACTGCCGCAGGTACGCGGCCGGCGCGTCAGCGTCCGTCAGCAGGGCGCGGACCACGTCGCCGGGCGCGAGCCGCGGCCACAGATCCTCGACGGCCCTGTCGAGCAAGGCATCGTCCAGGAGTTCGGCGCGCATGGCATCGGCGTCGAACTCGTCGGCACCTGTGGCGGGCGCGTCGTCAACACCGAGGCGGCGCAGGTCCGCTGCGGCAACCCGGTCCAGGTCGAGGCCGGTCAGTTGCGCGACCTCGGCGTCGATACGTTCAAGCGTCTCGGCGCCACTGCGGGCAAGTTCACGGACGACGGCGTCTACCAGCAGCTCCTTGAACAGCTGACGCGCCCGGTTGTGCGCGAGACCACTGGCCTGTGCCGACTCCCGCGCTTGTGCGACATCCCTGTCCTGCAGACGAATCCACTCCTGCCCGACCCGGACGCCGAAGTCGCCGGCCGGCGCCTGCCGTGAGCGGACCACAGCGGCCAGCCCGTCGGCCAGCGCGGCACTCCCCTTCAGGCGGGCCACCTCGATGGGGTCCACGGCGCCCGGCGCGGCGCCCGCCAGTTCCTCGCACGTCGCCAGGACGACGTCGTTCTCGCCGAGCGAGGGCAGGACCTGGCAGATGTAGTCGAGGAACCGCGCGTTCGGACCCAGTACGAGCACGCCGCGCTCCGATGCCTTCGGGAACGCATACAGCACATACGCGGCGCGGTGCAGCGCCACAACCGTCTTCCCGGTGCCCGGACCACCCTGCACCACCGTCACCCCACGGTGCGGCGACCGGACGATCGCGTCCTGCTCGGCCTGGAGGGTGGCAACCGCCGCACCCATCCGCCCCGTGCGCCTTCCCTCGAGCGCCGCCGTCAACGGGCCGTCGCCGACCACGTCCTGGCCGGTGGGCGCGGAGCCGTCAAGCAGCTCATCGCTCACCCCCACCACCGTGCGGCCCGCCAGGCGCAGATGGCGGCGCCGCCGCAGCCCCATGGGATGAACCGGCGTCGCCTCGTAGAAAGGCCGCGCGGCCTCGGCCCGCCAGTCCACCAGCAGCGGCAGCTCCTCCGAGTCCCTGTGCAGCCCCAGCCTCCCGATACGCAGGACGGTCCCGTCCGCCAGGTCGATCCGCCCGAACACCAACCCGTCCTCGGCCCCCTCCATCCGGCGAACCTCCCTCGCCAGCCGCCCGGCCGCCACCTCCCGCTCGTACGCCTCGCCCGCACCACCGGCCGGCGCCGCGAGCACGCGCGCCAGCTGCGCCCGCGCCCCGGCCAGCCGCTCGTCCAACAGGTCGCCTATGACGGACACCTGAATTCGCTCGAGCTCCACCTCGCGCGCGGCACCATCGTTGATCTGCGACAAGAAAAGGCCCTCCCCGTTCAGCCCGCCACTATTTCGAGGCGTCACTATGCAGACCGATTCCGGAAAAGTAAATCTTGACCAATCGGGGCGGAACGTGTCCTCAGCAGGCGGTGAGGTCTGGCCATCCACTGGTCCGAATGCGGCGTCGCCAAATCCCTCCAGGCGCAGGGTGGTCAGGGCCTTGGCGGCGGTGGGCCAGATCCTGGTGCGCACAGGGCGCACGATGCCCCCGACGCCGTACGCGATCGCCCTCGACGACGGTCTCGCCATGTCCGGCTACGCGATCTGGCTCGGACCGCGTTGGCGTCCCGGCGGAATCGCGGCTGATTTCGAGCCGATGGATCGGTCACAAATGATCTCAGTGGCGCCTCCGTCAGATGGCGCCGCGCACGCGCCGTCCGTTCTGGAAGACCGCCCGGACGCGGTCCTTCAGGCTGGTGAAGTCGTACGGGTCACCGTCCACGACCACCAGGTCGGCCCGCTTGCCGGGGGCGATGGTTCCCGTGGTGTCGGCGAGGCCCAGAAGCTCGGCCGCGGAGGAGGTGGCGGCCGCGAGCACGGCGGCGGGTTTCATGCCTCCTGCCGCCATCAGCGCCAGCTCTTCCAGGTTGCGGCCGTGCGGACCGACGCCCGAGTCCGTTCCCATCGCGATCCGTACGCCCGCCTCCACCGCCCGGGCGAAGGACTCCCGGTGAACGTCGATCACCTCGCGTGCCTTGGCGACCACGCTGCCCGGCAGTCCGGCGCCCGTCTCCGCGGCCTGAAGTGCCGCCGCCGGAGCGGTCAGAGTGGGAACCAGCCAGGTGCCGGCATCGAGCATCATCCCGATCGCCTCGTCGTCGAGGAAGACGCCGTGCTCGACGGAGCGCATCCCGGCCCGGACCGCGTTCTTGATGCCGTCGGTGGCCTGGGCGTGGGCCATCACCGGCAGTCCGGCCGCGGTCGCCTCGGTGACCAGCACGTCCAGTTCATCGGGGCGGAAGTGCGCGTGGCGTGGGTTGTCGCGGGGCGAGAGAACCCCTCCGGAGGTGCAGACCTTGAGCACGTCGGCCCCGGCGCGGATGATCTCGCGGGCACGTTTGCGCATCTCCTCCGGGCCGTCCACGACCCCGTGCGGTCGGCCCGGGTGGGCGGCGAAGAGCGGGACGCAGGTACCGGAGGGCAGCCAGCCGTCGTTGTGCCCGCCGGTCTGACTGAGGATCGTGATCGCGATGCGCAGCCGGGGGCCCTCGATCAGCCCGTCCTCCACGGCCTGGCGGACGCCGAGGTCGGCACCGCCCGCGTCGCGCACGGTCGTGATGCCGCAGTCCAGGGTGGCGGCGAGGTTGCGTACCGCTTCGAAGTAGCCGTAGGAGAAGGGTTGGTGGGCGGCACGATCGCCGATCCATCCGGAGAACATCATGTGGACGTGGCAGTCGATGAAGCCGGGCAGCACGGTGAGGCCGGTGACATCGATCCGCTCGTCGCCGTCCAGGCCGGTGCCGACGTCGAGGATCCGGCCTTCCTCGACGAGGATGTCGCCCTCCGCGACCTCGGCTCCCGTCCCGTCGAACACCTGGCCACCACTCAGCAGAGTCCTGGTCACGCCCGCCCCTCGTCTCTCCCTCGTCACCATCTCCGGTCGGTCCATACCCGGTTGCGGCCGTTCGGAAAGGTCCTGCCCTCTGTATGGCGTCAGTTCACTCCGACACCGCCTGCGGGAAGAGCCGGGCGGATGGCCACGCTGGGGGCCGCGCGTACGCCAGTGGCTCCCATGCGGCGGGCGAGGCCTTTCGGCGAGCGCAGGACAGCGATGTGGGCCAGGCCATCGCTGGGACGCAGCCGGGCCAGGGTGCCCGTCCGGGCGGGGAGCGGGCAGTGCGGGGGGCGTCGGCTCCCCGCCCGGACGGGCACCCTCTCCCAGGCCCAGGCGGCGATGCCGACCCGGTTGCCGACCCCTGACTCGGCCTGGATGTTGGCGAGATGGGTCTTGGCGGTGCCCGGCGAGATGGAGAGCTCGGCGGCGATCTCGGCGTTGGTACGGAGGCCGACGCGGACTGCCTGGTGACGGGAGACAGGACCGCGACGTCCACCGCCATCGTCACCAAGGCCGACCCGGAGGTCGCCGATCAGATCGGGCAGCGGCTGGGCTTCAGCGTCTACGACGGCAGCAAGACGGGCCCCGGTGGCCACGGCCGCGACCGGCTCGGATTCTCCTGGGGCGTGGTCAACACCGACACCAATGAAAAGGGCGAGACCATCGAGGGACGAGTGGGCACCTGCATGGCGCCGGCACCGTTCGCCCCGGTCATGGACGGCGAGTTCACGGTCAACCACGCGGACCTGCCGCCATTCCCACGGCCGCGGTGCATTCGGTCCCCGGTGCCCTACTCACCGACCGTTCCGTCGATCGCTTCGCGCAGCAGGTCGGCATGGCCGTTGTGACGCGCGTACTCCTCGATCATGTGTGTAAGGACGTAGCGCAGCGAGATGGTCTCGCCCCGGAAGTCCACCGTGTCGTCAAGGGACTTGAAGGAGTCCGTGACGGCGCGGGAGCCCTCACATGCCTCTCGCCAGAGTGTGAATGCTTCGTCCGCATCTGCGTCGGCCACCAGGAAATCGCCCCAGACGCCGTCGACCGCAGGCCATCGGGGTTTGAGCTGTTCTTGGTTCAGTACGGAACGGAACCAACTGGTCTCCACCTCGGCCGCGTGCCGGATGAGGCCGAGGAGGGTGAGACCCGAGGTGGGCACGGCTCGCTGCTTCAGCTGGTCAGCGTTCAGCCCCTGGCACTTCATGGCCAAAGTGGCGCGCTGGTAGTCGAGGAACGAGGTGAGCGACATCCGGTCGTCGGCCACCTTGGAAGGGTGTATCCGCTGATAATCCGTCACCGACCGATCATGGCAAAGGCCCCGCCCGCAGAGCCAGCCAGGACCGCGTCGAAACCCGCTTCGGGGAAAGCGGCCTCACCAACTCCTACCGGCGCATGACGATGCAGACCTTCCTCGGTGAGCTCCTCGACACCGGATTCGCACGGGAGTGACTGGTGGAGCCGCGCGCCGCGGAGTCTGCGCATGCGGAAGGACCAGGCATTCCGCGTGCCGGAGCCCGCGCCTGCCGCGAACACGCGGCGGCCGCGACTCCTCCGAGACAAGGCACATGGCCCGAGGAAGGCGCGCTCGAGGTATTGTCCGGCCGACCCGTCGCCGAGACCATGCTGATCGTCTCCGTCCAGAAAGCATGACATGACTACGGTGAAAGACATTGATGCCCGCGGTATGCAGCACTGCGAGACGACAGTTCTGGGGGTGTTGCTGGGGCACCAGGGAATCGATCTGTCCGAGCCCATGCTCTTCGGTCTCGGCTCAGGTCTGTCCTTCATCTACTGGGACAGCAAGAACATGGGGTTTCCCTTCCTCGGAGGACGGGTCAAGCCTTTCGACCTCACCAGGAATCTGGCCACCGGACTCGGACTGGAACTCCTGGTCCACGAGACCACTTCCCCCCGCCGGGCTTGGGAGAACGTGGTGGGCTCCATCGGCGCCGGCCGCCCCGTCGGACTGCAGCTCGACAGCCACTACCTGGACTACTTCACCTCGAAGGCGCATTTCGGCGGTCACGTCGTCGCCATGTACGGCTACGACGACCACGACGCCTACCTGGTGGACACCGACCAGCAAGGCGGAGCGGTATCCACCAGCCTGACCAGCCTCGCCCAGGCCAGAGCCGCGCGCGGCCCGATGACCGCCAAGCACCGGTCCTTCACCCTCGCCGTGCCGGGCGACCTGACCATTCCACAGGACCAGATCATTCCCGCCATCACCGCCTGCGCCGAGGCCTTCCTCGACCCGCCCATCGCCAACCTCGGCTATCGGGGCATCGAAAAAGCCGGCAAGCTGGTGCGCACCTGGCTCCAGCGGACCGACGATCCGCAACGGGACCTGCCACAGGCCGCCCTCTTGATGGAGAAGGCCGGCACCGGCGGCGCCCTGTTCCGCAACCTCTACCGCGACTTCCTCGCCGAATGCACCCAACACCTCGACAGTGGCCACCTGCACACCGGCCACAGGCTGTACACCGAGGCGGCCGCCCTCTGGACGGAAGTCGCAGCCCTGATCGCAAAGGCGGGTGAAACAGGCAATGCTCAGTGCCTCGTACAGGCAGGCAGCATCCTCCGCGATCTTTCACGCATGGAGCGTGACGCCATGCAGGCGCTGAGCTGCCTGAAGAGTGAAGCCTGACGGGAAGCGCAACCGCTTGTCACGGGACCAGATCGAGTAGCTGGAGCACCCTGTGGAAGGAATCGGTGCGGTGCTGGTGGAGTTGGTCCATCGTCAAGGAGATGAGGCGAGACCTGTGATCCACCGAGCCGGGTGCGCGGTCCGGGAGGGCGCCGACGCACTGCTCTACGAACCTTCGGACGGCGAGCTCCACGGCGAGCTCGACGTCGTGCGTCTGGGGGTAGGCGCCGCGTAGCAGACGGCCGGCCTCCGGGTTCGCCAAGGTCCGCACCTCCTCCGCCCCGTGGCACAGCAACCGGGCGATCTGCCTGTCGTACCACGCCAGCGCCAGCGTGCAACGCTCCTGATCCCGAGGGGGCAGGAGGTCGATCAGTACGAGCACATCGCTCATCCGTGATGCGCTCTGCCCCGAGTCGATGAGTCCGCTCAGTACAGCCAACGTCAGTTCGGCGTCATCTGCGGCCACAACACGCCGCAGTAGCCGCGTCTGGAATTCGCGCGCCGCGGGATGGCCCGGAACCGTCCGGAGAACGTACCCGATGGGTTCGCTGCGGGAATACGTGTTGCTTTCCCGCATCAAGAGGTCGATCCATTCCAGCCGGGGCAGGGGAAGCCGGTCGTCGCCGGACGCCGCGTCCCACGTCCGAACGACCGCATCGTGCAAGGGGCTGATGAGACGCCATTGCCGCTCGGCCGGATCAGCGATTTCTTGCTTGCTGCATCGGTCCACACACCGCAGAACGCGTGGCGCCCAGGCGGGATCATGGACGTGCTTCAACAATACGTAGACGGCTGCGGACAGGGAACGAGGAGGAAAGTCCCGGTCGAGGCACTCGACCGCGAGGGATGCCGGCAGCGAGTCGAAATACGCGATCGCGCGGGGGTCGAAATCCCGGCCACGCTCCGCCGACCGGCGCCGCAGCATGGTGGCGCACCGGGCGGAATCCGGGGCAGCCACGGCCAGCAGTACGGTCGCCATGTCGCGCACCTGGTCGTCCGGGGACCGCTCCAGTGACCGGAGGACAGGGAGCATCCCCAGTCCCGCTTCTCCTGAGAGGCGGCCTGCCACGGCGAGGACGCACTGCAACACCACGCGTTGGTGTGTCGTGTCTTCAACCGCCCAGGCCCGGAGGATCGGAAGCATGAGGTCAGCCCGGTGCTCGGTGAACACCCGCAGCAGGGGGATCCCTGAGTCATCGGCTCGCCCGAACAGCTCTGTGGCCAGGGGCTGGGGAGACAGATCCAGATGAGCCAGGAGGAGCGCCCCCGTGGCGTCCGCGACGGTGGCCTCCCCGGGCTCGAGTCGCCCCGTGATGTCCTGCCTCCGCAGAGTTCGGTCGTCATCCAGCCACCGCGTCAGTCGGATCAGCAACTCGGGCTGGGTCCGCAGTGTCGCAGTGAGCGGCTCGATCCAGTGTTTCGGCGGAAGACCTTCGCGGCGGTCGTCCCAATCCTTCCTCCGCCATCCGTAATCCGTTCCTCCCCGGAGAAATTCGTGGAACACCTCCAGCCTGGCTTCCGGGGTGACTGCGGGGTCGGTCAGGCCCGCGAAGAAGATCTCCGTCTCGAAGGCGTAGAGTTCCCCGATGGTCGTGCGGGTGTTGAAGCCGTGCCGCAGCACACGCAACACGCGCTCCAGGAGGACGCCTGGGCGCCGTGCCTCGGCAAGGGCGGCGAAGAGGAGACGGGTGCTTCCGGCGTCGCCGGAGAGGGCAGCTGACTCCACCGCGTCCAGCCAGCGTTCGGTGTGTTCGCTGGACTCCGCCTGCTCTGCTCGGCCGGCGTCGGCTTCTTCCGCGGAGAGAAAGAGGAGCCGCTGGGCGTTGAGCAGTGGCTGGGAGGCACCCAGAAGTTGCTCCGCTGTGTCGGCCAGGGAGACAGCCCTGCTGAGAAGGTATTCGCCGACCCGGTCGAAGGTCATGGCGTAGCCGTTGGACGTCGGGGTGAACAGGTTGGCCGCCACGAGCTGTTCGGCCGTCTCGGGCTGGGAGCCGAAGGCCCGGTAGAAGTCCGCGGAGGAGAACGTGAGGTTTCCCTCCCGTTCCCGTGCGGCAGCTTCGACCACCGTCTCCAACTGGCTCCTGACGAAGCCGACCGACCTGCCCACCGCCCTGGCTGCTTCCGCGCACCTCTCGCCTACGTACCGGTCGAGGAGAGAGGGCAGGGCCGGCCGTGCCTCATGCCCGGTCCCGGAAGAGGCCATGAGGCGCAGCATCAGCGGATGCCGTGACAACGGCCCCAGGCCGTCGGCCACTGTGGCGGGACGGTCCAGCGGAAGCTGGTAGACGCGGCAGGCCGTCTCGAACTCCTCCTGGTCGAAGTCACCGACGTCGATGACCGTCGTCGAAGCGTTCGGAGGCATCGGGCCGTTGCCCAGCAGATCGCTGACCGTGTCCCAGGAATCGCGCCGTGTGGAGCACACCAGCGTCACGCCCGTCCGGTGGACCCAGTCGAGACTCCGTCGCCACCATGCGGTGTGACCGGAACCGAGCAGGTCATGTGCCTCGTTGAGGCCATCCAGTAGCACCGTCAGGGAGGCGGCCGCGGCGGCTGCCTCGGCCGACAGGTTCGAGGGCGCCAACTCGCCTGCCGCCTCGCACAGTTCCGCAGACACGAGTTCACCCACGTCGCGCTGACCGGGAGCGATGTCCACGCCGCGGACCAGGACCACACCCTGATCGGGCTCGGTCGTGGCTGCGATGTGCGCGAACAGCGTCGACTTGCCAGACCCCGAGGGGCCGATTACGGCGATCACACGCCGGCGCGTGCGAAGTGTGGCACCCAGCCGTGCGAGGGCGGTACGCCGTGGGACGAACCGATCGGGCAGGTACACGGAACTTCTGGTGTACGTGGCGACCTTGAGGGCTCGCTGACGGGCGCAGAGGTCCAGCGCGCCCGGAGCGTTGAGCTGAGAGCCGAAGCGCGGTACCGACTCCGCCGACTGGCGCAGAATGTCGTCGAGTCCCGAGTCCGTCCCGGACGGTTCGAGGAGGACGGCGAAACCGACCACCCCGGCTTCCTTCTTGAAGCGGCAGGTGACGACTCCCAGCATGGCACCGCTCGTCACGTCGACGACGGGGGCACCGCTGAGCCCCGGATCGTACGGATGCCCGCTGAGAGTCACGACGTTCGCACGGTACGAACGGCTTCCCGGGCGGGCGGGGCCAGGGTACGAGACCTGTAACCGGTTCCCCACCCGGCCGAAGGTGGGCAGCACGCCACTCACCTGGGCCGACTGGTGATGGAAACCGCCGCTCCAGTACTCGGTTCCCTCCCAGCCGGTGCGGTGGGCTGCCACGGGGAGAGGCTCGAGCGGAAGGTCTGGGCAACGCATGATCGCGAGGTCGCGTTCAGGATCCCACGGCCCAGGAGTGGTGGACAGCAGTTCCGAGCCATGGGCCAGTCGGACGTCGCGTACCGCGTTGACCACGTGATGACAGGTCAGTACGTCGCCATGCGAAGTGATGACCGCGCCCGTTCCGAGTACCGCTCCCGTGTCGCCGTCGACGACCTTCACGACCGCGTGGACCGCGCGCTCGACCAAGGGAGACCACGGTGTTCCAGCCATCGCCGGGTCCTCTCCGGTCGGTCTAGCCGGTAGCCTGCGGCCGTTCGAAGGTGAGTGCCACACGGAGTACGCCGGTAGCGGATCCGCTGGCGATGTAGAGGTCACCGGAAGCTGACATCTCCAGGGAGAACTCCAGCTCGGCGGAGGCGGCGGGGGTTTGTTCCACCGCGGCCGAGAAGGAACGGGCAAGTCTTCCGATCACCGAGAGAACCCCGTCGAGCGCCTGGTCGGTGGTATGGATGACGCGGTCTGCGATCCCCGTCGCGACGACATCGTCTCCGGGATCACGAACCTCGAATGAAACGGTGCCCGTCGCTGAATTGACTTCTCCGATTGAGGTCATGGGTACCTCGCTTCCCCGTGCCCGACCATCACCCGGTTCTATCAAGAAGGCATCGCACCGCGCGGGTAAATCGGGATATAGAGGGAACGGAAATTCTTTGGCGGTGCGCAGTACGGGGGAGGCAGCATGCCGGACAGCAGCCACGGCTATGTCAGGGACCGGCGCGGATGTCGGCACTGGGGTCCGCACGGTGCCGCGGGGCTGCTGCTGCGCCAGGGTTCCCGCTTCCTGCTCCAGCGCAGGTCCTGGCGGGTTCACCACGGCCGTAGCTGGAGCATCCCCGGCGGTGCGCTGAAAGCCGGAGAGAGTCCGTTCGAGGGGGCCTGGCGGGAGTTCGCCGAAGAGCTCGGTTCCGCTCCGGTGGTACGTCACCTGGTGACGTTCGTGGACGACCACGGCGGATGGGCCTATCACACCGTCGCCGCGGATCTCGTGGAATCGGTCTCTCCCGGTCGCGGCGACGGGGAGGGCGTCGCCTACACATGGTGCACGCCCGCCGAGGCGGGCTCGCTACGTCTGCATCCCGGATTCGCGGCGACCTGGCCACAGTTGCTGATGGCACTGGACGAAGTCGACGGTGCATCCGCATAGTGGAGCAGGGCCGCGATACGGGTGACGAGTATGCCCACGGTGGGGGTTGTGGACAGCCGCTCGAACCGTTGCGGGTCAGGCTTTCGCGGGAGTGCTCGCCATCGCCCTCGGGGGCCGCATCATGAAGACGTCGATCGGGTCCTGGGCTTCCACGACGAATCCGTGGCGCTCGTAGAGCCGACGGGCAGCACTGCCCTGCAAGACGTTCAGGCCGACGGTCATGCCCTGCGCGTCCGTTCGCTCCAATACCGTGCGCAACACAGCGGATCCGAGCCCGCGACCCTGACAGTGCGGAGCAAGGTAGAAGTGCTCCAGCCACTGCCTGCCTTCGGCGGGCCGGACCGTGACGCATCCTGCCGGCTCCCGGTCGATCATGATGACCGAGGTGTGCTGCGGGGAGAAGGAGTCCCGCAGCCGCTGCCGTACCCGGTGCTCGTCGTAACGCCCAAGGCGTTCCAAGTCCGCACGCATGACCGTGGCCCGCAACTCCGCGATCACCTCGATGTCCCCGGCCCTCGCAGAACGCAGTACCCACCCCGCGACGGGCGCCGACGAGGCCCGTGCAGGCATTGCCATGTCCGATCCCGTACCGTTCCCCGCCCCTCCAGCATTCATGGCCGGAGTATCTCAGTCTGCCTGCCCTGACCAGGCACCCACCCTGACAGGCCCTAGATCGTCATGGCCGTCGGCCAGGGCTTCGAAGCGCAGCCCGAGCCGGTCGGCAAGCGCATCACCACCCGCATCGCCCAAGACGGCGCCGCCGGCTGAACGAGTACGTGGAGGGCCTGCCCAACGACGTGCACCTCGCGCAGGCCCTGGCGGATTCATCCGCGAGAGCGCTGATGCACCGGTCCACCGAACCGGCTCGCAGTGACCATGCAGAGTTCCTACCGCTACCCACTCCGAGGCAGCCAACGGCACATGCGGCATCCCGCCGCATGCCGGCCGACTCGGGCTCTGACCGGCACAAGGCGCGTCCGGCCCCTAGCCTTGTAACAGCCAATGGTCTGCCACCGAGCCCGGGCGCCCCGGTTTCCCTGGCGCGGCGCGTCCAAGGGTGAGGCAGGATTCGCCGACGCTGGGGCATTCGGGAAGGAGATGCCGCGGCGCGGACGTGCCGTCGGCCGGCAGGGGAGCGGCCGATCGACAAGGAGATGAGGAATGGCAGGGCCGGAGCAGACGGAGACCTTCGGGAAGCGGTCCCCGGCAGCACCCGCTGCCGCGCTCCCCGGGGCACTGGAGGCCATCGGGACCGGTGCGTACGTCGTGGACGAGCAGGGCCGCATCATCGCGGTCAACGCCCACGCCGAAGAGTTGCTCGCCCGGCCGGCTGAGGATCTCCTCAGCCGCGACGCGCACGACCTGCTGCACCGAGACGCCCACGGCCAGCCCCTGCCGCGGACTCAATGCAGCATGCGGCAGGCTTTCCACGACGGGCGCACCGTCCAGGCCGAGGAGGACTACTTCGCGCGCGGTGACGGCTCCCTGCTGCCCATCTCCTGGCTGATCACCCCGTATGAGGTCGGTGACCATGAACCGGGCACCCTCGTCCTCTTCCACGCCCATGACCGCCCACGTGAAACCGGCCCGCGACCGGTGCCGGCGGCCAAGCCGCTGCCGGAACTCGAACGGCTCGCACTGCTGGCCGAGACCACCACTCAGCTGACCTCCACCCTTGACGTCGACGAGGCGCTGCGCCGACTGGTGAACCTGGTGGTGCCCCGGCTGGCCGACTGGGCCATCATCGATCTGATCACGGAGCGCGACGAGGTGTGGCGCACCGTCGTCGTTCAAGCAAGCGGTGACACCCTGGTACACCACGAAGAACTCCAGGGACCGATGCCGCCGATCCCGGAGGATTCCCCGATGCCCCTGTCCAGGGCGCTGCGCGGGGTCGCCTCCACGGTGGCCGGACCCGAGACCTACCGGCGGGAACCGGACTCCGGCATAGCGGTCGAACAGCGTCGTATGTTCGCCGCCACCGGCATCCGCTCCGTGGCCATCGCCCCCATCCGCAGCACACGAGAAGTCCTCGGGGCCCTTACCCTGGGCCGCGCCGGACAGCCGGGGGACTTCACCGCCGTGGACCTTCCCCTGATCGAGGACATCGCCCGCCGCGCCGGGCTCGCCCTGGACAACGCGCGCCTCTACCAGCGGCAGCGCAAGGTCGCCGAGACCATGCAGAACCATCTGCTGCCCCAGATGCCGCGCGTGCCCGGGCTGCAGATGACGGTCCGCTACCTGCCCGCACCCGACGCCTCACAGGTCGGCGGCGACTGGTACGACGCCTTCCCCCTGTCCGACGACGCCACTGCTCTGGCCATCGGAGACGTGGTCGGCCACGATCTGGAAGCCGCCGCCGGCATGGCACAGGTTCGCAACATGCTCCGCGCGTACGCCTGGGCACTGCAGGAACCCCCCAGCCGGATCGTCGACCGGCTCGACGAGGCGATCCAGCACATCACCGACGTCACCATGGCCACCATGATCCTCGCGCGGGTCGAAGAGGCGGAAGACGGCCATCGGAAACTGTCCTGGACCAACGCCGGCCATCCGCCGCCCCTCCTGATCACCCATGACGGCCTGGCCGACTACCTCACGGACGGCCACGGCCTTCTCCTCGGCACGGGAGCCCACCATCCCCGCACCGACGCCACCGCCCTGCTGCCGCCCGGATCCACCCTGGTGCTGTACACCGACGGCCTGATCGAAGCACCCGGGCATACCCTCGACGAGGGCCTGCACCGACTGCGCCAGCACGCCGCTGCCCTCGCCCACCGCCCCCTGGCCTCCTTCACCGACCAGCTGCTTCGCCGGGTCCGACCCGTCGACAACGACGACGACGTCGCCCTCCTCGCCGTGCGGGCACCCGCCCGAGCCTGACCCGGGCCGGCGACTCCCGGACGCTGTCAGGGACCGGGCACACCGAACGACATGCCGGTCCCGGCCTACCCACGGCTATTGGGTAGCGTCCACCTGGTGAACGTTCACCTCATCAACGACGTACCCGACGGCCTGACCGGACGAGCTCGATCGTTTGTCGGCACGCATGGCGTCAAGGTCGACGTTCGGCCCGTCGAGAGCCACAGGCAGTGGTGGCTCGAGCGGGACGTTCCCGCGGCAGTGATCGACCGTATGGCGGCCTACCAAAAGCGGTGGGGCGGCCTGCTCCTGCCACCCGCATCTCAGTACGACGGAGGGCCCAAGTACCTCGATCCGGACTCGCCCGAATCGGACTCCGCAGGGTGGTGGTTCGAAGCCGGGATGCAGCGGACGGCGGTCCCTTACTCATTCATGATCAGTCCGTCCGGGGAGTTTGGCATTCATGCAGACAGGTGGGCACCCCTCCATGCGGCCGTCGAGGGCTGGGTGGAGTCGCTCGCACTGGCCTACCACGCGTCGATGTGGGCGAAGGAGGTCACCAAGCTCGTCGGCGATGACGTCGATGGCATCGAGCTGGACCGCTACGAGCCGGTGCGCGAGGTGAGGGGCCTGGCGGACACCTGGTGGAGAGGATCCGACTCGCTGGTGGCGCTCTACACGGGGGAGGCCACGTCACTCGACTTTCCCAGGGGTCGCATCGCGTTGATCTACTCCGGCCTTGACGAGTGGGGACTTCGAGGAGGCGTCAAGGCCGACGACGGCTGAGATCGTTGGTCCTGCAGACCGCCGACGGACAGCAGCAGGACGTGCCGGGCATCGGTGCGTGCGTGGTGGCCGTCGCCTGTAGGGCACCCACGGCTGCGAGCGCGGCGGCCACTGCGTTGACGGTACGGGCGGAAGGCAGGGGGCGGGGGACGTGTCTCTCGCCAGGTCCAACGGCTGAGCGCCGACGGTTCGTTCCCGATACGGGTGTGACGTTTCGCCCGCCCTGTTGACCTGTCGCAGCACCCTGCCGGCCGTCCATACTCCAGAGCCCGACGAGCCGACAGGTGAAGGAGCGCGGTGAACGCAGCGGCGGCAGCAGGGACATGGAAGCTCGGGGACCTGGAGGTGAACCGCGTCGGCTACGGCGCGATGCGGCTGACGGGCAACGGCATGATGGGGAACTCCGACGGCACTCCGATCGACCGCGATGCCGCGGTCCGGCTGCTGCACAGCGCATTCGAGCAGGGCGTCAACCACATCGACACGGCGGCCTTCTACTTCTCGCCGCTGCGCTCCGCGAACGAGCTCATCAACCGGGCCCTCGCGTCCTGGCGCGACGACGTGGTCGTGGCGACCAAGGTCGGTCCGGGGCGCGATCCCTCCGGCGAGTGGTTCGGCATGGCCCGCCCCGACCAACTGCGCGGCCACGTCGAGGAGAACCTGCGCCAGCTCGGCCGGGACCACCTGGACGTGGTGAACCTGCGAAGCAACGGCATGGATTCGGTCGCCGAACACTTCGGCGCCCTCGCCGAGCTACGCGCGGCGGGCCTGGTCCGGCACCTCGGGCTCTCCAACGTCCGGCCACAGCACGTCGCCGAGGCCCGGGCGATCGCGCCCGTGGTCTGCGTACAGAACTCCTACGGCCTGGACTGGCGCCGCGCCGACGAGAGCGGACTCGTGGACCTTTGCCGGGAGCAGGGCATCGCCTTCGTCCCGTTCTTCGCGATCTCCGGGCTGCGGCGCGAGGCGAACGCGGCCCAGGAGCGGGACGCTCGCCTCCACACGGTCGCCCGCGCCCACGGTGCGACGCCCGCCCAGATACGGCTCGCCTGGACCCTGCACCGCGGACCCCACGTGCTGGCCATCCCCGGCACCACCGACCCGGCTCACCTTGCCGAGAACATCGCCGCCGGCGCCCTGCGTCTGACCGAGGAGGAGCTGGCCCTCCTCGACCAGCCGGGCGAGACCGATGCCTGAACATGCCTGTGCCCGGCCCCCGACCATTTCGGGTGAGGGCCTGAATGCCGCTGGTGTGTATCCGTTTCTGTGACGGCCCGTCGTGTCGCTGCCGCCGCTGCGGGCGCAGGCCGCCGGCTGCGAGCACGACCAGGGCGCGCGCGGCGTGAGCATGTGGTGATCAGTGCCGTGCAGTGCGACTCCCCGGGACGGGACGACCGTTTTAGGTCACACCCGAATAGAGGCGGCAGGACCTCGGCGGGGTCACGGCGAAGGGCAGGTCCGGCTTGCGCGTCCGGGTTCCTCACGCACGTCGAGAAGGGTGGGCGACCTCCCAGGCTGCCTCGATCATCCGGAAGATCTCGTCCACCGCGGCCTGTGGCTCGGCCGCCTCACGGGCCAGCGCATAGGCGTCGATCACGAACCTCGCGATCGTCCGGCTCGCCGTTGCGGTCTGTGACAGTTCGGGATCGGCGGCGATGGCCGTCGCCAGCGTCTCCGCGTGGCGCAGCCGCATCGACTCCTCGTACTTCCGCAGGGCGGGTGATTCGTCGATCATGCGCCAGATCGGGGCGGCGCTGTCCGCCGTGCAGTGTCCTACCAGGGCCTGGATCTCCCGGTGCAGCGCAGGAATGAGCGGCTCGTGCGGCGCCCGGCCGGTGACCGCCTGGGTGAGGCGTTGCTCGAAGTCTTCGTCCTGCTCGAACACCAGGGCCTCTTTGGAGGCGAAGTGGGAGAAGAGCGTGGTGACGGCCACGTCGGCCTCGGAGGCCACTTCACGGATACCCACCGCGTCGTACCCCCGGTCCAGGAAGAGCCGCAGGGCGGTGTCGGCGATCTTCTGGCGGGTCGCGGCCTTCTTGCGTTCACGGCGTCCGGACGGCACGGTCATGCCATAACACTATCAGGTACGAAGGTGAAGCAGTTTCAAAACACTAACCGTTAGTGTTACGGTCCACCGCATGAAGAAAGCCAGCTTCACCGAGTTCGGTGGTCCGGACGTCCTGCACCTCATAGATGCCGAGGAGCCCCACGCCGGCCCCGGCCAGGTACGCATCGCCGTGCGGGCGGCGGGCGTGAACCCCGTCGACTGGAGGATCCGTGAAGGCCAGATCCTCAAGGCCCATCCGATCGAGCTGCCCGCGGGAGTCGGGCTGGACGCCTCCGGGGTGGTGGACGAGGTCGGCGAGGGCGTCGAAGGGGTCGAGGTCGGCGACCACGTGTTCGGCGAAGGCTCGAGCACCTATGCCGAGTTCGCCGTGCTGTCGGCCTGGGCCCGTATGCCCGAGGGGCTGACCTTCGAAGAGGCGGCCGGGTACCCCTCCGTGGTGGAGACCGCGCTGCGCATCATCCGCGAGGTCGGTGTGCGGCCCGGGCAGACGCTGCTGGTCAGCGGTGCGTCCGGGGGAGTCGGATCGGCGGTGCTGCAGATCGCCCGCGACCGCGGCATCACGGTGATCGGCACGGCTGGCGCCGCGAACCAGGACTACCTGCGGAGCCTGGGTGCCCTGGCCACGACGTACGGCGAAGGCTGGGTCGAGCGGGTGCGGCAGCTCGGCCATGTCGACGCGGCCCTCGATCTGGCCGGCTCGGGCGTGATCCGCGAACTCGTCGAGCTGACCGGGGATCCGCAGAAGGTGATCTCCATCGCCGATCTCGACGCACCGCGGCTCGGTGTCCGGTTCTCCGGCGTGGCCGGGAGCGTGCCGGATGCGCTCACCGAGGCCGTCGGCCTCATCTCGCGGGGGAGGCTTCACATCCCGGTCGAGAAGTCGTACCCGCTCACCGAGGCCGCGGCGGCGCACATCGACAGCCAGGCCGGCCACACCCGCGGCCGCCGGGTCGTGGTCGTCTGAGCCGCTCGGCCGCACTCCTGTCCGAGCGTCGCGATGAGACGTGCGCCGTGGAACGAGCTATGCACCCTCGTTGTCACCGCGCAGGGAACGGATCATGCTCTGCATGATCCGGAACGCGTCCGACTGCTCGGTCTCGGTCAGGCCGGCCAGCATTCTGGCCTCGACGGAGCGGACGGCTGCGCTCGCCTTCTCGAGGCTTCGCCGACCGCGCGGCGTGAGCCGCGTGGGAAGCGCCTTCCCGACGGGTGCTTCCGCGGGCCTGGTCACGTAGCCGTCCCGTTCCAGGGCCTGGAGCAGCACGTTCATCGTCTGCCGTGTCACGAACGCGCCCCGCGCGAGCTCGGAGTTCGACAAGCCCGGCCGTTGCGCCAGCAGCTCGAGGCAGGAGTAGTGCGTCACGCTCATCCCGAGCGGCCGCAGCACTTCCTCCATGGCCGCGCGGAGGGCGCTCGACGCTTCTTTGAGCAGGTAGCCCAGTGACGTCTCCAGGTCGACGCCGACACCTTCTTGACTCATGTCAGCATTCTGACATAGCTTCACGCATGTCAGAAAGCTGACATGAAAAGAGGGAGTTTCATCATGCCCGCCACCGGCCCCGACTTCATCTCGCTCCAAGTGCGCGACCTCGACGCTTCGCAGGCGTTCTACGAGCAGTACCTGGGCCTCGTCCGCTCGCCGGCCGGACCTCCGCACGCCGTCGTCTTCGAGACGAAGCCGATCGCGTTCGCGGTCCGCGACGTCATTCCCGGCACCGACCTCGCATCCGTCGCCCAGCCCGGCATCGGTGCCGCGATCTGGCTCCACGCCACCGACGTCCAGGCCATCCACGACGCGCTCGCCGCCGACGGTCACACCATCGTCTCCGCACCGATCGACGGTCCCTTCGGCCGGACCTTCACCTTCGCCGACCCCGACGGCTACCAGGTCACGCTCCACGACCGTGCTTGATCAGCGGTTGCGCCGGCTGTGGCACGTCCCCCTCGGCCGGCGGGCAACGATCCCGCACGTCCGCATCCGCCGCTACCGCTGTCCGGGCTGCGGGCATCTCACGCGCAACCCGCTTGACACCGGCGTGGCGCCTTCGGCGTCGCCAGGGCGGTGTGTCAGGTGGTGATGGTGGCGAAGGGTTCGAGGCCGTAGGTTCGGGCGTAGCCGTTCTCGGTGCCGACGAGGAGGTCGACGACCTCGAAGTAGCGGTCCCAGAACGGGGTTTCGCGCAGTGCGTCGATGAGGAGCCGGTAGGCGTGGTGGTCTTCGGCTTCCCACACCCAGACGTCGGTGACGCGCGCGGAGTAGAACTCGGTGTCGTAGAAACGTGACCGGACGCCGGTGGTCCTGGCCTCGATGGCCGGCAGGACCTGTGTGGTGAACGCGTCCACGCGTTCCTCGACGGTCAGGGCGAGCCACTCGGGTGTGGTCTTGACCAGTATGAAGGCCGTGACCGGCGGTTCGGTCTCTTCAGTGGGCATCAGGTGCCTTTCAAAGGGCGGTGGGCTTCAGGAGAGGACGGCGGGCTTGAGGGTCTGGGCACACCACTGCTCGAAGCTGGTGGGGGAGGTGGTGTCCGGAGTGCGGGCGATGCCGGCGTCGAGACCCTCGTCCTTGGCCCGCTTCATGTCGACGATGCCCTGGACGAATGCCTCGTTGAGGCCGTAGCCGACGAGGGTGGTGTACAGCTCGTCGAGCGGCTGGTGTTCGTAGCGGACGGGGAGGCCGAGCTGTTCGGTCATGATGCGGGCCAGGTCGTTGGGGGACAGGTCCTGCGGTCCGAGGACCGGGACGCTGTCGGTGCCGGTCCACGAGCGGTCCAGCAGCAGGCCGGCCGCGGCGGCCGCGATGTCGGCGACGGCGACGAAAGGGGCCTTGCGGTCGGCGTCGACGGAGTCGGTGAAGACGCCCTTCTCGCGGATCGAGTCGGACTCCTCCAGGAGGTTCTCGAAGAAGGACGGGTTGGCCAGGGCCCGGTAGGCGACGCCGGTGTCGGCGATGAGGTCGTCCATGGCGAGGGAGGCGGTGACGAGGCCGGCCCGGTGGGCGAGCGGAGTGCCGCGGCCGAGCGCGGAGACGCCGACGACATGGCCGACACCGTGGGCGGCGAGCGCCTTGACGGCGGGGCGGGTGAAACCGCTGTAGGCGTCCTGCGGGGCCCGGGAGGCGTCCGGGGGGACGAGCCAGAAGACGGCGTCCGCACCCTCGAAGGCCCGGTCGAGGACTTCTGCTTCCGCGTGCGAGCCGGTGACCACGTCGACGCGTCCGCGCGCCGCGTCCGGAAGCCGGGCGGGATCGCGCACGATCACGCGCAGTTCCTCGCCCGCTGCGGGGGCGGACTCCAGGAGCCGGGAGAGCAGGTGACGGCCGATGTTCCCGGTGGGAGCAGTAATGACGATCATGAAAACCTCGTAGGTCGTGCTGGTTCGGAACGACCCTCATCCTGCTGAGCACCTCCGTGCTGCCACAATGGGAACTTCGGCACGGAATCATTGACTGAAATGGAATAATGCTGGTGAGCAGCCCGGATCCGGTCATCGACGCCAATCTCGCCATCGCGCTGGATGCCCTGCTGGCAGAGCACAGCGTGACCCGCGCCGCCGCACGTCTGCACACCTCGCCCGCCGCCATGAGCCGCACCCTCGCCCGTCTGCGCCGCATCCTCCAGGACCCCCTCCTGGTCAGGGCCGGACAGACCATGGTTCCCACCCCACGCGCCCAGGCCCTGCGCGAGGAAGCCGCCACAGTGGTACGCAGCCTCGGAGCGCTGCTCAGTCCTGGCGCGAGCGTCGACCCCGCCGGCCTCCGCAGCACCTTCACCCTCCAGGCCGCCGACCTGGTCGGCGCGGCACTGGCCCCCGGACTGCTGCAACTGGCCCAACGGGAGGCGCCGGGGGTCTCGTTCCGGATCCGGACCGAAGAACTGGAGGCCGGACCCGCCCTGCGCGACGGCCGGATCGACCTGGAGATCGGATCCATCGACCACGTCGACCCCGAAACCCAGGTCGAAGAACTGGTCAGCCTCCGCATGGTGGCGGCCGTCCGGCCCGGCCATCCGCTCACCGAAGGGCCGCTGACCCCGGCCCGGCTCGCCGCCGCCCAACACGTCGTGGTCAGCCGCCGCGGCCGGTTCACCGGCCCCCTCGACACCGCCCTGGCCGAGCAGAACCTCCACCGGCGGGTCAGCGTCGTCCTTCCCAGCCACCTGGCCGCGATGACCCTCGCCGCCCGCAGCGACATCGTCTGCCTCGTACCCGCCGCACCCCCCGGTGCCGCTCCCTCGCCCCTCACCCACGACGCCGGCACCCTCGGACTGCACCTCCTCGACATCCCCCTGGCACTGCCACCGCTGACCATCGGCATGGCCTGGCACCCCCGTCACACAGCCGACGGCGCCCACCACTGGCTCCGCAACGCCGTCCGCCGGACTCTCCGCACACCGGGAGCGGCTTCTGAGACCACCGTGGCGGACGCGATCGACGCCAAGTAGTACGTATTCCCCTCCGGTTGTCCTCCGGGCAGGTCATCTCGAAAGGCTGGCGATGAGTTCTTCGCGGCTGTTGACTCCGGTCTTTCGGTAGATGGCTTTGAAATGATCATTGACGGTGTGCAAGGAGAGATTCAGACTGCGGGCGATCTGTTTGACGGCCAGTCCGTCGAGAGCCCGCCTGATAACCGCCTGCTCTCTCGCGGTGATCCCGTACAGAACGGCTGCGGCGGGTAACAGCACGTCGGATGACGCGGATTGGATGGTGACCGCCACACCGCCGACGCCTGGTTCGTCGAGCGGTTGGGCCTGCAATACGATCCACCCGTCGGGTCCGGGGATACGGCTCAGTGCTTGACGGCCCGGCTGTCGTGCCGCGAGGGCGATGTTCCAGACGTGCGCGAATATCTCATCCTCGTCGGCCGTCACATTCTCCGGCACGAGCCTGCGCACCCATTCACGGCCGGTTCTGGTCACGGCTCTTATCGTGTCGCTGCTGTCGATCAGCACAACGCCTGGCGCGGGTGCGCTACGGACGGGACGCAGGAACCGGCCGGCGACGTACTGTCTCAGCGTGCCGGCCAAGGGTCTGGAGAGCCGCCCGGCGTTCACGGCGTCGGTCGCCGAGAAGGGTCTGCTGCCTCTGCCCCTCAGCAGCACCAATACCCCCCACGTCATCCCCTTCAGGGTCAGCGCGACCCGCATTTCGCTGCCGACTTCGGCCGCGTTCATGATCGCTTCGTGTTGGACGCTGTGCCGTCTGCCCGGTGCGTCGGATTCGAGGACTGCGACAGGACGGGCGCTTTTGACCAGGCCGGCTACGGTGTGCTTCTCCTGGCCGAGGATTTCCTCGGTTTCCAGTTCACGGTAGAAGGCGGCTCCGTATCCATGTTCTTTGGCCAGGAAGCACGCGGCGCCCGTGAGCGGGTCAGTTCCTCTCAGCATGTATCCGTCGTGCGGCACGAGCCGAGTGATCTGCCGTGAAATCACCATGCCCAGTTCGGGAACGGTGGCGGCCTCCGCTGTCGCTGAGGACAGGGTGCGGGAGATCAGTTCCAGGTCGTGATTCATGGAAGGAGTGTGGATCGGCGTACCATCCACAGCCTACGGTTCGGGCACGTTGGCCGACAGGGAGCGCTCAGTGGCGCGTATCCAACCTCTGCCGGAGGAACTGGAATTGGAGGATACGATTCCCGTCCTTGCCGATGAGTCGCCCGGTCCTGAGGCCGTTTCGGACCGGGCGGTTCAGCTCATCCCGTCAGCACTCCGGAATGGCCCCACTGTGGAATGCCGCGTTGCCGTCCACATACGCCCCGTAGGTCCACCCCGTGACGAACAACTCCTGTCCGGTGCTGGCGGTGTAGCGCTCCGACAGCGTGTGGTACCAGACGTTCCCCTGGTTTCTGATGTTGTCACCGCGATCCCAGCAGTCGGCGATGATCGCGTCCCCGAAGCCCATGTCCGGGACTCCCACCTTGCCGTCGCGCGTATGCGGCTTGTTGTAGACGCCCACCCCGGAGGTCGAGGTGATGGGGACCAACGCGGCCGCGGCGGACGCGCTGCCGGTCGCCAGAGCCAGCGCACCGGCGCTCAGTACCGCCACGATGGCGCCACGGCGCCGCAGGATACTTCTCGTCATCTTTTCCCCCTGATCATCGCCGGCAATGCGCTGCCGTGCGGAGCGTGCACCGGAGTTCGGAGCACACCCAGGACGATGCCCCGGCCGGGAAGGCGAGTGAATCCCCCAGAATCAGGGGGGTGACAACATGCCGACCGCTCAGACTCAGCGACCAGGCGACGCGGCCCATTGCAGCTCCGAACAATGCGGAGCCTGCCCAGGGGAGACAGGAGCTGGATCTCGGTTTGGCTGTGTCCACGACACAGCACGACATCAAACACGGCATGCACGGTTCCGCAGGGGCCGGCGGAGCTGCTCCATCGGAGGTGGGCGGCGACCGCCTTCGAAGAGCAGAGCGCCCGGATTCGTCGGCTGCGACGGCCCCGGGCGCCCGCTGGTGCCGTGGGTGGTGATCACCTCATCGGACTTCCCTCGCGTACGGTGCGACGGTGATCCGGTCGATCAGCGGCGCGTAGCGGGAGCGGAGCAGGACCCCGGGGAAGGTGTCCGAGGCGTAGGTGGTGCCGTCGAAGTTCGGCAGTTCCTCGGAGCGGAAGGTGACCGTGTTCTGCCCCTTCTCGAGCTGGACGGGGACGGTCAGCTCCCAGAAGTTGTTCTGATGGAAGGTGTGCGGGAAGCTGACGCGCCGTGGCCTGCCGTCGTTGACGGTGAGGTCGGCGTGGCGGGCGAGCGGGTCAGGGTTGTAGTGGGTGGCCGGGGACTGCTCGGGGTTGGAGTAGCGGATGCGCAGCGCGTACAGGCCGGCCTTGTCCGCGGCGACGGTGAACGTGGCCGTGTTGCCGTTGCCCGGGTCGCCGCCGATCCCGGTGATCGCCGTGCCGTCCGTGGCCAGCGAGAGCGGGGTCAGCGTGGCCGAGCCGGCGAGCTTGGCGTCCTGTGCCTCGTACGTACGAGCCTTGAGGGTGCCCTCGGTGGGCGTGACCGTCAGGCGGTCGACCAGGGTGGTGGCCGAACCTCCGGTCACCGTGACCTTGTTGACGCCGCCGGACAGGGAGACCGCCACCCTGTTCCTGTCCTTGTCCAGGCGCAGGACGTTCTGGCCGTTGACGGAGAGCCGGGCGTCCGAGCCGCCGAGGGTGTCGATTTTGAGAGTGGCCTCGCGGTCGGCGGGTGAGTAGACCCAGAACGTGGCGGTGCCCTTCTTCGGGATCCGGGCCGCGCCCGAGCCGGTCGCGGCGGACCTGGTGTGCTTCGGCAGGTCGTAGACGGGTCGTGCCCCTCCGCCCAGCCAGGCGAGTTCACCCTCGTACACCTGGGCACCGGCCGAGGCGTCCGGCAGGGACAGGGTGAGCCGGTCGACGATGGCGTCGCCCTTGGTGGCGCGCTTGCCGTCGGCGCTCTTCGCGGCGAGCGTCAGGGTGTGCCTGCCCCTGGTGAGGTGGACCTTGGTGTCGGTGTGGTCCCACACCACCCACTTGTAGCCGAGCGGCAGGTACAGCTCCTGCTCGCTGTCCGCCTTGCCGTCCACGCGCAGGAAGACGTTGGTGGGGCCCTGTTCCTTCACCTTGTCGTAGGTGTTGAGGGAGTTGGCGAAGGCGCTCAGGTCGTAGGTGCCGTCCTCGGGCACGTCCACGGTGAAGTCGAGCGTGACGTCCGAGCCGGTGCGCAGGCCGCCCACGTCGTAGCCGCCGGAGGTGTAGAACTTCGACACGTCGCTGGTCGTACCCTCCGGGCCGTTCTTGGAGTAGCCGGACCCGGTGTGGGCGGCGTCCTCCGCCTCGTACGATCCTTGCCAGCGCACGGGCGCCGACTGCGTGCCCTTCGCCTTCCCGGCCGGGCTGAGGACGATCTCGTACGCAGAGGACTCCTTGAGCTTCGGCAGCGCGCCGTCGCCGAAGTCGACGACGGCCGTGCCGTCGTCACCGACCTTCAGGTTCGTCTCCGTGAGCAGCTTCGGGCCGGAGTTGTCGCCGACCTGTCCACTCCAGTCGATCTCGCGTACCCAGGCGTGGACGCGTGCCCCGAAGACCTTCTCGGGGACGCCCGCGAAAGTGATGTGCCCCTTCCCGGCGGACCCGCCGAAGACCAGCCGGGCCTGCTTCTTCTTCTCGTCGAGCGTGGCCACGCCCTGCATGCGATAGTTTTCGCCGGGGAACGGCGGGGTCACCTTCACCGTGTGGCCGCTCATCGAGGCGTACGAATTCAACAGCCACCACTGGCCGTTGCCGCGGTTGGACTGCACCGCGGAGTCGGAGAGGTTGCCGTCGATGTTCCAGTACGCGATGTCGGCGTCCACCTTGGACTCCTCGATCGCGGACACCCACTGGATCATCTGGCCGGGAACCGAGGTGTGGTAGTTGAAGGCGTACTCGTTGATGTTGATGGGGAGTTGGGTGCCCTCCTTGGCGGTGCCCTTGAACAGCTCCTTCTCCCACGCCCGGTACTTGGCGACGCTCTCGCGCACCGCCTCGGGGTGGCTCAGCTCGTGCCACGTGATGACATCCGGGAGGGTGCCGGCGGCCAGGGTGTGCGTGAGGAAGCCCTTCACCTGGTCGTAGAGGACGCTGGTGTTGGGGCCGGCGATGCGGGCGCTGGGCATCTTGCCCTTGATGAGCTTGTAGGCACTGTCCCAGGCGGCGAAGTAGTCGTCCGGGTCGTTGAGCCAGCTGACCTTGTCGTAGCTCCACTCGCCGGTGCCGAACATGTTGCCCTCGGGCTCGTTGAACGGCACGAAGACGATGTTGTCCTGGTACTGCTTCGGCAACCGCAGGACCTGGTCGACCTGTTTGGCGATCTTCTCCTCGTAGAGCTTGAGCTTCTGCGCGGGGGTGTCTCCGGGCCACTCGTACGGGAAGCCGCGGTGGATGTCGGTCATGTAGATGTACACGTCGCCGTCGGTGGAGTCGGCCAGCGGCTTGACCACGTCCAGCGCGTCGGCACCGGGGTGCTGCGGGCCGTCCTGCGCCTTGGTGGAGACCGTGCGCAGGCCCATGCCCTCGATGAGGTTGTTGGTGGGGACGTCCGGTCCGTACACGCCGTAGAGGGTGCCGGAGGCGCCACCGTGGAACGCGCCGGTGTCCGAGCCGAGATCGACGGTGAGCTGTCCCTCGCGGACCACGGTGACGGTTGCCTTCACCGCTCGCCCGGCCGCCGTTCCCGCCACGGTGAACGTGCCGGGCTGGGCGTATTCCTCGGACGGTACGGCGTCCCAGGTGACGGGCGTGTCGCGGTCGTAGCCGTCGGTGAAGGACGAGCGGACCGATCCGGGCAGGGAGGGGGCCGTCCCCGTGGTGGTGCGGGCCTCGAAGGAGGTCTGCGAGAGCTGCTGGAGCGTGGGGACGTTCCCGACCACACCGGCGATCTGCTCGGCGCTGAGCGCCGCGTGCCACACGGTGAAGTCGTCGATCGCGCCCTTGAGCAGCGGATCCGGGTAGAAGGACTTCCCGATGTAGCCGGCGGCCGTCGCCGAACCGTCCAGCAGCTCCTTTGCCTTGACGGTCGTCGCGGCGGAGGAGACCGCCACACCGTCGAGGTAGGTGGTGAGCCGGCCGGCGGCGGTGTCGAGTGTGACGGTGACCGTCCGCCATTGGCCGGCGGGCAGCGCCGCGTAACCGGAGACCTGGGCCTCCGCGCCCCCTCCGCCGGCGGTCATGGCAGTGCGGAGCACCCCGCCGTTGTTGGACGGGGTGGTGAAGAGGTACTTGGTGGTGTCGGTGCCGAGATCGAAGATCCGTTGCCAGGACGACTTGTCGCCGCCCCACTTCACTCGGGCGGACACCGTCAGGTCGGTCGCGTCGCCGACCACTTCGCGGGGCAACCGGACGTACGCGCCGTCGGAGGTGGGCGCCCCGCCGGGCAGGGCGAGTGCCCTGCCTCCGTCGGTGCCCTCGACGGACTGGGCGGTGGAGCCGTTCACCAGGCTCGCCGTCAGGCCGTTGCCGGAACTGTCCACGATCTTTCCGGAGGCGAGGTCGTCCTGGTCGAAGGTGTAGCGGGCCGTCGGCTGAGGTGTGCCGGCCGCTTGTGCGGGAACGGCCGGCGCGACCAGCACGCCCGCGCCGAGGGCCAGCGCCAGGACGGCCGGGGCCCTGCGCCGGGCTGATCTGTCATCGGATGGCATGGAGTGCGTCCTCAATCCTTTGAGTAACGGGTTCCGGTCGGCCCGCCTCGGCCCGCTGCTCGTCCACATGCCGTTCCACTGAGGAGAGTCCGAGCTGACGCGATGTTGAACCGGTTCGATCGAATGCGCGCGCAGAGAGATGGGGCCTACCGAGGTGGCAGTGATGGTGCCCCGCACGTCGAAGGCTGTGCGGAACGGGTCTCCGGCCGCCGGAAGGATCGCTTCATCGAACCGGTTCGCAGGAAGCTAGCACCGGGGAAATCCCTCAGCAATACCCCCGACACAGGAGAGGTGCGCGGCTCGTCCCGATTCCAGGGACGTTACGAGAGGTGCCGTCCCAGGTGTTGACAGTCGCCTGGCTTCTTCCTACCTTCACTTCACGCGAACCGGTTCGACCGCCGGTGGCCGCTCTTCCCTCACCCCACCACCCACGCGATCGGACGTTCTGCCTCACCGGGGCAGCGAACCGGTTCGAGCAAGGAGTTCCCCGTGAACATCGGTGAGATCGCCCGCCGGGCCGGTGTCTCGCGGAGCACCGTGTCCTACGCGCTGAGCGGCAAACGCCCCGTGTCGGACGATACGCGCAGGAAGATCCAGGAGGTCATCGACGAGCTGGGCTACCGGCCCAATGCCAGTGCGCGTGCCCTGGCCAACGGCCGGACCAGCACCATCGGTCTGGTCTTCCCTCCGGCCGGCAACCACTACACCGGGATGCAGCTGGATTTCATCGGCAGCGTCGTGGAGGCCGCCGCGGCCCACGACTACGACGTGCTGCTGTCTCCGAGCGGTGTCGACAGTGATCGCTCGTTCCAGCGGCTGCTGGGGGAGCGGCGCGTCGACGGCGCCATCCTCATGGAGATCAGACTGGAGGACGACCGGGTCGATCACCTGGCCGCCCTGGGCTTCCCCTCCGTCGCCATCGGCCGTACCGCCGATCCGGAGGGCGGCTGGTGGGTGGGCCTCGACCACACCGCGCTGGTGGAGGCGTGCGTCCACCACCTCGCCGACCTCGGCCACCGCCGGGTCGCCTTCGTCAACCGGCCCGAGCAGCTCCTGCGGGCCGGCTACGAATCCGCGCACAGGGGGCTGGAAGGCTTCACCAAGGCGGCGGCCGAGCGCGGACTGACGGTGCGGACGTACACCTGCGGGGACGATGCCGCGTCGGGCCAGGCATGCCTGGAGCGGATCCTGCGGGACGACCCGGCCACCACGGGCCTGGTCACGCTGAACGAGGCCGCCCTGGGCGGCCTCTACCGGGGGCTCTCCCAGGCGGGCCGTCATGTGCCGCGCGACTTCTCCGTCACCGGGGTCGTGGCCGGCCGTTGGGCGGAGACGGTCACCCCGCAGCTCACCGCGGCGGACGTACCGGCGGAGGACATGGGCAGGCGCGCCGTCGACCTGCTCATCGAGCGGCTCGACAACCCCGACGCGCCGGCCCGGCACCACCTGCTCGCGCCACCGATCTCCTTGCGGGCCAGCACCGGGCCCGTCGTCGGCACCCCCTGAGGCCAAGCTCCGGCGCGGTTCGACGCACCGAGCACCCGAACGCAACGTACCGAGCACCCGAACCCCTCACCGTCGTCCTTCGGCGTGCCCGGCTTCCCCCCCCCGTCACCCCTCCCAGGGCACACCCGTGCCAAAAACGAAGGACCAGCCATGCACAGCTCCTCCAGACGACTTCTTGCCGCAGTGGCCGTGTCGACTGTCGTCGCCGTCGTCGGCACCGCCTGTTCCTCGGGGTCGGGCAGCACCGGGTCGAAGTCCGCGGGCAGCGGCACGTTCACCATCTGGGACCCCTACCCGCAGTTCGCCGAGAACTCGGCCTGGACGAAGCTGCTGGACCAGTGCGGCACCAAGGCGGGCGTGAAGATCAAGCGGACCGCGTTCGACACCAGCGACCTCGCCAACAAGACGCTGCTGGCCGCCCAGCAGGGCAACTCACCGGACGTGCTCATCGTCGACAACCCGGTGGTGTCGACCCTGGCCGAGGCGGGCGTGCTCACCACGACCGAGGAAAGCAGTCTGGACACCTCGAAGGCGGACCCCAACCTGCTCGCCGCGGGCCAGTCGGGCGGCAAGACGTACGGCACGCCGATCGGCGCCAACACCCTCGCCCTCTACTACAACAAGAAGGTGCTGAAGGCGGCCGGGGTGGACATCGCCTCGGTCAAGGACTGGAAGTCTCTGACGGCGGCGCTGGAGAAGGTCAAGAAGGCGGGCAAGAAGGGCATCACCTTCTCGGCGATCGGTACGGAGGAAGGCAGCTTCCAGTTCCTGCCGTGGTTCTGGGGCTCGGGCGCCAAACTGACCGAACTCGACTCCTCCCAGGCCGTCTCCGCCCTCTCGCTGTGGAAGAACTGGCTGAAGGCCGGTTACGCCCCCAACTCGGTGCTCAACAACACCCAGACCACGAGCTGGCAGGAGTTCGCCAGCGGCGACTACGCGTTCAGCGAGAACGGCACCTGGCAGCTCGCAGGCGCCAAGAAGGCCGGCTTCGACTACGGGGTGCTGCCCATCCCGGCCGCCACCGGAGGCAACGCGGCGGCGCCGACCGGCGGCGAGTTCGTCACCATCCCGGTCCAGAAGGACACCGGCCGCTACGCCACCTCCCAGAAGCTGGTCTCCTGCCTGACCAGCACCCAGAACCTGAACGACACCGACACCACCCTGTCCTACGTGGCTCCCACCAGCGAGGTCCAGGACAAGCAGGTGGCGGCGAACGCCGATCTGAAGCCGTGGGTCGACGCGGTCCGGGCGGCCAGGGGACGCACCAGTGACGACCTGGGCACCCAGTATCCCAAGATCTCCGAGCAGATGTGGAAGGCCGTCCAGTCCGCCCTCAGCGGCTCCAAGTCCCCCAAGGACGCGCTGGCGGCGGCCCAGTCCGCTGTCAAGTAGCCAGGACTCTCCCGGATCGCGCAGATGAACCACACGACACAGCTGCCGGACCACCGGGTCGCGCACGCCCGGAGCGAGGCGGCCACCGCCGCCCAGCCCCCGGTACGCAGCCGGAAACGGCACCGGCCCACCTCCCCGCAGTGGGCGGCCTGGGGATTCCTCGCCCCGGTCACCCTCTACCTCGTCCTCTTCTACGCCTATCCCCTCTACCGCAACCTCGACCTCAGCCTGCGCGACTACACCGTTCGCTCCTTCGTCCAGGGCGACGCGCCGTTCACCGGGCTCGAGAACTACCAGAAGGTCTTCGACGACCCGACCTTCGCCCCGGCCCTGGTGCACACCGTGGTCTTCACCGCCGTGTGCCTGGTCTCCCAGTACGCCATCGGTCTGGCCCTCGCGGTCTTCTTCAACCAGCACTTCCGGCTCTCCGCCACCCTGCGCGCCCTGTTCCTGGTGCCCTGGCTGCTGCCGCTGATCGTGTCGGCCTCCACCTGGTCGTGGATGCTCAACAGCGACTCCGGAATCGTCAACGCCGCCCTGCACGCCGTCGGTGTCGGGCCGGTGAACTGGCTGACCTCGCCGTCCTGGTCGCTGGCCTCGGTGATCATCGCGAACATCTGGATCGGCGTCCCCTTCAACCTCGTGGTCCTCTACAGCGGCCTGCAGTCCATCCCCGGTGCGCTGTACGAGGCAGCGGCCCTGGACGGGGCGAACGCCTGGCAACGCTTCTGGCGCATCACCTTCCCGCTGCTGCGTCCGGTCTCCGCGATCACGCTGCTGCTGGGTCTCGTCTACACGCTCAAGGTCTTCGACATCATCTGGATCATGACCAAGGGCGGTCCGGCGGATTCGTCCACCACCTTCGCCACCTGGTCCTACCAGCTCGGCTTCGGGAACCTCCTGCCGGCCTTCGGGCCCGGTGCGGCTGTCGGGAACCTGCTCGTCGTGGCGGCCCTGGTGTTCGGCCTGGTCTACGTCCGAGTCCAGCGAAAGCAGGCGCTGTCATGAGTCCAGGCATCCGCCGCACGTGGGGGAAGACCACTCTCGGCCTGCTGCTGACCGCCGTCATGCTCTTCCCGGTCTACTGGATGATCAACGTCTCCCTGACCCGCGACCAGGACATGCGCAAGAGCCCGCCGGACCTGCTGCCGCTCCACGGAACCCTGACCGGCTACCGCACCGTCCTCGACGAGCAACTGCCCTACCTCGGCACCAGCCTCGTGGTCGCCCTCGGCACCGTCGTCCTGACCGTGGCCCTGGCCGCACCCGCCGGCTACGCCCTGGCCAAGCTGCGCCCGCGCGGCGGTGGTCTGCTGAGCTTCGTCCTGCTGGCCGCCCAGATGATCCCCGGCATCATCATGGCGATGGGTTTCTACGCCATCTACCTGCAGCTCGGCCTGCTCCAGTCGGTGCCCGGCCTGATCGTCGCGGACTCCACGCTGGCCGTACCCTTCGCGGTGCTGATCTTCACCGCGTTCATGTCCGGCATCCCCGGCGAGCTGCTGCAGGCCGCGCAGATGGACGGAGCAAGGGCCCCGCGCACCTTCTGGTCGATCGTCCTGCCGATGAGCCGCAACGCCGTCGTCACCGTGTCCCTGTTCGCCTTCCTGTGGTCATGGTCCGACTTCGTCTTCGCCAACACCCTGGTCAACGGCGGCGCCCAGGAGCCGATCACCCTGGGCATCTACCACTACATCGGCAACAACAACCAGGAGTGGAACGCCATCATGGCCACCGCCGTCGTGGCGTCCCTGCCGGCCGCGGTGATCCTCGTCCTCGCCCAGCGCTATGTGGCCGCCGGTGTGACCGCCGGCGCCGTCAAGGACTGAGCTCTCCCTCGTCCCACCCCGTCACGACCCCGCCGCCTGTCCGCCAGCCGGCCGGCGTCCCCTGCTCCAGAAACGAGTCAGCGTCATGACCGCCGCCCGACCCGGTCCGGCCTTCTCCGTCCACGACATCCCGTTCAGCACACACGGATCCTGGTTCGGCATCTCGCCCGTCGTGGCGGAGAAGACCCGTGCCGGCGACCTCCACCTCGTCTCGCACCAGAACGGCATGCACGCCGTCCTGCGGCTGATCCCCCTGGTCGCAGCCACGGGCGACCGCGCCGAAAGCCGCGTCGAGGCCACCGCGGGCCTGCTCAGCTGGGTCGGCGAAGGCGGCCGTGTCGACCTCGCCTACGAGTCGCCGGACACCGTGCGCCTGCGGGGGAGCGGCCTGGGCATCGGCGTCCGTGCCGCCGCGCAGGTCCTGACCCCGTTCAGCGGAACGTACTTCTTCGACGACCCGGCGACCGGCGCGCACGTGTTCACGTCGTACGAGACCGGACGCCGCTACCGCGTCACCGTGCTGTCCGGAACCGTCACCGGCACGGCTGGAGCCCAGGCCCTGGGCGACGCGGACCGCGGTCTCACCGTGGCCGCGGAGCCGGAGGGCGCCTGGGAGCTCGCGATCGAGGAACTCGACACCTCCCGCCCGGCGTACGCGTCCTCGACGGCCTTCGACGAGGTCGTGGAGGCCGCACAGAGATCCTTCGCGGCCTTCGCCGACGCGGTGGCCCCCTGGCGCTCGGCCGCCACCCCGGCCGCCGAACTCGCCGCCTACGTCCTGTGGTCGGCGACCGTACGACCCACGGGTCTGGTCACCCGGCCGGCGGTGCTGATGTCCAAGCACTGGATGGACAAGGTCTGGAGCTGGGACCACTGCTTCAACGCCCTCGCCCTGGCGCCCGGTTGCCCCGAGCTGGCACTGGACCAGTTCGCCCTGCCCTTCGACCACCAGGACGACAGCGGCGCCCTGCCCGACTCGGTCACCCACTCCGAGGTACTCCGCAACTTCGTCAAGCCGCCCATCCACGGCTGGGCCTTCGGCCATCTGCGCCGCCGCCTGCCGACGCCGCCCGGCCGGGCCGAACTGGCCGAGGTGTACGACAGGCTGGAACGCTGGACGGACTTCTGGCTGACCGCACGGCGAGCTCCCGGCGCCGAACTGGCCCACTACCAGCACGGCAACGACAGCGGCTGGGACAACGCCACCACCTTCGACCCCGAGCGGGTCGTCGTCACCGCCGATCTCGCCGCCTTCCTCGTCCTCCAGCTCCGTGAACTCAGCTCCCTCGCCGAGGAGTTGGGCAAGCGCGACGAGGCGATCCGGTGGAGCCGGGCAGCCGAGGAGATCCAGGCCGCGCTGCTCGACCAACTCTGGACCGGAGACAGGTTCGTCGCCAGAGGGGCCCGCACCGGGGACACCTGGAGCAGCGCCGGCCTCCTCGACCTGATGCCCGTCGTACTGGGCGAGCACCTGCCCGGCGAGGTCAGCAGCGCACTGGCCGACCACATCAAGGCCCATCTGACGCCGTACGGCCTCGCCACCGAACTGACCACATCCCCGCACTACCTCGCGGACGGCTACTGGCGCGGCCCGATCTGGGCCCCCGCCACCGTCCTCATCGAGGACGGCCTGCGCCGGGCCGGCCACCAGCGCCTCGCGGACGACATCAGTGCCCGCTTCCGCTCCCTGTGCGAAACCCACGGCTTCGCCGAGAACTTCGACGCCCTGACCGGAACGGGCCTGCGTGACCGCGCCTACACCTGGACGGCCAGCAGCTACCTGCTCCTCGCCGAAGCGCACGCACACCGAGACGGCCGCTGACCGGCCGTCTTCCCCGCAGCACCGGGACCGCACGGGCCCCGGTCCTCCTCCCTCCAGGAGCCGCACCATGCAGTCACCCCGGACACTCCCCGGACCCGGAACCCGAGCGGGGAGTAGTCCGCGATGATGACGCCGAGCGGGGTGGTCCAGATGTCGATCACCGTGTGCGTGATGTCGGAGACGACATGGAAGAACCGCGCCGTGAACTCCTGGATGGCCTCGACGGTCACGATGGGATCGTCGGCGTTGAACTGCAGTGTCGTGGTCTGCGCCGCGAGGTAGGTGTGGGAGACGCGGGCGGCGTCCCCGGAATCGACGGCGTGGGACGGGTCAGGGCAGGAGGACGACCTTGCCCTTGTCGTGGTGGGCTTCTATCTCGGCGTGCGCCTTGGCGGCCTCGCTGAGGGGAAGGTGCGCCACACGGGCACCTCGAGGTCGCCGCGGGCGGCGAGGTCGGCCAGCAGGGGCAGGGCCTGCGGGAACCGGTCGGCCGGGTCGAGTCCGGTGAAGCGCACCCCGTGCTCGGCGAAGGTCAGGTCGGCGATGGTGATGACCTGCGCGGCATCGCCGGTCAGGGCGATGGACTCGGCGAGGACTCCCGTGCCCGCGGCGTCGAACACGCGGTCCACCGTTCCCGGCACGGCGTCCCGCACCCGGTCCGCCCAGCCCTCGCCGTAGCGGACCACCGAGGCACCGAGCCTGCCGACCCGGTCGAAATCGTGCTCGCCGGCGGTGCCGACCACGGTGACCCCGCGGGCGACGGCCAGCTGCACCGCGACGGCGCCGACGGCACCGCCGGCACCGTGGACCAGCAGGGTCTGCCCGGGGGGCGATGGCGAGGTGGTCGAGCGCCCGGTAGGCGGTCTCGCCGACGGTGGCCATGGCCGCCGCGGTCTCGAACGACACCGCCGCGGGCTTGGCGAACGGCTGGTCCAGCAGGACGTACTCGCTGTAGCCGCCGAAGTGAACCGAACCGAAGACCTCGTCACCGGGCGAGAAGCCGGAGCCCTCGCCCGCCTCGTCGACCACTCCGGCGACGTCCTGGCCCGGGATCACGGGGAACTGGACAGGCATGATCCCCGCCATCCCGCCGGAACGGATCCTGAGGTCGATGGGATTGACGGCGGCGGCCCGGACCCGGACGCGGACCTGGCCATGACCCGGCTGAGGCGTCGGGACGTCGGACAGGGTCAGCACGTCGGGCGCACCGTATGCGGAGAAGGTGATCGCAGCAGACATCAGGAACTCACACGGATTGTATGATTAGCCTGTGGCGCACATGGATGTCACACGTCATGTGTGAGGAGTTCTGAACCGAGCGGGGCCTACTGGTCCTCGATCCGATCCTGCGTGCTGCCCCGCGGGGCCTTCCCCTCAGGGGGTGCGGCGAGGCTGCCGAGGATGTCCAGCAGTTCGGCGCTGCGGCTGCCGGTTTCGGCATGGAAGACGACCATGTTGAGGCCGTCCGTGCCGTCCACGGACAGCTTGTGCGAGCGGAGGTCGAGGTCTCCGACCAGGGGGTGGGTCAGATGGCTCACCCGGCCGCGGCGGGGCCGCACCTCGTGCCGGGCCCACAGGGTGCGGAAGCGTTCGCTGCGCAGGGACAGATCGCCGACCAGGTCGCGCAGCCGCGGATCGTCCACATCCGCCCCGGCCGTGGACCGCAGAGCGGCCACAGCCTCCGAAGTAAGCTCCTCCCAGTCGCGGCGCAGCTCGCGCTCCGCCGGGTCGAGGAAGACGGCCCGCAGCAGATTGACCCCGGGCCGGAAGTTCGCAGTGAGTGCGGTGGCGAGGGCGTTGGCGGCGAGGCAGTCGTAGTAGCGGTTCTGGATGTAGGCGGGGTTGCGCGGCCAGCCGTCGATGAGCTGGAGCAGGCTCGCCGGTACCTGCCGTGTGCGGCGCCCGGAGCCCGCCCCCGGGCCGGGCCGGTTCTGGGCGAGGCCGACGAGGTGGGCGGTGGCGTCGGCATCGAGCCGCAGGACCTGGGCGACGGCCTCCAGGATCTGCACGGAGGGGTTGCGGTCCCGGCCCTGCTCCAGCCGCAGGTAGTAGTCCGAGCTGATACCGGCCAGCATCGCGACCTCCTCGCGGCGCAGCCCCGGCACCCGGCGCAGACCGCCGCCGGGCAGCCCCACGTCCTCGGGCCGTACCAGCGCCCGGCGGGCACGCAGGAACTCTCCGAGCGGATTCGATCCGTCCATGGCCACACCGTACGGCCGACCCCGCCGGCGGTGCCTGTCCCTGTCACTCCCAGGAACAGCGGGGCTTAGCCACGGCAGCGGGAACCGGTGCAGGGTGGAGAACAAGGCCACCGGAAAGACCCCTGTGGCCCGACACCAGGAGAGGTACGACATGACAGCACAGCTCGGCGGCACCCTCACCCCGGCCGACGGACTGACCCTGACCCGTGTCGGCTACGGCGCCATGCAGCTGGCCGGGCCGCACGTCTTCGGCCCGCCGAAGGACCGCGCCCGGGCGCTCTCGGTGCTGCGCGCGGTGGTGGACGCGGGCATCACGCACATCGACACCTCCGACTTCTACGGGCCGGTGGTCGTCAACGAACTCATCAAGGAGGCCCTGCACCCCTACCCGGCGCAGCTTCGCATCGTCACCAAGGTCGGCGCCCGCCGGGGAGCCGACGGCAGCTGGATGCTGTCCCGGCATCCTCAGGACCTGAAGGCACAGGTGTACGACAACCTGCGCAACCTCGGCCTGGAGGCCCTGGACGTCGTCAATCTGCGGTGGGGGGACGCGGACTCCCCGAACGACGACTCCCTGGCCGAGCAGTTCGGGGCGCTGGCCGAGCTGCGCGAGCGGGGACTGATCCGCCATCTGGGGCTGAGCACGGTGACCGCGACGCAGCTGGACGAGGCCCTGTCGATCGCGCCCGTCGTGACCGTGCAGAACCTGTACAACCTGGCCAACCGGCAGGACGACGCGCTGGTGGAGCGCACGGCGGCCGAGAACATCGCCTTCGTGCCGTACTTCCCGCTCGGCGGCTTCTCCCCGCTGCAGTCCGAGACGCTGGCGAAGGTCGCCGCCCGGCTGGGGACCTCGCCCCAGCAGGTGGCGTTGGCCTGGCTGCTGCGCCGGTCGCCGAACATCGCGCTGATCCCCGGCACCTCCTCGCCGGAGCACCTGCTGGAGAACATCGCCGCCGCGGGCCTGGTGCTGCCGGACGACCTGGTTGCCGACCTGGACGCCATCGCCGGCTGACCGGCTCCGCCTGGTGTACCAGGGGTCGGTGACGCGGACGCGCCTGTGCAGTTCTCGCTGAAGGAGTCGAGATGGCGATCGAGTTGAACCACATCATCGTCCATTGCCACGACCGGCGAGTGTCCGCCGCGTTCCTGGCCGACCTGACGGCCGCCCCCACCCCGGTCGACTGGGGCCGATTCACCCAGGTGACCACCTCGAACAACGTCGGCATCGACTTCGCCGACGACCTGGTCCCCCATGACCGCATCAACGAGAGCCACGTCGCCTTCCTGGTGACCGACGTGGAGTTCGACGCGATCTTGGCACGCCTGAAGAAGAACTCGGTCCCGTTCTGGCCGAACCCGGGCAGGTCCGTCGAAGGCGAGATCAACCACGGTTACGGCGGTCGTGGCCTCTACACACTCGACCCCGGCGGCACTGTCCTGGCCGAGTTCATCACCGCGCCCTACGGCGACGTCCCGTGACGCAGGGCGCCCGCGTGTTCCAGGGTGGTGAGCCACTGGGTGACGACAGTGGTGATGAAGGCGTCGGTGACCTCACCGCGGTCGACGAGGAGCCGGGCGAGGACAGGCCCGTAGAGCAGAGTGAATTCGTCGTCGTCGATCTGGACGCCGGAGGGTTCCAGCAGTGCGTTCAGAGCCGCGTGCCGGTCCTGGATGAGGCGGGCGAGGGCCTGGGCGCTGTCGGGGTCGTGGTCGGCGTGGGCGGTGACGGCGAGGACGGCTGCGCGGGTGGCAGGGTCGCTGGTGCCGTTGCGCAGGCTGCTGAGCCAGGCGGTGGCCACGGCGCGCACATCGCCGCCCGGCTCTGGATGGTCTCCGAGGTCCGGTCCTTCGAGGATGAGGTCGAGGAGCAGGGCGGCGCGGCTCGGCCAGTGCCGGTAGACGGTCTGGCGGGTGACCTCGGCCCGCTCGGCCAGCAGGGCGTAGCTCAGTCCGGCCGGCCCCACCTCGGGCAGGAGCTCCCTGGCGATGGTCATGATCCGGACGCGGGTGCGCTGGACACGGGGGTTGCTCAGGGCCGGTCGGCGGCGGTGGACGGGCGTCGAGGACATGGACCGACCCTGTCCGAAACATACACATCGTGTGATAGATGGCACGGCTCGAAGCAAGTCGCGCACGGCCCCTTCGGCGGTTTTCAGCTGAGCGGGACCGGACGCAGAAGGCGTCGAAGCCGACCGGCCGGCACCGCGCCCTGGCACCGACGACGCCGCCACCGTGGTGACCCCGGCGGACTCGTGTCAGCCGGTCACCTGCACCACCGCCGTCGCACCGGCCCGCACTGTCGGCGTCGCATAGGTGTATGTCACGCCGTCGACCGTCTTGGTGCGTACCCGCTGCGGGACGCCGTTCACCGTGATCTTCTCGTGGACGCCGGGGAAGCGGGCCTCCCAGCTGTAGGTGCCGTGGCGGGCGTTGTTCGTCAGGGTGGTCCTCGTCGCGCCGTCGTGCCGCACGGTGATCGTGCCCGTGCCGATGGGCACGTCCGCCACCTGGAGCCACTTCATCCCGGAGGGCAGCCGTGACTGGGTGGTCACCCGGTGCGCCGCCGCGTTCGGTGCGATGCCCATCAGGCCTTCGACGGTCTGGCTGACCAGGGTGAACGACACCTCGGGATAGTCGCCGTCGGGGCCCTGGCCCGCGTTGACGTGCTGGAGCTCCCGTTCGCCGTAGATCTTCCGCATCCACCACCAGGCGGTGTCGTCGCGGTTGTTCTTGAAGAACATGTCGGGCAGGTACGTGGTCGCCTCGATGTTGGGCGACCCCTGCGGCCCCAGCTCCTGCGCCTGGACGTAGTCGAGGTAGGCGTCGTTGCGCGGACCGGGGTCGATGATCTGCTTCATCGGCATGAACACGCTGTTCTCCTTGCCCCAGCCGGTGACCGGGACGTCGGAGGTGGTGTACGCGCGGACCATGTCGGCCCCGCTGCCGCTGCCGCTCCACTCGTCGTTGAAGTACTTCTTCAGATCGGCGGCGCGCCGGTCGTACTTCTTTGCCAGCGCGGTGTCGCCCCTGCCGCGCGCGAGCACGGCCATCGCCAGATACGCCTGGTACTGCGAGGCGATGGTGTCCCCGGCCTCGGCGAGGTGGTCGCCGCCCTGCTCGTTGTAGCTGGCGGCGCCGGAGAAGATGCCGTTGCCCGTGCCCTCGGCGACCTTGACCTTGCCGTTGGGCACGGCGCTGTCGTGCAGGTCGATGAAGTCCTCGGTGGAGTGCCGGTAGAAGTTCCACAGCGTCGGGTCGTCGACGTAACTGCGGTCGCCGGTCCAGAGGTAGGCCTCGGCCGCCTTCTCGACGAGTTCGAAGACGGCCGGCACCTCGCGCACGAAGTCGTCCGGGCCGTGGTAGTCGATGCTCAGGTACGTCTTGGCGTCGAAGTTGAGGGACCACACGGGGAAAAACTTCTGCTCGGCGGTGGCCGACGCCGCGTACGAGCTGAGCATCGTCTTGTTCTCGGTGTCGAGGCCGATGAGGTGGGCGCCGTCCAGCTGGTGGGTCATGTCACGGGAGTAGTAGGCGCTGCGGTTGGCGTATCCGGCCCAGTAGGTGGGCCCGTACGTCCCGGTGGAGGTGCCGCTGGTGTGGTGCTCGTCGACGTTGACCGGGCCCACCGTGCCGGGCAGCTGCACCCAGCTGTTGGCCTTTCCCTTGGCCCAGTCGAACATCTCGGCGACCTCGGGGTCGGACGAGGAGACCTTGGGGTCGGCGGGCGCGGCGGGGGAGATCATCAGGTCGTCGGCGTTGACCCAGTTGCTGCCGGAGCCAAAGGCTATTTCCAGCCGGTCGCCGGCCTTCAGGTCGACGCGGCTGATGGTGTAGCGGGCGTACGAGGCGCGCTGCGGCAGATCGACCGTTCCGACGGTCTCGCCGTTGCGCCGGATGGTGTAGGTACCGCCGGCACCGGCGCTCGCCACCCATGCGGAGAAGTCGTAACTGCCGTCCCGGGGTGCGACAAGGGTCTGTCTGGCGGTCCTGCCGAGACCGGCGTCGAGGTAGAGGAAGCGGGAGCCGCTGTGCACGTTGCCTTGGCCGACCCCGGTGCCCGGGTCGAAGGTCCAACCGGTGCCGCCGTTCTCGAAGCCGGGGTCGGGCAGGGCGAGTTGGGGGCGGGAGTCGGTGGCGGTGCGCGGCGCCGCCGAGGCCGCCGACGCGGGGGTGATCGGCGTGAGCAGAGCCACAGCGGTGAGCAGCATGAGCCTTGAGGGCTTCATCGGGTCTCCCGGTCTTGAGCTACGGCGGTGGGGGGCGGCCGAGTCGTGGCCGAAAGCTAACAGGAGCCGAAGATCCACCTCAATGGTCATGCACAGAAAAATTGCAAGCTATGTGACGTCGCTGCGATACCTCATGCAGTATTCGACTGAAAATTTTCATCTCAATCTTGCAAGTCAGCGAGAGGCGGGCAAGGCTGGTATGCAGAACGAAACAGTGAGGGACCGGAGGGAACCGCATGAAGGTCGGCATCACCGAGGTCGCGGACCGGGCGCAGGTGAGCGAGGCCACCGTCAGCCGCGTCATCAACCGGCGCCAGGGCGTGTCCCGCAAGACCCGGGAGGCGGTCGAGCGGGCGATGGCCGACCTTGGGTACGAGCGGCAGACCCAGGGACAACTCGTCGCGGTCATCACCGAGTTGGTCTCCAACCCGTTCTTCGCCGACATCTGCGAACGCATCGAGTCCACTCTCGCCCCGCACGGCCTGAAGACGATCCTGTGCCCGTGCTTTCCCGGCGGAGTCCAGGAGTTGGACTACGTGACCTCCCTCGCCGACCGAGGCATCGCCGCCGTCGTCTTCCTCTCCGCCAGCAACACGATCGAGGGCGCGGACCCGGAGGCGTACGAACTCCTGCGCTCCCGCCGGATTCCGTTCGTCGGGGTCAACGGCCAGTTCGAGGGAGGATGCGACGCCCCGGTCTTCTCCACCGACGACCTGCGGGCCGCCGAACTCGCCGTCGACCACCTGCACCGGCTCGGCCACCGTCGCATCGGCATGGCGTCGGGCCCGGTCGGCAACCGGCCGGCCGACCGCCGGGTCAGCGGCTTCGTCGCCTCGCTCGCCAGGCGCGGCATCGAGGACCCGGAGCAGTGGGTGGTCCGGCAGTCCTACACCGTCGAGGGCGGCCAGTCCGCCGCGGTCTCGCTCCTCGACCGCGGTGCCACGGCCATCGTCGCCGCCAGCGACTACATGGCCCTGGGCGCGATCCGCGGGGCGCGCCGCAAGGGGTACGACGTTCCGGGCGACGTGTCCGTCGTCGGCTACGACGGCTCCATGATCATGGACTTCGTCGACCCCCCGCTCACCACCGTCCGCCAGCCCGCCGACCGCCTGGCCCCGGAAGTGGCCCGCAGCGTCCTCGCCCTGCTCGGGAACCGCGACGTCCCCGTTGGTGAACTCCTTTTCGACCCCGAGCTGGTGATCCGCGAGAGCACCGCGCCAGCGAAGGCGGACTGAGGACCAGGCCCACGCCCTGATGAGCGGGCTTGCCGGCGTCCAGGACGCACCCTGGTCCCCGTCGAACGCCAGGGTCGGGGCCGTCAGAGGCGCCGCGCCCCGCGCAGGCCCCGCGCGTAGTGGCCCTCACCGTCCAGCTGTGAAGTACCGCCTTCGTCACCCATGGTGGGGCCGTTGGCAACTTTCCGGCTGGAGATGAAGCGCGGGTGGTCGTCCGTGTCCAGACCGAGGTAGATGCCGACGTGGCCGATCCGGCCGCCCGACAGCTGTCGTGTCCTGAAGAAGACCAGATCACCGGGCTGGAGCCCCTGGGTGGAGGAGGGGCGCTGGTCGGTGAGCGGGATCACTTGCACACCGAGCGGTCCGTGGGCGATTGCGTCGGCGGTCCGCTGCAGCCCGCGGCCCGCTGGGTTGTTCCTGCTGTTCAGCAAGAGCCCCGACCGGTATCCGTACACCAGCCGGACATAGCCGGAGCAGTCGACGGAGCGCCGGCGGCCCTTGCCGGGGCGGCGGGTGACTCCGTCGGGGAAGGTCCAGGGGACACCCAGGTAGTCTTAGAAGTCCGACCCCATGTGCCGCTTCCCGTGCCGGGTACGGCCCGCGTCGTCGATGATCCCGGGCCCGTAGCGGGCGGCACCGCTGTACCTCACTCCCGCCGCGTTCTTGCGGTCCGGGGCACCCGCTGTGTAGTCGAGGACCGTGGCGAGGATGTCGGGATCGCGGCTGCCGCGCCGGGTCTTGAGCCAGCCCTTGAACCAGCCGCTCTGCTCCGCACCCCGGGCCCATGGCTTGGGCAACAGCCGTACCCAGTTCTGGGTGACGACCTTGGCGTCCGTCGTCCTCGGCTCCGCGAAGGTCCTGCTGGGCCCTGTCAGTACGGCTGTACGGGCGCCGTCGGTGAACGTGGCGATGACGGTGCCGCGCCGGTCGCGAGCAACTGTGCGGGCGGGGTTGCCGATCCGCTCGTAGTCCAGCGGACCACTTCGGACCTGGTTGCCGGCACCGGGTGACGACCATGGGCGGTCAGAACGGTGCTCGAACTGGAGGGTCAGCACGCAACTCGCGGCGAGCATGACGCCTGCCACCAGGAACAGGGCGGGGTTCTTGGTCACCGAGAGCATCCGGATCCCGTGTACAAAGCGATTCACTGATCAACTCCGGTCAGGAGAAGGGGAGATGTCGCTGCGCCTCGTGGGGCGGCTCATGTCGTGGGCAGGGCGCCCAGCAGCAGTCCGGTCGCCGGAATCACCCAGGTGGCGAAGGTGACAGTGCCGGTGGAGAGAACCGTCGCCGTCTTGGGCTGCCGCTGGAGCTGATAGGTGATGAGCCCAGGGACGATGAACCCCAGGGCCTGGTGGGCGAACAACAGCGGGAACTCCTGCTGGAGCAGCAGGGAAAGCCCGGCCTGGAGCAGGGCACCGGTGAGCACGACGGCGGCGAACAGCCGCTTGCCGTAGAGGATGACGAAGCGCTGCAGCAGCTCGGCCTCGACTGATGATTCTCTTCGTCGTCCTCGGCGGGATGCGGGTGACCACCCTGTTGCAGGGGGCCAAGGCCGTGCCGCTGACCGCGAGCGTGCTGGTCGGCCTGGCCGTGCTCTGGCGGTTCGGCCGGAACCCGGCGGAGCTGCTGCATTCGGCTGTCCGGCAGAGCGGGCTCGGCGAGGCGTTCCTGCGTCCCGGTGTCAAGTACCACGACGGCGGCAGCAAGGTGGACCTGCTCAGTCTGCAACTGGCGTTCGTGCTGGGCGCGGCGGGACTCCCGCACGTCCTGATGCGCATTGCGACCGTCTCCTCCGGCCGCAGGGCCCGTCGCTCGGTGCAGTGGACCGGCCTGCTGGACCTCTTCTTCTGTCTGCTGGCCGTACTGACGGGTCTGGGCGCCACCGCCCTGCTCGGCCGTGACACCATCACCGCCGACGCCTCCTCCGGCAACACGGCGGTGCTGCCGCTCGCCGAACGCCTGGGAGGTTCCCCCCTGCTGACCCTGGTCTCCTGCGTGGCGTTCGCGACGATCCTGGCGGTCGTCGCCGGCATCACCCTCACCGCGGCCTGCGCACTCGCGCACGACATCTATGGAAAGGTGATCAAGCGGGGACGTGCCTCGGAGCAGAGCGAACTGCTGGTGGCACGGCTGGCAGTGGGGGTCATCGGGGCGGCGGCCATCGCCCTGTCGATGTTCGCCCAGCACCTGAACATCTCGTTCCTCGTCGGCCTCGCCTTCGCCATCGCTGCCTCCGCGGTCCTGCCGGCCGTCCTCTACAACCTGTGGTGGAGGCGGTTCACCACCCGGGGAGCGGTGTGGAGCATGTACGGCGGTCTGGGTACGGCCGTACTGCTCGTGGTGCTCTCCCCGGCCGTCTCCGGCGACCCCGCCGCACTGCTGCCCGACGCCGACTTCGCGGTGTTCCCGCTGCACAACCCCGGTCTGGTCGCAGTCCCCGCCGGCTTCCTTCTGGGATGGCTCGGCTCGGTCAGCGACCGGCGGGAGCCTCGGGGCGCGGACTACACGGAGACGGAGGTCAGGGTCCTCGCCGGTGTCCAGCACGGCACGCAGCCGGACCTGCGAGACCTTGCTCCCTGATTGCACATGGGTGAACACGCAGCGTATCCGCGAGTGAAGGCGCCATGCTCGGGGGTGATATCGCCGTACACCTTTGGTGTTATATGAGCCGTATGCACCAACTGCTCCAGCGGGTGTGGTCCCGGTACGGGATACGCAGCGTTGCCAGCCAGATGTTCGTTCTGCAGGTCGTGGTCGTCCTGGTTCTCGTGGCGACCGCGGTCGCCGCCCTCCTGTTGCAGTCGCGGAACGACGCCGAGCGCGAGGCACAAAAGCGCTCACTCGCCGTGGCAGCCTCCGTCGCATCGTCCCCCACGGCGCGGCAGGCGTTGGCGGACGCTCATCCGAGCGCCGTGCTCCAGCAGCAGGCCGAGGAAACCCGCAAACGCTCCCATGTGGACTTCGTCGTCGTGATGAGCCCCACGGGCATCCGCTACACCCACCCGAACCCCGCCCAGATCGGCCGGCACTACATCGGCAGCATCGCCGCCGCACAGCACGGCGGCATCGTCACCGAAACGACTGCCGGAACGCTGGGCCCCTCCGTCCGGACCGTCGTCCCCGTGACCAACCCCGGAGGAAAGGTCACCGGGCTGGTGGCCGCGGGTATCACCATCCACCACGTGAGTCTGGCGGCCGGACGGCAGATTCCGCTCGTCCTGGTGGCCGCGGGACTGGTGCTCACAGCGGCCACCGGAGGAAGCGCCCTCATCGGCAGGCGCCTGGGCCGCCAGACACACGGTCTCGGACCGGTGCAGATGACGCGCATGTACGAGCATCACGACGCCGTTCTGCACTCGGTACGCGAAGGTGTCCTCATCGTCGATCCGCAGGGCCGTCTGCTCCTGGCCAACGACGAGGCGAGGCGCCTGCTGGGGCTCGCGGCCGACGTGGACGGCCGGGCCGTCACGGACCTGGGACTCGACCCGGAGCCCGAACAGCTCCTCCTGTCCGGCAGGGCGACCACGGACGAGGTGATCGAGGTCGGTGACCGTCTGCTGGCCATCAGCCAGCGCCCCACGGCACAGCCGCCCGGGCCGGGAAGCCGGGTCGCCACGCTGCGGGACACGACCGAACTCAGCGCGCTGATGGGCCGGGTGGAGGTGGTCCAGGAACGGCTCAGGCTGCTGTACGACGCCGGAATACGCATCGGCACCACCCTCGACGTGACACGCACCGCCGAAGAACTGGCGGAGTTCGCCGTGCCCAGGTTCGCCGACTACGTCACCGTCGACCTGGTCGACGCGGTGCTGCGTGGCAAGGAACCGGCCCCCCTGCCCGCTGCGGAGCTGCGCCGTGTGGCACTGCGCGGCGTCCGGCAGGGTGTACCGCTCTACCCGCCCGGTGCGCTCATCCACTTCGACCCCTCGACCCCGCAGGCGTCGGGTTTTGGTTCCGGGCAGATGGTGCTGGAGGCCAACCTGGCAGCTTTTTCCGGCTGGCAGGCACAGGAACCGGAGCGTGCTCGCAGGCTGGTGGCACACGGCGTCCACTCCATGATCGCCGCTCCGCTGCGGGCCCGCGGAGCGATCCTCGGCGTGGCGACCTTCTGGCGTTCCAGGGAGCCGACGCCCTTCACCCGGGAAGACCTCTCGCTCGCGGAGGAGCTGGTCGCCCGTGCGGCGGTGAGCATCGACAACGCGCGCCGCTTCACACGGGAGCACACCATGGCGGTCACGCTGCAGCGCAGCCTTCTGCCGCACGCCCTGCCGGAGCAGAACGCGGTCGACGTGGCGCACCGCTATGTTCCGGCCGAGGCAGGGCTCGGTGGCGTCGGCGGCGACTGGTTCGACGTCATACCCCTCCCGGGGGCGCGGGTCGCCATCGTGGTGGGCGACGTCGTGGGCCACGGGCTGCACGCCGCCGCCACCATGGGACAACTGCGCACCGCCGTCCACAACCTCTCCACGCTCGACCTGCCGCCCGACGAACTCCTCTGGCACCTGGACGAGCTGGTCACCCGCATCGACCAGGACCGTGACGGCGACGGCGGAATACCGACGCTCACGGGCGCCACCTGCCTGTACGCGATCTACGACCCGGTCTCACGCCGGTGCACGACGGCCAGGGCGGGCCACCTGGAACCCATCCTCGTGCACCCGGACGGCCACGCCCACCTGCCCGGAACACCGGCCGGCCCGCCACTGGGGCTGGGAGGGCTGCCGTACGAGAAGAGCGAGGTGCTCCTGCCCGAGGGCAGCAGCATCGTGCTCTACACCGATGGTCTGGTCGAGGACCGGCACCACGACATCGACGAGCGCATCGAACGCCTGCGCCGTGCGGTCGCGCCGGCGGGGCGCACGCCGGAGCAGATGTGCCAGGCAGCGATGGACGCCATGTTGCCGGGGCCGCCGCGTGACGACGTGGCCCTGGTCGTCGCCCGTACCCGGCTGCTCGACGACAAGCACACCGCGTCCTGGGAGGTGCCGCCCGACCCCTCGGCGGTTGCCGGAGTTCGTGCCGCTGCCACTGAGCTCCTGCGGGACTGGAGCCTGGAGGAGGAGGCGTTCACCTTGGAGCTGATCCTCAGCGAGCTGGTCACCAACGCCATCCGGCACGCGACCGGTCCCATCGGTGTGCGCCTGATTCACGACCGCAGCCTCATCTGTGAGGTGTCCGACGGCAGCAGCGTGTCTCCGCACCTGCGCCGTGCCACCACGACGGAGGAGGGCGGCCGCGGTCTCTTCCTGGTGGCCCAGTTCGCCGACAGCTGGGGGACTCGTTACACGTCCGGCGGAAAGGTCATCTGGACCGAGCAACGGCTGGCCAGGGAGCCTTGACCCGCCGGTTCGACGTGCGCGGCCCGGGTCTCGTCGGGCTACTCCCGTGAGGGTGCGGGCAGTGTGGCGCCGAGGGCGGCCGGGGTGTTGGGCAGGTCGAGGCAGTTGCCGCCGTTCTGATTCACCCCCGTCGAGGGCGAGGAGCGCGGACAGGCGTCGGGAACGAGTCACGGGCCGTACACCTTTGCTTCGAGGAGGCCGACGGAGTTGGTGCCGTTGCCGGTGAGCAGCACCCGCAGTCGCGTGGTGTTCGTCGCGGTGAACGTGACGGTGTTGTACTGGTTCTTGGCCAGCGGGTAGCCGCTCGCCCCGGGCACGTCGACGTAGGCGCTGCCGTTCCAGTACTGGAGCTTCCACGAGGCGGGCATGTCGATGCCCTGGTCGTCGTCGAAGAAGTAGACCTCGGCCTTGTCGATGGTCTTGGCCGACGGCCAGGTCAGTTCGGCCCATTGCTGTCCGGTCTCCGGCCAGGTGCCCCACCGCGGGTTCACGGTGTCGTTGGAGGAGGGCGGGTCGATGCCGTCGTTGACGGCGTTGACGCTCTCCCAGGAGGAGGTGTACGACGCGGACGCCGTCGCGGACGTCGCCAGGTTGGTCGGAACCGGTGGCTGGACGCCGCCCCGGTTGAAGATCTTCACCTCGGTGAGGCCCGTCCTGGCCCCGGAGGCGTTGGTGGCGAGGACCCGTACGCGTTGGGCGTCGACCGCGGGGAACTGCACCAGGTTGTAGTTGGCCCGCGGTGCCGCCGGGCTCTTGGTCTGGCCGGGCACGTTCACCCACGAACTGCCGTTGTAGTACTGGATGCTGTACGAGGACGGGGCCCGGTAGGTGGTGCTCGCCGGGCGGCTGTCCTTGAAGTACAGGCGCACCTCGTTGAACGTACGAGTGGTGCCGAGGTTCAGCTCGTACCAGTCCTGGCTGTTGGGGGAGCCGCCGGCGCCCCAGAACGGTTCGTTGGTGGGATAGCCGTCGACCGCGCCGGAGAGGGTGCTGCCGGAGCCGGTGTAGGAGGCGGTCGCGGTCGCCCCGGCCGCGAGGTCGGTCAGGTCGGCGGTCAGGTCGACGCCGGCCTTGGAGAACATGTCGACCAGCCGGGGGCTGTCCTGTACGACCTGGCCCGGGGCCTTGAGGGCGGGGACGGCCGAGTGCTGGGTGACCGTGCCGCTCGTGGTGACGTCACCGGTGGCCGGATCCCAGGTGAAGGGCACCAGCGAGTCGACGGTGGCGACCCGGTTGCCGTTGACGAAGATGGAGTACCCCTCCGGGACGCCCGGGTAGCGCACCACGCCGTCGGCCGGGTCGTCCCAGACGATGGACAGGTCGGCGCCTCGGTAGCGGAGGTTGTTGACGGTGAAGTGGTCCCAGCCGATGTCGATCGGGGAGAGCTCCACCTTGGCGTCGTTGCGGGGCCGCAGGCCTGCGACGTCCTCGATCACGGTCCAGTTGCTGCTGCCCAGGATGTTGTGGTGGATCCAGGACCGGTAGTCGATGCCGCTGCCGTTCCAGTCGGCCCAGAACTCGTTGGCGTCGGGCCACTGGGTGTTGCCGCCGACGTACTGCGCCCAGGCGTTCCAGTAGAGCAGTTTCTTGTAGTCGGTCGCGGTCATCCAGGAGTTGGGATAGTTCCGCAGCACCGAGGAGTACAGCCGGAACTGGACGGTGGAGTTGATGGTGGAGAAGTTGTTCGAGCCCGGGTTGCCGGCGTCCGCCGCCGCCTTCTTGTCGGCCTGGTTGGCCGTGTAGAAGGGGAAGACGGGGTACTGGGCCGGGTCGTCGAACAGGCGCAGGGCCTGTTTGTAGGTCGCCGTGTTGGGGACGGCTCCGACCGAGAACGGGTAGTAGTTGTTGATCTCCTTCCAGGGCACCCATTCGTTGGTCGACTTCAACCGGTGCTCGAACAGTTGCCGGTTCGGGTTCCACAGCACGTTGAGGATCGCGTCCTTGATCTGCTGTGCGAGCGTGCGCATCTCGGTGGCCTTGGCCGTGTTGCCGGTCGCCTCGTAAGCCTGGGCGGCGGCGAGCGCGCCGCTGTACTGGTAGGCGGACTCGGCGCGGTCCATGTTGCCGGGCTTCCAGTGGAAGGAGACCGCGTCGGCGTCGTTGCCGGTCAGGGCGCCCCAGTCGTACTCGATGAGCTTGTTGTTGTCGTGGTCGTAGTAGGCGAGTTGGCCCTTGACGTCGCCCTCCGCGTAGTGGGCCAGGTTGCCGGCGATGGCGGGTTGGCCGCCGTGGATCTGGTAGCTCCGCCACGCGGCCTCGGCGATGTACTGGGTGTAGCTGTTGGACCAGTTCTCCGGGTCGCCGGGGTTGTCGAGGAAGCGGCCGTTCTTGGAGATCTGGCCGACGTTCAGCCAGTCCCCGTACGCGTAGGCCGGGTTGCGCAGGTACTTCAGGTCGTCGATGTGCATGGGCTGGGTGAGCGCGATGGCGTTGTTGTAGCCGAGGGCGCCTTCGACGGAGGTCGGGAACTGGAAGGTCTGCCCGGGGATGTCGGCGTCGAGGCTGTTGAAGCGCATCAGCCACCAGCGGTAGTAGATGCTCTTCTTGATCGCGGGCTCGGGCACGTCGATGTAGGGCACGTTCTGCGCCCACCACAGGTTGTAGGCCCTGACGTGGGTCGCGAAGGCCGTCGCGGGGGAGTAGCCCGCATAGGCGTTGTACTCAGTGAGGGACTCGGGGATCTCGTCGGTGACGAAGCCCATGACCACCTTCGTGGTCACCGTGGCTCCGGCCGCGATCGTCACCGACCGGTTGAGGCCGCCGCTGGAGACGGCGAAGCCGTCGCCGGTGAGCCGGGGGCGGATGGTCGTGAGGTTGTTGTACGCGTTCACCTGGCCGGTCAGTTCGCTGCCGGTGCCCGTGGTGGCGTACGGGGATGTCGCCCGTAACTGCAGTGTGGTGGAGCTGGTGCCGTTGTTCTTGATGGACAGGTTGGTCACGGCGACGTTGTTGTCGGTGATGAACTTGGTCTGGTTGACCGTGATCGAACCGCTGGTGTGCACGCTCTTCCAGTAACTGGGGGCCTGCCAACGCTGGGAGACCTGCTCCGTGAAGGTCCCCGGGGTGATCGCGACGGTGTAGGCGCTGTTGTCGTTGATGCTCTCCCAGTAGGCGACCTTGCCGCCGAACCCGAGCTTGGAGGGGTCGTGTTCCTTCATGAAGACGGCGCGGCCACGGCTCATCAGCCAGGGTCCGGAGGGGTCGTCGCCGGAGCGGGCCAGCAGGCGGTCCATCCAGAAGTCGGTTCCCGAACTCTCCGCGTCGTAGATGCTCCGCATCATGTCGCCCGGTGTGTAGGCGACGGGCGGGGACGGGATCGCGGGTCCGCTGAAGGTGGGGAACCCGATGGTCTGCGCCGCGTGGGCGGGGGCCGCGGTGAGGACGGAGCAGACGATGAGCACCAGCGCGAGGAGGAGGCGCTTCATCACAGGGCCTGCCGTTTCTGGACTTCTTCTCATCGGATGCTCCCTGTCCGGTCGACAGCAAGCGCCTGCACCCGGGCGCGCATGGTGAAGGGGCATCGATCGCCGTCGCTCATGTAGTGCTCATGACATACAGCTGTGCACGTGGAAGCGCTGAAGTGCGAGCAAGGGGGCCGGCCGGGGAGTGTTTCCCCCGCGTCCCCGAGAGGTGCTGAAACGAACCTAAAAGGTTTTCGCAACGTAGGTGTGGGCCCCGGAAGTGTCAAGAGGGCTGCGAGAGGCCCCAGGGTGCCGGTCGCGGAGATCAGGACAGCGGCGCGGTGGACCCCCTGATCACCACGCGGCAGGGCAGGGTCTCGACGCCCGAGAGCCGGGCCCCGGCGATCGCGCTGAACAGGGCGCGTGCGGCCGCCCGCCCGACCTGTTCGAGGTTCATGTCGACGCTGGTCAGCGGTGGGCGGGAGGCGGAGGTCAGGATCTGCCAGTTGTCGAAGCCCATGACCGCCACGTCCTCCGGCACCCGGTGGCCCCGCTCGCGCAGTACGTCCATGACGCCGCGGGCGATCTGGTCGCTGCCGCACAGCACGGCGTCGACGTCCGCGTGCTGGTCGAGCAGCATCGCGGTGGCCGCCCGTCCCCAGCCCTCCGACCACGCCCCGAACCGTGGTTCGCCGACCAGGGCGAGGCCGGCGTCGGCGAGCGCGGACCGGGCGCCCTCGGCCCGCTCCCGCGCCGCGAGATATCCGGGGTCGCCGGTGATGTGCGCGATCCGGCTGCGGCCGCAGGCGAGCAGATGGTCCACGGCGATCCGGCCCGCGCCCACGCTGTCGGGGACGATGGACAGATCCGCCGGATCCTCCGACGGCGCGTACGCGTAGACGACGGGGACGGGCAACTCGCGGCCCAGGGACGGACGCGGGTCGGTCCGGCTGCCCACCACGATGAGGCCGTCGACCCGGCGGCCCAGCAGCGCGCGGACGTGGTGCTGCTCGCGGATGGTGTCGCCACGGGCGTCACAGAGGAACACCGCGACCTCGCCCGCTCCGAAGGCGTCCTCGGCGCCCATGAGGATCGGGATGCTGAACCGGCCCTCCAGGTCGCTGGTGAGCAGACCGACGGTGCCGGTGCGCCCGGCGAGCAGACCGCGGGCCAGCTGGTTGGGCCGGAACGACAGCCGCTCGGCCGCGTCGATCACCCGCTGCCGGGTCTCGGCGCGTACCTGGCTGCGGCCGTTGAGCGCCTTGGACGCGGTGGCGATGGACACGCCTGCCAGCCGGGCGACGTCGCTGAGCGTGGCGGGCTGCGAACGAGAGGGGTCGGTGGCCTGTGCCATGGGTGCTCCTGTCTCGTGTCGCGTGCCGAGGCCGTCGGGGCTGACACGTCGGGCGTAGAACAGTACGCGAAAGGTTTCGGAGGCGGGTCCGTCCTGCCTTGCGATGATCCGGCGACACCCGCTTGCTGCAAGGGGATTGACGAGCACCAAGTCGGGTTCTAGCGTCTCAGAAAACCTTTTCGGCCCTTTCCCGCCACACGGTCCAGTGCCACCACAGCCATCGGCATCCATCGCACCGACGGCAGGCCGCGCTCGGCCTGCCGCGACAAGAGGGGGAGCGAACATGGGGAGCACGGTCGGACCACGTGGACGCGTACGCCGCCTCGTCACCGGTGCCGTCGCCCTGCTCGCCGCGGCGAGTCTGGTCACGGCCTGCGGGTCGGGGGGAGGCGGCTCCGGCAGTGGGGGAGAAGGCGGGGCAGCGGATGCCGACGGCGTCGACGACGGTGCGAAGCTGACGATGTGGACGCGTGCGGCGACCCGGCCGCAGAGCGAGGCGCTGGTCAAGGCGTACAACGAGAGCCACAAGAACAAGATCGAGCTGACCGTCGTCCCCACCGACGACTACCAGGCCAAGGTCGGTGCGGCCGCCGGGTCCAAGAACCTGCCCGACCTCTTCGCCTCCGACGTGGTGTTCGTCCCCAACTACACCTCCAGCGGGCTGTTCGCCGACCTCACCGATCGCATCGACGCCCTGCCTTTCGCCAAGCACCTCGCCCGGTCACACATCAAGGCCGGCACGTACAAGGGCAAGAAGTACGTCGTGCCGCACACCCTCGACCTGTCGGTGCTCTTCTACAACAAGGACCTCTACCGCAAGGCCAAGCTCGACCCCGACAAGCCGCCCACCAGCCTGAGCGAGTGGGACCGGCAGGCACGGGCCGTGGACGCGCTGGGCGGAGGCGTCAACGGCACCTTCTTCGGCGGCAACTGCGGCGGCTGCGGCGTCTTCACCTGGTGGCCGTCCGTCTGGGCCGCCGGGGAAGAGGTGCTCGACAAGGACGGAACCGCGGCTTCTCTCGCCTCCGGCACCGCGAAGAAGGTCTATGACACCTACCGGGGATGGGTGAAGGACGGCATCGTGGCCCCCGGCGCACGCGAGGAGACGGGCACGACCTGGACCGCGGTCTTCCCGAAGGGCAAGGTCGGCGTCATGCCCATGCCGTCGACCACCCTGGGGCTGATGCCCAAGGGCCTCGACCTCGGCGTCGCGCCCATCCCCGGACCGGACGGCGGTAAGTCCACCTTCGTCGGCGGTGACGCCATCGGCATCTCCGCCACCAGCAGGAAGGCCGACGAGGCCTGGAACTTCCTCGCCTGGTCACTGGGCGACAAGGCGCAGGTCGAGGTGGTCGCCGCGCACAAGGACGTGGTGGCGCGCACCGACCTCGCGTCCAACAAGTACTCCAAGGCGGACCCGCGACTGGTGACGATCAACGAACTCGTGGCCGACGGCCGGACCCCGTACGCGCTGAAGTTCGGCCAGACCTTCAACGACCCCAACGGGCCCTGGCTGAAGCTGATGCGCGACGCCGTCTTCGGCGACGGGTCGTCCGTCGACAAGGACAACGAAGCGGTCAGCGCCTCGCTGGCCGACTGAACGGCGCCCGGCTCCCGCAGCACCCCTCCCACGTCACACGGCAGAGGAGAGTCATGCAGGTGAAGGCAGCCGACCCGGCGGCGGCCGAACCCCGGACCCGGCCGGAACGCCGGGTCCGTCCGTCCCGCGCAACCCCGCCCTGGTGGCGGTCCCGCAAAGTGAAGGGTCTCGCCTACGCGGCCCCCACGGCCGTGTTCGTCGCGGTGTTCTTCCTGCTGCCGCTGCTGCTCGTCGGGCAGATGTCGCTCAGTGACTGGCCGCTCCTCGCGGGCGACCGGGGCTTCAACGCCCCTGAGAACTACACCGATGCGACCGACAGCACCCTGTTCTGGCCCGCCATCCGTTTCACCCTCCTCTACACCGTGATCGTCACGGTCGTACTCCTCGGCCTCGCCCTCCTCCTCGCCCTGCTGGTACAGGAGTCCCGGCCCGGGGCGGGCTTCTTCCGTACGGTCTACTTCCTGCCCGGCGCCCTGGGACTGGCCTCGGCGTCCCTGCTGTTCTGGGGCCTGTACAGCCCCACCACCGGCCCGCTCAGCCGCATCCTGGGAAAACTCGGCCTCGTCGACGGCCCGGTGTCCTTCCTCGGCACACCGACCTCCGCCCTGCTGTCGACGGTCTTCCTCATCGTCTGGAAGTTCGCCGGCTTCTACATGCTGATCCTCCTCGTGGGCCTCCAGCGCATCCCCCAGGAGGTGTTCGAGGCCGCCCGCATGGACGGCGCGAGCCGCGGCCAGATCTTCCGCTCCATCACGCTGCCGCTGTTGCGGCCGTCCCTCGCCCTGACGCTGCTGCTGTGCGTGACCGGATCGCTGCTCGCCTTCGACCAGTTCTTCATCCTCACCAAGGGCGGACCGGACAACAGCACCGTCACCGTCGTCCAGTTGATCTACCGCGAGGCCTTCCAGCGGCTGAACCTGGGCACCGCGGCGGCCCTGTCGATCACCGTGCTGGGCGTCCTGCTCCTGCTCAACGCCCTCCAGTTCCGCGGTCTTCGCCGCGCCGACGAGTCATGAGCCGCGGCTCATGAGAAGGGACACCACGGTGCTGACCCGCGCCCTCGGCCGGACGCCCCACTACGTCGTCGCCGGAGGTCTGGCCGTCGTCTTCCTCTTTCCGCTGCTGTGGAACGCCTGGGCCTCCGTCAGTGGACAGCCCGGCACCGCACAGGAGTCCGGTTACGGCTTCGGCAACTACCGGACGCTGCTCGACTACGACGCGGGCCTGTGGCAGTACCTGCTGAACAGCACCGTCGTCTCCGCCCTGACCGTCGCCCTGACCCTCGGAGTGTCGCTGCTGGGCGGCTACGCCTTCGCCCGCTTCGACTTCCCCGGCAAGAACCTGTTGTTCCTGGTGACGCTGGCCATCCTCATGGTCCCCTACGCCACCCTCCTCATCCCTCTCTACGTACTGCTCGGCAGACTCCACCTGCAGAACTCGCTGATCGGGCTGAGCCTGGTGCTCGCCATGTTCCAACTGCCGTTCGCCACCTTCATGATGCGGATCTCCTTCGAGGCGGTGCCCCGCGAACTCGAGGAGTCGGCGCTGGTCGACGGCTGCGGCACGGCGGGCGCGCTGCGGCGGGTCCTCCTCCCGGCGGTGCGACCGGGACTGATCACCGTCGGTCTGTTCGCGTTCCTCGCGGCCTGGAACGACTTCATCGCACCGCTGATCCTCATCTCCGACAGCGCGAAGGCGCCGCTGCCACTGGCCGTGGCGAACCTGCGGCAGCAGAGCATGGGCGCCGTCGACTACGGCGCCACCGAGGCGGGCGTGGTGGTCCTCGCCGTGCCCTGCCTCGTCCTCTTCCTGCTGCTGCAACGGCACTACGTACGGGGATTCATGTCCGGCGCGCTCAAGGGCTGATGACCGATGGCTGACGCGCGGACGACCCGGCCCGACAACCGAAGGGACGAACCGAAGGCATGAAGTGGTGAAGGAGAACACAGCGGGGTCACCCGTCCTGCCCGTGGCGCCGACCCGCGGCAGGCTGCGACCGCTCGGTCTCGACGAGGTCAGGATCACCGGGGGATTCTGGGCTCGCCGCCGTCACACCAACGAGAGCGCCACGCTCGGCCACTGCCGCGACTGGATGGAACGCGTCGGCTGGACCGGCAACTTCCTGGCCGCCGCGCAGGGTCGCGTCCACCGGGACCGGCGCGGCCGGGAGTTCGCCGACTCCGAGCTCTACAAGCTCCTCGAGGCCATGGCCTGGCAGGCCGGCGCCGCGGGCACGCTCGACGCGGACATCGCCGCACTCACCGAGGCCGTCGCACCCGCCCAGGAACCGGACGGCTACCTGAACACCGCCTTCGGCCACCCCGGACAGCAGCCCCGCTACAGCGACCTCGAATGGGGCCACGAGCTCTACTGCCACGGACACCTGATCCAGGCGGGCGTGGCCCAGGCCCGCGCCCGGGGCGAGGGCGAGCTGACGAAGATCGCCCGACGGGCTGCCGACCACGTCTGCGCGACTTTCGGGCGGGGCGGCATCGAGGGCGTCTGCGGCCACCCCGGGATCGAGACGGCCCTGGTGGAACTCGCCAGGCTGACGGGGGAACAGCGCTACCTCGACCAGGCCGCGCTCTTCGTCGACCGCCGCGGCCACGGCACGCTCGCCGACGGTGAGTTCGGCCGCGCCTACCACCAGGACGACCTGCCCGTACGACGGGCCGCGGTGCTGCGCGGCCACGCCGTCCGCGCCCTCTACCTCGCGGCCGGCGCCGTCGACGTGGCCGTGGAGACGGGGGACGACGACCTGCTCGACGCGGTCGTCCGGCAGTGGGAGGCGACGGTCGCCCGACGGACCCATCTGACGGGCGGCATGGGATCGCACCACCGGGACGAGTCCTTCGGCGACGACTTCGTCCTCCCGCCGGACCGCTCGTACTCGGAGACCTGCGCGGGCGTCGCCTCCGTGATGCTCAGCTGGCGGCTCCTGCTGGCCACCGGCGAGCCGCGTTTCGCCGATCTCGCCGAGCGGACCCTGTTCAACGTGGTCGCGACCTCCCCGGCGGAGGACGGCCGGGCCTTCTTCTACGCCAACACCCTGCACCGACGCCACCGGGGCGCCGTGCCCGCCATGGACGCGGTGAGCCCGCGCGCCGAGTCGAGCCTGCGCGCGCCCTGGTTCGCCGTGTCCTGCTGTCCGACCAACGTGGCGCGGACACTGGCCCAGCTGCCCGCGTACCTTGCGACGGCCGACGACCACGGCGTGCAACTGCACCAGTACGCCGACGCGGAGATCGCCACCTCACTCGCAGGCGGCCACGGGGTCGCGCTGCGCGTCCGTACCGACTATCCGTCGGGCGGAAGCGTGACCGTGCGCATCGACCGGTCGCCGGCCGACCGCCCGTGGACCGTTTCGCTGCGCGTCCCCGCGTGGACGGCGGGCGCCACGGCATGGCTGGTCGATCCGGACGGGGCCCGCCGTACCGTGACCCCGGGCATGACCGAGGTGACCCGCCGTTTCCGGCCCGGTGACGAGATCCGCCTCGAACTGCCCGTCCGGCCGCGCTGGATCAGGGCCGACCCGCGCGTCGACGCCGTCCGGGGCACGGTGGCCGTCCAGCGCGGGCCGCTGGTGTACTGCGCCGAGTCCGTGGATCTGCCGGACGGACACGACGTCGACGTGATCCGGGTGGACCCGTCCACGCCGCCGGAGGACGGGACGGACGACACGGTGGTCGCCGCTGGGCAGATCAGCGCGTACGACGTTCAGCGCGACAAGGCCTGGCCGTACCGGCCGCTCGACGCGACCGCCGCCACGCCGTTCGCCGACCGCACGGGGATCGTCCTGGTCCCTTACCACTCCTGGGCGAACCGCGGGCCTTCGACGATGCGGGTGTGGCTGCCGGCCGTGGAACCGGACCGTGCCACCCCGCCGGACAGCCCCTCATGACCGATAGCCGATAGCCGATAGCCGATGACCGGAGTCCGACGATGTCCCAACCGCCCACCCGACGCCGTCTGTTGAAATTCGCGGCCGTGGCCGCGTCCGCGGCCCCGCTCGAGTACGCCACCCCGCCGGCGTACGCCGACACGACCGGCCCGGTCCCGTCCGCAGTAACCGCCCGGGCCGACGCGGCTCCGGTGCACGCCCCGACTACCTGGGCCGTGCGCCCCTTCCCACTGGACCAGGTGACGCTCGGTGACGGCGTGTTCCGCCGCAAGCGCGACCTGATGCTCGACTACGCCAGGGCATATCCGGCCGACCGCATCCTGGCGGTCTTCCGGGCCAATGCCGGGCTCGACACCCGTGGTGCCCAGCCGCCCGGGGGCTGGGAGACCTCAGACGGCAATCTGCGCGGCCACTACGGCGGCCACTTCCTCACACTGATCGCCCAGGCGTACGCCGGTACCGGGGAGGCCGCGCTCAAGACCAAGCTGGACTACCTGGTGGGAGCGCTCGGCGAGTGCCAGCAGGCCCTGGCGGAGCACGGATCGCCGAAACCGAGCCACCCGGGCTTCCTGGCGGCGTACCCGGAGACGCAGTTCATCCTGCTGGAGAGTTACACGACGTACCCCACCATCTGGGCGCCGTACTACACCTGCCACAAGATCATGCGCGGTCTCCTCGACGCGCACACCCTGGCCGGGAACGCGCAGGCCCTGACCATCGCCTCGAAAATGGGCGACTGGGTGCACAGCCGGCTCGGGCGTCTGCCGAAGGCCCAACTGGAGCGGATGTGGTCGATCTACATCGCGGGGGAGTACGGCGGGATGAACGAGGTGTTGGCGGACCTGTACGCCCTCACCGGACGGGAGGAGCACCTCGCTGCCGCCCGCTGCTTCGACAACACGGCGTTGCTGGAGGCCTGCGCCGAGAAGCGCGACATCCTGGAGGGCAGGCACGCCAACCAGCACATCCCGCAGTTCACCGGGTACCTGCGGCTGTTCGACGCCACAGGGGAGGAGGAGTACGCCGACGCCGCCCGCAACTTCTGGGGCATGGTGGCAGGCCCCCGGACGTACAGCCTGGGCGGTACGGGTCAGGGCGAGATGTTCCGCGCCAGGGGCGCCATCGCGGCCACCCTGGACGACGACAACGCCGAGACCTGCGCGACGTACAACATGCTCAAGCTGAGCCGGCAGTTGTTCTTCCACCAGCAGGACCCCGCCTGCATGGACTACTACGAGCGGGGCCTGACCAACCACATCCTCGCCTCCCGCCGGGACGCCCCCAGCACGGACAGCCCGGAGGTCACCTACTTCGTCGGGATGGGCCCAGGGGCGCAGCGCGAGTACGACAACACCGGCACCTGCTGCGGCGGCACCGGCATGGAGAACCACACCAAATACCAGGACTCGGTCTACTTCTGCTCCGCCGACGGCACCGCCCTGTACGTCAACCTCTATCTCGCCTCGACGCTGCGGTGGCCGGAGCGGGGCTTCGTCGTCGAGCAGACGAGCGCGTACCCGGCCGAAGGCGTAAGCACTCTGACGATCCGTGAGGGCAGCGGCAGTCTCGACGTGAGGCTCCGCGTTCCGTCCTGGGCCACGGGAGGGTTCACCGTCACGGTCAACGGGGTCCGGCAACAGGCCGAGGCGGTGCCCGGCAGCTACCTCACCCTGAGCAGGAACTGGAGGCGTGGTGACCGGATCCGGATCTCCACCCCCTACCGCCTTCGCATCGAAAGGGCCCTGGACGACCCCATGGTCCAGTCGGTGTTCTACGGGCCGGTCCTGCTGGTCGCCAGGAGCCAGGAACGGCAATTCCGTGTGTTCTCCTTCTACAAGGACTTCACACTCCGGGGCGACCTCGCCGACTCGATCCGACCCGAGGGCCGCCCCATGCACTTCACCACGCACGGCCTGACCCTCGCACCGTTCCACGTAGCGGACGACACCCGCTACCACGCCTACTTCAAGCGCTCGGAACCTGTCGTCGTGTTCGGCACGACCGACTCGGGCGTACCCAACCGGGCCCGCGGTGACGGACTGACCTTCCTCGACGTGCTCTGGGAGCAGGCTCCCTTCGCCACCTCAGGCCGCTTCGTGCGGGCGGTGCGCGCCCTTGCGGACGGATGGCTGTCCGAGGGACTGTTCACGCGCGCCGAAAGGGATCACGTCGTCGCCGCCGCGGGCCGCGCGGACCTGAGGCACTGAGGCCCTGAGGGCGGCGGTACGGGGGGATCCGACCGCATACGGACGAACGTGATCAGTCATGGATGTGTCGAGGCGGCACGCGGCGTGGCAGTGGCAGACGCCAGCCGCCCAGCCGGGCGACGAGGGTCCGGCGGGCCAGAGTTCGTGCCTCACCCCAGGACATATCGGCAGTCAGTGCTTTCGCCCACCGACTGGCGTGACCGCGGACGTCCGTCTCGCCGAACAACCGGTCGATGGCCTCGAGGTTTTGGAGGGCTTCCGGCTTCACCTGGTGCTAGCCGGCCTGACAGTTGCCACTGGGACGAGGGTGGTGCGGTCGAACGGGCCACCGTGTGAGGCGGCGTACGCCACGGCGTCGTTGACGGCATCGAGGCCGAACGACCGGACGTGTTCGGGGGCGAGGTCCAGCGTGCCCGAGGCGAGGAGCCGGATGATGCCGGCGTTCGCTGTGCGCGGGTACATCCACTGGCCGCGCACGGTGACCGAGTTGCGCATGATCCACGGGTACGGGAGCGCGAGGGCGTCTCCACCGAGCATGCCGACGCCGCCTATGAGGACGACACGGCCGTACTCGCGCACGGTCATGGCCGCCACACGCACCGCGGAGCTGGGTGCGCTCGGCGGGAGCAGATCGATCACCATGTCGATCGGGCCGTCGGCCGCCGCGGACATCGCCGCTCGGTCGACGGCCTCGTCCCCGGTCAGCGGCACGGGGCGCACACGCGGACCGAACCGGTCGGCGAGAAGGCCGAGCGCTGCCCGGTTGCGGCCCGGCGCGACCACCCGGCCTGCCCCCATCGCGAGCGCGACCGCGACCGCACTGCTGCCCAGGTTGCCGGTCGCCCCGCTGACGAGCAGCGTCTCACCAGCCGCGAGCCCGCCTGCCAGCAGCCCGCCGTAAGAGATGGTGTGCACACTGAGCGCGGCCCAGCGGGCCGGGTCGTCCCCCGCGGCGGCCGGCAGCGCGTAGACGTTCTCCGTCGGGACCCGCATGAGTTCGGCGAACGCCCCGTCATGCAGATACCGGGCCAGCCGCGCGCCGCCCTCGCCGCGGGAACTCCAGCCCTGAAGCGTGATGTCGGGTGTCAGGGCGTCGTCCCGCGAGCGCACCGTGCAGTCGCACCACACCAGATCCCCGGTGCGCAGCCGGGTGGCGTCCGGACCGACGTGGACGATCCGTCCCACGCCGCCGACCCCCGGCACGACGGGAGGCTCCAGGGGGTAGTTCCGTTCGCCGCCGAAGACCTCGGCCGCGTACGGGGGGACACAGGTGGCCAGTACCTCGACCACCACCGCACCGCCGCCGGCCTCGGGGTCGGGTATCTCCCGCACCGTGAGAGGGGCGCCGAACCGCGTCAGTACTGCTGCTCGCATGCGATGACCTCCATGTTCGTCCGGGTCCGTCGGCATCGACACTAGGAGTCCGGCGAGCATGCGGGAAGCGACGATCCAGCATCCGTGGTATGCGTATGGCGCATGGACATCTCCAGTACGGGTCTGCGGGTCCTGCAGCAGATCGCGGAATCCGGCAGCTTCACCGCGGCAGCCGTCAGGCTCGGCTACACGCAGTCGGCGGTCTCACGACAGGCCGTCTCCCTCGAACGGAGCGCGGGCACCACCCTGTTCGACCGCCGCCCCGACGGGGTACGGCTCACCCCCGCGGGTCTCACCCTGCTGCGCCACGCCCGTACCATCCTGGACTGTCTCGCGGCGGCCGAGTCCGACCTCACCGGCACCGTCCCACGGACCGAACTGGTGCGGCTCGGACTGTTCCTGAGCGCGGGAGCCGTCATCCTGCCCGCCGCACTCACCGGCCTCAAGGCAACCGACCCGCAGATCACGGTCATGACGACCGAGGGCACCACACCCACCCTGATCCGCGCGCTGCGGGCGGGCTCGATCGACCTCGCCGTGCTGACGTCCCGCCCGCCCCACCGGCCCTTGGACAGCGAGTCGCCGCGCCTGCACGTCGAGACCGTCGTGGACACCGAACTGGTCCTGGCGACGCCCTCGACCGGGAAGTTCGCCGGCCGCACCACGGTGCACGCCGACGAACTGGTGGACGCCGCGTGGATCGCCACCCCGTCGTCGAACTCCGAGCCACTGCTCGGTGTCTGGCCGGGTCTGCCCGGACGGCCGCACATCGTCCACCGCGCACGCGACTGGCTGACGAAACTCCAGCTCGTCGCAGGCGGCTTCGGGGTGACGACGGTGCCGTCCCGGCTCTCGCCGGTGCTACCGCCCGGGGTGAGCCTGGTACACGTCGAAGGCGCGCCTCCTGAGATCCGCCGTGTTCTCGTGGCGCGCCTGCCCGGCCGCCCCACCCCGGCGATCACGGCCGTCACCCGAGCGATCACCTCGACCGTTCCTGCCTGCTGACCCCAGAGCAAGGAAGTTGATCTCGTACGCAGCGCACGGCGCGCGCCCTCGCGGCGGCCCGTGTCCACCGCGTAGCGTGACGTACCGTATCGACTTCGAGTGCCTGGGAGGCTCCCGATGGGAAACCCAAGCCCCATAGTGATAGACGCGAGCGGCCGTGACATTCACGCGGAAGCCGCCCGTATCCGCGAGAGCGGCCCATTGGCCCCGGTGGTGCTGCCCGGCGGTGTGGAGGCCTGGGCGGTCAGCAGCCCCGCCCTGCTCAAGCGACTGCTCACCGATTCGCGGGTGTCCAAGGACCCCCGGCAGCACTGGGCCCGTTTCATGGCCGGCGAGATCACCCCGGAGTGGCCGCTGTTCACCTGGGTCGCCGTGCGGAACATGTTCACCGCGTACGGCGGAGACCACAAACGCCTTCGTATCCTTGTCTCCAAGGCGTTCACCGCCCGCCGGACGGCGGCCCTCCAGCCGCGTATCGAGGAGATCACCAGGAAGCTCCTCGACGGGATCGAGGAAGCCGGCCGCGACTCCAGGACCGTCGACCTGCGCGAGCAACTCTGCTACCCGCTGCCGATCCAGGTGATCAGCGACCTGTTCGGCCTGCCGGAGGAGCAGGGGCCGGAGCTGCGGCGGCTGGTGGACCGCATCTTCGACACCTCCGCCGACCCGGGCGAAATGACCGCCGCTTACGAGCGGTTGTACGTAGTGCTCGCCGAACTCGTCGCCGCCAAGCGGGAGTCCCCCGGCGATGACCTGACCTCCGGCCTCATCGCCGCCCGTGACGAGGAGGACGGAACCCGGCTGAGTGAACAGGAGCTGCTCGACACCCTGGTCCTCATGGTGAGCGCCGGTCACGAGACCACGGTCAACCTCATCGACAACGCCATCCACGCGTTGCTCACCCACCCGGAACAGCTCGCGCAACTGCGCGCCGGCCGCGCCACCTGGGACGATGTGGTCGAGGAGACACTGCGGTCGGACGCGCCGGTCGCCAGCCTGCCCCTGCGCTACGCCGTGGAGGACCTCGATCTCGGCGCACTGGGCGGCCCGGAGGGCATGGTGATCGGCAAGGGCGAGGCGATCCTCGCCGCGTACGCCGCCGCCGGCCGCGACCCCGAGCGACACGGGAAGGACGCCGACCGGTTCGACGTCACCCGCGCCGACAAGGAGCACCTCGCCTTCGGTTACGGCGTGCACCACTGCCTCGGCGCCCCGTTGGGCCGTTTGGAGGCCCGCATCGCGCTCCCGGCGCTCTTCGACCGTTTCCCGGCCCTGCGACTCGCGGTGCCCGAAGAACAGTTGGAGCCCGTCGGCTCCTTCATCTCCAACGGCCACCGCTCACTGCCCGCCCGGATCGTCTAGGTTCCAGCACCTGCCGGGGATTGCGTGTATCGCGGGCGTATCAAGAATCGGATACGCCACCGCAACGGACCTCCTTCTCCAATGGGGGCATGAACCACGACGCATCCCTGTCAGCACCGGCCTGCCGCATGCGCAGGATCGTGCTCCTCAGCCTGGCGATCCTCGGCGTGGCGAGCGCCGCGTTCGTCGTGCGGCGGCCGCTCATGATGTCCGCTCCGATGTGCATGGCCGGGCGGTGGCACGGCTGCTTCGACACGTTCAACGGTGTGGTGCTCATGACGTTGGTGGCGCTGCCGCTGGCCGCGCTGGTGGTGTGGGCTCTGGCGCGCCGTCGGCGTGCCGCCGGCGTCACCTCGGCGTGGCGGATGTCGCTGGCCGAGGTGGGCATGGTCCACGGGACGGTGCCGTTCCTGTGGTTGACCCTGATGCCGGGCGCCGGAGTCGGCACCGCCCCCCGCCGGGTGAGCCTGGTACCGCTGCGGGACCTGCTCACGATGGGGCCGCTCGGGATCGTCGGCAACCTGCTGGTCTTCGCGGCGCTCGGGTTCTTCGCCCCGATGCGGTTCGCGGCGCTGGCGTCCGTGCCGCGGATCCTGGCGCTCGGGGCGGGCTGCTCGATCCTGGTCGAAACCGCACAGTACGTCCTGTGGCTGGACCGGGTGTCCTCCGTGGACGACGTACTGGTCAACACCGCCGGCGCCGTGCTGGCCGCGCTGGCGTCGCGCCGCTGGTGGCGCAGTACGGCAAAGGCGCCGGAGGACCGGCCTCGCCCCGCGCCGGCACCGGCAGGCTGAGCCACGTGTCCGGTGTGCGCCCGTCTTTGCATACGTCGGCGATATGCCGTGCTGCTTAGGCTTCGGACATGCGCGTGCTGATCGTGGAGGACGAGCCCTACCTGGCCGAAGCCGTTCGTGACGGTCTGCGGCTGGAGGCGATCGCCGCCGACATCGCCGGCGACGGCGACTCCGCCCTGGAACTGCTCAGCGTCAACTCCTACGACCTCGCGGTCCTCGACCGCGACATTCCCGGCCCCTCCGGCGACGAGGTCGCACGGCGCATCGTCGCCTCCGGCAGCGGCATCGCGATCCTCATGCTCACCGCTGCCGACCGGATCGACGACAAGGCTTCCGGGTTCGAGCTCGGAGCTGACGACTACCTCACCAAACCGTTCGAGCTGCGGGAACTCGTCATGCGGCTGCGGGCGCTCGACCGCAGACGCGCGCACGCCCGGCCCCCGGTCCGCGAGATCGGAGGCCTGCGTCTGGACCCCTTCCGCAGGGAGGTCTTCCGCGACGGACGCTACGTCGCGCTCACCCGCAAGCAGTTCGCCGTGCTCGAAGTCCTCGTCGCCGCCGAAGGCGGTGTCCTCAGCGCCGAAGAGCTGCTGGAGCGGGCCTGGGACAACAATGCCGACCCCTTCACCAACGCCGTCCGCATCACCGTCTCCGCACTGCGCAAACGACTCGGCGAACCGTGGATCATCGCCACGGTGCCCGGCGTCGGCTACCGAATCGACGCCGGCATGGACACCACCCACCCCGGCGGCACCCATGACTAGATACCCGGGGCTCAGCGCCCGACTGAGACTCACCCTCAGCTACGCCGGATTCCTCCTCCTCGCCGGCGCTCTCCTGCTGGCCGTGGTATGGATTTTCGTGCTGCGCTGGATACCGACCGCCGACGCCAGATCCATCCGGAGGACGTTCGGCGGCTTGATCATCATCGGGCCCAACCGCTCCGACCTCCTGCGTGGCTTCGCCCCCGCCGCGGCCACAGCACTGGCCTTCCTCCTCGTGTTCGGCCTCCTGGGAGGATGGATCCTCGCCGGCCGGATGCTCGCACCGCTCACCCGGATCGCATACGCGGCACGGATGGCCGCGAACGGGTCGCTGTCCCACCGGATCCGCATGGAAGGCCGCCAGGACGAATTCCGCGAACTCGCCGACGTGTTCGACACCATGCTGGAACAACTCGAGTCCCACGTCGCCGAGCAGCAGAGGTTCGCCGCGAACGCCTCCCACGAACTGCGCACCCCACTGGCAATCTCCCAGGCACTCCTCGACGCGGCCCGCGACGACCCCAAGCGGGACCATGACGAACTCATCGAACGCCTCCACACGGTCAACACGCGGGCGATCAACCTCACCGAGGCCCTGCTGCTGCTCGGCCGCGCCGACCGCGGGAACTTCACCCGCGAGCCCGTCGACCTCTCCCTCATAGCCGAAGAAGCCGCCGAAACGCTGCTTCCCCTCGCCGAAAGGCGCCAGATCACGCTCGGCGTCACCGGCGAGACGACACAGACCTTCGGCTCCGCGGCGCTGATACTGCGGATGGTGACGAACCTCGTCCAGAACGCCATCGTCCACAACCTCCCCGCCGGCGGCACCGTAGTGGTCCACACCGGACCGCAGCACGACGCGGGCGTGCTGCGGGTCGAGAACACGGGCCATCAGCTCGCATCGGAACTGGTACCGACCCTCACGGAACCCTTCCGACGCGGAACAGAACGCATACGCGGCGGCGAGCATGCCGGCGCCGGCCTCGGGCTGGCCATCGTGCACAGCATCGTCCGAGCACACGACGGCACCCTCGACCTCACACCCCGCCCCGCCGGCGGCCTCGTCGTCACGATTCGGCTTCCCGGCACGCCGCAGGCACCGTCCCCGAGCGCTACCGTGTCCGTTCATGACGGTTCTGATCATCGGGGGCAGTGGTTTCCTGGGCGGTGAACTGATCCGACAGGCCACCGCTGCGGGGCAGGAGACGTCCGCGACGTTCGCGTCCCGGCCCGGCAGGGCCTCGGGTGTGGCCTGGCATCCGCTCGACGTCCGGGACCCTGCACGTGTTGCCGGGGTGATCGCCGACGTGTCCCCTTCGGTCGTGGTCAACGCGTCGAGCGGCGGGGCGGACTGGGCGGTCACCGCGGACGGCGCCGTCCGCGTGGCGCTGGCCGCCGCCGAGCAGGGCTGCCGCCTGGTCCATGTCTCCAGCGACGCGGTGTTCTCCGGTGCGCGCGTCCATTACGACGAGAGCTGCTCGCCTGATCCGGTCACCCCGTACGGTGCCGCGAAGGCCGCCGCAGAGACGGCGGTGCGGCTGCTGATGCCGGACGCCGCCGTCGCCCGGACCTCGCTGATCATCGGACACGGCCGGTCCGTCCACGAGCGCATGGTGCACGCCCTGGCGGACGGCACCCGCGACGGAATCCTGTTCACCGACGACATCCGTTGCCCGGTCCATGTCGACGATCTGGCCGCCGCCTTGTGGGAGATTGCCCTGTCCGACGCAGCCGGGGTGTTCCACCTCGCCGGGGCGGAGGCCCTGAGCCGCTTCGACCTCGGGGTGCTGATCGCCCGGCGCGATGGCCTCGACGAGGCGCGGCTGCCCGCCGGACGACGAGCCGGCACGTCCCTGCGCGGGGCCTTGGACGTACGCCTCGACAGCGGCGCGACACAGAAGCGGTTGCGGACCCGGCTCCGCGGTGCCCGCGAGTTCCTCCGCTGAGACCGCGACGGTCTTCTGCGTACCTGGCGTCAGGGCTGGTGGGGTTGGTGCCGGTCCAGTGCAGGGCGGCCGCGCACCGCGCAGACCGCGCGGTGCGTGGGCGACTTCGGCCGGCGATCACCCGTAGAGGGAGCGGGCTCCCGGGCTGTTGCCCCGGAAGCGCCGGCCCGCGGCGATCTCCTCGCCGACCACCGACCAGACGGTCTCGTCGTCCTGGAAGGGAAGCGGGTCAACGCTGCTTGTCTCCTGGCGGATACGCTCGACCTCGCGCTCCAGGCGCTCGAAGTCGGTTTCCTCGTCGTCACCGCTGAAGGTGAACTCCTCGAGCAGGCGCTGGAACCGCAGGGTGACCTGGATGAGGGAGGAGACGTCCGTGTGGAGTTCCTGCCAGGTCTCCTGGTCGGCGTCGAAGGCGTGCACCTTGCCGGAACTGGCGTCGAGGGCAAGGTGGGTGTTGAGCAGCCAGGCGATGACGGGCCATTCGCCCGCGTCCTTGGAGGCGTCCTCGAAGTCCTCGACGTCGACGACGCTCTGGACGAGGGGCAGCCGACCGGTGTCCTCGTCGGGCTCACGCAGCCGGAGCGTCCCGGTGGGGACGCCGACGGTCCGCAGGAGGCGGGCGCCCTCAGTGTCCGCGGTGGAGGGCGGGAACGCGGTGGCGGGCAGGGTCGCGATCGGGTCCTCGCCGAAGATGTCGGCGAGTTGGCTGCGGGTGACGTCGAAAAGCACTGCCGGAACTCCGAACTCTGCGGGGGCACGGGCGCCGTGGGACTCGACCACGGGCCCTAGTGGAGGCGGGCCAGCAAGTGGGCGTCGAGGAAGCCCCGTTCGGAGGCCGGATCGTGGAGCAACCGGGCGAACGTGACGAGCCCGGCCCCGGCCAGCAACTCGGCGAACCGGTCCACCGGCCAGCTGTAGGCGGGCGTCACCTTGTGGTCGAAGCGGACCGGCTCCGGTCCGTCGGTCGCGAAGAACGAGACCAGGAGCAGGCCCCCTGGTGCCAGGACACGTACCTGCTCGGCGAGCAGCGCGGGCAATTCCCCGGGCGGGGTATGGATCATCGAGTAGTGGGCCAGCAGGCCGCCGAGCGCGCCGTCCTCGATCGGCAGGGCCTCCATCCGCGCCTCGTCGAACCGCAGCGCCGGATGGGCTCGCCGGGCGTGGTCGACCATGCCCGGGGAGAGGTCGAGCCCGAAGGCGTCCAGCCCCAGGTCGTGCAGCATGGCCGTCAGATGTCCCGGCCCGCACCCGACGTCGGCTGCCCGCGGGTTCCCCGTCCCGCGTACCAGCTCGGCGAAGGTGCCGATCATGTTCCGTGAGAACGGGTGCGTCTCCAACCGACCGGCGAACATCGACGCATAGAGCTCGACGACCCCGTCGTAGGCCGCCCTGGTCTCATCCTGGTGCTCCATCACGGGAAGGGAAGCTAACACCCGCGCACGTCCGCGGCTTCTCCGGGCTCTGGTCCACCCGGTGCTGGTCGGCGGCGGCGTTCCGCAGGCGTCGCCGGGCGGGCAGGCGGGACTTTCGCAACAGGCCCTGGGTCTCAAGCGACCGTGAGCACGATCTTGCCCTGGATGTGTCCTCGCGAGGCGCGTGCGTGCGCCGCACGGGCATCCGCGAGCGGAAACGTGCTGTCTATCGCGACGCGAACCGTGCCCGCGTCGAGCAGGCGTCCCGCTTCGGCGAGCTGCGCGCCGTGCGAGCGGACCTGGGTGCCCGAGACCGTGACGCCCAGCCTCGCGGTCTCGTCCTCGTCGTATTCGCCGAAGAACACGGGGAACAGGGCGCCGCCGCGCTTGAGCGTGCGCAGGAAGCGGCTGCTGTCGCGACCACCGACGGCGTCGAGAACGAGGTCGACGCCGCTCACGAGTTCCTCGGGGCGACTCTTGGTGTAGTCGATGAACTCGTCGGCGCCCAGCTCGCGCAGGAACGATTCATGCGCGCCCGATGCCACCGCGATCACATGTGCGCCCTGCCATTTCGCCAGCTGTAGTGCGAAGTGCCCCACGCCGCCCGCGGCGCCGTTGACGAGCACCGTAGTGCCGGCGCCGAGGGCCACCGGGCGATGCCGCGCCGCCTGGAAGGGCGACGGGTGATCGTGTCCGAGCTCGATCAGGAACTGCCACGCCGTCAACAGGGACATGGGCGCCCCGGCGGCGTGCACGTGATCGATGCCGGCCGGCTTGCGCGCGAGGTCCGACGCGGGCGCGGCCACGTACTCGGCATATGCCCTGCCGTCGAAGCTGGGAAAGCGAAGGAGACCGAAGACTTCATCACCGACGGAGAAGCCGCCCACGTCCGCGGCGACGGCTTCGACGACACCCGACACATCCGTCCCCGGAATCACGGGCAGGTCGAACTTCGGCCTCGTCTCCGGAGGTATGTTGCTCAGCCCGTCGCGCAGGTACCAGTCCGGAGGATTGATGCCGACCGCATGAACGCGGACGAGCACCTCACCCGGCCCCGGCTCGGGAATCGGTACCTCGTCGTATCGCAGAACCTCAGGACCGCCGTGCTCATGCAGCCGGATCGCCCTCATCGTGTGTTTTGGCATCGTTTCCTCCTCCCCCCTTCCGGGGGGTACGCTGACTGGATCAGTGATCCGGTTATCCGGACCACTGATCCGAATATATGGACCACTGATCCGGATGGTCAAGTGGACCACCGATCCGGATAACCGGAAGAGGATGGATGCGGGCCGACGCCAGGAAGAATCGGGACCACTTGCTCGCCGTCGCGGGCGCCGTCATCGCCGAGCAGGGCTCCGAGGCATCGCTGCGCGACATCGCACGCAGGGCCGACATGGGGCTCGCCACACTGCTCCGTCACTTCCCTACGCGCGAGGCACTGCTCGACGCCTTGCTCCGCACGAGTTTCGACGAGCTGACGGCAAGGGCGGGCGAGCTCGAAATGTCGAGCTCGCCCGAAGATGCTCTCCTCTCATGGCTACGTGACTGCGTAGCGTGCGCACGCGAGTATCGGGGCGTGACAGCGCTGATGACGGCTGCCCTTGAGAACACCGAGTCCGCACTCCATGCTTCGTGCGTCACCATGCGCGCAGCCGGCACGGGGCTCCTCGCCCGTGCTCAGGCCGCGGGGACGGCGCGGACCGACATTGATGGCACCGATCTGTTCGCACTGGTAGCGGCGCTCGCATGGCTCGGCGATCAACCCTCGCTCGCGCCACGCGCCGATCACCTCCTCGACGTTGTCGCCGGCGCGATTCTGACGAGGGCAGGGAGCAGCGACGCCGAGGGGGAACGCCGCCCTCGGGCCCGTGGCTGACATCGTCATGCGCGGGACGGCGTGAGTCCGCGTGGCCGGGGTGCTGACGTAACTCGTCCAGCTTCTCGGCCAGTTGGTCGACGATTTTGGCCGGCGCCGGTTCGGGCACGCCGGAGCGGCCATGACTGCATGGTCACCGTGCCGGACGCGCTCACCGGCCTGCTGTTGAAGGCCGGCTGACCGGTTGCCGGTGTGAGGTGGCCGGCCGCTGGGTGCAGCGGGTTGTGGCGGTCACGTACCGCTGTGCCGCAGACTGGGACCGATCACTATGACCGACCAGGGGATGGATTTCATGGCCGATCGGCCCTTGACGCTGATGGCGGTGCACGCCCACCCGGACGACGAGGCAACGGGAACGGGGGGTGTCCTGGGGCGTTATGCGGCGGAGGGTATCCGCACGGTGCTCGTCACGTGTACCGACGGTGGCTGCGGTGACACCCCGGGGGGTGCCAAGCCGGGCGACCCCGGGCATGATCCGGCTGCCGTTGCCGTGATGCGTCGAGGCGAGCTCGAAGCGAGCTGTGAAGTCCTGGGGGTCGGTCATCTCGAGATGCTCGGGTACGCCGACTCCGGGATGATGGGCTGGCCGGCCAACACCGCGCCCGGATCGTTCTGGAGCACGCCCGTGGAAGAGGCCGCCGCCCGGCTGGCCGAACTGATGCTGCGGTACCAGCCTGATGTCGTCGTGACCTACGACGAGAACGGGTTCTACGGCCACCCCGATCACATCCAGGCGCACCGGATCACGATGGCAGCGCTGTCGATGACCGGGACGGCGTCGAAGGTGTACTGGACGACGGCGCCGCGCTCGATGATGAAGGAGTTCGGGCAGATCATGCGCGAGTTCGGCGCCGAGTGGGAGGAGCCGGATCCGTCCGAGGCGGAGGCGGGGCCCGAAATCGGCCTGCCGGACGAGGAGATCACCACGTGGGTGGACACCACTGAGTTCGGCAGCCAGAAGTTCGACGCGCTGGCCGCGCATGCCAGCCAGAGTGAGAACATCTTTTTCCTGCGGATGGGCAAGGAGAGGTTCACCCACCTCATGGGGGTGGAGACGTTCGTCCGGGTCCACGACACCACCGGCGCGCCCCTGCCCGAGAACGACCTTTTCGCCGGCCTGCGCTGAGTTCCGGCCGTACAGCGGCCCGCTGTCTCGGGTAGCGAAATGAAGAACGGGGTGGACAGCCGGACGGCAACGGCTGAAGGTGGTCGGCATGCTGTCTCTCCAGAGCATCCCTTGTACGGTTGGCCGCCGGACCCCGCTCAGCGAGGCGGAACGCGTCCGCGTGCTCGACGAGTTCAACGCCGCCGTGCGGCGCCCCGACGCGCACGGAGGGCTCGCGTGCGTGCCGCTCTTCCTCGATGCCCTCGCCGAGGACGAGGCCCTGCCCGACGGCACGCGGTGGATCGTGGACGACAACGCGCGGTTGGACATGGCGGCATTGCTGCGCTACCGCTTTCCCCAGCCGGAGATTCACGTGGTGGCCGCGGAGTACGGCGCCGCAGCTCACAAGCGTGGCTGGCTCCGTCTCGATCGAGCCTTGCGGACTCGCGAGTACATGAGCCTCGTCGAGACAGCCGAATGCTGGGCGGAGACCGACCGCACGTTCGACGATGTTCTGCAGGTGTATGGTCGGCCGTCCGCGATCTTCGGCGACCAAGATCCGTGCTCGGCCAAGACCCTCGGCTACGCCTCCAGTGAGGGGACCGCTCCGCTCGCGGTTTTCCACTTCGGCGAGGCGGGAGACGCCCCGTCGGCACGCCTGCTCGCCTTCCGGATCGGTGACGACATGTTCGGAGCGGGCATGGGCTTCACCCCGTTCGGTGACGCCGTCGCTGACGAGCGCGAGAGGCGTCAACGCTGACCCGGCCACGCTGACGCGCGCACGATCGGCCAAAAGTCGGGATCGCGATTACCTTGATGGGACCTGCTGTGAACCCGTCAGAGGTGGACGATGAAACCGAGGGTCCTGGTCAACGAGGTGAAGGGCGAGGGGCCACCGGTCGTCCTGGTGCCTGGCGGGCTCACCGGATGGGTGTCGTGGACGCCGCTCGCGGACACCCTGTCCGCGAGACGGCGGACCGTCAGGGTGCAGCCGATCCACAACGAACTCGGCACGGCCGGAGAGCGCGGGGACCCCGGGTACACCGCGGCGACCGAGCGTGCATCGCTGCTCATGACGATGGACGCCCTCGGGGTCGAGACGGCCGACTTCACGGGATGGTCCGCCGGCGGGCGGGCCCTCATCGAGTTCGCCCTGGCCCACCCTGAGCGGGTGAGGACGCTGACGCTCGTGGAGCCCGCGGCGTACTGGATCCTCGACGGCCTGGGCGAGTCCACCCCCGAGGTCGCCCGATTGAACCAGTTCCTGCATGCACTGGCCGGACAGGACGTCAGCGAGGATGACCTGGCCGAGTTCCTCGAACTCGCCGGACTCACGCCGTCGAAGGACCAGGCCCGCGACCACCCCGCCTGGCCGCGCTGGGTCCCGCACCGGATGGCCCTGTCCTGGAGCTCGGAGCAGGCCGACCGGCCCGACCGCGACATCGCCGAACTCGCCGGCATCCGGTGCCCTGTCCTCCTGGTCCACGGCTCCGCGACCACCGACTGGCTCAAGCGGGTCGTCGCCGTCCTCGACGCACGGCTGCCCGACACCCGGGTTCTCGAACTGCCCGGCGACCACGCCTGCCACCTCGAGGACCCGGACGCCTTCCTTGCCGCGTTGGAGCGACACTCGGCTCAGTGAGCGGGTGGTTCTGCTGCCGATGCGACGGCCTGGTCGAAGTCCGACTCCTCGGCGGCGACATGCGCGGCAGGCCCGCCGGGCAGCGCGCGACCCGCTCAGGAATCGCTCACGCCGGTTCCGGCGGCCGGTGACGGAGCCTGGTGGTGTTCCGGCGCGAGGGTCGCGGCGCCGGCCTCAGGGTGGGACTTCGCGAGAGCGCGTTCGGCCCAGCGGGTGGTCGGGGGGATGGCCAGGCCGGTGAGGGCGAAGCCCAGACCTACGATCCACCAGCCGATCCGGCCCTGGTCGATGCAGAGGGCGATCAGCACGGAGGGGCCGAGGGTGGTGCCCAGGCCGAGGCCCATTCCGAACAGGCCCTGGTACTGGCCCAGGGACTCCTTGGGCGCGAGGGCGAAGGACAGTTCGAAGCCCCCGGCGGCCTGCCAGATCTCGCCGAACGTGTGGATCGTGACGGCCGTGAGCAACACCAGCACGACGGCCCACGCGGGCAGTCCGGGCAGCGCGGACAGGGCGGCGCACGCCAGCAGGAAGGCGAAACCGGCCTTGCGGAACGCGGCCGCGGCGGCGGGCACGGTGTCAATGCTCCGGCTCCCTCGCACCTGGAGGCAGACGACGAGCGCGGTGTTGGCCAGCATCACGGCCGAGACCGACCAGTGCGGTGCCGAGGTCCGGCCGAGCAGCCAGAGCGGTACCGCGACGGTCAGCACCCGGTACTGCACGGCCATCAGCCCGTCGAGGACGGTGAGCACCACGTAGGGACGGTCCCGCAGCGCGATCCACCTCGGGCCGGGGCGCGCGTTCAGCGGCGGCACGCTGGGCATGAAGCCCGCCATCGCGGCCCCGATCGCGTACGACACCGCGCTCGCGCCGATGATCAGCACGTACGCGGACCTGGTGTCGCGTTCGATCGCCCAGGCCGCGACGACCGAACCGGCCGCGATGCCGAGGTTCGTCACCGCCCTGAGGTAACCGCGGAACTCGGCCGGCTTCTCACCCCCGTATTTCTGCACCAGGGGACTGCGCGCGGCGGGACCGGCGGCCTGCGCGACGGCGCTCAGCGTCGCGCAGACCACGAAGGTCCCGAAGTCCCTGGTGAGGCTCAGCCCGGCCATGGCGAGACCGCCGACGAGCAGTGTGACCGTGTACACGGCACGCGCGCCGACCCGGTCGGCCAGATGGCCGATGGGGATGCCGGCCGCCAGCGACACCGCGCCCGCGACGCTCATGCCGAGGCCGACCTGTGCCGCCGGCAGGTGCAGCCCCCGGGTCAGGTACAGCACACCGGCCGTGAGGTAGATGCCGTATCCGAGCATCGTCAGCAACGTCGCCGCGGCCAGCAGGCGTTGCGGTCTTCCCAGGGGAAGCAGTGCGGGCATGGGTCGCCCCTTTCCTTGTCCGGGCGCTACCGCTGCAGGAGCGCCAGTGCGCTGTTCATGCCGCCCCCGAAGGCCGCGAGCAGCACGGTTTCGCCGGAGCCGATCCGTTCCTCGCGCCATGCCTCGTCGAGCGCGACAGGTATGGAGGCGGCGCCGGTGTTGCCGAGGCGGTCCACGTTGACGTGGGTCGTCGCCGACGGCAGTGCGAGCAGTCCGGAGAGCTCGCCGAGCATGACGCCGTTGGCCTGGTGCGGTATGAAGTGCCGTATCGATTCGGCCGGTACGGCGTGTTCCGCGAGCAGTTCGTTCACCAGCTTCGGTACGACGTCGGCGACGAACTCCCGTACCGCCCGTCCCTCCATGCGGAAGTGGTGGCGGCCGTCGCGTACCGTCCGCTCCGAGGCGGGCAGCCTGGAACCACCGGCCTCGACCCGGATCAGGTCCTGGGAACCGCCGAATCCGCGCAGCTTGGCGGCGTACAGTCCGCGTCCGCGTGCCACCGGGCCGAGGACCACGGCGCCGGCGCCGTCGCCGAAGAGGACCGCGGTCCTGCGGTCCTCGGGGTCGAGGATGCGCGAGTACACGTCCGCGCCGATGACGAGTGCCGCGCCACCGGAGCCCTCGGCGACGAGGTGTCCACGGGCCAGTGCCAGGGCGTAGACGAAGCCGCTGCACACGGCGTTGACGTCTACGGCGGCCGCCTGGACGGCACCGATCCGGTCCTGGACGAAGCTCGCGGTGGGCGGCTGGGGCTGATCGGGTGTGGAGGTGGCGACGACGACGAGGGAGATGTCCGAGGCGTCGAGACCGGCCGCGGCCAGGGCGCGCCGCGCGGCGCACGCCGCCAGGTCGGAGGTGGCCTGGTCGGCGGCCGCCCGGTGCCGGAGGCGGATGCCGGTCCTGTGCTCGATCCAGGCGGCGTCCACCCCCGCGGGTGCGGCGATCTCCTCGTTGGGGACGATGCGTTCGGGCACGTAGGAGCCGGTGCCCAGAACGCCGATGACGTGGTTCATACCGGCCGTCCTCGGGGCGTTGCGGGTGGTCGTGGGGGCAGCGTCGACGCCGTGCGGGTGGCGGCCCATCAGGCGGACGGGCCGGCCGAGCCCTCGGGCTCCACCGTGAAGCGGACGGATTCGACGAGTTCGCGCGCCAGCTTCTCGGCGGCCGGGGCGTCCTCCGCGCCGACCACGATCAGTCCCGCGCGGTCGCTGGACCTGCGGAGCGGCCGGATATGGTCGCCGGGGCCGACGGACAGTTCGGCGTACAGCACCGCCGGGTGGCGGCGCACCTCGTCCCACCCCGCGACCGAGAGCAGCCGGCCGGGCGGGGGAGTGAAGTAGCGGACGGCCGCGCCGCGTTCAGGCAGATACTCGGCCGGTCCTCGGCGGCGCCCGAGCAGGTCGTCGTAGACGACGCCGTACAGGTCGAGTCCCGGGAGGGCGTGTTCGAGCATGCGGTGGATCCAGTCGCCGCCGTAGCGGCCGTGGACCTCGCCGAGCACCACGTCGTCCGCGGTGAGCCAGAGCTCCACGTGGAAGGCGCCGGCGCACAGGCCGAGGGCGCCGAGTGCGGCGGTGACCCGCTCCTTGACGCGGTGCTCGTCGGCCGGGGAGAGGACCGCGGGAAGCGTGTGTCCGATCTCGACGAAGAAGGGTGGCTCGGCCTTGTCCTTCGCCGTGATGGCGAAGATGTGCGGCTGCCCGTCCAGGAACACGCCTTCGACGCTGAACTCCGGTCCGGTCACGAACTGTTCGATGAGGAAGCGGCCCGGGTCCGGGAGCGCGGCAAGGGCTTGCCCGAGGTGCTCCGGCGTCTCGACCAGGCTCACGCCGATACTGCCCATGGCGTCGCGGGGCTTGACCACCCAGGGGCCGGGGACCTCCGCCATGAACGCCTCGGCCTCGGCCGCGCCGCCGCACAGCCGCACCGGCGGTTGGGGGAAGCCGGCCTCGGACAGTGCCGCCCGGCACAGGTCCTTCGTACGGATACGGCGGACCGCCGCGGGGGGATTGCCGGCGGCGCCGACGGCCCGCGCGGTCTCCGCGACGGTGACCTGGGCCATCTCCTGCAGTGCGTAGACGGCGTCGATCGGCCGGCCCTGCGCCGCCTCGTCGGCGGCCCATCGCGCGGTCTCCAGGGGATCGCCGAAGTCGACCGCCGAGACGGCGTCGGCGGCGGCGAGCACGTCAGGGGTCGCGGCGAGCGCGGCGGCCGGGGCGACGACGTGGGTGCGGATACCGCGTGCGCGGGCCTGCTCCAGGGCGTCGGTCACCATGGCGAGGCTGACGGTCACGGCGCGGGCGCCGCCGACCAGCAGCAGGGTGGGGCGAGGAGTGGGCTCAGCGGACATGTTCGCTCCGTTCCGGGGCGGGCCGGACCGGCTGTCCCGGCGGGGGCCCTGAGGATTCGTCGGGCAGCAGCACGGCCAGGACCTGGCCCGCCGCCACGGGGGCGTGCAGCGCGCAACCGAGCTTCTCGATCGTGGCGGGAGCGGGCGCGGTGAGGCGGTGTTCCATCTTCATGGCCTCGATCACGACGACCGTCTCACCGGCTTCGACCCGGTCCCCCTCGGCGTGCGGGAGGGAGACGACGACGCCGGGGAGCGAGGCGCGCAGGACGTTGTCCGACGCCGCGGCGTCCCGGTCGGAGCGGACGTCGTCGGTGATCGTGAACCGGTTGCCCCCGATGCACAGTTCGACGTCCGCGCCGACGCGTGTGCCGAACCACCGGTGTCCCCCGGCGTGGCCGGCCCACACCGCCCCCTGCCGGGTGATGCGGACGTCGACGGTCCGGTCCCCGACCCGGACGGCCAGGACCGAGCCGTTCCGGGCCGTGATGGCCGCCTGCCGCCGGCTGCCACGGCAGCGGACCGTGATCCGGCCCAGCGGGGCGTCGGGCGCCAGCGCCGCGCGGTCGAGGGGCCCCAGCCGCCCCCACCACGGGGAGGCGGTTTCGGGCGCGGGCATGGCCGCCATCGAGGCGGCACAGGCGATGGCGAGGTCCGCGGTCTCGTGGCCGTCCGCCGGTGAGACGCCGTCCACCAGGTGCGTGTGGGTACGGCCCGCCCGTACGCGGGGTTCGCCCAGCAGATGGGTGAGGTAACCGACGTTGGTCGTCAGGCCGAGGATGGTGGTGGAGCCGAGCGCCGCATCCAGCCGGCGCAGTGCCGCGGCACGGTCCGGGCCGTGCGCCACCAGCTTGGCGACCAACGGGTCGTAGTGCTGCGAGGCCTCGCCCGCGGCGTCGAAGGCCGCCTCCACCCGCACCGACTCCGGCCATCGCGTGTACACCGCCCGGCCCGGCGCCGGCCGGAATCCGGCCGCGGGGTCCTCCGCGTACACCCGGCATTCGATCGCGTGGCCGCTGCTGGTGATCTCCTCCTGGGTCACCGGCAGCGGTTCGCCCGCCGCGACGCGAAGCTGCCACTCGACCAGGTCGATCCCGGTGATCTCCTCGGTCACGGGGTGCTCGACCTGGAGCCGGGTGTTGACCTCCAGGAAGTAGAAGTCTCCGTCGGGCCCGAGGATGAACTCGAAGGTGCCCGCGTTGACATAACCCAGTGCCCGCGCCCCGCGGACGGCGGTGCTGAGCATCGCTGTGCGTACGGACTCGTCGAGGCCGAAGGCCGGGGCTTCCTCGACGATCTTCTGGTGCCGGCGCTGGAGCGAGCAGTCCCGCTCGTACAGGTGGACCACGGAGCCTTGGGCGTCCCCGAAGACCTGCACCTCGATGTGGCGGGGCGACGGGACGTACCGCTCGGCGAGCACCCGCCCGTCTCCGAAGGCGGCGCGTCCCAGCCGGACGGCCTCGGCCGCCGCGTCGGCCAGCTGGGATTCGTCGGTCACCACCCGCATGCCCTTGCCGCCTCCTCCCGCGGCGGGCTTGAGGATCACGGGGTAGCCGATGCTCCGTGCGTCCGCGGCCAGTTGGGCCGGCGACTCGGTGGCCTCCGGTGAGCCGGGCAGGACGGGCACGCCCGCCGCCGCCATCAGCCCGCGGGCCGTGGCCTTGTCGCCCATGGCCCGGATGGTCTCCGGCCGTGGCCCCACGAAGGTCAGGCCCGCCTCGACGACCCGCTCGGCGAACCGCGGGTTCTCGGAGAGGAACCCGTAGCCGGGGTGGACCGCGTCGCACCCGGAGCGCAGCGCCGCGTCGATCAGCGCGTCGATGTCGAGGTAGCTCCGCGCCGCGGGGGCCGCGCCGACGCGGACCTTCTCGAAGGCGCCGGTCAGGTGGTCGGCACCGGCGTCCGCGTCCGAATACACGCAGACGTACTCGACGCCGAGCCGCGCGCAGGTGCGGGCGATCCGCCGCGCGATCTCACCACGGTTGGCGATCAGGATTCGTTTCAGCACGGCCCCTCACATCCTGAAGACGCCGAAACGCGTCTCCTGTTCGGGCGAGCCGGCGGCCATGGCCAGGCTCAGCGTCATCCAGTCCCGGGTCTCCACGGGGTCGATCACCGCGTCCACCCACAGCCGCGCCCCGAAGTAGGCGGGCTGTGACTGTTTCTCGTACGCCTCGACGATCGGCTGCCGGATCGCCTGCTCCTCCTCGTCGGTGAGCGTCCTGCCCTGCTTGGCCAGTTGGTCCTTGCGGATCAGGGCCATCACCGTCGCGGTCTGTTCCGCGCCGACCACGGTGGAGGAGCCGCTCGGCCACATGGCCATGAGCCGGGGGCCCATCGACCGGCCGCACATCGCGAAGTTCCCCGCGCCGTAGCTGCCCCCGATGACGATGCTGAACTTGGGGACGCGCGCGGTGGAGACCGCGTTGACGAGCTTCGCCCCGTGTTTGGCGATGCCCTCGGCCTCGTACTGGGAGCCGACCATGAAGCCGTTGATGTTGTGCAGGAACAGCAGGGGGATGTCCCGTTGGACGCACAGCTCGACGAAATTGGCCGCTTTCAGCGAGCTGTCCGGGAAGAGGATGCCGTCGTTGATGACGACGCCCACCGGATACCCCCCGATGCGGCCGGTGCCGCAGACGATCGTGGTCCCGTACCGGGCCCGGTACTCCGAGAACTCGCTTCCGTCCAGCAGCCGCGCGAGGATCTCGCGGGCGGGGATGTGCTCGCGCAGCCCGGCACTGACGATGCCCGGCAGTTCGGCGGGGTCGTAGAGGGGTTCCTGGGGCGGGACGGGTGGCTCGCTCACGGTCGGCGCGGGGTGGCGGGACACGATCTCGCGGACGAGGTCCAGGGCGTGCTCGTCGTCCTCGGCGAAGTGGTCGGCCACGCCGGAGACCCGCGTGTGCAGATCGGCTCCGCCCAGCGTCTGAGCGTCGACGACTTCGCCCGTGGCCGCCTTGACCAGCTGCGGTCCGCCCAGGAACACCGTGCCGGTGCCGCGTACGATCACCGCCTCGTCGCACATGGTCGGGATGTACGCGCCGCCGGCCGTGCACGATCCCATGACCGCGGCGATCTGCGGGATGCCGGCGCCCGACATCTCGGCGATGTTGCGGAAGATCCGGCCCAGGTGGTGTTCCCCGGGGAAGAGGTCCTCCTGGAGGGGCAGGTACACCCCGCCGGAGTCGACCAGGTAGACGCAGGGCAGGCCGTTCTCCCGCGCGATCTCCTGCGCGCGCAGGTGTTTGCGCACGCCGAGCGGGAAGTATGTGCCGCCCTTGACCGTGGCGTCGTTCGCGAACACCGTCACCAGGCGGCCGGCGACCACCCCGATTCCGGTGACCAGCGCCGCCGAGGGCACCGGCTGGTCGTACACGTCGTGGGCGGCCAGCTGCCCGATCTCCAGGAACGCGGTCCCCGGGTCGAGCAGCCGGGAGATCCGCTGCCGTGCGGTGAGCTTGCCGCGTTCGGCGTGCTTGCGGCGGGCGCGGTCGTCGCCGCCGGCCACCGCCGCTTCCCGGGCCCGCTCGACGGCGTCCCGTCTGATGTCGAAGTCCTCGGCGTTGCGCCGGAAGGTCTCTGATGCGGTGTCGATGTTCGAAGTGAGTACAGCCATCCGCTGACGTCCTCGGCTCCCCTGTTGACGCGCTGATCTCCGTGATCGCGCGGTTCCCGTTGACTCATGGACTCGTGGCTCGCGTGCGGCGGTCGGGGACTCAGCCGAGCTGGTCCCGCCACTTCTTCAGCAGCAGGCAGAAACGGTCGACGTCGGCCTTCTGCATGTTGGCCCGCAGCATCAGCCGCAGACCGGCCTTCCCACGGCCGATGACGGGGAAGAAGATCGGCGAGGAGTAGAAGCCCTCCTCGAACAGCCGCTGGGCGAGCCGTACGGTCGCCCCCTCGTCACCGAGGTTGACGTGCCGGATCGGCAGGCCGTCGCCGTGCTGCTCGGTGGTGATATGGCTGTCGAAGAGCGCGATGTTCTCCTGCAGCCGCCGCTGGAGGTCCGTCAACTCCTCCGTCTTGTGCAGCTCGACCGAGGCGAGCACCGCTCCGAGCCCGGCCGTGTTGATCCGCTGCGACCACATGATGGGGCCGCCGTTGCGGATGGCGAGGGTACGTCTGCGCGCGGATCCGCGGGGGCCGAGCAGCACGGCACCGCCCGAGGCTCCGAAGCCCTTGTTCAGGGAGGTGATGATCAGCGTCCCGTCGTTGATCTCGCCCATCTCGCTCAGTACGACGCCTCGTCCCCGCTCGCCCACGGTGGAGATGCCGTGGGCCTCGTCGAAGAAGAGGAACAGGCCGTACTTCTCCTGGAGGCGCAGCAGCTCCCGGACGGGCGCCTGGCCGCCGGTGCTGTACACGCCGTCGGCGACGTATGCGACCCGCTTGTGCTGCTTGCAGAGTTCTTCCAGGGCCTCGACGTCGTTGTGCCGGACCGTGGTCACCTCGGTCTCGTCGGCGACGCTGGGCTTCATCGCGTTCAGGCAGAAGTGGGCGTTGCGGTCGAAGACCATGAGCGGCGGCTCACCGTCGGTGAACAGGCCCGATGCGACCAGGGGCAGGGCGGCCCAGGCCGCGGCGGCGCAGGAGGCCACGGTGACCACCTCGGCGTCCAGCAGGCCGGACAGCGCCTCCTCCGCGTTGCGCAGCGACTCGAACCGGACCCGCATGCGGGACGTCGAGGTGTTGAGCGCCCCTTCGGCCAGCACGGCGTCGGCCGCGGCCCGGACGAGTCTGGGGTGGGTGTCCAAGCCCAGGTACGAGTACGACGACATGTTGATGAACTCGCGTCCGTCGTCTATCGCCCGGTGCTCTCCGTCGCCGAGTCCCTTGACGACGACGTCGAACAAACCTGCCTCTTCGGTGACGTCCCAGAAGACGTCACTGACTTCTGCTGACTTCTTGACGTTGAGGAATGCGTGCATGGTGCGTTCTTTCACAGCCTTAGGTCGTGGGGAATTGCGCGGTAAGCGTACGGAGGTCCGAACCAGAAAAGGAGCAGAAATGGAGCAGAAATGGACCAGGAATGGAGCAGGAAATGGACCGGGTACGGATCAGGAGTAGACGTAGAAGCCGCGACCGCTCTTCCGCCCGTGCCATCCGGTCTCGACCAGCCGCAGCAGCGACGGCGGAGCGGCATAGTGCGGCTGCTTGAACTCCTCATGCAATGAACCGGCGATGGCGGCCACGACGTCGAGCCCGATCAGGTCCGCCAGTCTCAGCGGCCCCATGGGGTGGGCGCATCCGAGCTCCATGGCCAGGTCCACCTGTTCCGGCGAGGCGACGCCCTCCTCGACCATCCTGACGGCTGCCAGCAGATAGGGGATGAGCAGGGCGTTGACGACGAAGCCGCTGCGATCGGTGGTGCGCACGCACGTCTTGTCCAGGACATCGGTCGCGAACTGCTCGACGCGTGCGCAGATCGCCTCGTCGCTGAGCAGGGCCGGCACGATCTCGACGAGCCGCAACGTGCTGACGGGGTTGAAGAAGTGCATGCCGATCACCCGCTCGGGCCTGCTGACGGCACGGGCCAGGGTGGCGATCGAGAGGGAGGAGGTGGTCGAGGCGAGTATCGTCTCCGGCGGGACGGCCTTGTCCAGAGCGCCGAAGATCTCGCGTTTCACGGCCCCGTCCTCGCGCGCGGCTTCGACGACCAGATGCCGGTCGGCCAGCTCGCCCAGGTCGGTGGTGACGTGGATACGGGCGAGGGCGTCGTCGCGTGCCCCGTTGTCGAGCTTTCCCTTCGCCACGCGCCGGTCGAGGGACTCCGCGATGCGACGGGGCGCCCCGATGAGCGACGATTCCCGGGAAACCATCAGACGAACGTCGAGACCACGCACGGCGCAGAGTTCGGCGATGCCGGCGCCCATGGTTCCCGAACCCACGATTCCCAGGCGTGTGATGGGTTGGTGCTGCACGTCCTTGCTTAATTCCGCAGGGTCAAGAGGCACAACGAACTCCTGAAGATCGGCGCGGAGTAGCGGGTTGGGGCTTGAGCCTTCTTGCCCCGGGACAGGACCGTAGGCAGTGCCCGGGACTCCCACAATCGATCTTGCATGGATGACACACGCTTGTCACACGCGTTGACACAGCCGCCGCAGAGCCTCAACAAGGGAGCCGTCGGCGGCCTGCGCGCGTCGGCGGGACTTGGGCGTCTCGCGCGGCTCCGGGTCCCCGTCCATCGGCCGATCGAGGCCGCCGGAAAGCTGGTGCGGGTGGTGGTCGAGGTGGACGGCAGGGAACCTGCCCCACGGTTCCCTCGCCCCTGTGAGCCTGTTCGGCCACGTCATCTCGAGGGTCAGGAAGGATCGACGAAGATGTCGAGCGCCAGATTCCCGGCGAGGCCGACGGGATCGTAGGCGGACAGGTCCTCGATCCCTTCGGCGGCCAGTTACCTCGTCATCGATGAACAGATTGCCGGTGCACGCGCGCGCGTCACGCGTCAGCACGGCGTACGCGGCATCGGCCATGATCTGCGGGCTGCGGGCCCGATCGGCGTCGCCGACGACGTTGCGGACGGCGGCGGTGTCGATCAGGGTGCGAGGCCAAGGAGAGTTCGCGGGGATGCCGTCCGGGGTCAGTTCCGCGGCGAGACCGAGGGCGCACCGGCTCATGCCGTACTTCGACAGCGTGTAACCGAGGTGCCTGCCCATCCAGTGTGCGGCGAGGTTCAGGGGCGGCGACAGGGTGAGGATGTGTGGGTTCTCCGCCGCGCGCGGGTGGGGGATCGCGGTCCTGCTCATCAGGAAGGTGCCGCGTGCGTTGATGGCCTGCATGAGGTCGTAGCGCTTCGTCTACAGCCGCTCTGTCGGCGACAGGTCGATGGCGCTCGCGTTGTTCACCACGATGTCGATACCGCCGAAAGCGGCGACCGCTTGGTCGACGGCGGAGCGCACAGCCTCCTCGTCGTGGACGTCCCCGACGACCGCCAGCCCTTTGCCACCCGCCTTCTCGACCTCTTCGACGGCCGTGTGCACGGTGCCCTCCAGCTTGGGGTGCGGCACCCCGGTCTTGGCGAGCATCACCACGTTCGCACCGTCGTGGCTTGCCTGCCAGTGGGGGTGCCATGGGGTGAACCTTCAAGAGAGAGAAAGCCCGGCCGTTCAGGCAGGGAATGTCTCGCAAGCGCGGTCATGCGGCCGAACATGCGGACGCTGCGGGTGACACCGCCGCCGGGGAGCAGACCGAGCGTCACCTCGGGCAGCCCGATGTCGTATGTGCCCTCGGCTGCGACGCGGTGGTTGGTCGCCAGCGCGATCTCCAGGCCCCCGCCCAGCGCGGCGCCGGCAGCTCCTCACGGCGCAGTCCGGTCCGTTCCGGGAGCCGGGCACGGCGGGCACGCAGGAAGCGACCCAGCTCCGTGCCCCCGCTCGTGCTGACCTGCTCACGTCTCATGAATTCAGTGTGACGCCCTCCTGAACTGCGAGGGAGCCGTGTGGGGGGTCCTGTCACACCCCGGACCGGGACTCCCCGGCGCCAGGCCACAGGTTGGGCCATGAGCGTGTCGACTCCCGGATGTGGTCTCAGGCCTCCGGGATGGCGCGGCCGTAGGCCGCGAGGGTGACGGACTCGGGCTCGGGTCCGCCGCGGCGGCCGGTCTCGAGCGCGTCGAGGGCGGTGAGCTCGTGGGCGGTGAGTTCAAAGTCGAACACGTCGATGTTTTCGGCGATCCGGTGGCGCTTCGTCGACTTGGGGATCACCGAGCGGCCCTGCTGGATGCCCCAGCGCAGCAGCACCTGGGCAGGGCTCTTGCCGTGTGCCCCGGCGATGCCGGTGACGACTGCGTCCTCCAGGACGCTCTCGCGGTCCTCGCCATACCCCGGATAGAAGGTGATCCCGCCGATGGGTGACCAGGCCTGGTTGAGGATGCCGTGCTTGTCGTCGAGGTCGAGTACGGTGCGCTGCTGGAAGTAGGGGTGGATCTCCAACTGGTTGACCGCGGGGACGACGGAGGTCGCGTCGAGCAGCGCGGTCAGGTGGTCGACCATGAAGTTGCTGACGCCGATGGCCCGGACCTTGCCGTCGGCCAGGAGCTTCTCCAGGGCGCGGTAGGCGGCGATGGTCTTGTCGAAGTCCGACGGGAGGGCCTGATGCAGGATCAGCAGGTCGATCTGGTCCACCCCGAGCTTCGTGGCGCTCTTGTCGAAGCCGTGCAGGGTCTCGTCGTAGCCGTAGTCGCTGATCCAGATCTTGGTCTCGATGAACACCTCGTCGCGGGATACCTCGGAGCGGCGGATGGCCTCGCCGACATCGCGTTCGTTGCCGTACGCCGCGGCGGTGTCGATGTGCCGGTAGCCGAGTTCGAGGGCGGCCGTGACGGCGGCCTTCGTCTCGTCGGGCGGGGTCTGGAAGACGCCGAGCCCGAGGGCGGGCATCTCGACGCCGTTGTTGAGGGTGAGGGTCTGCACGGTCATCAGGACCTTTCCTTGTGGGCGTCACGTGAGGGCAGGACGAATGCCGGCACGGTCAGGGTGGCGAGAGTGAGCAGGACGGCGGCGCCCATGAGCGCGGCACCCGAACGATCCGCGATGTCGGACCGGATCTGCGGCAGTCCGGTGAAGACGATCGAGTTGCCGAGGATGACCATGAAATAGCTGATGCAGATGCTCGCGAGGATCAGGGTGGGCCGGGCCGGGGCGGGCCCGTCCGACGGTACCCCGGCGGGCGGCGCCTCGCGTGGTACCGCAGTGGTCATCGTGGCATCCGCTTCCTTGCGATTCCAGGGCATCGGGGGTGGTTGTCGTCGCCGCCCCCCGGTCCAGTCGCGCCGCGCCCGCGTCCGGACGCTCATGGCCGCACCAGCACCTTCAGCGCCTCACGCGCGTCCATGGCCTGGTAGGCCTCCGCAACATCCGCGAGGTCGACGGTGCGGTCGAAGACGTGTCCCGGTTCGATCCGGCCGTCGAGGATGTCGGGGAGAAGCTCGTCGATGTAGGCGCGGGCCGGTGCGGGGCCACCGGTGAGGGTGATGTTCCGGCCGAAGAGGCTGGTGAAGCCGATCGGGGCCTCCTCGTACTGGGGCACACCCACGCGGCTGATGGTGCCGCCGGCGCGGACCACGCCGTACGCCTGCTCGTAGGCAGGGCGGTACCCGACGGCCTCGATGACGATCTCGCTGCCGCCGCCGGTGAGCTCGCGCACCTTCTCGATGCCCTCGGCGCCGCGCTCGGCGACCACGTCGGTCGCCCCGAACGCGCGACCGAGATCGGTCCGGGCGGTGTGGCGGCCCATGAGGACGATCTGTTCTGCGCCGAGCCGCTTCGCGGCCAGCACGGCGAGCAGGCCGACCGCGCCGTCGCCGATCACGGTGACGGCGCTGCCCGGCCTCACCCCGCCGCGGACAGCGGCGTGGTGGCCGGTGCCGAGCACGTCGGAGAGGGTGAGCAGGGAGGGGACGAGCGCGTCGTCGGCGCCGACGGGGAGCTTGACCAGGGTGCCGTCGGCCAGAGGCACGCGGGCGGCCTCTCCCTGGCCGCCGTCGATGCCGTTCCTCGCCCAGAAGCCCCCGTGCACGCAGGAGGTCTGCAGTCCGGCCCGGCAGAACTCGCAGGTGCCGTCCGAGTAGGCGAACGGGGCCACGACCAGGTCGCCCCTCTGCACGGTGCGGACCTCGCCACCGGTCTCCTCGACCACCCCGATGAACTCGTGGCCCATCCGGACCGGCCCGTCGGCGGGGGACATCGAGTGATAGGGATGCAGGTCGCTGCCGCAGACGCAGGCCGCGGTGATGCGCACCAGCGCGTCGGTGGGTTCCTTCAGGCTCGGGTCGGCGACATTCCCGACACGGACGTCACCGGCTCCGTACATGAGTGCTGCGCGCACGATCTTCCTTGGGTTCGGATTCGGGCTTCGGCCCTTGACCCTGTCCATGTAACCCGCACCCGTGCGTACGTGGGAGTCCCTGCTGTTCCAGGTAATGGCAGTGCCTCCCAGACCGCCGCCGCCCGACCTAGGGTGAAGGAGCCGACAGAAGCGTCATGGCGAGACAGGAGGAACACCCCTTGACCGGCACCGACAGGAAGAACCTCGCCGCCGAGGTCCGCGAGTTCCTCAGCACCCGGCGGGCGCGGATCTCACCGCAACAGGCAGGCCTGCCGTTCCACGGTGGCAATCGCAGGGTCGCGGGGCTCCGCCGGGAGGAGGTCGCCCTGCTCGCGGGAATGAGCGTGGACTACTACATCCGGCTCGAACGCGGGAACCTCAGCGGAGCCTCGGACTCGGTGCTCGACGCCCTGGCCCACGCGCTGCAGCTCAACGAGGCGGAACGCATCCACCTCTACGACCTTGCGCGGACCGCGACTCCCTCCGGACGGCGGCCCGCGGTGACCACTTCCCGTGTGCGCCCGACGATCCTGCGGATGCTCGACTCGATGACCGACGTGCCGGCGTACGTGCGCAACGGACGCTTCGACATCCTGGCCGCCAACGCGCTCGGCAGAGCGCTGTACGCCCCGGTCTTCGACTCGCCCCTGTTTGCCCAGCGCGGGCCGGTCAACACCGCCCGTTTCCTGTTCCTGGATCCGGCGGCCCAGGACTTCTGGGTCGAGTGGGACAAGGGCGCGGACGACTCGGTGGCCTTCCTGCGCAGCGAGACGGGACGGGCGCCCCACGACAAGGCGCTGACCGACCTGATCGGCGAACTGACGACCAGGAGCGACGAGTTCGCCCGCAGGTGGGCGCGCCACGACGTGAAGCTGCACCGCTCTGGCGTCAAACACCTACGCCATCCCCTGGTCGGTGAACTCGCGCTGCCCTACGAGGCGATGGAACTGTCGGCCGATCCCGGCCTGCGCATCAACATCTATGCCCCAGAACCGGACTCACGCGAACAGGAGGCCCTCGGCCTCCTCGCCGGCTGGGCGGACACGGGGACCGTCGTCCCCGCGCGGAACGACTGAGAACGAGGAGAGGAATTCATGCACTACCGACCGCTCGGTCGCACCGGCGTCCAGGTCAGCCCGCTCTGCCTGGGCGCGATGATGTTCGGCCCCTGGGGCAACCAGGACGAAGCCGACTCGGTGCGGATCATCCACCGCGCCCTCGACGCCGGCATCAACTTCGTCGACACCGCGGACGTGTACTCCGGCGGGGTCTCGGAGGAGATCGTCGGCAAGGCACTCAGGGGCCGTCGCGAGGACGTCTTCCTGGCGACCAAGTTCTTCATGCCGATGAGCGAGGACGACCCCAACCAGCGCGGTGGATCGCGGCGCTGGATCGTCCGCGCGGTCGAGGACTCCCTGCGACGGCTGGGCACCGACCACATCGACCTCTACCAGGTGCACCGCCCCAGCCCGGACACCGACGTCTCCGAGACCCTCGGTGCCCTCTCCGACCTCGTGCGCCAGGGCAAGGTCCGCTACCTCGGCTCGTCGTCGTATTCCGGTTCCCAGATCGTCGAGGCGCAGTGGGTGGCGCGGGAGCGTCACCTGGAGCGGTTCGTCACCGAGCAACCGCCGTACTCGATCCTCGTGCGGGGCATCGAGGAGGACGTGCTTCCCGCCGTGCGCCGCCACGGTATGGGGACGCTGACCTACAGCCCGCTCGGCGGCGGCTGGCTCTCCGGCCGCTACCGCAAGGGGGCATCCACCGATCCGGCGTCGGCCGCGCGTCCCCCGGCCCGCTTCGACATGAGCACGTCGGCCAACCAGCGCAAGCTCGACGCCGTCGAACAGCTCGCGCTCCTGGCCGAGAAGGCCGGCCTCACCCTGATCGAGCTGGCCGTCGCCTTCGTGATCAATCACCCCGGCGTCACCTCGGCGATCATCGGGCCGCGCACCATGGAGCAACTGGAGGCGTTCCTGCCCGCCGCCGACGTCACACTCCCGGCCGACGTGCTCGACCGCATCGACGAAATCGTGGCCCCCGGCGTGACCGTCAACCCCGTCGACAACAGCTACGGCGACTTCGACCTACGAGCCGCCCAGCGGCGCCGCTGACACCGGGCGGCATCGCTGCCGGATCTGTTTGGGTCAGCACGCCGGGCTGGGTGAAGTACGGGTGCGGCTCGACCTGGTTGACGGCCGGGACGACATCGGTGCGCTCCACCGGGTCCCATGTCGGTGACGTACAGGTGTCCGTCATTGACCGCCGTGGCGCGGGGGGAGGCCAGGCCGTCGGCGTCGGTCAGAACCGTCCTGACCTTGCCGTCCGGGTAGATCACGGACACCTTTTGAGGCTCGTTCTGCGCGGCGAAGACATGGCAGGCCCCGCTCACGTCGAGCGAGCGGGGCCTGTCGGCTGGTCCGGAACTGGGGTCAGGCCGTGTTCAGCTTGCGGTGATGCGGGCGTTGACCCGTCGCATCCAGTCCTGGTCGGTGTGCCACATGGGGTGGTGCGGGGCCGCGTTGGATGTCAGGACGACGCCCTGGAAACCCGCGGCGAGGCAGCGGTCGACGACGAACTCCGCGATGTCCTTGCCGACGGCGTCCTCCTCGAAGCGTGTCAGCAGCGGGGTGTAGCCCACGACACCTTCACCGAGGACGGCGGGGGTGCCACGGCGGCGGGCGAAGTCGGCGACGGAGTCGACCCAGGAGGCCAGCGTCTCCCGCATGGCCTGCCGGTGCGCCGGATAGTTCTCGTAGAGCCACAGGTCCCAGCGGTCGGGGTCGACCCAGTCGTGCGCGTAGAACAGTTCGCGCGGTATCCCCGTGGCGGCCAGACGCCAGGGCTCGTCCGGCTGGTAGTCGGCGAAGGCGGGTGCGTCGGGGCGCAGCATGGCGGCCAGTTCGGGGGTGGGCCAGGTGGCGGTCTCGGGCGCCGCTTCGGTGCCGTGTCCGAGTCCCACCGCCTCGTACAGTGCGCCCAGCACGCCGTAGACGTAGAAGTGGAAGTGCGCGATCTCCGCCTGCTCGGGCAGGTCGTCGAGCTCATCGGGCCAGGGCTCGCCCAGCGAGTAGGTCACGGGGATGGCGGGGTGACGCGCCTGCAACAACTTCACCGCGCGCTCGAGGGGCCCGCGCAGTCGGGCGTAGTGGCCGGGGGTGCCGTCGGCCGGTACCAGGTCGCAGTTGTCGACCTCGTTGTGGACTTCGACGTAGGCGACGGGGCCGGCCAGCCCGCGCTCGGTGAGGAAGTCCAGCAGCTCGGCGAGCGCTTCGGCCACCGCTTCGGCGCGGTCCGGGCCGGGGACGGCGGCCAGGGCGCGGTGCCAGGTGTCGGTGTCGGCGAAGCTGGGGGACTGCTGGTACTCCCAGGAGGACACGATCACCTTGCAGTCGTGGCGGGCGGCCGCCTCGAACAGCTCGACAAGGCGCCGGCGGCCGTCCAGCGGATAGCCGCCGCGCACGTCGTACCAGCGGGTGCGCTGTCCGAACTGCTCGCCCAGCCCGCGGACCTGGAGGAACTCGGGCTCGTCGACGCGTCCGGAGAACAGCAGGAAGGGCATGGCGCAGATGCGCACAGCGTTGAACCCCCGGTCCACCGTCTCGGCGAAGGCACGGTCCAGGTCGGCGAACGGCTCGCCGGGACCTGCCTGTGTGTACCAGCTGAAGTCCCACAGGGTGATGGCGAGTCGGCCCGTGGTCGCGCTTGTGGCGGCCTGCTGTTGTGCGGTCATGGGATCACCTGTCGTTCGGTGCGGTGGGATGCCGGCGGCTCGGCGCCACCACGCTAACTCAATTCATTATTTATGAATAATCCTTGACGAGGGTGGCGGGGTTGTCCAGGCTGTGGGACGAACGAATACGCACGTGCATCAAGGAGCCGCCCGACATGACCGAATCCATCCATCCGTCCCGGCGTACCGTCGTCACGGCACTCGGCGCGGCCACCATCGTCGCCCTGCCGGCGTGGCCCGGGACGGCGCGAGCGGCGGACGGTACGACCGCCGCCGCGAACGGCCCGGTGCTCGACACCCACCCGGCCACCGAGCCCTCCGGTACCCATGTGCGCGATGTCGGTGGCACCAACGTCGTCTTCCAGTACGGCACGGTGCTCCCCGCCTTCGACGGCTGGCGCACCCATGAGTCCACCCGCGACTACCTGTCCCTGGACAAGCGGTGGCGTTTCCGCTTCGACCCCGCCGACCAGGGACTCGACGAGGGCTGGCAGTCCCCGCACCACGACGACCGGGCATGGGGCCGCATCGACGTCCCGGCGGCCTGGGACCTGCTGGACACCCCCGGCTTCGGCTCGGAGACGGCCCCCTTCGGCAAGGGCACGGCATTCACCGACGGCTATGCCTGGTACCGCACCACGGTCGACGTACCCGCCTCCTGGCATGCCCGGCATGTACGCATCGCCTTCCTGGCCGCCGGGTACAGCGCCGAGGTCTGGGTCGACGGCACGCACATCGGCAAGCACGAAGGCGCAAACTCGCCCTTCGCACTTCCGGTCGCGGGGGCGCTGCGGCCGGGGGCGCGCCAGACGATCGCCGTTCGGGTCTTCCGCCGGGCGAGCTACAGCGACTACACGGCCTCGACCGCGCAGCCGGTGACCGACGACCACGAGCTGCCGTACAAGCCCGTCGACTACTGGCCCTACGCCGGGCTTACCCGGTCAGCCTGGATCGAGGCGGTCCCGCAGGTCACCGTCACCAAGCTGCTCGTGACCGCCGCGAACGGGCGGCTCGAGGCACGCGCGGTCGTCGAGAACCACGGGGCCTCGGACTTCGACGGCTGGCTCACACTGGATCCCGGCCGGGGGAGTGGTGCCAGGCCCACCCGGGTCTCGGCGAGGATCGCGGCTCGATCGGCCGGTGTCGTACCCGTCTCGGTCCCCGTGCCCCACGCTCCGCGCTGGAGCCCTGCCGCGCCGCACACGCTCACCGCCCGCGCCACGCTCACCGAGGGGAAGCCCTCGGGCCCGCGGGTGGACACGTTGTCCACCGTGTACGGCGTGCGTGAACTGGCCGTGAGGGACGCGCAGTTGCGGTTGAACGGCAAGCCGCTGTTCCTCAAGGGCCTCAACTGGCACGAGGAGACGGCCGCACACGGCAGGGCGATGACGCCGGCCGAGTACGACCGGGAACTGGGCCACGTCACGGCAGTGGGCGCCAACTTCATCCGCAACTGCGTCTACAACCGCCACCCGTACGTCTACGAGTGGGCGGACGCGCACGGCGTGCTGGTGATGGACGAATTCGACACCATGTGGCTCAACACCGCCCAGGAGAAGCTGCAGACCGAACAGTACGGCCTCGCCCGCGCCCTGGCCCTGACGATGGCGTGGAACCAGCACAACCACCCGTCGGTGATCCTCTGGGGCCTGCAGAACGAGTCGGAGATCGACGCGGACGGCGCTCCGGTCTACCGGGCCTGGCTCGGCGACCTCAAGGCTGCCGTGAAGTCGGTCGACCTCACCGCCCGCCCCGTGACCTGGGCCTCCAACACCAGCAACGACCCCGCCTTCGACATCGCCGACGTGGTCGGGTTCAACGAGTACTTCGGCTACTTCTACGGCAAGGACGCGGACCTCGGCACCACGCTGGACGCGGTGCACGCGAAGTACCCCGACAAGCCCATTCTGATCACCGAGAACGGCACCTGGGCCGTGGCCGGCACCCACGGCCCCGACACCACGCAGGGCACGGAGGAGTGGCAGGCGGCGAGCTTCACCGCCCACTGGGCGCAGGTGACCGCGCGCAGCGCGTTCGTCGCCGGGTTCACCTACTGGGTGCTCAAGGACTACAAGGAGCGGGCCGGGTACAACCAGTCCTACAACGGCATTTCCGTCATGGGTCTGCTCACCTTCGCCGAGGAGCGGCCCAAGCTCGTTTACGACGCGTTCCGCAAGGCGGTGAATCCCAGGGTCAGGTGACCTGTCCGGGCACGGCAGGAGGGGGAGGGGCGGTCCGCCCCTCCCCCTCCTGCCATCGAGCTACGCCTCGGTCAGGACGGCCACTCCGGCTCCCGGCAGCGTGACGCGGTCGGTGGGAGCCCCGCCCTGGACCAGGGCGTCGGTCATCGGCGCGGGGAGCGCGATCTCCACCTCTTCCTGACCGTGGTTCAACAGAAAGACGAACCGTCCGCCGTCGCCCTCGCGCACGGTCGCCTGGACGTGTTCGGGAAGTCCGGGAAGGACGGGGCCGACGTTCGCCGTACGGCAGACGTCGTCGATCAGTGCCCGCATGGCCTGCGGTGCGAGACGCGTCGCGACGTACCACGCGTGTCCCTCGCCGAAGGAGTGCCGGGTGACGGCCGGCTGCCCGGCCAGCGGCCCGGCGCCGAACTCGGCCACCGTCTGGGCGCCTTCGGGCACGACGGCCTCCGACCACAGGTCGGCGTGGCTGACCGACCCGTCCGAGTGGCTGATGTCGACGGTCTCCGTCTCCGCCAGCGGCCAGAACTCCTCGACGCGCAGGCCCAGTACCTCGCGCAGCGGTGCGGGGTATCCGCCCAGGTGCACCCGGTCGCAGTCGTCGACGATGCCGGAGAAGAACGACACCAGCAGCCGGCCGCCACCGCGCACGAACTCGGTGAGGCGTTCGGCGTCCCGCTCCTTGAGCAGGTACAGGTTGGGCACGACGACCAGGCGGTAGCCGGACAGGTCGCGGTCCGGGGGTACGACATCGCAGGCGATGCCCGCTTCGAACAGCGGCCGGTAGTGGGCGAGCGCGATGTCCATCTGGTTCAGCGCGGTGGACGGGTGCGAGTCCAGCTCCAGGGCCCACCAGCTGTTCCAGTCCAGCACGAGGGCGACGTCGGCGGTGGAGCGGCTGCCGGCGATCTGCGGCACGGAGGCGAGCTCGCGGCCCAGCTCGCTCACCTCTCGGAAGGTGCGGGTGTCGGTGCCGCCGTGCGGGACCATCGCCGAGTGGTACTTCTCGGCGCCGCCCCGGGACTGGCGCCACTGGAAGTACAGCACCGCGTCCGCGCCCTGGGCTACCGCCTGCCAGCTCCACAGCCGCATCCGCCCCGGCGGCTTGGGCCCGTTGCGGTCACGCCAGTTCACCGCGCTGGGCGCCTGCTCCATCAGCATCCACGGCTGGCCGGCGCGGGCGGACCGGGTGACGTCGTAGATGAACCCGGTCGAGACGTGCGTGTCCTCGTCGTGCGGGTCCTGGTAGACGTCGACCGAGACGACGTCCTCCTCGGCGGCCCACCGGAAGGCGTCGACGGGCTTGTGCACGCCGATGAAGTTCGTCGTGACGGGAACGTCCGGGGTGATCCGCCGCAGCACCTCCTTCTCGGCCAGATAGCACTGCAGCAGAGCGTCGTCGGAGAACCGGGCGAAGTCCAGCTGCTGGCCCGGGTTGGGGAAGGTCGGCGCGAGCCGCGGCGGCAGCACCTCGTCGAAGCTGTCGTAGCGCTGGGCCCAGAACGCCGTCGACCAGGCGTCGTTGAGCGCCTCGACGGTGCCGTAGCGCTCGGCCAGCCAGCGCCGGAAGTCGGCCGCCGACTCGTCGCACCAGCACTGCGGGGTGTGGCAGCCGTACTCGTTGCCGATGTGCCACATCTCCAGGGCGGGGTGGTCGGCGTACCGGGCGGCCAGCAGCTCGACCAGGCGGGTGGCGTACCCGCGGTACACGGCGCTGGAGGGGCAGTAGTGCTGGCGTCCGCCGGGCCACATCCGGCGGCCGTCGGCGGTCTCGGGGAGGATCTCGGGGTGCAGCCTGGACAGCCACGGTGGCGGGGACGCCGTCATGGTGGCCAGACATACGGCCACACCGGCGTCGGCGAGGTTGTCCATGACCCGGTCGAACCAGGTGAAGTCGTACTCCCCGGGCCTTGGTTCCACCTTGGCCCAGGAGAAGATGCCGGCCGTCACCATGGAGACGCCGGCCTCCTTCATCAGCGCGACGTCCTCGGCCCACACCTCCTCGGGCCATTGTTCGGGGTTGTAGTCGCCGCCGAAGGCGATCCCGTTCGGGCGCAGGTGACGCCGGCTGTCGACCGGCAGTGAAAGTGCCTGTTGCATGAGCTATCCGTAGTTGATTGAAATACCTGGGTGTGTGGGCATCAGACGGTGACTCCGTCCCCCGCGTGGGGCCGGACCGCCCGGTCCGGCGGCGTCAGCCCTTCACGCTGCCCTCGGTCAGACCGCTGCGCCAGAAGCGCTGCAGGGCGACCATGGCGATCATCAGCGGGACGACGGAGACGAAGGCGCCTCCGACGGTCAGCTGGTAGAGCTGCGGCTGGCGGTCGGCGAAGGACTGCCACGACGTCAGGCCGAGGGTGATGGGGTACAGCTTGGCGTCGGACAGCATGACCAGCGGCAGGAAGTAGTTGTTCCAGATGCCGACGAACTGGAAAAGGAAGATCGTCACCAGGGCGGGGGTCATGATGCGCAGAACGACGACCGTGAAGATGCGGACCTCTCCCGCGCCGTCGATGCGGGCCGCCTCCAGCAGCTCGTCCGGTATGGACGCCGCGGCGTAGATCCGGCACAGGTACACGCCGAAGGGACTGACGAAGCTCGGCAGCAGTACGGCCCAGTAGGTGTTGGCCATACCTGCCTTGCTGAACAGCAGGTACATGGGCAGCGCCAGCGCCGTGGCGGGGATCAGGACGCCACCCAGCACGATGTTGAAGATCGTGTCGCGGCCGGCGAAGGAGAACTTGGCCAGCGCGTAGCCGGACATCGCGGCCAGAAGCGTCGCCACGCCCGCGCCGACGCCCGCGTACAGCAGGCTGTTGGCGGCCCAGCGCAGGTAGATCGCATGGTCGTAGGTGACCACCTGGTGCAGGTTGTGCCAGAACTGAGGATGGGAGAACCACAGGCCGAAGCTGCCGAACAGGCCGCCGGTGGACTTGGTGGACGCCACGACCAGCCAGTACACCGGGAGCAGGAAGTACGAGGCGGCCGCCACGAGCATGCCGGTGACCAGGATGCGACTGCGCCTGGTGACCCCGGTGATGCCGCTGCGCGGCGTCGTGCCGTCGTCGGAGGCCGGCGTCTCGCCCCCTGGAGGGACCGTGCGGGCCGGTGTCTGGAGACTCACGCGTCCCCACCTCCCTTGTTGATCAGCCGCAGGAATCCGAAGGAGAGCACGAACGCGGCGAGGGCGAGCAGCACCGCCTCGGCAGCGGCGAGGTGGTAGTTGTCGTTGGTGAACGCCTCGTTGTAGGCGCTGAGGTTGGGGGTGTAGGCGCTGTCGATGCTCGACGAGACGGGCTTGAGCACCAGCGGTTCGGCGAACAGTTGCAGCGTGCCGATGATGGTGAAGACCGTGGTGAGGATAAGCGCCGGGCGCAGCAGCGGCAGTTTGACATGCCGGACCGTCACCCACGCGCTGGCGCCGTCGATGCGGGCGGCCTCGTACAGCTCCGCGGGGATGGTACGCAACTGGGCGACGAGAACCAGGACGTTGTAGCCGGCGAACTCCCACGTGACGATGTTCGCGATGGACCACAGGACCGTGTTTCCGCCCAGCAGGTCGACCGATATTCCCAGGTGGTGCATGGCGTCCACGAGAGGGCTGACTCCCGGAACGTACAAGAAGCCCCACAGGATGGACGCGATGACCCCCGGAACGCCATAGGGCAGGAAGAAGGCGGCGCGGAAGAACCGCACGCCCCTGGCCGAGGCGGTGTCCAGCAGCAGCGCGAGCCCGGCGGCCAGCACGACCATCACCGGCACCTGGACGGCCGCGAACAGCAGTACGCGACCGATGCTCTGCAGAAAGGCGTGATCGGACAACGCGTCGGAGTAGTTGCGCAGCGCCACGAAGACGGTACGGGTACCGCCGAGCCCCAGGGCTCCGGTGTGCTCGTCATCCATGACGCTCTGGTAGACGGCGTAGCCGATGGGGACGGCGAAGGTCAGTAGGAACAGCAGGAGGAACGGCGCGACGAAGGCGAAGGGCGCCAGATTCCTGCGGCGGCGGGGCGCTCGGGTGGGCATGAGGGTACTTTCTGGAGTCCGGCGGGGGGAACGGCGGAGGCCGTGTCCCCCCTCCGGAGGTGGTCACTGGCCGGTGGAAACCTTCAGACCCTTCCTCTTCAGGTCCTCGACGGTCTGCTTCTGTGCCTGCTGGACCGCGGAGACGAACGAGCCCTTGCCGGCCACGGCGGCCTGGAAGCCGTCATTGAGGTGCTGGTAGGTGGCGTCGATCGTCGGTATCCACTTCCACGAGTTGTCGATGCTCTTGTCCGACTTCGCGAAGACCTCGTTGTACTTCTGGCCTCCGAAGAACGGTGACGGCTTGTCCAGCGAGGAGCCCTTGTACCCGTCGGCCGCCGCGGGCCAGCCGTATCCGCCCTGCAGCAGCAGGTCGACGCTCGCGGGGTCGGTGTTGAGCCATTCGGCGAACTTCAGGGCCTCGGGGATGTGCTTGGCGCCCTTGAGGACAGCTGTGGAGGATCCTCCCCAGTTCGCGGACGCGTTCGCTCCCTTCGTCCACTGCGGCATGGGTGCGACCGCCCACTTGCCCTTGGTCTGAGGAGCGTTTCCGCTGATGATGGCGTCGCCCCACTGGGCACTGACCCACGAGGTGATGCCACCGGTCTGCAGGTCCTTGTACCAGCCGTTGGCGAAGTCCGGTTCGGTCTTGATCACCTTCTGGCTGCGCAGTTTGTCCCAGAAGGCGGCGACCTTGAGGGTCTGCGGGGAGGCGATGTTCACCGACCAGGTGTCGCCGTTCACGCCGAACCACTTGGCGCCGGCCTGCCATGCGAGTGCGGTGAACCAGGCGGAGTTGCCGGCCGGGAAGGTGCTGATGTAGGCCTTCGGGTCGGCGCTGTGGATCTTCTGTGCCGCCTGGGCGAACTCGTCCCACGTGGCGGGCGGCTTGATGCCGTACTTCTTGAACAGGTCGGAGCGGTAGAACAGGCCCATCGGGCCGGACGCCTGGGGGATCGCGTAGACCTTCGAGCCGAAGACCCCCTGCTGCCACTGCCAGTCCACGAACTTCGGCTTGTCCTTGTCCGCGCCGTACTGGGACAGGTTCACCAGACCGTTCTCCAGCAGGAACGAGGGGATCTCCTGGTACTCCACCTGCGCCAGGTCGGGCGCGTTGCCGCTCTTGAGCGCGGCGCGCATCTTCGCGTAGCCGCCGCTGCTGCCTGCCGGGATCTTCTCCAGTTTGACGTGGATGTCCGGGTGAGTGGCGTTCCACTTGTCGACGGCCTTGTCGACACCGGGGACCCACGACCAGAAGCGCAGGTCGACCTTCTGGCCGGGCTTGGCAGGTGCCTGGAGTCCCTTGTCCTGCGAACCGGTCGAACCCCCGCAGGCGGAGATCATCAGGGAGGCGGCGGCAAGGGTCACAGCGAGTGCGCCCCTGCTTCTGCGGAGGGGTGTGGTGCGGCTCATGGGAGGAGGTCCTTCCTGGCTTCGTACTGGAGGTGCCTGTTGTTGCGTGTTTCTTGCCGGTCAGTTTCGGAGCGGTGTCGCCACCCCGTCAAGATATATTCATAATTAATTGAAACAGCTATGGTGGATGCAGGCGTCAGAGGAGCAGGCTCCCGACGCGCAGACCTCGGACGCGCAGGCACCAGATGGGGAGACACACGCGATGACGGAATGCCGCAGGATGACCGGGCTCGTGGCGGTGATCACCGGCGCAGCGCACGGAATCGGCGCGGCCACGGCTCGAAGGCTGGCGGCCGAGGGCGCGACGGTCGTGGTCACGGACGTGGACGACGCGGCCGGCAAGGCGGTCGCCGCAGGCATCGAGGACAGTGGAGGACGTGCGGAGTACGTACGCTGCGACGTGACCTCGGCCGTCGACTGGGAGAACCTGGCCCGCCACGTCGGTGAGCGTCACGGACGGCTGGACGTGCTGCACAGCAACGCCTTCGCCCAGCTCAACAAGCCTGCCCACGACATGAGCGAGGCCGAATGGGACGGCCAGATGGCCGTACTCCTCAAGCCGGCCTGGCGAGGGATGAAGACCTTCGCGACCATGTTGCGCGAGGCCAGGGGCTCCGTCGTCCTCACCTCCTCGGTGCACGCGGTCATCGGCCTGCCGGGCCACGCCGCCTACGCCGCCGCGAAGGGCGCGCTGTGCTCGCTGGGGCGGCAGTTGGCCGTCGAGTACGGACCGGACATCCGGGTCAACACGGTGCTGCCAGGCCCCATCCTGACCGCCGCCTGGGACGGGATCCCGGAGTCCGACCGGGAGCGCAGCGTGGCCGCCACGGCGGCGAAGCGGTTCGGGCAGCCGGAGGAGGTCGCCTCCGCCGTCGCCTTCCTGGCATCGGCGGACGCCTCCTATGTGACCGGAGCGAGCCTGGTGATTGATGGAGGATGGAGCGTCATGAAGGAGTCCTCGTGAGCGCCGCGCACCGTGCGGTGAGCCGTGCGCGGCGTCCGCGGACAGGACCTATACGGAAACGGAGACTGTGGTGACCCATCCTGGTAGGGGACTGCACGGCCAGGCCGTGGAGGAGCTGGGCCGACGCATCATCCGCGGCGACTACCCCCCCGGCTCCGTCGTGGACCCGGCCAACTTCGAAACAGAGCTCGGCGTCAGCAAGACCGTCGTGCGTGAGGCGTTGCGTGTGCTGGCGTCCAAGGGCCTCCTCGAATCGCGGCAGAAACGCGGTACGACCATCCGGCCCCGCGCCGACTGGAACCTGCTCGACAGCGATCTGCTGCGCTGGCAGGGCAGCAGCGCTCCCACCGAAGGCTTCCTGGAGGACCTCGCCGAGGTCCGCGCGATAGTGGAACCCGCGGGAGCCCGGCTCGCCGCGGCCCGCCGCACCACATCCGACCTGGACGCGATGCGTCACGCGCTCGACGCGATGGCGGCGGCGGGGACGGACGCGAACGCGGACGCGATGATCGAGGCGGATCTGGCCTTCCACCGCGCCCTGTTGGACGCCGCGCACAACGAACTGCTCAGCCGGATGGAGGTGGTCATCGAGGCCGGTCTGCGCGTGCGCGACCGGATCGTGCACGGTGCCCAGCACTTCTCCGACTCCATTCCCGTACACCAGGACCTGTTGGACGCCGTCGAAGCACAGGACCCGGACGCCGCCGTGGCGGCCGTCGAGTCCCTCCTGGCGCAGGCGTCCCACGACCTGGCGGCCGTACGGGCGCGGGAAGACCACGACGAAGTCGCGACCGACACGCTGCCGAAGGAAGTGTCTTGAAGATAACCGGAGTTGAGACGTTCCTGGTGGCTCCGCGCTGGCTGTTCCTGCGCGTCGCCACCGACGAGGGCGTCACCGGCTGGGGTGAGCCCCTCATCGAGGGCCGCGCCGAGACCGTACGCGCCGCGGTCCACGAACTGGCCGACTACCTCGTAGGGCGTGACCCGCTGCGCATCGAGGACCACTGGCAGGTGCTCACCAAGGGCGGCTTCTACCGGGGCGGTCCCATCCTCTCCAGCGCCGTCGCCGGCATCGACCAGGCACTGTGGGACATCGCCGGCAAGACCTACGGTGTCCCGGTGCACCGCCTGCTCGGCGGCCCCGTACGCGACCGGGTCCGGATGTACGCCTGGATCGGCGGGGACCGGCCGAGTGACGTCGCGGAGCTGGCCGAGGAGCAGATGAAGGCGGGCTTCACCGCCGTGAAGATGAACGGTTCGGCCGAACTGGCACCCATCGACACCCCGGCACGCACCGCCGAGGTCGTCGAACGCGTCGCGGCCGTCCGTGAGGTGCTGGGTGACGAGCGGGACATCGCCGTCGACTTCCACGGCAGGGCCTCCACCGCCATGTCGCGCCGCCTGCTGCCCCTGCTGGAACCGCTGCACCCCCTGTTCGTCGAAGAGCCCGTCAAGCCCGAGCACTCCGGCCACCTGCGCAGCCTGGCGGAGTCCACGAGCATCCCGCTCGCCACCGGCGAACGCCTCTACTCCCGCTGGGACTTCCGCGAGGTGATGACCAGCGGCATCGCCGTCGCCCAGCCCGACCTGTCGCACGCCGGCGGCATCTCCGAGGTCCGCCGCATCGCCGCCATGGCCGAGACGTACGACGTCGCCCTGGCCCCGCACTGCCCCCTCGGCCCGATCGCCCTCGCCGCAAGCCTCCAGATCGCCTTCTCCGTACCGAACTTCCTCATCCAGGAACAGAGCATGGGCATCCACTACAACCAGCAGTGCGACCTGCTGGAGTACGTGATGGACCCCGAACCCTTCCGCTTCCAGGACGGATACGCCGTGGCCGGCTCCCGCCCGGGGCTGGGTGTCGAGATCGACGAGAAGGCGGTACGCCACGCCGCCGAAACCGGACACCGCTGGCGCAACCCCGTATGGCGCGGCGCCGACGGGGCGTTCACCGAATGGTGACCGCCGCCGGCCCGGCCCCCGAACCCCACACCCGCGCCATCCCCAAGGAGAGCCCGCTCCGATGAACCTGGTGGAATCCCTCCGAACCCACCGCCTGCTCGCGATCGTACGGGGCAAGGACCCCGCCGCGGCCCTGCGCACCGTACGCACCCTCACCGAGGAGGGCATCGCGGCCATCGAGGTCTCGCTGACCACCGCCGACGCCCTCACCGTGATCAGGCAGGCCCGCGCCGAACTGGGCCCCGACGCGCTGCTGGGCGCCGGAACCGTGCGCTCGGCGGCGGACGCGGCCCAGGCCGTGGAAGCCGGTGCGTCGTACCTCGTCACCCCGGCACTGGTCGACGGTCTCGAGCCCTACGGCGTCCCCGTCCTGATGGGAGCCCTGACGCCGACCGAGATCGAGCTCGCCCTCGCCCGGGGCGCCGCCGCGATCAAGCTCTTCCCCGGCACTCTCGGCGGCCCCGGCTATCTGCGGGCCCTGCGCGACCCCTTCCCCGAGGTGCCCTTCGTGCCCGTCGGCGGAGTGGACGCACAGGCCGCCCGTCTCTACCTGGACCACGGCGCCATCGCCGTCGGAGTCGGCTCACCCCTCGTCGGGGACGCGGCCGAAGGCGGCGACCTCGACCGACTCCGCGCCCGCGCGGCCGAGTTCCGCAAGGTCGCCGCGGGGGAGACGTCGTGACGGCACCGGACCCCCAGGCCCCGCCCGAGGTGGTGACCTTCGGCGAGACGATGGCGGCGCTGCGCGCACAGGGCGCGCTGCGGCTCGGCGGCAGCCTCGGCCTGTCCGTGGCGGGAGCCGAGTCCAACGTCGCCATCGGCCTCGCCCGGCTCGGGCACCGGGTGCGCTGGGCCGGCCGGGTCGGCGCGGACGAACTCGGTGCGCTCGTGCTGCGCACGCTGCGCGCCGAAGGCGTCGACATCGGTCACGCGGTCACCGACGACACCGGCCGCCCCACGGGACTGCTGCTGACCGAACCCCGCCTGGGCACGCTCACGCGCGTCAGCTACTACCGCGACGGTTCCGCGGGTTCGGCCGTCTCGCCGGCCGACGTACTGCCCGCGCTGGCCGCGGGACCCCGCGTTCTGCATCTCACCGGCATCACACCGGCGCTCAGCGGGTCGGCGGCCGAGGCCGTCCTGGCAGCCGCCACCGCCGCCCGCGACGCCGGTATCACCGTATGCCTCGACGTCAACCACCGCTCCCGGCTGTGGACCGCCGACCGCGCCCGTGCGGCGCTCCGGCCGCTGCTGGCCCGAACCGATCTGCTCATCGCCTCCGAGGACGAGCTGCCGCTGGTGCTCGAACGCCCTGGCGCGGAGGAACCGGAGGCCGTGCGCAGCGTTCTGGCCGAGGGAGTCGGCGAGGTGGTCGTCAAGCGGGGCGCCCGCGGTGCGACCGTCTTCACCGCGGACGGGGCGACCGACCGCCCGGCGCGCCGGGTCGACGCGATCGACCTGGTCGGCGCCGGTGACGCCTTCGTGGCCGGGTACCTGTCCGGTCTCCTCGACGGTGCGGACATCCCCGCCCGTCTGCACCGGGCCGTCACCACCGCGGCCTTCGCCGTCGCCACCCGGGGCGACTGGGAGGGCCTGCCGACGCGGGACGAACTCGGACTGTTCGACCAGCCCGACGGCACGACCATCCGCTGACCCACCCAGGAGACCGACCATGACATTCACGGCAAGCACCGCGGCGGTCGTCGTGGACGGAGCGTACGAACTCGCCGAGGGCGGCCGCTGGTTCGACGGCCGGTACGTGTACGTCGACATCCTCAGCGGCAGGCTCTTCGAACTGCCCGACGACACCGAACCGGCCCCGCGCCAACTGGCCCGGCTCGACGTGCCGTTGGGTGCCGTCGCGCCCGTGGCCGACCAGCCGGGCACATGGATCGCCGCCGCGGGCACCGGCATCGCGCTCCTCACCGCCGACGGCACACTGGAATGGCTGGACCGCCCCGAGGACCGCACCACCGTCCCCAGCCGTATGAACGACGGCGTCGCGGACCCCGCCGGCCGCTTCTGGGCCGGCAGCATGGCCTACGACGGCACCCCCGGCGCGGGCTCCCTGTACCGAACGGACCCCGACGGCACGGTCGTACGCGTCCTCGACGGCCTGACCATCGCCAACGGGCCCGCGTTCACCGCCGACGGCACGACCATGTACCTCGCCGACACGGCCGCCGGTACGATCCTGCGCTGCCGGGTCGACCCCGTCTCGGGCGACTTCTCCGAAGGCCCGGAGACCTTCGCCCAATTCGGCGATGGCGAAGGCAGCCCCGACGGGATGACCGTCGACGCCGAGGGCTGCCTGTGGGTCGCGATGTGGGGCGCGGGTGAGGTCCGCCGGTACCACCCCGACGGCCGCCCGCTCCACACTCTGACCGTTCCCGCCCCGCACCCCACATCGGTGTGTCTGCACCCCGGTGACAACCGCGCCTTCGTCACCACGGCCCGGTACGGAGTGAAGAGCCCGACAGCGACCTCCGGCGCGGTGCTCGGCATCCCCGTACCGGCCGTCGGAACGGCGGCCTGCTCCTGGCGCGGCCGACGCTGAACCCTGTGCGTCCACCGCGCGGCCGGAGCAGTGGCCGGTCAGGCGGTCGTGCCGGTCACCGTGCTACCCGCCTTGGTGACGTGGTAGGTCACCGAGGCACCGCTCCAGAAGTGGAAGGTGAGCGTCACCCGGGAGTCGTCCTTGAGGGAGTTGACGAAGTCGGAGGTCAGCTTGATGGAGTCGCCGGTGTAGGCCGAGAAGGCCGTGTCCCACTGCTGATAGGGCGTCCAGCTCGCCGGTCCTGCGTTGCTTCCGTCGTCGTACGTGGCCTCCATCGTGGCCAGTTGGTCGCCCCGGAACTGGGTGGGGATGGTCAGGCCACTGGTGCTCCCGGAGGCGTTAGACAGAACGGGGGCGTCATACGTGATCACGTCGATCCGCCATGGGACACCGCGTGAGAACCTCGCCTCCAGTGTCGCGTCGACCCCGTACGACCGGTCGCCGGCCAGTTCGGTGAGTGCGGCGGCGGTCAGCGTGAGCTGGTCGCCGGAGACGGTGTAGTCCTTGCCTTTCACGAGGTTGCGGGAGCCGTGCCGCAGTCCTTGGAAGTCGGTGCCGTTCGGGTTGAGCGTGAGCGTCTGGCTGGTGACGGCACTCGACTTGGGGAGGAACACCATGTCGCTGGAAGCGGTTCCCGAACGGGTGGTCCAGCTCGACTTGATCTGGGCGAACAGCTCCGGGTCCCGCCATTGCAGGGTGGTGCGGTTCAGGAACTGACCGGCGTCCCAGAGCATGGTGGTGAGCTTGCGCCGGCGGGCGTAGTCGCCCAGGAACTCGAAGTACTTGCGCACCTCGCCCCGCTCGATGATGCCGGGGCGGTTGTGGTCGTAGGCGAGCAGGGCGTACTCGCCGATGATGACCGGGATGCCGCGGGCGGCGAACGTGTCGTACACGCGGTCGAAGGTGTCGGTGAGGTCCTTCTGCGAGGTGGCGTCGAACCGGGTGTATCCGGCGATGTTCACGCTGAACGGCCACCATCCGTAGAAGTGGATGGTCGTGGCCACCATGGGATCGTGCAGGGCCGTGATGCTCGCGGCCAGCGCGTCGAGCCGCCCCTGGTCGGCGTTGGTGTACAGGGTGGGCAGGACGAGCAGCCGGTCGGCGTTGCGACCCCCTGACGCGCGGACGATCCGGTGGAAGACGGTGTTGAGCTCGTCCAGCAGCCGGTAGTTCTCGTCGTCACCGGAAGTGCCGCTGAACGTCGGCTCGTTGATGCTCTCGAAGACCAGTCTGGACGGCTCGTCGCGGAACTCCGCCGCGATCTGGGTCCAGGTGGCGGTGTAGCGGGCGAGGACGGCGTCATGATCCGTGGAGAGGTTGTTGACCCACATCCATGAGTCGTGGTGCATGTTGATCATCACGTAGAGGTTCTCGTCCAGCGCCCCGTCGACGACCTGCCGTACCTTCGCCATCCAGGCCGGGTCGATCGTGTAGTCGGGTGCGGAGCCCTGGTGGGTGCCCCAGGTGACGGGCAGCCGGATGCTCTTGAATCCCTGCGACTTGACCTTCCTGAACAGTGCCCTGGTCACGGGCGGATTGCCCCAGGAGGTTTCGTCGGGGATGGCGTCGTAGGTGTTGCCCAGGTTCCAGCCCGGCTGCATGGCGGCCACCGCACTGCGGGCGGCGGGCGCACTGGGCGGGGGCGGGTCGGCGGCCTGTGCGGTGGCGGGTAACAACGGGAACAGGGCTATCGCCAGGAGGAGTGCCAGGAAGCTTGCCAGTCTCCTCGTCATCACGTGCACCTTCCAGTTGGAAGAACGGAAACTTTCTCTCCATGCGGCGGAGAAGTTAACATGAGGAGATGCTTGAAGGCACCCGGTGCGCAGGCAAGGGATGAGATAATGCCCGAGCACACGAGCGGGCGGTGCGATGATCGGGAAGGCGACCTTGGCGGACCACGCAGCTGACGGACCGACGAACGAGGAACGCAGGCAGGGCGACTCGTCCAGGCCGGTCACCATCGCGTACATCGCGGAGTCGGCGGGGGTGTCGGTCCCGACCGTGTCCAAGGTGATCAACGGCAAGTCGGGGGTTTCCGCGGACACACGCGCCCGTGTCGAGGAACTGGTCAACAGGTACGGCTACCGCAGGCCCTCTGGATCCGGCCGGAGCAACGTCGTGGAGCTTGTGTTCCGCGAGCTCAAGGACCTGTGGGCGGTGGAGATCATCCGGGGCGTGGAGGAGGTGGCCCGCCAGCACGGCGTCGGCCTCATGGTGTCCCGGTTCGGCCTCCATGACACCGCGCCGACCTGGGACGACACCGTCTCACGGCGTCCGAAGTGCGTGCTGTCCGTGGCCCAGCTCTCCGAGGCGGAGCGGGAGCAGCTGACGGCGAAGGGTATCCCGTTCGTCGTCTTCGACCCGACCGCGGAGTTGCCGGACGACGTCCCCTTCGTGGGCACCACGAACTGGTCCGGCGGCCGCGCCGCGACCCGCCACCTCACCGGGCTCGGACACCGCCGTATCGCGGTGATCAGCGGTCCGCAGGACGTGCTGTGCTGCGTCGCCCGGCTGGACGGATACCGCTCCGCGATGCAGGCCGCCGGCCTGCCGGCCGATCCGGAACTCGTGGTGCACGCGGAACTCACCCGTGAGGACGGCTGCGAGGCAGCGCGTTCCCTGCTGGCCCTGCCCGAACGCCCCACAGCGATCTTCGCTGCCAACGACCTGCAGGCATTCGGTGTCTACCAGGCGGCACGCGAGGCCGGCCTGCGCATCCCCGACGACCTGAGCGTCGTCGGATTCGACGACCTCCCGGTCGCTTCCTGGATCGACCCGCCCCTGACCACGGTCCACCAGCCCCTGACCGAGATGGCTGTGGCGGCGACGGAACTGGCGCTCACTCTCGGCCGCGGCGAACAGGCACCCCAGGTCGGGCTGGAGATCGCGACGACTCTGACCGTCCGGGGCAGTACGGCTCCGCCGCAGGACTGACGCAGCGGAACCGACGGAGAAACACTCCAGACTTCGACTGCGAAAGTTTCGAATCTGTCGCAGTACTTGCCAAGCACCCGGGACCCGCAGACTGTGGTGCGCGTCCCGAGTTCACGCGCCTCGGTCGTCATGCTGCTGGAGGAACTCATGCGGAGATCGATCCAAAGGCACCGCGCACGCTTGATCGGACTGGTCGCCGCCGTGGCGCTGGCCGCGGCCGGTTCGATCACGGCCACCACCCCGTCGGCGCAGGCCGCTTCAGCGGCCGTCACCGCCTCAGTGTCGGTGGACACCGGTCGTACCCTGGCGACCATCCCGGCTACCGGAGTCGGAATGAACGTCGCCGTCTACGACGGCAACATGAACCACTCGGCCGTCCCCGGGCTGCTGAAAGATGCCGGCGTCGGCATGGTCCGCTACCCGGGCGGCAGTTACGCCGACATCTACCACTGGCAGACGCACACGGCCGAGGGCGGCTACGTCGCCCCCAACACCGACTTCGACACCTTCATGGGGACGGTACGCGCCACCGGGGCGCAGTCGATCGTCACCGCCGACTACGGCTCGGGCACACCCGAGGAAGCGGCGGCCTGGGTGCGGTACGCGAACGTGACCAAGGGCTACGGGGTGAAGTACTGGGAGGTCGGCAACGAGGTCTACGGCAACGGCCTTTACGGCGCCACCTGGGAGACCGACCACCACGCCGGCAAGACCGCCACGACGTACGCGACCAACCTCGTGCAGTACGCCACGGCGATGAAGGCCGTCGACCCGACCATCAAGATCGGCGCGGTGCTGACCACGCCGGGAGCCTGGCCGGACGGCATCACCGGATCCGGCGACTCCATGGACTGGAACCACACGGTCCTGTCGATCGCCGGATCGAAGATCGACTTCGTGATCGTGCACCACTACCCGATCGGCAACAGCGAGGCCGACCTCCTGGGCAAGCCCCAGGCCGAGATCCCGGGCATGGCCGCGACTCTGCGGTCGCTCATCAGCCAGTACGCCGGGAGCAACGCGCGCAACGTGGGCATAGCGGTGACGGAAGCCAACGCCAACGCCTACAAAGACACCTCCCCGAACGGGCTCTTCGCGCCGGACGAGTACCTGACGTGGATGGAGAACGGCGCCTTCACCCTCGACTGGTGGGACCTGCACAACGGCACGGACTGTAGCCATGTCACCACGGTGGAAGGCGCCACCGACTACGACGACGGAGGAATCCTGTCCAGCGGCGCCTCGTGCGAGCCCCCGCTCAACACGCCCTTCCCGCCCTACTACGGCGTCCGGATGGTCACCAAGCTGGGCACACCGGGGGACAGGCTGGTCCAGGCCGTCGGCTCGACGTCGCTGGTGTCCGCGCACGCCGTGCGGCGGGCGAACGGCGACGTGAGCGTCATGCTCATCAACAAGGACCCCGTCAACGAGGCCACGGTCACCTTGTCCTACAGCGGGTTCACCCCGTCCTCGGCCACCCCGACCGTGTACTCGTACCGCAAGAACGCCACGTCGATCGGCTCCGCCACCACCGGCAGCGCCACCCGCCAGACCGTCCCGGCCTACTCGATCGTGGTCGTACAACTCCATCCCGCCCGCTGAACCGGCGGCCCCGAACCCTCTGCCCACGCCGGCACGACGTGGGCAGAGCCGTGCAAGCAGTCAACGAGCGAACCAGTGAACCAGTGAAAGGACTCGATCAGGGTGTCGAGCATGCCCGAGACGGGCGCCACCATCAACAACCCAGTGATCCCGGGGTTTTACCCCGACCCGAGCATCTGCCGGGTGGGCGAGGACTACTACGTCGCATGTTCCAGCTTCGAGTACTTCCCCGGCGTACCCATCTTCCACAGCCGGGACCTGGTGCACTGGACCCAGATCGGCAACGCGCTGGACCGGCCGAGCCAACTGCGCCTGCCGCTGGACTCGCCCTCCTCGGGCGGGATATACGCGCCCACACTGCGACACCATGACGGCCGGTTCTGGCTGATCGTCACGAATGTCAGCAGTGACGGCAACATGCTGTTCACGGCCACCGACCCGGCAGGCCCCTGGTCCGACCCGATCCGGCTGCCCTCAGTCCCCGGCATCGACCCTGATCTCGCCTGGGACGACGAGGGCAACTGCTGGTGCACCGTCGCCGGCGTGGGACAGGTCCGCCTCGACACCCACACCGGCAAGACGCTTGGTCCCGACCGCAAGGTCTGGTCCGGGTCGCCCGGCGCCAAGGCCCCGGAAGCACCGCACCTGTACCGGATCGGCGACTACTGGTACCTGCTCATCGCCGAGGGCGGCACCGAGCGCTGCCACGGCGTCTCGATCGCCCGGAGCCGCACGCCCGACGGGCCGTTCGAGCCATGCCCGGCCAACCCGATCCTGACCCACCGCGGCACCGACCACCCCATCCAGAACACCGGCCACGCGGACCTGGTCCAGGCACCCGACGGCTCGTGGTGGATGGTGCTGCTCGGAGTGCGCCCGGGTGGCGGCACGCCCGGGTGGCACGTACTCGGCCGGGAGACGTTCCTGGTACGGGTCGACTGGGAGGACGGCTGGCCGGTCGTCGGCGAACTGTCGCTCGAGGCGCCCGCGCCTCCCTGGCCGCTCCAGCCGGGCCCTGTCACGCCGGTCCGGGACGACTTCGAGCTGAGCGACTTGGCCCCGTACTGGGTCTCTCTGCGTCATCGCCCCGCGGAGGACTGCACCACCAAGGACCGGCCCGGCTGGCTGACCCTGCGCGCCCGCGGCGGATCACTCGACGACACCGACGTGACGTTCGTCGGCCGGCGGCAGCAGCATCTGTCCTGCCGGGTGCGAGCCCTGGCCGACATGGCGGAAGGACGCGGTGGCCTGGCCGTCCGCCTCGACGAGCAGCACCACTACGACATCGAGGCCGCGTCCGGCGAGGTACGGGTGCTCGCCCGGATTGGCCCGCTGAGCACAGTCGTGGCGTCGCGGCCGGTGCCGCCCGGACCTGTGGTGCTCCGCGTAGAGGTGACCGCGGTCCGGACCCTGACCGACGCCCGGACCGGCCCCGACACCGTCTCGATCGGCATCGAGGAACCGGACGGCACATTCGTCGAGCTCGCCTCTCTCGACGGCAAGTACCTGTCCACGGAGGTCGCCGGCGGCTTCACCGGCCGCGTCATCGGCATGTTCGCGGCGGCCGGCTCGGTGCACTTCGACTGGTTCGACTACGAGCCGCTCGAAGACTGAGGCAGCCGCGCATACGCCTGGTCCCACGGCCATCCTGGGACCAGGCGGGCCGGAACGTGGCGTCCGAGGGCTGATGTAGAGGATCGCGTTGACGATCTCCGGACCGGTTCAGTATGTGCATACATTAAGCGATGGCTTGCCAAGGGCTTGGATTGGTTCACGTCCCCCGTGATCTCCGATGTCGGATCGGAAACTGTTTCATGGATGCCTGGACGTCATCGATAAGTGTGTACACACTTTGGGTGTGTCGTTCGCCCGAGCTGACCAGGTCGGCTCTGTGCGCGCAGCCAGATCCAGCCAGTTGCAGAAAATGCCGACAGCACCCCGACGAAGTGATGAAGAACCATGCCCACCGACTACGCATGTCAGTACGCGGCTGAGCGCGCCGCCGAGAGCCTCAGCTTGCTCCGTGCCTTTCTGAGGCCCGGTCATCCGGCCGGGGGAGGAGCGGGCGGCCCTGACGACTGGCCCACGGGCGCTTCGGCCCTGTTCGTGATCCTCTCCGGCCTCCAAGCCGATTCTCTCGATGAGTTGGCACAGTGGCACTCCTGTATCGCCGACCGGGTCCGCGAAGCCCTCGGCCTGCGCGTCGCCGGGACCGATGGCCCTTGGCCGGGACGGCGGCCATACGGATGGGAGGCTCTGATCCCTGTGCAGCACAAAGCGTGGGAGCTGCTCACCGACCTGGCGGAGCCCGGACGCCTGGGCAGGCCCGGCGAGTTTTCGCGACGGCTGGAACTGGTGGAGGATGCATTCGCCGGGGCTCTGCGGCGCATGGCTGTCCCGGAGGAGGTGTCAGTGCGATGTGCCGCAGCGATTTCGGAGGCCGCAGGTTCACTGTTCGGCATTCGCCCGTCCCCGGCGCCCCGCTCCGCCCCGCCTCCGCCTGAAGCATCGACAGCGACCGAGCCTCCGCTACGGGCTGACTGGACCCAGGTCTTCCCGTTGTAGCCTTGCCGGCCGCTGCCCGCGGTGGCCCCGCGGGCGGCTGCGGGTACCCTCCATGCCGGTCTCCCGTGGTGCCGGATCCGGTCCCGTGCACGTCGCAGCACAGGCCGTCGTGTGTCGGACGCCGACAGTCCGGGGTGCGGTGCATGGTCCGGGCACGTCCAGAGCGGCTACGAGCGTCGGCTCGCGGGCACGGCCGTGGGCGAGCGGGGATGGGGGACCGGGTGCACCCCGGCGGTGCACCCTGTTCGGGGTGCACCGCCGGGTTCAGGCATGACCTCGACCTGCGGATCAGGTCGGCTCCGGCAGGGAGTGCGCGGGCCCGTCCGCGCTTGCGTGTCCCACCGGAGCCGGCTCTCCAGGCGTGCGGGGAACCAGGCCGATCAGTGCGGCGCCGAGGACACCGGGAACGGCGAGGGCGTAGAAGTTCCACTGGTACGCAAGCCCGGCCCCGATGATGAGTCCGAGCAGCGGCGGGGCGAGCATCGAGCCAAGGCGGCCGATGCCCAGCGTCCAGCCCATCGCAGTGGCGCCCATCCGTACCGGGTAGTGCTTGGAGACGTAGGCGAGGACGAACGTCTGTGTGCCCATCGCCCCGACACCCCCCAGCGCGACGGCCGCGTACAGCACCGTGGTGGGCAGCCGCAGACTGAGCAGGATGACTGCCACGCCGGCCGTGAGGCAGGTCGTGACGATGATGGGTTTCGAGCCGAGTCGGTCGGCGGCCAGGGAAAGGATGAGCTGGCCGATGACTGCCCCGAGGTTGAACATGAGGAGGAAGCCGAGTGCGGAACCGGAGGAGTAGCCGGCCCGGCGCATGATTTCGGGGAGCCAGGTGTTGTAACCGTAGATCATGAACAGGCATAGGAATGTCATGGCCATGAAGCACAGGGTCGCCAGCACGTAGCCGCGGGAGAACAGGGCTCTCACCGGCGACATGCTGCCTGAGCCGGTTTCGGTAGGAGGCTGTGCGGGTGCCGGCACTTCTTCCCGTGTGTCTTCCAGAGGGATGTTCCAGCGCTGAGCTGTCCTCTGCGCCTCGGCGTACCTGCCCTTCACCCGGAGGAAGGCGATGGACTCGGGCAGCAGCTTCAGGGCCAGCGGCACGACCAGGACGAGCGGGAGGAGGCCGAGCAGGAACATCGCCTGCCAGCCGAACCGGGGTATCACGAAGATCCCCGTGAGAGCGGCGACGATGCCGCCCACGGGAAAGCCGCTGAAGATGATCGCGAAAACCAGGTTGCGTACGCGGGGGTGCGAGTATTCACCGCTGAGAGCGGTGGCGGTCGGCAGTACGCCACCGAGACCGAGGCCGGCCAGGAACCGGAAGGTGCCGAACATCTCGGGGGATGTCGCGATCGCGCACAGGCCTGTCATCGCCGAGAACCAGGTCAGACAGCCGATCAGGATGCGGCGTCGGCCCAGGGCGTCGGTGAGGGTGCCGACGGTCGTGGCTCCTATGAGCATCCCGATCAGAGCGAATGAACCGATCAGACCGGCATGGGCGGGAGTCAGGCCCCACCCCGGTTCGTGGAGCAGGGACGGGATCACGGCGCCGTAGATGACGACGTCGTAGCCGTCGGTGATGATCGCGATCCCGCAGATCGCGAGTACCAGCAAGGTCACAGGGGGCCACGTGGCGTTGCCACGACCTCCTCCGCGACTGTCTACGAGCATGGCAAGTCCTCTCACATGGCTTCGTCGATGGGGTCTCTCTCGCCCTGAAAGCGGCGCGCACGAGTTCGTCGGCGGTAGTCGCAGGCTGACCGGCGCCGTACCGGGGCACGGGTGCGGAGGCTGGAGGCTCACGCAGTGACGGGCTGGCCGCATCTCCCGCTGCTCGCCTGCACCGCTAAGTGTGCACACTATTAAGGGGCTGTAAAGGGTTGCGTACGGAGAACCTACGGCCAAGTGGGTCAGGAGAGGGTCATGCTCCTCGTTGATCAAGTAGCTGTGTATGCACTCCAGGGAGTGCTTAAGGTGCCGCCCCGGAACCCGGGCCCCGCGAGACGCCGCGGCCGGCCAGCACGACGGCCGGTACCAGCAGATGGGTTCGGGCGTCGGTGCCCACCACGGAGAGGGCCGCGACCACCCGGCCTTTGGAGTCGGTGACCGGTGCCGCCACCGAATGGGCGTCCGGGCTGGTCTCCTCGCGTACGACCGCGACGCCGGTCCGTCGGCACTCTGCCAGTGCCAGACGCAGGGCGGCAGGGTCGGTGATGGTCCTGGGGGTGAAGCGGGTCAGGCCGCCCCGTACGACTTCGGTGAACAACTCCTCGCCGGCGTGGGCCAGCAGCACCTGGCCGACCGCGGACGCGTGCAGGGGCAGCCTTCCACCGACTTGGGACACCAAGGGAACCGCCCCTGCCGAGGAGATCCGTTCGACGACGAGGGCGTCGGTACCGTCGAGGACGGCCAGCTGAACGTGCTGCTGTGTGGCGGCGTGCAGGTCCTCCATGACGGGCATCGCCCGGACGCGCAGCGGCAGTCCTCGGGGGTTGAGCGAGCCAAGCTCCCACAGGCGCAGACCGATGACGTACACGCCGCTGGCCAGGCGTTCCAGAGCACCCCACGCCGTCAGTTCGCCGGCCAGCCGGTGGGCGGTGGCATGGCGGAGGCCGGTGAGGCGGCAGATCTGGGCGAGGGTCAGCTCCGGGCGTTCCTGTGTGAACGCGTCCAGGATCGCCAGAGCCCGGGAGGTGACCGTGCGGCCGCGGTCGCTGCTGTTGGCCGTGTCGGGTCCTTTCGCCGCGGTGGCGGGGGCTTCGTCCTGCCGTGATTCTCGGGGTGGGCAGACGGCCGTGACAGGAAGGTGTCCGTTCAACGGACATCGTACTGACCCTCGCTGCTTCCGTCCTGGACTCTCTCTCCCATACAGCCGACAGTCGAAAGGAGTCCGGGCATGCGCATGACCGGGACGTCGCAAGCCGACGGCGGCCATGGCGCCGACGAGTCACTCGACGGGGCGCTGCTGCGCTTCGAGCACGAGAGTCTGACCCAGCGGGTCTGCTTTGCCTCGGGTGAGGCGGCGGCGCTGGTACGGGCCGAGGTGGAGCGGCTCGGCGCCTCGCGGGTGATGGTGATCGCGGCGGCCGCCGAGGCTGAGCTCGCGCAGACGGTCACCGCCGGCCTGCCGGTCGTGGTGCGGTGGGGCGAGGTGGTGATGCACGTTCCCCTCGAGGTGGCCGAGCGGGCTCGCACCGTGGCGGCCGAACACCGGGCGGATCTGCTGATCAGCGTCGGAGGGGGTTCCACCACCGGCCTGGCGAAGGCGGTCGCGCTGACCAGCGGGCTGCCGATCATCGCCGTTCCCACCACGTACGCCGGGTCGGAGGCCACGAGCGTGTGGGGTCTGACGGAGCAGGCGCGTAAGACCACCGGAGTCCACGAGGGGGTCCTGCCGCGCGCCGTCGTGTACGACGCGACGCTGACGGTGTCCTTGCCGGTGCCGATGAGCGTCGCGTCGGGGCTGAACGCACTGGCGCACTGCGTCGACGCGATGTGGGGCCCTCGCGTGGACCCGATCGACCGGGCGCTGGCGGGGGAGGGGATCCGTGCGCTGGCGGCCGGTCTGCCCGCGGTGGTCGCCGACCCGGCCGGCCTTCCGGGCCGCGCGCGGATGCTGTACGGGACGTACCTGTCCGCGGTGGCGTTCTCGTCGGCGGGTTCGGGGCTGCATCACAAGATCTGCCACGTGCTGGGCGGCAGATACGACCTGCCGCACGCCCAGACCCATGCGGTGGTGCTGCCCTATGTGCTGGCGTTCAACGCACCCGCCGCACCCGAGGCCGAGCAGCGGATCGCGGCCGCGTTCGGTGCCGGTTCGGCCGTCGAGGGGCTGGAACGGCTCCGTCGTGACGTGGCGGCGCCTACGGCACTGCGCGACTACGGGTTGCAGGAGACCGATGTCGACGACGCGGTGCAGGCGGTCCTGGACGTGGTGCCGGACGGCAATCCGCGTCCGGTGACGGCCGGCGACATCCATCGCCTGCTGCGTGCGGCGTGGCGGGGTGCGGACCCGCGGACGATGACCGACGACTCGATGACGAGGAGAACTCATGGGGAGTGAGAAGGGCGGGGCGGTCGTGCAGGCGGTCTCCGAGCAGCAGGACCGTGAACAGGCGCTGGTGGAGAAGGTCGTGGCCTCGTTCGAGACCGCGCAGGACCCACGGCTGAAGCAGGTGATGCAGGCGCTGACCCGGCACCTGCACGCGTTTCTGTGCGAAGTGCGCCTGACGGAGGCGGAGTGGGCGTCCGCGATCGATTTCCTCACCGCGGCGGGGCACATCACCGACGACAAGCGGCAGGAGTTCATCCTGCTGTCGGACGTGCTGGGGGCGTCCATGCAGACGATCGCCATCAACAACGAGGCGTACGCGAACGCGACCGAGGCCACGGTGCTCGGCCCGTTCTTTGTCGAGGGCTCACCCGAGATCCCGCTGGGCGGGGACGTCTCCTTCGGCGCCGCGGGGCAGCCGTGCTGGGTGGAGGGCACGGTCACCGACACCGACGGAAAGCCCGTGCCGGGGGCGCGTATCGAGGTGTGGGAAGCCGACGAGGAAGGGTTCTACGACGTGCAGTACGACGACGACCGTACGGCGGCGCGCGGTCACGTGGTCGCCGACGACAGGGGTGCCTACCGGTTCTGGGCGATCACGCCCACCCCGTACCCGATCCCGCACGACGGTCCCGTCGGCGCGCTGCTCGCCGCGGTGGGCCGTTCCCCCATGCGCGCCTCGCACCTGCACTTCGACGTCCGCGCCGAGGGCAAGCGGGCCCTGATCACCCACATCTTCGTCCGTGGCGACGAACTCCTCACCCGCGACGCGGTGTTCGGTGTCAAGGACTCCCTCGTCCACGATTTCGTGCAGCATCCCGCGGGCACCTCGACCCCTGACGGCCGCGACCTCGCGGACCGGTCCTGGTCGAGTGTCCGCTTCGACATCGTCCTCGCTCCCGCGGACTCCGCGGGGCGGGCGTCTCTTCGGCGGACGGGAGCCGGTGAATGAACAGTGTGGACAAGAGACGACGTTCCGCCCTGCGTGTGGCCGCGGTAGGCGGAGGAATCGGCGGTCTCGCCACTGCCGCCTTCCTGCACCGGGCCGGGATCGATGCGGCCGTGTACGAACAGGCTCCCGCCCTCACCGAGGTCGGTGCCGGTCTCGTCGTCTCCCCGAACGCCGTGCGACTGCTGCGCAGCCTGGGACAGTTGGACCGTTTTGAGGAGCGCGCGGTGCCGCTGCGGGTCGGATGGGAGTTCCGGCGCTGGGAGGACGGGCGCGTGCTCTTCTCGCAGAACCTCGGTGAGGAATGCGAACGGCGCTTCGGCGAGCAGAGCTACGTCGCCCACCGCGCCGATCTCCTCGCCGCGGTGCGGGCAGCTGTCCCCGAGGCCTCGGTGCGGCTCGGGGCCCGTCTGGCAGGTCTCCGTCGACTGCACGAGGGTGTCGAACTGACGTTCACTGACGGATCGCGGCAGGTCGCCGACGTGGTCGTCGGTGCCGACGGTGTGCACACCACCGTGGGGCAGTACGTGACCGAGGCAGGTTCGCCGCGGTTCTCGGGGATGTGCGCATGGCGATGCCTCGTACCGGCGGAGCGTGCCCCCGCGTTCGCGCGCGGCCCGGTCCAGACGCTGTGGCTGGGCCCCGACCGCCACCTGGTCCACTATCCGATCTCGGCGGGCACGCAGATCAACATCGTCGCATTCGGGCCGGCGCACGACTGGACGACGGAATCATGGTCGGCCGAGGGGCGGATCGAGGAGCTGCGCGCCGAGTTCGCCGACTGGTCCGCCGACCTGCGGGCACTCCTCGCGGCCGCGGAGCGTACGGGGCGGTGGGCGCTGCTCGACCGCGATCCGCTGCCCCGCTGGACGAACGGGCCCGTCGCACTGCTCGGCGACGCGGCGCACCCGATGTTCCCCTTCTTCGCCCAGGGAGCGGCACAGGCGATGGAGGACGCCGCCGTCCTGGCGGGCTGCCTCGCCGCCCGGCCTGAAGACCCCTCCGCCGCGCTCCGCCGCTACGAGGACATACGCCGGCCGCGCGCCACCCGGGTGCAGCGGATCAGCCGCGGCCGGGCCGAGAGCAACCACCTGCCCGACGGTCCCGCTCAGCAGGCCAGGGACGCGGCGTTCACGAGCGAGGACCCCTTCGCTCACAACGGCTGGATCTACGGGCACGACGCCGAGCTGGCCGTGCGGGAAACACCGGCGGCCGGCTGAACCACCGGTGACACCAGGCGGCAGGCGATCCGGCCCCTGTCTCCCTCGCCGGCCCACGGGCGTGGCCTGCCGAGCAGCGATGATAGTCTTTCCGCTATATAGCGATATGCCCGATTCTTGGGTGGTGGAGGCTCACCGTTGCCCCCGTTTGTGTACGGGTGGGCAGGAGGCGCGGTGACGGCTGGGAAGGCTGGCCCCGTGGGTGACGCAGAGCAGCCTGAGCGCCTGCCGTCCGGCTCCCTGGCGGCCTCTGGCGAAGACGTCTGGGGGGACGCGGCGCAGGGCACAGAGACGCTGGCCCTCGTGCTCAGGCTGGCGACGACGTGCTTGTGCGGCGTGGGCGCGCTGGTGCACCGGTATGACCCCGCCGCCGGCCGGTTGCGCCTGGCCGCCGCCAGCGGGCTGTCCGGGGCAGGTACGGGGGAGTGGGCAGATCTGTCCGACGAGCAGGATGCCGCGCCCGTGCACGCCCTGCGGCATGGCGGCTTCGTCCGCGTTGCCGGGGACAGCCTGGGCGCCGGCGCGGTCGGCACGGCGGCGGTGCCCGTTCCCGGTGCCGACGGGCCGGTCGGTGTGCTGTCCGTGCTCACGGCGGGACCCGGTGAGCCGGACGAGGCGCAGCGGTCTCTGCTGGGCGTGTTGGCGGAATGGGCCGGTGCACGGCTGGGCGGTGGCCCCGGCCCCTCGCCCGGTACGCGGCCGTTGGCCGGGGCCGAGCGGTCGGTACGCATGGGTGAGCTGACCGCCGCACTCGCCGAGGCTGTCACCACCCGCGATGTCGTGGAGGCCGTCGCGGGGTTCGTCCTGCCTCCCTTCGGCGCCGATGGCCTGGTCTTCCAGTTGCTGGAAGGCAGCCACCTGAAGGTCGTCGGCGCTGCCGGATATTCGCAGGAATTCCTCAGCCTGGTCGACGGGATACCGCTCACCGCCCATGCCGCGTTCCACGATGTGGTGCACACCCGTACTCCTCGGTTCATCGGATCGATGGGGGAGCTGAACGGGCGCTATTCGACGCTGAGGCATGTGCACCAGGAGTCTCCGAAGGGGGCATGGGCATTCCTGCCCATGCTGGCCTCCGGCCGCGTCATCGGCCTGTGTGTGGTGTCCTTCGGCGAGCCGCGGTCCTTCACCGATGACGAGCGCGCCTTGCTGACGGCTCTGAGCGGTCTGGTCGGTCAGTCGCTGGAACGGGCCCGCCTGTACGACGTGGAACACGCCCGCGCCCAGGAACTGCAAAGTGGCCTGCTGCCCAGAACGCTGCCCCGGCCGCCCGCCGCCGACGCCGTCGCCCGGTACCTGCCCGCGGGCCGGGGCGAGGAGGTGGGCGGCGACTGGTACGACCTGATTCCGCTGTCCGCCGACCGGGTCGCCATGGTGATCGGTGACGTGATGGGGCACGGCATCACCGAGGCGGTCACGATGGGCAGGCTGCGCACCGCCGTACGCACCCTGGCCGACCTGGAGATGCCCCCCGACGAGCTGTTCAGCCGCCTCAACGACATGGTCGCCGACTTCGGCGAGGACTTCTACGCCACGTGCCTGTACGCGGTCTTCGACCCTGTCACGCGCACGTGCTCGTATTCCCTGGCAGGTCACCCTCCGCCGGTCGTCGTCCACCCCGACGGAACTGTCCACAGCCCCGACGTGACTCCCGATCCGCCCCTGGGCGCCGCCAAGCCTCCCTTCGAGACTCACCAGCTGCATCTGCCCGACGAGAGTCTTCTCGTCCTGTACACCGACGGACTCGTCGAATCCGCCACCCGGGACGCTGACCAGGGACTGGTCGAACTGCGGCAGATCCTCTCCAACGTCACGGCGGACACCGGCTGCTTCCAGGGCACCGAGGAGGACGAGGGCATCCGAAGTCTGGAGGACTTGTGCGACAGGGTCATGTCGGCTCTGCTGCCCGATCGCGAACAGACGACGGACGACGCCGGCCTGCTCATCGTCCGTACCCGATGTGCCGCTGCTCGCGATGTCGCTTCCTGGAGCCTCCCGAACGATCCTCGGGCAGCCGGACAGGCCCGCGCGTACGTTCGCGAACAGCTCGACGCATGGGGCCTCGGTGATCTCGTGCTCACGACCGAGCTGGTGGTGAGCGAGCTGGTGGGCAATGTCGTCCGGCATGCCAAGGGTCCCGTCCGCCTCCGTCTGCTGCGCAGCCGATCCCTGACATGTGAGGTCTACGACGGCAGCCTGACCACCCCCCGCATCCGCCACGCCAGTTACACCGACGAAGGCGGACGCGGGCTGCAGCTCGTCGCAGCTGTCTCCCGGCGCTGGGGCGCCCGCTACCTCCACGACGGCAAATGCATCTGGACGGAACAGGACCTGCCGTCCGCCCAGACCTCCGGCGAGCCCCGGCGCGCAGGCGTCACCGTCTAGCTGTGTTGACCTGCAGCGTTGTCGACATCTCGGCTACCTCCAGACCAGGGCCGGCTTCACGGTGAAGACCGGGCTGCCGGGCCTGACGGGGGAGGTCGTGCGGCGGCGGTAGGCCCCCGGCGGGACACGCCTCGGGCACGACTGATAGGGATTGTCACCGAGAGGTGTCCTGCCGGGGAGCGGCACAAACCGGGTGCTGTTATGCGTCCCAGTCCTCGGTGCCCAGGGTGAGTGCCACGCGGCCGAGGCTGTTGTCGTCCTCCATGTAGCGGTGGGCGTCTGCTGCGCGGGCGATGGGAAATGTGCAGTCGACGACGGCACGGAAGCCGTGTTCGACCTGCGTCCACAGTTCCCTCACCGAGGCCGCGTTGGCGGTGCGGACCCCGATGATGCGGTGGCATTCGGAGTACATGCGCCGCAGGTCGATCTTGACCTGGCCGCCGAGGAAGGCGCCGGAGGTCACCACAGTGCCGCCGCGGGCCAGGGAGTCGAGGGTGGCGTCCCAGACGGCCGGGTCACCGAGGTTGTCGACGGCGATGTCGACGCCGTGACCGCCGGTCGCGCCGCGTACCCGCGCCGCGAGGTCCGGCGCGTCGGTGTCGAGCACGACGTCCGCTCCCGCCGCGGTCATGGCCGCGCGCTTCTCCGGCGAGCGGGAGGTCGCGAGGATCTTGGCGCCCAGGTGCTGGGCGTACGCGGCCGTGGTGGAGCCGAGCGCCGAGGCGGCGCCCTGCACGAGCACCCATTGTCCGGGGCGCAGCCCTGCCTGCGTCATCTGGTTGGCGGCAACTGCGCCGACGAGGGCCAGCGACGCGGCCATCGCGGCCGGAATGCCGTCCGGGACCTTGTGGACGTTGGCCGCCGGCACCGCACAGTACTGCGCGTAGGCGCCGGGGCGGTGGGTGCCTATCACGGTCAGACCGTCGCAGACTTCCTCGCGGCCTTCTGCACAGAAGGCACAGCTGCCGCAGGCGACCGGGGGCATCACGGCCACGCGGTCGCCGACCCGAACGGAGTCCACACCCTCGCCCAGTGCGGCGACGGTGCCGGCATGGTCCGCGCCCAGGATGTGGGGCGGTTCGATCTTTGCGTAGGGGTGGTTGCCCGCGCGAGCCGTGAGGTCGAGCAGTCGGCCGATGCCGACCGCTGCCACCTGGACCAGGACCTCTCCTGGGGCGGGGAGCGGGGTGTCGACCCTGGCCTGTTCCAGGACCTCGGGCGGCCCGAAGCGGCGGAACAGCATGGCCCGCATGGTGGCGGGAACCGGCAGCGGCTGCGACCAGCCGAGTTCAGAAGCGGTCCGAGTACTGCTCATGGCGCCACCACCGTGTTCTCCAGGCGGCCGATCCGCTCGATCTCGACGACGATCTCGTCGCCGGCGGCCAGGAACTCCCCGCGCGGCACTCCGCAGCCGGCTGGTGTGCCGGTGAGGATGACGTCCCCGGGTTCCAGTCGGGTGACGCGGCTGGCCGCCGCGATCACCTCGGGGATCTTCACCATCATCTGGGCGGTGGAGGAGTCCTGCTTCAGTACCCCGTTGACGCTGAGCTGGATCCGCAGGTTCTGCGGGTCGGTGATCTGCCAGCCGGGCACGAGTCCGGGGCCGAGGGGGCAGAAGCCGTCCTGTGCCTTGTGACCGAACCAGTCGTACGTGAAGGGGTCGGCGACCGGTTTGGTGGCCTTGAGCCGGTCCCGCGCCGAGATGTCGTTCGCCGCCAGGTAGCCGGCCACGTGGTCCATGGCCTGCTCGGGCGCGAGGTTGCGGCCGCCTCTGCCGATGACGACGGCCAGTTCGGCCTCCCAGTCGACGCGGGCGCCGAGGTAGACGGGCAGCGGCACCGGGTCTCCCGGTCCCGTCACGGTCGTCGTCGGCGGCTTGAGGAAGAAGAAGGGATCCCCCGGCTCATCGGGGCGTTCGCAGCCCATCTCGGCGATGTGGTCCCAGTAATTGGCGCCCGCGCAGAGCACCTTGCCGGGGTACGTCAGCGGCGGAGCGAGCCGGGCGCCCGCGACGACGTCGGACGCCGTCGGCGCCCAGTCGCGCAGTACTGGAGCAAGCGAGTCCCACCGGCCCAGTACCTCCATCAGTGTGAGGCCTTCGGTCCCGGGCGGTCCCTGGACCACGGTGCCGCCGGTGTGTACACCGACGGCGACCTTCTCCGAGTCGTCGACTCGGTACTGCACCAACGACCAGTCAGGCGGGGTCATGTTTCCTCCCATGGGCGGCTCTCTGAGGCAGCAGAAACCATAGTGCATACACTTAGAGGCGGGAAGGGTTGTCCTCGGCATGCATATTGATCGATGGCGGAAAGATGGACTCATGAGCAGCGCGTCGCTCCGTGAGGTGCCTTCGGTCCTGCTCGCCGTGGCTGCGTCCGGAAGGGGAAAGGGTGTGCCGGACACCTAGACGTCTGGGCTGGAAGGTGTACACACTTAACTCGGGTGCTCGTGCACGATGCGGGTTCACCGGAACTATGAGGAGTGGGCATGTTGCGTGTCAAAGGTCTCCTGCACTACGGACTCCAGGTGCCGTCGCTGGATACGGGTGCGAGCTTCTACAACGCGTTCGGGCTGGAGACGGCGGAGCGCGGCAACGCGGTGGTGATCCGCTGCGAGGGCCGGGAGCAGGACCAGACGGTGCTGATGGAGGGGCCGGCCAAGCGGCTGCACCACGTGGCGTTCGCAGTGGAGCCGGACTCGCTGCCCGAGTGGCAGCGGCACCTCGAAGGCCTGGATCTGAAGTTGCTGGATGGGCCGGCCGAGGTGCCCGACGGACTGTGGTTCCGCGATCATGAGGGGAACCTGGTCAACCTCCGTGACGAGGGGATCCGTCCCTGGCGCGCGTTCGGGACCACGGACGCGCAGGACGCCAACGTCGGCGACCGGGTCCGCCGGATCGACCAGGCGCGCTGGCTGAGCGCGAGCGAGAAGACCCGCCCCCAGCGCCTCGGCCACATGCTGATCTTCAGCTCCGATGTGAGCGCCTCCGAGGCCTTCTACACCCGCACGCTCGGGCTACGGCTGTCGGACCGCATCGTCGGCGGGCCCGTATTCATGAACTCGGGACCCGGCGACCACCATGTGTTCGGCTTCGTCCCCGCGGCGTACCCCGGCCTGCACCACTCCAGTTGGATGGTGGCGGACATCGACCAGATCGCCATGGGCGCGCAGAACATGGCGGCCCAGGGGTACGCGAAGGGCTGGGGTCTGGGGCGCCACACCCTCGGGTCGAACCTCTTCCACTACATCCAGGACCCCTGGGGCAGCTGGATCGAGTACTCCGGCGACATGGACCGCATCACCGAGAACTGGCAGCCGAACGACTGGGACTGCCCGGCCGCCATATGGAGCCCCGAGGCGCCGGCCGACTTCATCACCAACCAGGAAGAAAAACCCGTCTGATCCGCACGGGGCCGGTCGACGGCCCCGAGCCGACGGCTTTCCCTGTCCCTGCCTTCTGACTCAAAGGAACCATACGAGATGCGATGTCCAGGGAGTCCATCGTGCTCCCCGCGCTGAACGTGCTCCGCCCGCACGGCGAACCCGTCCGACAGCTGACGGTGGGCGTCTTCCCCGGCGCCGGCGACGTGCACATCTACCATGCCCTCGACTCCGGGTACTTTCAGCAGGCCGGGCTGGAGGTGAACCTCGTGGAGGTCGTCTCCTCCGACCAGCAGATGGCCGACTGGAACGACGGCGACTACGACATCATGCACACATCTCCCGACCACCTGCTGCGGGCCCTGCTGAAGCGGGACCCGGTGGCCGTCCGGGCCGAGGGCATCGGTGAACTCGCCGTCCACCGGCGTCCCGGCTCCCCGCTGCCGACGGACCGCTGGGCGGTCGACAACGCGCAGAGCGCCTTCGCGTTCGTGCTGCGCGCCGTGCTCACCGACGTGGCCGACTCGCCGATCACCGATGACCAGCTCGTCCCGGTGGGGGGTACGTTGCAGAGGTTCCAGGCCCTGCCGAGCGGCACCGTGGACGGGACCACACTCCACCCGCCGTTCGACGTCCTCGCCGCTGAGCAGGGGTACCCGCGCCTCGGCGGTCACCTTCAGGTCGCACCCGACCTGATCACCAACGTGGTGGTCACCCCACGCGCGACCGCCCCGACCTGGCCCGCCCGCGCCTACGTCGAGGTCTGCCGCATGAGCACCGGGGAACTACTGAGCTCCGGGGCGCCGGGCATCGAGGCGGCTCTGCTGCGGCACCACATGCCCGCGGCCGCTGCCCGGGCCGCGGTCCCCGGCCTCCTCGGGCCCGCCGGCCTGTCGACCCCACCCGAGGTGACCCTGCGCGGCATGAAGGCAGTGGCCGACCTGCGCCGCCGCTTCGATCCCGGCTGGCAGCCCTCCGGCCCGCTGCCGTCCCTGATCGGTACCGGTCACGGGCGCTGACGCAGCCGCCGTAGAGCTGGAGATCCCGCAGATCGACATGATGCCCGGGCCGGAACGACGCGCGGCTCGGGCATCACCCGCTGCGCCTTCAGCCCAGACCGAACAGGGCACGCGCATTGCCGTGCGCGATCTTGCGGCGGTCCAGCTCGCTGATCGGAGTCCGCTCGATCCAGTCGGCGCCCCTGGCGTTGTCGGCGTAGGGATAGTCGACGGAGAACAGGATGTGGTCGGCGCCGACGGTGAGGATGGCGTTGATCAGCGCGTGGTCGGAGAAGTTGCCGCTGGTGGTGATCCAGATGTTGTCGGCGAAGTACTCCGGCAGAGTCTTCTCGATCTTCTTGTCGAAGGGGTTCAGGTCGAACATGTTCTGGGTGCGCCACAACAGGGCGGGCAGGCCCTCGCCCAGGTGCCCCAGGATCAGCTTGGCGGTGGGGAACCGGTCGAAGTGTCCGGCGAGCAGCAACCGCACGGTGTGCGCGGCGGTCTCGGCGCCGAAGCCCCAGGTGGCGCCCTTCATCTCCGGATGGCCCTCGTACAGGTCGAGACCGCCGGCCAGCGCGGGGCGCGGATGCAGATAGAGGGGGACGTCGAGTTCGCACAGCGCCTCCCAGAACGGGTGGTACGCCGGGTCGTCGAGGTAGCGGCCGTGCGCCGGGTCGGTGGTGTTGGTGTAACCGTTGATCATCACGCCCTTGGAACCGAGGCCGCCGATGGCGCGGCGCAGCTCTTCGACGGCGTTCTCGGGTTCCTGAAGCGCGACCGCGGCGAAGCCGGAGTAGCGGTCGGGGTGCCGGGCCACCTGCGCGGCGAGGAAGTCGTTCTGTCTGCGGGCCTCGGCGGTGGCCCTGGCGGGATCGGTGATGATCTGCACCCCGGGAGCGGTCAGGGAGAGGATCTGGTGCTCGATGCCGGCCGCGTCCATGCCGGCCAGGCGCACCTCGTCGAACTCGCCGAGCTTCTCGTGGATCGGCCGGTAGTACTCCGGCGTGATCCCGCCCCCGTCGGCCATCCTGGCCTGCTCCGCCTCGTCGGCCAGGATCCGTGCGGCGTCCTCCGGGTGCTCGTACGCCTCTTCCAAAGTGATCTTGGGTAGCCGGGTGATGCTCATGCTGTCCCTCTCCGTGCGGGTGATCCGGTGGCCGGTCAGCGGGCCGGAGGATGCCGGGGTCGCTGGGCGGCCTGCGGTTCATGTTCCTGTCGGGGCAATCCGCGCCCAGCCACTCCTTGGAACAGGTCTCACCCAGCAAAAGGAGCAGGTCATGGATCCGAGAACGCTGCAGACGGCGCTCGCCTTGCTGAGGGCGCCCGACACCGAGGTGTTGCCGCGACTGTCCGCGGCACTCGCCGGACCCGTTCCGCACTCCTGGGCGGCCGCCCAGGTGGCCGGCCGTGTGCGCACCAGGGGATGCGTCGCCGGCGGCGCGGAGCCGACCACTGCCGAGCTGGCCGATCTCGCCGACCGGATCCCGTCCGGCACGTCCTGGTCAGGACGCGCCGTGCTCGGGGGAGAGGCCCGGCACGCACTTGCCGTGGTGCCCGGCGAACCGGCCGCCGCGGGCTGTGTCCTGGTCCTGGCCGACGCCCCGGACACCGCTGCGGCGCACGCGGTGGCGCGGGACCTGTGGGAGATCGCGGTGGTGAGGTTCAGGACGCTGGTCTCCGTCGGGCCGACCGAGCCCCCGATGCACCTTGCCGCGAGCCGTGCCGCGGCCGGCGAGTATGCCAAGGACCTGCGCGCGCTGAACGACCGGCACGCGGCCACGCTGACCGCGGTTCTGGGAGCCCTGCGCTCACGACGGCTCGGCGATGCCGCCGCCCGCGAAGTCGCCCTGTCCCTCGCCTCGTCGGCACTGACCGGCATGCGCTGCGCCCCGGTGACGGGGGAGCGGGTCGTGGGCGAGGCCTTCGACTCGATGGCCGAGCGGCTCAGGGTGCTGGCCCGCCACAGCGGCTTCCACCTGGAGCCGGCACCTCCGCAGGTCTCCGACCGGCTGCTCCCGCCCGAGGTGGCCGAGGGCGCCCACGCAATGGTGCGCGGATGCGTGCTGGGCATGCTGGAACGCACGGGGCCGAGCAGGATCAGGGTCGGCTGGGAGCTGGAGGCCGGGCAGTTGGTGGTCAACGTACGGGACGACGGCGACGGCGCCCTGTTCCCGCAGTCGCTGGCGGAATACCGGCTGCGAGAACGGCTGGCCGGGTTCGGCGGCGACTTCGCCGTGGAGGCGGTGCCCGGCTGGGGCACCTCCGTCACCGCCCGGTTTCCGCTGGCCAGGCAGCCGGCACCGATACCCGGCGTACTGGACGGCCTCACCGGCCGTGAACTCGACGTCCTGACCGAAGTGGCCCGAGGCCGTGGCAACCGCGAGATCGCCACCCGTCTGCTCATCACCGAGCACACGGTCAAGTTCCACGTGGCCAACATCCTCGCCAAGCTCGGCGTGCGTTCCCGTGGCGAGGCCGCAGCGGCGGCCCGTGCGGCTCATCTGTGATCGACGGCCCGCGGGTCCGCGTCTGCCGTCACCCGGCGCCGGACCTCAGGGCGCCGGGCTCTCGCGGGAAGACGCGACTCCACTGGCCGCCCGCGCCACGGCGAGGAAGCCAGCGAGAACGGGACTGCTGTTCTCACGTGCCCATACGAGTCCCATCTCGACGTCCAGCGCCTCGCCCTGGAGCGCACGGTAGACGACCCCGGCCTTGTGGATGCGACGGACGGAAGCAGGCACGAGCGAGACCCCCGCCCCGCTCGCCACAAGTCCGGCGACGGTTTGGACCAGGGCCGCCTCCTGCACCGTCCGGGGTGTGAAGCCACCCCGCCGGCACTGCTCCAGAATGACGTCCCGCAGCCCCTGGCCACTGTGTCCACCGACGAGTACGAAGGGATCGGCGGCGAGGTCACCGACATCGATCTTCCGCTTGGCCGCGAGACGGTGACCGGACGGGAGTACCGCGAGCAGAGGCTCCCGGGAGATGGCCGCCGACCGGAGGTTGCGGTCACCGAACGGGTGTGATGCCCCGAACGGCAGGTAGAAGCACGCGCAGTCCAGCGACCCGTCGCGTACGCCCCGGACCTGTTGCTCCGGTGTCAGCTCGTGCAGGTCCAGCCGTACGTCACCGAAACGGGCCCTGAAGGAGCGAAGTACGGGCGGAAGGTCCTCGCCGGCCGCCGAGGGGACGAAGCCCAGAGCCAACCTGCCCCACTCGCCCTTCGCAGCTCTCCTGGCGTCCCGGACATTGCTGTCGAGCTGGTCCAGGAGATCCCGCGTGCTCTGCTGGAAGAGGCGGCCTGCCGAGGTGAGTTCCACGCGGACCTCGACGTCCTCGAACTGAACGAGGCGTTCGCCGCCCAGGTGCTGGGGTGCCTCGCAGAGTGGCCCGCATGTGATCCCGTGATCCTCAATCCGCGTGGCGGGGCCATCGCCATGGGCCATCCCCTGGGCGCGTCCGGTGCCCGGCTGGCCGGGGCCGTCGCCCACCAGCTCGCGGCCGCCGGTTCGGGCGTCGGTGTGGCGGCCCTGTGTATCGGAGTAGGGCAGGGCCTTGCTCTGGTTCTCGAGCGATGAATCGCGGCGACCACTGCCCGGAGCCGCCGGTGCGACCTCGACGAGGTGGATACAGTCACATGCTGTGCGAACCCGGCCAGTGGCAGAAAGCCGGGCATGGCGCTTGAGAAGAGACGGCCTTCCGCATCGGCTGCATACACCTTGGGTACACTTCCGGCGTGAGCAGGAGCAGGAACAAGTCCCCCGAGGAACAGCAGCCGACCGACAACGCACGCGTGGTGCAGGTCGAGTCCGTGCCACCGGACGAAAGCCCCGCAGCCGCGGGCGGACGCCGGCTGGCCCTCGACGTGCACGGGCGGCTGCGGGCCATGATCCTCAGCGGCGAGCTGCCGCCGGGGTCGGTACTGCTTCAGGCCGAGATGGCCCGGAAACTGGGCGTGAGCCGCACGCCGATGCGCGAGGCGTTCCGCCTGCTCCAGGAAGAGGGGCTCATCGACGCGCGGCCCGACCAGCGAGCGCGCGTGCGGGCGGTGGACCCCGCCGACCTGGACGGTGTCTACGGGGCCCGCATCATGCTCGAAACGCTCGCCGTCAGCATGACGGCCAAGTCGCTCACGGCTGAGGACCTCAAGCGCATGAGCGACGTCCTGCAGCGGATGCAGGACCTGGCCGGCGATGGCCGGCCGGACGAGTGGCACGCCGCCCACAAGGAGTTCCACGGCATCGCCGCCCAGGCGGTGGCACCGCATCTGCAGCGCATGCTCGCGTCGCTCGGTGAACAGAGCGAGCGATACATCCGCCTGGCCCAGCTGGGCGCACCCGCCTCCTGGGGCCGGGCGCACACGGACCACGAAGCGCTGCTGGAGGCACTGCGCATGAGTGACCCCGCCGAAGCCGCACGCGTGATCGCCCGCCATCTGGCGCGCACCGCTCTGAACGTGCTGGCGGACGTCGCCCCGGAGTACGAACCTGCGGCAACCCGGACAGCGCTCGGGATCGTGGGCAACGGTCAGTCCTGACGCCCGGCCCGCCCGGCCGCTGATGTCTCTCGCAGCGGGGCTTGCCGCAGGGGCGGGTGCCGGCGATCACAGTCCCCGGCCGATGTCCCGCGCCGCCGCGAGCAGAGGCTGGGCGAGTTCGGTCAGCCGTGTCCTGGGACAGCGGGCGGACGGCGCTGCCACGGCGATGGCGGCCACGGCCGCACCCGTGCGGTCGCGGACGCACGCGCCGACGGCGTTCACTCCTCGCTCGCTCTCCTGGAGGTTGTAGGCCCAGCCGGTGCGGCGGATCGTCACCAGCTCGGCCGCCAGGCGCTCGATATTCCCGGGCGCCTTCGCCCCGCCTCCGGGGAGCCCGTTGGCGTAGAGGGCTCGAAGACGCTCCGGCGGCAGTTCGGCGAGCAGCGCCTTCCCGCCCGAGGTCACATGGGCGGGCAGAAGTGTGCCGGTGCGGTAGCTCACGCGCAGCGCCTGTGGTCCCTCCACCCCGTCCAGGAACCGTGTTCCGTTGCCTTCAAGCACCATCAGGTGGGTCGTTTCGCGGACGGTGTCCGCCAGGTGCTGCAGATGGGGATGGGCGAGGGTGATCAGGTCGGGGGGCGGGGCGGCCCGGCTGCCTCTGATCTCCCGTAGCGCCGGTCCCGGCCGGTAGGTCTTGTGGCGGTCCTGTTCCGCGAATCCCTCGAAGACGAGCATCGCCAGGATCCGGTGGGCTGTCGACCGTGCGACGCCGAGCTGGTCGGCGACGTCCATCACGCGCCGCCTGCGGGCCGGGACGCGGACCGTTCCGGTGCGCTCGGTCGGCTCGGCGGTCTGGCAGGTCTTCGACGGCGAGGCGACCGCCCACGTCGGCGACAAGGTCTTCGACATCACCAAGGGCGACCTGTTCGTCGTCCCCTCCTGGTGCGAGATCACGCTCACCGCACGCACCCAGGTCGATCTGTTCCGTTTCAGCGACGAGCCCGTCTACGAGGCCCTGGGCCTCGCCCGTATTTCCCGAGGAGAACAGAAGTGAAGCTCGCCACCATCCGGATCGACGGTGCCACCCGCGCCGTCCGCCTCGACGGGGACACGGCGGTGGACCTGGGCGAGAGCGACCTGGTCGACTTCCTGCGCCACCCCGAGTGGTCCGCGCGGGCCGCGGACGCCGACGGCGCCCGGTACGAAGGCGCCCTGGACTACGCGCCGGTGGTCGTCGCTCCGGAGAAGGTCGTCTGCGTCGGCCTCAACTACCGCAACCACATCCTGGAGATGGGCCGCGAGCTGCCTCAGTACCCCACGCTGTTCTCCAAGTACGCACGGGCGCTGGTCGGCGCGTACGACGACGTGATCCTGCCCGCCTCGTCCACACAGATGGACTGGGAGGCCGAACTCGCCGTCGTCATCGGGGCCGAGGTCCGGCACGCGGACCCGGAGCAGGCCCGGGCCGCGATCGCCGGATACACGGTCCTCAACGACGTCACCGTCCGGGACTGGCAGTTCCGCACGCCGCAATGGCACCAGGGCAAGACCTTCGAGGCCACGACACCCATCGGTCCGTGGCTGGTGACCGCAGACGATTCCGCGATCGCCGCCCAGGGCCTGAGCCTGACCTGCGAGGTCGACGGAGACACGGTCCAGAAGGCCGACACCGGTGACCTCGTCTTCGATCCGGCCACGCTCGTCGCGTACGTGTCCGGGATTGTCACGCTCACCCCCGGCGACGTGATCGCGACGGGCACCCCGGGCGGTGTCGGGCACGCCCGCAAGCCGGCCCGCTATCTGCAGCATGGCTCGGTCCTCGTCACCCGGATCGACGGGATCGGCGAGTGCAGCAACGTCTGTCGCCGGGAGCATCGTTGAATGCCGCGGCGGGCCGGCCGGGGGCGATTCTGGAGTGGGTGACCAAGGGCACGGCCGCCTTCGAGGCCGACGTGCACTGGCTGAGCGACCCCGGCCTCGCCAGGCCCTCGCACCTGCTGGGCTGGAGCCGGTCCCATGTCGTCGCGCACGTGGCCCGCAACGCGGACGCGCTCGTCAATCTGCTCACCTGGGCCCGTACAGGCGTCGAGACGTCCATGTACGCAAGTCCGGCCCGGCGGGCGAGCCAGATCGAGGAAGGGGCCCGTCGCCCGGCTCACGAACTGCGCGCGGACCTGGTCGAGGCCGACAGCCGCCTGAGCGGGGAACTGACCGCGCTGCCGGACGAGTGCTGGGACGCGACCGTCCGGACCGCCCGGGGCCGCGAGGTGCCCGCCTCGCAGGTGCCCTGGATGCGGGCGCGGGAGGTGTGGGTGCACACCGTCGACCTGAACGCCGACACCACTTTCGACGACGTTCCGCACGAGGTGTGCACGGCGCTCGTCGACGATGTGGCCACCGCCTTCCGCGCCCGTACGGACGTTCCTCCGGTCGAGCTTCGGGCCGAGGACGCCGACCGGACCTGGCTCCTGGGCAAGCCCGGCGACGCGGACCCCGTCGTGGTGACCGGTGACATCCCCAGCCTGGCCGCCTACGCGACGGGGCGTCCCGTACCCGGACCCCTGTACGCCGCCCACGGCGCATCCATACCGAGACTGCCCGCGTGGCTGTGAACCCGAAGGAAGAACCACGAGAGTTGCCTGCATCGGCGGCGGACCGGGCGGCCTGTTCCTCGCCACACTGCTCAAGCGGAACCGCCCCGGAGCCGAGGTCGTGGTCTTTGAACGCAACCGCCCCGACGACACGTTCGGTTTCGGCGTGGTCTTCTCCGACGCCACCCTCGACGCCCTCGACGCCGCCGACCCCGTCCTCAGCGAGGCACTGGACAAGCACGGCCGGCACTGGACCGAGATCGAGGTGCGGGTGCACGGCGCCCGCGAGCGCGTCGGCGGGATGGGCATGGCGGCCGTGGTCCGCAAGACGCTGCTGAACCTGCTGCAGGAACGGGCCCGCGCCGAGGGCGTGGAGATGCGCTTCCAGCACGAGATCCAGGACCCCGCCGAGCTGGAGGACTTCGACCTCGTCGTCGTGTGCGACGGCGCCAACAGCCGTTTCCGACAGCTGTTCGCCGACGACTTCGGACCGACGGCGGACGTGGCGGACGCGAAGTTCATCTGGTTCGGCACCACCTACATGTTCGACGGGCTCACCTTCGTCCACCAAAACGGCCCGCACGGCGTGTTCGCCGCCCACGCCTATCCGATCAGCGACTCGCTGAGCACCTTCATCGTGGAGACCGACGCCGCCTCATGGACCGCGGCAGGCCTCGACGCCTTCGACCCCGCGACGCCGCCCGGCCCGAGCGACGAGAAGACCAAGGCCTATCTGGAAGACCTGTTCCGGGACCAGATCGGCGGCCACCCGCTGGTCGGCAACAACTCACGCTGGGCAAACTTCGCCACCCGCAGAGCCCGTTCCTGGCGGCGGGGTAAGTGGGTGCTGCTGGGCGACGCCGCGCACACCGCGCACTTCTCCGTCGGATCCGGCACCAAGATGGCCATGGAGGACGCGGTCGCCCTCGCGAAGGCCCTGGACGAGTCGCCGTACAGCGTGCCGGGCGCCCTGGAGATCTACGAGGAGCGCCGCCGCCCCGAGGTCGACAAGATCCAGAACTCGGCGCGGCCCAGCCTGTCGTGGTGGGAGCACTTCGGCTGCTACGTCCGCTCCTTCGACGACCCGGTGCAGTTCGCCTTCCACTTCCTCAGCCGAAGCATCCCGCGCGGCAAGCTCGCCGTGCGCGACGCGGTGTATGTGGACCGCATCGACGGCTGGTGGCAGGCCCACCATGAAGCGCCGCCGCTGGAGACACCGCTGAGCGCCGGACCGTTCCGGCTTCCCTCGCGCCAGGTCACGGCCACCGACGGCGCGCTGCGCGCGTCCGACGGCACCGAGATCCCGATGGCGGCCTTCACGGGCGAGCCGTCGCGGGCAGGAGTGTGGATCGACGCCCCGGACACTGAGGAGGAACTGCCGCTCGCACTGGACCAGGTCCGTGAGACGGCGCAGGAGGGCGCCCCGCTGATCGGGGTACGCGGGGGAACCGCGCTGACCCGCGTACTCCTCGCGGAGGAGGCGCGACTTGTACACGGCCTGCCCACCGCGGTCGTCGGTCCGTACGACGACGACACCGCGACCACGCTCCTTGTGTCCGGCCGCGCCGACCTCGTCGCAAGCGCCATCGGAGGCGCCAAGTGAACGCTCTCGAGCCGCTGTTCGCGCCCCGCGCCATCGCCCTGCTCGGCGCTTCGGTAACGCCCGGCAAGCTTGGCCTTGCGATGACCGAGTCCCTCGCCTCCTTCCCGGGACCGGTGATGAAGGTCAACGCCGGCCGCCCGGACCCCGGCCGGGGCTACTTCGCCACGGTGGCCGAGGCAGCGGCGGCGCACGGCACCACACCGGACCTGGTCGTCTCCTGCATCCCGGCCGCCGTGACCGCCACCGCCCTGCGCGAGGCAGCGGACGCGGGCGCGCGTGCCGCCCTGGTCTGCGCGGGCGGGTTCGCCGAGGCGGGCGGCGAGGGGATGGCGTACCAGCAAGCCCTGGCGGAGGTGGCGGGGGACACCGGCATGCGCGTTCTCGGGCCCAATACGTCTGGCTTCCTCGTCCCGCATCAGTGGCTCACGGCGAGCTTCGTTCCGGGCGTGGCGGGCATCGAGCCGGGCCCGGTGGCGGTGGTGGCTGCCAGTGGCGGGGTGAACCACGCGCTCGCGTTCGCCCTGGCCGAGGCCGGTATCGGCCTGCGGCTTGGGGTGGGCCTGGGCAACAGCGTGGACATCACCCAGGCCGACGTCCTCGGCCATCTCGCCGAGGACGAGGACATACGAGCGGTCGCCCTGCACGTCGAGACCGCTGCCGACGGCCGCCGCCCGACCGAGGCCGTACGCCGCCTCGTCGAGCGTGCCCCCGTCGTGGCCCTGGTGGTCGGCCGCAGCGACATCGGCGACTTCGCCCGCTCCCACACCGGCGCCCTGGCCACCTCCTGGCGCGTCACCAGGGCAGCCCTGCGCCAGGCCGGGGCCGTCCTCGTCGACGACGAACGCGACCTCGTCGACGCCGTCACCGCACTCGGCCGCGTACGGGTGCCCGCCCACCCCCGCGCGGGCGTCGGCCTGGTCACCGCACAGGCCGGCCCGGGACTGCTGCTCGCCGACAACCTGCGCTCCCACGCAGTGCGGGTCCCACCGCTGGTCGAACGGACCGTGAAGGAACTGGGCGAGCTGCTCCCCGCCCTCACGTACCAGCACAACCCGGTCGACACCGGCCGCCCGTCCGCGACCCTCACCCAGGTCGTGGAGCGCGTCTCGGAAGATCCTGGCGTCGACGTCATCGCCGCGTACGGACTGCTGGAACCCACCGCGGTGGACCTGCCGGCGGCCCCGCGGAGCCCGCGCGGGAGATCCGTCGGGAACTCGGCGACGCGGGCATCCCGTGCGCGGCGACGCCGGCCTCCGGGGCGACCATGATCCGGGCCCTGGTCGAGGACGCGGCGGTCCGCGCCCGCCTGGAGGACGCGGACACCACCCAACGCGGCGCGCAGGGCCGGCGCTCCTCAAGAGAGCGCCGGCCTGGGGCGGTTCACGCGGCAACGCGAATCCGCTGAGTTCCTGATCGCCTTGGTGGAGCCCACAACTCTCAGGAGCGACCGGAGCATTCCGGCGCCAGACAAGGTTGGCGGCAAGGTTTGAACGACCAGCGAACGCGATTGGGATACCGCTGCATCTAACGTCCGCCCATCCCGCTACAAACCCGCTCGTTGACGCAAACGGGCTGGCCACCGCGGGGGTAGTCATGAGCGTCCGTCGGACACCAACGCAGAAGACGCATGGACGCAAGCGCATCAAGGTTTTGAGGGGTATCCCCTGGCTCATGGGGCGGGTGGCACGATGCAGATCCGATCGGCGTCGGCAAGCACCGGTCGGATGCTCGGACTTGGAGCCCGCAACCCGCCCTCGTGCGCAGTGCGAGGGCGGTCTCGAACTCAGGAGACACACTCATGTCACGTAAGTCTCTCCCGTCCCGCTGTGTGGTGCACGACGCGTCCTGCAGGCACCGACCCTCCGCGCCCGATGTCGTGGTCATCGTGGTGATCACCGTGCTGGCCTGCGGCTTGTCGGTCTCCGGCCTGGAGCCACCGTCGATCTTGGCTCTTCTCGGAGGCGCCGGACTCGTGGCAGCCGGCACGCTGAGGTCCCTACACGGTGGAGACCATTGGTTGGGCCGCACGATGGTGCGCCTCGCGCACGCAGTCGCAGCGCCCTGAGGCCGTTGCGGCTGTGGGACGCAAGGAGAAGCCGATCGCCACGTCCAACAGGGCGTTGGTCAGGTTGGCACGCTGGTTGCGTGATCAGCGGTCGGCCAGCGGGTGTTCGTATGCCGAGCTGGCCGACCGTGCGGGATGTCACGCCACGACCCTTCAGCGAGCCGCCTCAGGGCGATCGGTCCCCAGCGCGCGGATCGTCCGCGCGTACGCGGCGGCATGCGGAGCCTCGGAGGAGACGGCGACGGAGTTGTGGCGGCAGGCCCGCCGACGCAACGCGCGCAGTACTGCGGTGGGCTCGCCGTTGGACATCGACGGTATCGACATGTTCCGGGCTGGATTGCGTGAACTGTATGAGGCGGCAGGTCGCCCGTCGATGCGGGACATGGAGCGGGCGGGCGGCCCGGGCCGGCTTCCGCACAGCACAGCCCACCGCATTGTGCTCGGCCTGACGGTACCCCGCGATGTGCACCAGTTGACCGGATTCCTCGCAGCGTGCTCCGTCGTGGAAAACGAGCATCCGTTGTGGGTCGATGCATGGCGGCGCGCACTTGGGCAGAAGACAGGTCTCTCGCTTGCCCCGCGGGAGATGAGCCCCACGATCCGAAGGCCCGTGCAGCCGGCCAGCACGACGAGGGACCTGGTCCGGGCATCGGGGCCCTATTTTTCGCTGCTCGGTCCGGTGCGCGCCTGGCGCGGCGAGGAGCCGCTTGGCATCGGCTCCCCTCAGCAGCGTGCCCTCCTGGCCGCCTTGCTGCTGCGCGAGGGCAGGACGGCGACGGCCGCGGAACTCATCGACGCCCTGTGGGGCACCGAGCCGCCGTCGCAGGCTCTCGCGGCGGTGCGGACGTATGCGTCAAGGCTGCGGAAGGTACTGGACCCCGGGGTCCTGATCAGCGAGTCGGGCGGCTACGCGGTTCGGGGCCTGCGGGACGGCGCCCTGGACGTGGCGGTCGCACAGAAGCTGACGGCGGAGGCGGAGAAGGCGCGGGGCTCCGGCGACCTGTTGCGTGCCCGCGAAGTACTGAACCGGGCGCTGGCCCTGTGGGACGGGGAGCCCCTGGCGGGGGTGCCGGGTCCGTACGCGGACGCGCAGCGCGTGAGACTGGAGGAATGGCGCCTCCAGCTCTTGGAGTCCCGCCTGGACATGGATCTGGAGCAGGGCTGCCACGCGGAGGCGGTGTCGGAGCTGACGGCGCTCACGGCGGCACACCCTCTGCGTGAACGCCTGCGCGAGCTGCTGATGCTGGCGCTGTACCGCAGCGGTCGGCAGGCGGAGGCGCTGGCGGTGTACGCGGACACGCGGCGGCTGTTGGCGGAGGAACTGGGCGTGGACCCGCGGTCGGGGCTGCGGGAGCTGCAGCAGCGGATTCTGCAAGCAGATCCCGGCCTGGCGGAACCGTCGGCGCCGGTGACCGAACCGCCTGCGGTCCCGATGCGCCCGGCGCAACTCCCCGCTGCGGTACCGGACTTCACGGGTCGTGCGGCCTTCGTGTCGGAGCTGAGGGAGATCCTCACCTCGGCCGAGGGCCGGGTGATGGCGGTGTCGGCGCTGGCGGGCATCGGGGGCATGGGTAAGACGACGCTGGCGGTGCACGTGGCTCACCAGGCGCGGTCGGCGTTCCCGGACGGCCAGTTGTACGTGGACCTGCAGGGCATGAGTGCGCGGGCGGCGGAACCGGAAACGGTACTGGGCTGGTTCCTGCGCGCACTGGGCGTGGCCGACTCGGCGATCCCGGACTCCCTGGAGGAACGCTCAGCGCTGTACCGCTCGGTGCTGGACGGCCGCCGGGTCCTGGTCCTGCTGGACAATGCGAAGGACGCCGCGCAGGTACGCCCGCTGCTGCCGGGCACGGCGGGCTGCGCGGCGCTGGTGACGTCCCGGGCCTGCATGGTGGACCTGGCCGGAGCACACCTGCTGGACCTCGACGAAATGTCGCCGCAGGAGGCACTGGTGCTCTTCACGAAGATCGTGGGCGAGGAGCGGGTGGCGGCGGAGCCGGAGGCGACCCTGGACGTGGTGGCGGCGTGCGGTTTCCTGCCGCTGGCGATCCGGATCGCGGCGTCACGGCTGGCGGCGCGCCGTACCTGGACCATCTCCGTCCTCGCCGCCAAGCTGGCCGACGAGCGGCGCCGACTGGATGAGCTGCAGGCCGGCGACCTGGCCGTGGGATCCGTCTTCGAGCTCAGCTATGGCCAGCTGGACGTGGAACAAGCCCGTGCCTTCTGCCTGCTGAGCTCCGCTGCCCTCCCATTCCTGTCTCTTCCGGAATCAGCGAGCCTCCTGAACCGTGGCATCCCGGAGACAGGAGACCTGCTGGAGAGCCTGGTCGACGCCGGATTGCTGATACCCATGGGACCTGAGCACTACCAAGTGCACAGCCTTGCCCGGCTCTTCGGCGAGGCACGTTCCGGGGAATGGCGATTTCGTCATGAGTCCTGGCCCCCGTAACGCTGGGACGGCAACCCTGTCCGCAGGCGGCCATCTCGGTTTCCTTCCCGGCCTCCCTTCCCGGGCGTCCGCGAGGCTTGGCCCGTGGCCGGACCGGATTTGGTCGAGCGTGTGAATCGACCCGCCCCTGTGTCCCGCTGGAACCGTCTGCTCCCTGTGGTCGTCTTGTGCGCTGACTGTGTACGAAGCGGGGGCATGGGGGGCGTTGTGACGCGGAACGCGACGAAGGCCGGTCTCATGGTGGTGGCCATGGCGACGGTGCTCGCGGCCTCGGCCTGTGGCGGGGGAGCCGGCGCGGCGGCCGGGGAAAGCAGCGGAACGCTCCCCGTGCACGGCAAGGGCCGGTCCGTGGGGGACTCCGGGGGCGGGGTGTCGGCCGGCTCGGCGTGGACGTCTGACGCCGCGGTGGGGAAGTTGCCCGGGGTCGCGCGGAGCGCGGCGTCGCCCATCACCCGGCACGTGCCGTGGAACCTGGATATTCTGGACCAGCGGTCACGGCCGCTGAACGGGAAGTTCACCACCACCGCCACGGGCAAGGGCGTTGACGTCTATGTGATCGACACCGGGATGGACATCGCCCACAGGGAGTTCGGTGGACGCGCCCACCTCGGCGCCGACTTCGTGGGCCCGAAGGACTCCGGTGACTGCTTCAGCGAGGCGGGGACCGGCCACGGCACGTTCGTCGCGGGCATCATCGGCGGGGCGAAGTACGGGGTGGCACCCAAGGCGGAGCTCGTACGGGTCCAGGGCATCCTGTGCGAGAGCGAGGGCGGCGGCTCCCCGGAGGCGGCCGAGGCAGCCCTGGTGAAGTCGGTCAAGTGGGTCACCGCGCACGCGCAGAAGCCTGCGGTGGTGAACATGTCGCTCAACCTCGACCACCGGTCGACGGCCCTGGAGTCCGCCGTGAAGAAAATGGTCGACGCAGGGATTCCGACGGTCGTGTCGGCCGGCAACTTCCACGACGACGCCTGCAAGCACTCTCCAGCCGGCGTCCCCGGCACGATCGTCGTGGCGGCCTCCACCCCGAACGACCGCGCCTGGAGCGACGGCGGCTCCTACGGATCGGGCTACGGACGGTGCGTGGACCTGTACGCCCCCGGCCAGAAGGTGACCGCCGCCCTCGCCGGCGGCGGTACGACCACGGAGGACGACGGCGCGACGTCCTGGGCCGCGCCGCATGCGACCGGCGTGATCGCCCTGTATTTGTCGGCACACCCCCACGCCACGGCCAACGAGGTCCACAACTGGCTCGACCACACCGCCACCCGTGGTGTCCTGCGCGGCGTCCGCTCCGATACTCCCAACCGGCTGCTCAACACCGGCGGCCTCTGACCTGCCCAGGCCGCCCCGGACGCACGTCACCGAACCGCCGCGCATCACCAGAATGGTGCGCGCAAGTGGCGCGGCCACCGCGCCCACACCATCGCTTTCCGCGTGCCACACGCGGCGTGCGCCCGCCCAGTAGCCCGTGTCCCCGCGACCAGCAGCTCTCTCACAGCTGTGGTCACTGGAGACCATTGCCGGTTTCCGGCGACCCGACAGTTGGGTCTGCGAGAGCTGGTCAGCCTCTTCGCGCCGTGGCGTCGTGCCAAGACCGATCTGCCGAAGCTCGGGCCATCTCGGCGTCGTACTGCCCGGCCTCGAAGTGAAATGCCGGAGGCCCTGCTTCATCGCCGGGCACCTGCCAGTCGGACCACTCCACGATGCCCCCGTGCCGCTGCACGAACACCGAGAGGTGGCCGCAGCATCCATCTGCGCACTCTGGCTCCCCCAACACCACACGTCTTCCCTCTACGGTCGCCCACAGTGGGCTGTGCTCGCCCACGGGCAGCGCCTCCTCCGCAAACGGGCCACGGCCTCCCTCGCCGACCGTCTCTGCCACCACATCTTTGCCGTCGATCCACAACCGCAACTGGGCAGCCCATCGGGGTCCTGGAGGTAACACCCTGATCTCTAGCCGGTTGAACATCTGATCATCGTAGAGGCCGGCTCTGACGCTCGGTCCGGCCGACTCAATCGCCTTATAGGCCCAGGAAATCCGGCGAGCCGCGATGAGTCCTGCGGCATCCGGCGGTCGTACTGTCGAATTCGTAACCGAGGAGGGCTCTGATGCGCAGCGTGACCTATTCGATGAGCGTCTCACTCGACGGCTACATCGTCGGGCCGGACGGCGGCTTCGACTGGACCGTGCCCGACGAGGAGGTCTTTCGCTTCTGGATCGACGAGATCCGAGAGGTCGGCGTCCACCTGTTGGGGCGACGGCTGTACGAGACGATGCTGTACTGGGAGACGGCCGACCAGGATCCGTCGCTCGAGGACTCAGGGCTCGAGTGGGCCGCGCTCTGGAACCCGCTCCCCAAGGTGGTGTTCTCCACCACGCTGTCGGCGGTGCAGGGCAATGCCCGCCTGGCCTCCGGCGGCCTGGCGGAGGAGATCGAGCGGTTGCGAGCCGAGCCGGGTGAGGGTGACATCGCGATCGGCGGCGCGACTCTGGCCGCCGAGGCGGCCGCGTCGGGTCTGATCGACGAGTACCGGGCCATGGTCTACCCGGTGCTGGTTGGCGGCGGTGTTCCGTTCTTTCCTCGGCACGAGCGCCGGGTGGATCTCGAACTCGTCGAGACCCGCACCTTCGGCTCGAAAGTCGTCTATCTCCGCTACCGCATGGCGCGCTAGCCCTCACCGAGGGCGTCCGCCAGTGCCTCCCCGTCCGCGAGCTGGTACCGCGTCAGCCGTCCCGCCAGGTGCCGGTGTACCGCCGTCACCGGCTTGATGCCGGACCTGCGGTCACGTACGACGCGTGCCGCCTCGCCCTGGCAGAGGGTCGGCTTGGCGATCTCGGCCGGCGCGGCGATGTCGTTGACCGAGACGCGGTCGAAGCCGCACTCCAGGAACATCGAGACGGCCGCGTCGCTGATGGCGTCGCGTGTCCGCCCCCTTCTTGCGGGCCCGTTCCGCCGGCTCGCTCATCTGACCAGAGTAAACATTTCGCAACCAAGTTGCTTTTGTGACCCAGTAAGGTTCCCATGGGTGGCGTGAATCAGATGGACATTCCTCCCGTGCTCGTAATCGGGGCGACGGGCCGGGTCGGCCGCGTCGTCATCGGTCAGCTCCTCGACGCGGGCGTGCCGGTCCGCGCCCTCACCCTTCGATCTGAGGCCGCAGCGACGCTGCCGGCGAAGGTCGAGGTCTTCACCGGCGACCTCACTGTGCCCGAGACGCTCGACCCGGCATTGCATGGCGCCGGTGCGGTCTTCCTCGTCTGGGCCGCCCCGCCTCAGACTGCCGCGGCAGTCGTCGAGCGGCTGGCAGCCCACGTGCGGCGGGTCGTCTTTCTCTCCTCCCCGCACCAGACGCCGCACCCCTTCTTCCAGCAGCCCAATCCCATGGCGGCGATGCACGCCGACATCGAGCGGCTCATCGCCGGCACCGGACTCGAGTCGACGATCATCCGGCCGGGGATGCTCGCGTCGAACTCGCTGGCCTGGTGGACGCCCGCGATCCGGGCCGGCGAGGTCGTCCGGTGGCCTTACGGTGCTGCTGAGACGGCACCGGTCGACGACCGCGACGTCGCAGCCGTCGCGGCGCGGACGCTCTATCAGGAGGGATACGTCGGAGGCGACTACGTCCTTACGGGCCCCGAATCGCTGACCCAAGCCGCGCAGGTGGGCGTCATCGGTGACGCCCTGGGGCGCCGGATCGCGTTCGAGGAGATGACGCCGGACGAGTTCCGGAGCCTGTGGGAGGGCACGGCGCCCAGCTCGGTCGTCGACATGCTGCTCGCCGCGTGGAGCGCGGCGGTCGGCCGGCCCGCGTACATCACCACCGCGGTGGCCGACATCCTCGGGACCGCGCCGCGAACGTTTCGCCAGTGGGCCGCCGACCACGCCACCGCGTTCACGGAGGGTTCGTAACCTCGTCGACCGCGACCTGTGACGGGGCGGTGCGGTGTGCCTCGGGCCGGATCAGGCCCGAGGCTTCACGCTGGGAGCGGGAACGCACGGACGAGGGCGAGTGGACCGGCTGAACGGAGCTCCGCCATGGCTCGTCTCCTTCCAGCGTTGTCCCAGTCGACGCAGCCATGACCGTCGTTGCGGATCTTCCGGCACCACTGGTGCGTCCGGCAGGGCCGAGAAGACCCCGGCTCTTGCGTGCCAGTCGCCGAGCACGCCATGGAGCAAGGGGTGGGGCTGGGGCAGAGAGTTCCTCGAGGAAGCCATGGCTCCATCCTGTCCGTTACCGTTAACGTGACCGGTAACAAATCCTCGCTCATGCCCTTGGCCGACGTCAATGCCTGGCCTTCGGGTCCTGCGATCCCGCCGGCGGTCTGGCTGGTAGGGGCGGCGGCCGATCAGGAGGGCGGCAACCGAGGGGGAGGGGCGTGTCGGACCACTGAACCTGATTGACTTGGGCGAGGAGCAACACGACTACAGGAGTGAGTGGCGCACGGTGGCCGGACAGGGCGAAACGGAAGACCTGCGGGGACGGGATCCCCTCGCTGCGAGGGCCGTCAAGCGTGTCACCCTCCGCGATGTCGCCCGGGCTGCAGGCGTGTCCCATCAGACCGTCTCCCGAGCGATCAACGGCAAAGGAGAGATCGACCCGGAGACCCAGCGCCGTGTGCTCGAAGTGGCCAGGCAGCTGCGATACCGCCCCAGCCGGTTCGGTCGTGGGCTGGTCCGCCCGGACGTCGTGACAGTCGGCCTCATCGTCCCGGACGTGGTCAATCCCTTCTTTCCCGAGTTCGTGGCAGGGGTCATATCGGCCGCGGACGAGCGGGACTGGCAGGTGCTCGTCGCCAGCACGGAAAACGACCGGGCGCGGGAGCTGGCGCTGGTCCGCTCGCTCGGTCGGCAGGTTGACGCGCTCGTCGGCTACCTCAGCCATCCCGACAAGCAGCTTGAGCCGTACCTCGAGAGCGTGCCGCTGGTCGTAGTCGATCGGGGACTGGACTCGTCGACTCACGCGCTGGTCCACGTCGACACCGCGGCCGGCATCCGGGCCGGGATGCACCATCTCATCGAAAAGGGCCATCGCCGGATCGGCATGATCGACTGCGAGTGCTTCTGTGACCCGGTCGTGCGGCGCCGCACCTTCCTCGAAGTCGCCGCCCAACACGCGCTGCCGGTCGATGACCGCTGGGTGGTCATGGGCGAGCAGTCACCGGCCGGCGGTGCCGCCGCGTTCGAGGAACTGCACACCACTTGCCCCGACATCACCGCCGTGTTCGCCTTCAACGACCTTGTCGCGATGGGCGCGCTGCGCGCCGCTCGCCGGCTCGGCGTCCGGATACCCGACGACTGCGCGCTGGTCGGCTACGACGGTCTGAGCATCACGGATCTCGTCGACCCGCCGCTGACCACGCTCCACCTCGACAAGCGGCGGCTGGGCGAGCTGGCCGTCCATCAAGTCGACCAACTCCTCACCGGTGAGCTGCCTCCTCCCGCCGTACTGACGCCACGCCTGGACATCCGCGGCACGACATGACCCGTGCTGGGTGGACGTCGGCCAGGACAGCTGGATTCCCGTGAACCGGGCCTCGCAGCAACGGTGAACTTGGCGTGTCATGGAAACCACTGCTGACCAGGGTGTGTCTCTTGGACGAAAACTCCGGTTGCCAGTTCGGTTAGCCCGGCGTTGACGAGCGTCTTGATGTACGACAGGCCATGTGCCAGCCCGGCGCGCGCTGCACCCCCGACAACGGACGGCATCCACCCCCTGCGCAGATGGGGACGTACACCGCCTCGTTGACGGCGTCGCAGGCGGGCATGAGCCTTCGCTGCCGGACCGCACGCCGAGGCGTGGTGGCCGTTGGCGGGACCGTCGCGAGGCGATCGACATCGAGCGGTTGGCTGTCCCTGGCGATCCTGGGTTCGACAGGGCCAGCCTTGTCATGAGAAAGGCCGCGATTGGTGACAACACTGGAGAGGTGCTGCCAGGAGCCCGTCCCGGTGACGGGCGGTATGTACTTCCCAGGCCAAGGCTTCAGGGCACCGGGTTACCTCTTGACGCCATGTCTATCAGCGAGGGTCTCATGACCGGTTCCTCTGCCCAGCGCAACCTCGACAACACATTGCTCCTGCTCCAGGACGCGATGCCGAACGGCAACTTTGACCTCATCCGCTCTCTCGTGACGCCGGATGCCCCGATCCGGCGCGCCGGGTTCGCGGACCGGACGTCCGTCGTACGCCCCGACCGCCCAGTTCGTCCAGCAGCCAGTAGGGGGAGGCCGGCTCGGCGGGCCGGTACACACCGGTGACGAGGATCCGCACCGGCGGCCCGTCGAGCCGGTCGGTGACGGTGAGGCGGGCGCCCGGCGTCAGCCGCAGCCGCCGCGCGGCGGTCTCGGGCAGCGCCACCTCGACGTCCGGCGTGCCCGCGCGCGGCGGGCGCCCCTCGCTGAACCGCACCTGCGTGGAGTCGAGCGTCGCGAAGTGCGTGAGGTTGGGCTTGTCGCCGGGCCGGGTGGCTGCGGCCCGGGTGGTCGCGGGCAGGGCGTACGGGCCGGAACTCACCAGCGTCCGCACGGTCACCGGCAGCCCGTCGAAGGTACGGCGCGTTCCGTCGCGCACGGCGGTGTCGGCAGCTTTGCGATGATCGGCCGCCACCTCGGCCGTGACGACCAGCGCGGCATCGGCGGCGTTGCGCGGCTCGGCCAGCGAGTGGCGCAGGGCCGCGTCGCCGATCGCGGCCGAGTAGGCGGCCAGGGCTGCCAGCACGGTCGTGGTCAGCAGGAGAGTGACGAGCGCGGCGGTGATCAGCGGCCGATGCGCTCGTGCCCTCGCCAGGACAAGCGTGGCCCGCCCCGGACGCACCCTGAAACGCCCCCCGTACGTCGCCACCCGGCTTTCCCCAAGCCCCCGTTGACACCGTGGCCAGACCCTTCGGTGATGTTGTCAGTCCGGAAGCGGTGGGGTAAGCGATGACGAAGCGGGCTTGACCGGATTGTGACCGGAAATCGATGTTCCGTGACCGGAATCCGGGCTACGGAGGCTACTCCGCAGCGCGTTCAGCATTTCCGAAATGCCCGCCCGTCAGCGCGGCCGCCGTTGCACAACGTCGGCGAGCACAGTGGTCACGAGCTTGTTGACGGTTGCCGTGGTCGGCGGGCCGGAGTCGCGGTCCGCGAACAGGAGATGCCCGCCACCGACCAGGGAAAGAGTGAGCGAGTCGAGGTCGGCGTCGGCCGCGATGCGGCCCAGTTCACGCTCATCGGCCAGATAGGCGGAGATCGCGGTCGTGACCTGGGCGAGGACCGCGATGCCACCTCCGGGCCTGGCTTGTCGCAGCCGTGCGCGCAGTTCGTCCCGGAAGGTGATGAGCGGGATGATCGCCACCGGAACCGGTCCGAACAGGGTGGTCAGCGCGGTGGTGAGGTTGTCGGCCACCGTGCCGATGCCGGCGGACTCGCGTAGCGCACTCGCCTGCGTCTCAAGCTGCGCGGCCCGGTCGAGCACGAGGTCGGTGAGAAAGGCGTCGAAGTCGCTGAAGTGCCGGTGCAGGACGCCTTTGGCGCAGCCCGCCTCGTCGGTGACGGCCCGGCTGGTCAGCGCGTCCGGCCCGTCCCGCAGCAGCACGCGTTCGGCGGCGCCGAACAACTGCTGCCGCGCATCGCGAAGGTGCACTCCAGTCGGCACTCACAGATCCTCTCGTGCGGCAATCCACTGGCATCCATTGCCCAGTGGGCATGCGCCCACTAAGGTGGGCACATGCCCATCTTACCGCGAGAGCAACCAGAACCGTCCCGCGTGGAGCTGCATGAGGCCCGGCGGATGGCCGAATCGTTCGGTAGGGACGCCGAACGCTACGACCAGGCCCGACCGGGCTACCCCGACGCATTGGTGGCGCGGATCGTCGCCGGGAGCCCTGGGCCTGAGGTGCTCGACGTGGGCTGCGGTACCGGCATCGCGGCCCGCCAGTTCCAGGCCGCCGGCTGCGCCGTGCTCGGTGTCGAGCCGGACGAGCGGATGGCCAAGTTCGCACGAGCCCACGGCCTACGGGTCGAGGTGGCAACGTTCGAAGCCTGGCAGCTGGGCGACCGGACGTTCGACGCGGTGATCGCGGCCCAGTCCTGGCACTGGGTGGATCCGGTCGCCGGCGCAGTCAAGGCGGCCAGGGTACTGCGTCCGGACGGGCGTCTGGCGATCTTTGGGCACGTGTACGAACCACCCGCCGAGGTGGCCGAGCCCTTCGCCGCTGCCTACCGGCGGGTGGTGCCAGACTCGCCGTTCGGTAACCGGCCGGCCCGACGACCGCTGAGCATGTACCAAGCGGGGTACGCGAAGTTCACCGACGCGATCCGTCAGACCGAGCGCTTCAACGACCCCGAACAGTGGCGATTCGACTGGGAACGGTCCTATACGCGCGAGCAGTGGCTGGAGTTGCTCCCCACCACCGGTGGCCTCACCCAACTCTCCCCCGACGAGACGGCCGACATCCTTGACGCGGTCGGGGCCGCCATCGACTCGATAGGCGGTCGCTTCACGATGCCCTACACCACTCTGGCGACGACCGCTGCACGCGTCGGTACCTCCTGACTCGCCTCGGAACAGGCCTGTGAACTCGCCATACGATCCAGGAGCGGCTCAGGTCGACGGGTGCTTTCCGTCCGCCGATAAAGGTGAGCTGCCGGCGGGAAGCCCTAGGACAGGCATCCCAGGCTCCCTTGTTTCTGCAGGTTGTCGGGGGTGGGACCGTTCCACCGTTGTAGGTCGGGTGGCGGCTGTTGCCTCAAGCCCATGAGGCACCGAGGCTATGGCTGTCGCACCGGCTGAAGCGGCCGACCGTTCGGCAGCGCCACGACACCCCGACTCGCCTGTCCACTGGGACACCCGTTCTTGGAGGTTTGATGAAGTCCGTCGTCCGTAAGGTTGCAAGCTTCGCGGGGGTGAGCGTGGCTGTTGCGGCCATGTCCATGACCGGCGCATCCGCAGCCCACGCGGAGCCCCCCACCCAAGGATGCCCGTACCCGTACGTCTGCTTCTATGTGGATGGCGACGCCTTGAACGCGGGCACGCCGATCGCGAAGTACCGGGACGTCACCAGCGCCTATCAGGCGGTGACACCGCGGCCGCACTACGGGGTCCTGAACACCCGCAACGACGACGTGGTGTATCTGCGGCTCCAGAGCGGCGGCTCGATCTGCCTCGAGCCGAATAGCCAGACGGTGTTCACCAACTCCTACAAGGTCAACGGGATAAAGATCTCCAGCAGCTCCACGTGCTGAATCCGCTGGAACGCCCGGCAGGCGCGCCTGATCGCGCCCGCCGGGCGACGGGCAGGGCCTGGGGCAGGTCCCCCGCGGCCCGGTCGTCCTGGCAGTGCTCGGGGTGCCGACGGTGGCCAAGGCAGGACCAGGAGAGCGGCGAGCGGCGGCCTTTGGAACCCGGGAACGGCAACGCTGCTCGGAGCAGACTGCTTTCGCCCGGATCGTCCCTGAGGTATGTCGCCAACTGCGTGCCGATGTCATGAGGCTGATTGCGTCAGGGCTTGGACCAGCCGGGGGGTGTTGGATCGGCTGCATGGGTGATCACTGGCTCGGCTCCGTGTGTTGGTATGCCGATCCGGCAATCACACCATGTGTGCTGGGGTGAGTTTCTTCGACTTGGCGCCTCGGCTGCGGGTGGTGCCGTGGCCGGCTGCCGAGCCGGCTGCGGCCCACCGGGATCCCGCCCTTGTCCCGACTCCCGCGTGCGGGGCGCTGACCCGGTGGGTCCGGCGCCGTCCAGGTCGAACAGGACGCGGGGGAAGAGCGGGTAGCGCCGCCGCCACACCTTCAGCGCCGGGTTCCTGGAAGGTTGGCCGGCGCCCCGGCGCCCCGGCACCGCGGGCACCTGGGCCGACCGACGAAATTCGCTGAGCTTGACAGTGAACGCCCTCAGTATCGACCCATTGTCGCCTCCGGCGGGGCCGCGCCGGTAGTACAGGAGCGCGTCGGGGATGACGGAGGGAGACGAGTGCGGTCTCGTCAGTGCCCGTTCCTGATCCCGGCATGCCGAGCAGCACGCCTGTGCGCCCGCGCCGCACGCCGTAATGGCTGCGGCCCGGGCGCTGCGCGGCTCAGAGGCGACGCCCCACTACCCGCGCGAAGCCCAGCGCGCGGCCTTCATCGGCGCGTAGCAGTTCCACCGATTCGCGGGCCATGCGCGCCATCCATTCGTACGGGCTTTCCTCGGCGCACACCTCGCTCCACAGCAGCCAGTCGCGCCAGCCGTCGGGCTGCCAGTCGGCGGCCTCTACCTCCACGGCTTCGCTGCGCGTCCAGTTGCGCCGCCACCAGGCGGGGGAGTGGAACGCCCAGAAGCCCGGCCCCCAGTACGGCTTCAGGTGCTCGGGAGGCTCGGTGCCTTCCGGTTCCTCCCGGAGCGCGGGTACGACGATGCCGATCCGCCCGCCGGGCTTCAGCAGTCGAGTGAGGGTGGGCAGGTAGAGGTCGTTCGTGCCGAAGTACTGGTAGGCGTCGATGCTCACGATCGCGTCGAAGTGGCCCTGTGCGAAAGGCAGGTCGTGGGCTTCGGTGAAAACGGGCAGGACACGGTCGGCGACGCCCGCCTCGGCGATGCGCGCCGCATTCTCGTCGGGCTTGACCCACAGATCGGCGGCTACGACCTGGAAGCCGTACTCCCTGGCGAGGAAGACGGACGTCATGGCGCGGCCGCAGCCGAGGTCGAGGACGCGGGCGCCGGGGCGCAGTTCCTCGAGACCGAGCGCGGGAGCCAGCCATTCCAGCAGCCACAGGGCGTGTGGGCCCATCTGGTTCTCGATGGTCCAGCGGACGTCGTAGCGGTTGCTGCGCGGGTGGCGAGGGTGGTTCAGGCGGTCAGCGAGGTCGTCGTTCGAAGTCGTCGATGTGATGTCGGACATCGGTGAAGGGGCTCCTTGAGTCCTTGAGGAAGGGACGGGATGCGTAGGAGCTCGGTCGGACCTTCAAACAATGCACCTGCTCGGGTCGGGGGCGATGCGCCCGGCTGTAGACGGCGGGACGCTACCAGCCGGCCCGTCCGCCTTGCACCCGATAATTCTCAGCCCTCTGGCCGGAGGCGCTCGCAGCCGGCCCGGACGGCCGAGGAATCAGGCGGCTTGCGTCAGGCAATACGGGTTGATGTCGCGCCGCTCGGCGAACGTGATGGCGCCCATGCGATCAACGACTCGCTGACCTGGGGCAGGCGTTCGTGGTCACGGCAGTGCCGCCGGGCCCTCATGGTCCACGACCAGGGGCGTTCGACGACCAGCGGCGCGCAAGGACGACGAAGCCCTTCGCGTCCGGCGGGCGCCGCACCGTCTTGATCGTGATGTCGAGGTACTTCTTCGCCCGCGACTCGCAGGATCTGGCACCCGGTCACCCCTTCACCTCAACCGGAACGGCCGGGCTACGGTCCCGGAGGAACGCGTGGACGTCCAGGACGATCTCCTCCTGCAGCGCGGCGGGCACGTACCGCTGATCCGCGAAGAGCTGCACGGCGACGTCGGTGCCGTCGGTACGGATGTTGAGGCCGAAGCGGAGCATGCTCGACGCTATGGGCGGCTCATGACGCAGCAGGAAGGCGCCGTCCTCCAGGGCGCCGACATCCCGCGGAACGACCGCCTCCTTCTCCTGCAGGACGTTGACGTACTGATCGAGCGCGGGGCGGACGCCGTTCTCCACGGGGCGCAGATGTCGGTACAGGCTGTAGGGATCCCACATGCTCGTCTCGTGCAGGCGCAGGATGCGGGGCCGCACGTGATCCACGAGATCGCCGGGCGAGCCTCCCAGGGTGGGGAGCGTGAGCAGTCCCTGCTGCGCCACGCACCCCATGTACCGGACGGTGTGTGGCAGCCGGCGATTGGCGCACGTGATCACCAGCGCACACGCGTCGACCGCGAACGCCTTGCCCAGCGCCGCCGCGGCAGCAGCGACATACATCGCCGAAGGACTGACGCCGCGTGCGCCCGCCGCTTCCCGTACGAGCGCTCCCGTGCCCGTGGAGTACAGCCGCACTCTGGGGAAAAGGTGTTCGGCATCGGGGGCGAGGGGAGTGCGGGCGAGCGACCACGGCACCGCCCGCAGTCCTTCCTCCCAGGCGCTCAGCGCGGTGTCGAGGGTCGTGCGGCCGAGGTCGGACTGTTCGAAGTCCGCCCGGTCCAGGGGCTGATGCGCGGGTGCGAGCAGTGGTGCGTTCCCCGCACCGGGCAGGCCGGCGCATTCCTCCGCCAGGAGGTCCGCGGCCACCGCGTCCACGGTCAGATGGGACAGGGAGGCGACGAGCCAGGTGGGGACGCCGTCGCGGGTGAGGACGGCGAAGCCGGCGGCCGGGTCCTGGCCGGCGGACGGGTCCGTGCCCGTCAGTTCCGCGACGAGCCGCGTGACCTCGGGGAGAGCGGGCGCGGCGTCGGCCTCGGCGACAGGCACCGTCAACTTGCCGTGTCGCAGTACCTCTTGGTCTGGTGGGCCGTCGGTTGGCACACGGGTGAAGACGGTGCGCAGCCCTTCGTGGCGCTCGACGAGACGGGACACGACGTCCAGAACGTCACCGTGGCCGCGTCCAGCGGCGACGACGTGGGCGGCACGTCCACGAGGAGCGGGACCTGGAACCGGCCCGTGTGCGGTCTGTTGGCCTCCAGTGTCAGCCATGTGTCGTGCTGCCTGCACGGCGCCCAGCACGAGCTGCGCACCCAGCAGGGGCACCTCGCCGACTTGTCCGTCGACATCGTCAGCGGCCTGCGGGTGCTGCGGGGCATCGGCGGCGAGGACGTCTTCTCCGCCCGCTACCGCGACCAGTCCCAGCGCGTACGGGCCGAGGGCGTACGGGTGGCGTCCGTCGAGGGCAAGGTCGCCGCCGGCCGCCGGGGGCGGCCTCACCGCGGTGGTGTGCGCAGTCGCCGCCGATGCGCCCCCCATCGCCGAACGGCTCGGCCGTTACACGGAGTCGTCCGTCGACCTGGACGGTGTCCCGCTGCGCGAACTGCCCCTGCGCGAAACCCGCCGGAACATCCTCATCGTCGACCACGGATCCCGGCTGTTCGCCGGCACGCTGCGCGAGGAACTCGATCCGCACGGGAGAGCCGCCACGGCCCCTGACCGGCTGCGGGCCTTCGACCGCTGCCGTCAGTGCGGTCATCGGGTAGGTGGCGACCCGGCCGGGACTGTTGTCCTGACGCTTCGTCAGTTCGTAGACCTCGGGGTGGAACCAGTCGTTGGTGAACGCGAAGAGACGGTTCGGAGAGGTTTCCAGCGCTTCCCAGTCGTCGTGGTAGTCGAGGGCGGAGTCCTCATTGTTCTGGTCGTCGATGCATTTGTTGTCCTCGAGGAAGAGATACGAGCGGAAGCGAGTGGCCCGCAGCCACCGGCGATGCATGGGCAGCCGCTGCTGCCTGACCGGGTCGTGCATCGATGACGTTCATGCCGGACCACCCCAACGTCCTTGCCGTGGCGAGTTTCGACGGCGCTGTCCGCCTGTGGGACCTGGCCCCGGAGCGCGCCACCCGACGCATCTGCTCTGTCACCCGGCACATCATCACCCGCAAACTGTGGCGGCAGTACGTCGGAACCCTTCCCTGCCGACCACCCTGCTGACGAGAGGCGGGCGGACGGCCGAAGTCGGGTGGGACTGGAACTGATCATTTCAGAATGAGGCGCGGGCGGCTGAAGATGTCGGCCAGTTCGAGCAGGAGCGCCCGGGTCCTAACGCAGGGCGGCGGCGACCAAGCCTTCGAGGGCCTCGCGCTGAACTTCGCCGCCGCTCACCAGCCGGTCGAAGACCAGTCCGTCGATGCAGGTCAGCAGGATGTGAGTGCGGTTTTCGACGTCCGTGACGCCGTGCGCGGTGAGGAACAGCCGGACGGCCTCGCGGCCGGCGTTCTCGCGGGGCACGAGGATCTCGCGCAGCACCGGGTCGCGCACGCTCTCGACGGCGCAGGCGTAGCGGGCGAGCGAGCGGCGGCGGCCCTCGCCGGTGAGTCGCTGTCGGATGAGCAGTGCCATGCCGTTCACCAGTTCCTCGACGGTGCGCAGGGGCGGAAGCTCTTCGGCCGTCGTGTGCAGTTCCGCCTGGTCGAGTTGGACCAGGCGGGTGACGAGTGCGGTGAGCAGCGCGGTTCGGGTGCGGAAGTAGGCCGAGGTGGTACCGGGCGGCATGGCGGCTTTACGGTCGACCGCGCGGTGGGTCAGGCCGCGGATCCCTTCGTCGGCGAGTACGTCGAGAGCCGCGTCCGCGAGGAGGGTGCGCCGATCCGAAGCCATGGCCCCTTTCTACACCTGTAGAACCTCAGATAGGATCATCTTCTACAGATGTAGAAGAATCGGAGCGTCGACATGGGCAGCACGGCAGTGGTGGTCGGCGGGGGCATCGGCGGGCTGGCCGCCGCGATCGGCCTGCACCGCATCGGCTGGGACGTGAGGGTCGTCGAGCGCGCGTCCATGCTTGAGGATGCGGGGGCGGGCATCTCACTGGCCGCCAACGGTCTTCGGGCACTGGACGAACTCGGCGTCGGCCAAGCGATACGGGATGCCTCGCGAGGGCAGTACAGCGGCGGCACTCGGACGCCCCAGGGCAGTTGGCTGGCCCGGATGGACGGCTCGCTGCTGGAGAAGGCGGTAGGTACGCCGATCATGGGCATCCCACGCTCCAGCTTGCACCGGCTGCTTCGCGACTGTCTGCCCGCCGAATCACTGCTGATCGACTCCGAGGCGGCCTCGGTCGAACAGATCGACCCCGGCACGGTTCGAGTCGGCTGCGGCGACACGGTCCTGGACGCCGATCTGGTGGTGGCGGCCGACGGCATGGGCAGCAAAGTCCGCAGCCGTCTCTTCCCGGACCATCCCGGCCCGGTCTACAGCGGCTCGACGGTGCTGCGCGCCATCACCGAGCGCGAGGTCGATCTGCGCGCTGACTTCGAGCTGACCTGGGGTCCAAGCGCGGAGTTCGGTCACATCGCCTTCTTGGACGGGAGGGCTGAGTGGCACGCCGTCCTCAGCCTCCCGGCCGGGACGCGGTTCACCGACTCACTGGCCGAACTGCGCCGACGGTTCCACGCCTGGCACGACCCGATCCCCGCCCTGCTCGACGCGACTCAGCCCGCCGCCGTGCTGCACCACGACGTCAACGAACTCCGCACACCGCTCCCTTCGTACACGGTCGGCCGGATCGCCCTGCTCGGCGACGCGGCACACGCGATGACCCCCCACCTCGGACAGGGCGCCTGCCAGGCGCTGGAGGACGCGGTCACCCTGGCTGCCGCCCTCGGCACCGAGCCCACCGTTGAGGCCGCGCTCGCCCGCTACGACGCCGAGCGCCGGCCGCGTAGCCAGGCCGTCGCGCGGGCCGCCCGGCAGGCCGGGAGAATGGGCCAACAGCTCTCCCACCCCCTGGCCGTCGCCCTGCGGAACACGGCGATGCGGCTGACACCATCCCGCGCCGCAACGCGCATGATCCTTCGGCACCACACCTGGGTTCCACCACAGCTGAGCTGATCCGATACGTGCCCCGCCAACTCACAACCAGGCACGTTCTAAACCAAGTCGAGCTGCGGCCCTTCTTTCAGCGCCACCAGCAAAGCCTGGGTGGCTGCCTGGTCCGGGGAGCCGCCGAGGATGCCCCACGGCGCCGTGGCGAATCAGGTACGGCATCCGTCATCGGCGGTCGTCACTTTCACCGATGCCGCGGTCAGCAGTGCGGCGGCACGCCTGCTCGGACATGCTCATAGCGAGGCAGGATCACGACTCGCGCATCCCGATCGGAGGCGTTCTTGAAGACAACACTGCGCGTAGCTCTGGCCACTGTTCTGGCCGCTGGTGCAGCATCGGCCACGGCACCAGTCACGGCCATGTCGGCCGCGGTCGAACCATTGCGGTACGTCGCGCTCGGCGATTCCTTCGCGGCCGCACCGCTGGTGCCGCCCGTCGACCCGGCCAACCCGGCGTGCCTGCGTTCCCTGGCCGACTATCCGCACATCGCGGCCCAGGCCCTCGCCGTGAAGCTCACCGACGTCAGCTGCTCCGGCGCCACTGTCGAAGATCTGAACACCGCGCAGCACCCGGGAACAGCACCCCAGTACGACTCACTGACGCCGGACACCGACATCGTCAGCGTCACCATCGGCGGCAACGACACCGACCTCTTCAGCGAAACGCTGGGCTGCGTCAACATCCTGCCCCAGCCACACGGCGCCAGCTGCGCGGAAGAGAACACCGCCGGCGGCACCGACAGGGTCAGGGCCCGCATCGACGCCTGGGGCCCGGCCTTCAGCGCCGTCCTGGACGAAATCGCCCGGCGGGCGCCGCACGCAGAAGTCTTCGTCGTCGGCTACGGCAACTACCTCCGTACCAACGGCTGCTATCCCGCTCAGCCTTTCTGGAAGCAGGACGCCACCTACATCCAAAGCGCGGTCAACCACCTCAGCGCCGTACTGAAGCAGGCGGCCGAAGAACAAGGCGCCGCCTTCGTCGACACCTACACCCTCGGCACCGGTCACGACATCTGCGCCGCCCCCGCCGACCGCTACATCGAGGGCCTCGTCCCCACTCGTGCGGCCGCGCCTCTACATCCCAACGCACCGGGAGCACGAGCCATCGGCGAGGCCCTCGCTGCGGCCGTCCGCACGACGTCGGCAGGGTGACGACACCGCCCGTCTCACCCCGGATTCCGCGAGCGACGGTCTGTGCGCTTGCTCGTCCCTCCCGACCTCTGGGCGGAGCCGGCGATGTGAGACACACAGCGCCCCGAGCTGCCGGCTGGGCGGGGCACCGACCCGGGGGTGGCCCCGGGGGAGCTCCCGCAAGGGTGCGGGGGCGCAGGTGCCGGTGGGGTGCAGGGGCGCGGCTAAGGGCGGTGATCTGACCGGAATGGGCGCCTCGGCAACTGCGAGCGCCCTTCTGGCTGGCAGCGGTTGGTGCTGCCCGGCAGCCGCGGCACTCGGGTCACGCGTTCCTGGCGCGCTGCAGGATCGCGCGCACGTCCTCCTGGAACCGTAGGCGTCGTACGAGCAAACGCCGGTACCTGACCGGGAACCAGAATGTGGATCGGACTCCCGTGCGGTGTTCGACATCGACCATCACCGCTGTGTCCAGTCTGGGAAGCTGCCCGACCAGGAGCGGGAGGACCCAACCCCACGTGCGCGAGTCGATCGCGTTCCCATAGACCAGAGCGGCGCACTGGTTGGTTCCCAGCTTTTCCCGCAGGGCGCCGGCGAAAGAGCGGGTGGACCGTGGACCGTCCCAGTCGACGTGCGCACTCAGTTCGCCGGAGTCCATCTGCACCACGACGTCATCGTCGCCGTCATGGAGTGTGATCCACTGCAGCCGGACGCCCCTGCGACGGGTCCATGCTCTGGGGGCGACCCGCACGACCGCCTCGAGAATGCGGATGTAGTCCGCGCGCACGTGAGCTGGAAGAGAGCTGAGTTCGGCCAGGATCGCCTCGCCCTGCGCTGTCATGGACGCCCCCCGACGTGGTGTGATCTTGCTGGCTGGCAGGGTAACGCAGCCCGGTCCCGGCAGCGCACCGTGAGGAATGCGTAAGACGAACTGATCGGCAGTCATCGGGGTGGGGCCTGGTCCCGCAGACCGAAGCTCCCGCGCAGTAGCCCCACGGGCTCTCGCACTCGGTCTGACCCGCTCAATCCGGCCCCATGACCTGCGGAAAGAGATGCGACACGGCAACTGACCGGGGGATCGGGGCGCACTCGTGGGTCCCCTGGGGTGCGCTGGTGTCGCGAACGTTACCGAAAATGGCGGACCGACCGAGTCCTGGCCTTGGGACGCCGCGTGACCCGCATGAGCTTGTGACCTGCGCGCTGGTCGATGAGTCCGGCGAACTGCTCGCCAAACGGCGGATCAGCGATGACGCGGCCGGCTACCGGATGCTGCTGGAGCTCCTGGCCGAGCACGGTGACAGCCCTGAGTCGCCGATACCGGTGGCCATCGAGACCAGCCGGGGCCCGCTCGTCGCAGCCCTGCGCACTGGCCGCCGCAAGGTCTGCGAGATCAACCCGCTTGCCGCCTCCCCTACCGCGACTGCCACGGTGTGTCGCGCGAGAAGTCGGACCCGGGCGACGCCCTCGTGCTGGCCAACACCTCCGCACCGACATGGCCGTACACCGGACACGTGATCATTCCGGGGCCGTCGCCGTGCCTGGAGGGCAGATCGCAACCGTCACGCGTTCTCGCATGACCAGCCAGCCCGACACGCTCTGGGCCGCATCGGAGCCTGCCCGCACCTTTCGTCTCCGCCGTCGGTCAGGAAGCAGTGGCACCATGGCGCACATGTTGAACTACAACCTCGCCGTCCCCGATGTTGATGACGCCGGTGTCCTGTCTGCGCTGGTGGCTGAGGGCGACGAGCTCGACGTGCTGGTCAGGGCAGTGGACGACTGGTCCATACCGACACCGGCACCGGGCTGGACGGTCGCCCACCAGATAGCCCACCTCGCGTGGGCGGACGCAAACGCACTCAGCGCCTTACGCACTCCGGACGCGTTCGGCGCCGAGCTCGGGCGGGCGGAAGCCGATGGCAGCGGGTACGCAGACAAGGCCGCCGCCGCGGGAGCGGCCAAACCGCGGTCGGTACTCCTGGACGAGTGGCGGGCCGGGCGAGCGGAACTGGCGGCGGCATTGCGCGACACGCCATGGGACCACGCATTCCCCTGGTACATGTCGGAGGTGACCCCGGCCCTGATGGCGCCCCTTCGTCTGATGGAAACCTGGGCACACGGGCAGGACGTCTTCGATGCTGTGGGCGTGGCGCACCGCCCAACGGATCGGCTGCAGCACGTGGCGTCGCTGGGGGTGTTGGGACGGGCGCTGTCCTTTGCCGCCGTCGGACTGCCTGAGCCGGCGGATCTCTTCCGCGTCGAGCTGACAGCACCTGACGGACGGACCTGGGTGTGGGGCCCCGAGGCTGCCGCGCAACGGGTACAGGGCGGCGCTGTCGACTTCTGCCTGTGTGTCACCCGGCGTCGCCCCTGGTCGGAGACCAACATGAAAGCGACCGGCGAGGACGCGCAGAAGTGGCTGGAGGTGGCGCGCGTCTTCCTCTGAAAGCGCGTCGGGGTGAATGATCACGTGGTGTGTGCCAGTGCGACAAGCGGGATGTTACTCACGGGGCAGAGGCCGGAGTCTCCGGGTTAGCCATCCAGCGTCCCTCGGGTCGCGTAGAACCACTACGCCAGCCGCACCGTCGTGACAACTACCAGCAGCGTCGACAGCGAGACGCGGACCGCCCTTGGCGCGTGAAGCACCAGGCGTCGGCCGATGGTCCGCGCCATGAGTCCGACGAGTGCTTCGGCTCCCAAGACCAGAGGGAGTAAGAAGTTGAGTTCGAAAAAGTCGTCGAGTGTCTCGATCAGACGACCGCGCAGGTCGACGATCAGCTCGCTGTCCGTCATCGCAGCAGACCAACCAGCCCTACCACGAGTCACTCACCGGTCAAGGAGACGGGCTGAGGCTGGGTGAGGTTGTCCACGATCAGTCCGAGGGTGAACTCGAACCGGTCGTGTCCGGTGCCGGAGGTCAGCTCAGCGGCATAGCGCCGGGTCTGCGGAAACGCGTCGGCCGGCAGCGCGGTGAACCGACGGATCAGCTCCTCGCGGCCAAGGACCCATTCCTGGTCCGGGTGTCTGCGCCGCTGCTGGACCAGCGACTGCTCCAAGGCGTAGGCGCTGACGTAGAGGGACAGAGCATCGAGCACCCAGGCAGCGTTCTGCGGTTCGATTCCGCCGGCGAGCAGGATCGTCAAGAGCCCTTCCCTGACCCGCAACGTGGAGAGGTTGGTCGGGACTACGCCCAGCGCGGCGCGGGAGACTCCGGGGTATTTCAGGTACTGGTCGCGGATCTGCGCGTACACATCGAGGATCTGCTTGCGCCACGTGGCCGGGTCCGGTTCGGGCAGCACGACCTCGGAGCAGAGCCGGCCGACGAGCAGATCGTCGATGTCCTCTTTGCTGACGATGTGCGCGTACAGCGACGACGGCCCGGTGCCGAGTACCGCGGCGACTCGACGGATGGTCAGTGCGTCGTAGCCCTCGGTGGCCACGACCTGCAGGGCGGCGTCGGTGATCCGGTCGACCGTGATGGGCTTCTTGCGTGGGGACGCTACTGAGGGCTCCCCAGCGGGCTGGGCGTGACGAGCTGCTCGGCGTTGCCGGGGATCGGAGGGCATACCGATCACTATAGCTTGACACGATCTAAGTTCGCCTCGTAGAACTTAGATCGTGAATACAGAACTAAGTTCGTGTCTGCGCGGTTGGCGTCCCCCTGCTCAGGTCCTGAGCAGGGTTCGGACAGCCTGTTCGGGAGGTGTGTGATGCGCGTTTCCGTGGCCGGAGCCGGTCTGGGGGGTCTGTGCTTGGCGCAGGGTCTGCGCGGTGCCGGGATCGAGGTCGACGTCTACGAGCGGGACCCAGCGATCACCGCACGATTTCAGGGGTACCGGCTCGTACTGGATCCGGTCGGATTCGAGGCGCTGCGTAGCTGTCTGCCACAGCATTGGCACCCGCTGCTGGACGCGGTCGTCAGTGACGCCTACGTCGAGCGACTGGCCCTGGACGCCCAGCTGAACAAGATCGGCGAACTCGGCCCTGCAAGGAGTGGGATCGTGGTCGACCGGCACGTACTCCGGCATCTGCTGCTGACCGGACTCACTGTGCACACAGGGGCCGCGCTGACCGGTTACGACGTGTTGGACAGCGGCAGGGTCGAAGCCCGGTTCGCGCAACGCGATCCGGCAACCGCTGATCTGCTCGTCGGGGCGGACGGGGTCGGCTCCGCGGTTCGCCAGGTGCTGACGCCGCAGACCACCCCGAGGGACACCGGCGTTCGGTTCGTCATCGGCCGCACGCCGCTGACGGAGCAGTTCGCCGGTCTGTCCCGGGCCTACGGCGGGAAGATCGTCGGGGACGGAGTGAGCCTGTTGCTCGGGGCGATGCAGTTCCCCATTCCGCCGAAGGAAGCGGCGGAGAAACTGGCACCCGAAGTAACGCTCCCTGACATCCATGACTACGTGCGCTGGGCCATGATCCTCCCGCCGAACGGCTCTCTCGGCACCTCGACGGCACAGGAGGCCGCGCTGTCCAGGATGAAGGGCTGGCACCCGGACCTGCAGGCGCTCATCGAACAGGCCGACCCGGACAACAGCACCCTGCTGTCCATCGGGGTGGTCGAGCCAGGTGAGCGCTGGGCGCCCGGTCCGGTCACGCTGCTCGGTGACGCTATCCACGCCACCTCTCCGACCGGCGGCAACGGTGCGAACACCGCCCTGCGCGATGCCGACCTGCTGGGCCGCTGCCTGATTGAGGCCGTCGAGGGCCGTCAAGATCTTCTCAGTGCAGTCGACAGCTACGAGCGGCAGATGTTCGAGTACGGGGGCGAGGCCGTGCGCCACAGCCTCGCCGCACTACCCGCCTTCGTCCCGAACCCGGAACGACCCGAGCCGGCATAGGTTCAGAACCTCTCGATCAGGCCGCCGCGTCGGCGTGGTCGGTCAGCAGGGTAAGGGCTCGCAGCTCAAACTCCTCCAGCCGGTCCCCGAACAGGGGACGAGAGGCGAAGGATGTCGAGTACAGGTAGCCGATGACTGTCTGCGGGGTCCAGGGCCGATCGACATCGACGGTGTGCACCTCGAGGTGGGAGAAGGCGGACCTTTGCCCTGTTCCCGATCCGAGGTCGGGGAGGGCAGGGTGCGGCTTGCCGGAGACCGTCTGGCTGAGCAGGCGGACGGCAGCTTCGGGGATGCCGGGCCGGTAGGCGGCGTAGCAGGGGGCGGCAGTGAACTCGCTGATGATGCGCTCCGTGGGTGAGGAGTCCGCGGCTTCCACACGCGGCCCCGGATGGACGGCGACCCCCAGCGCCATGGCCCGGCCACGCCCCGCAGTGGCGTCACGCGATACGGCCGCAGAAGGCGTCGACTGACCGAGAGCGCAGCATCGGTGGTCATCGGATCCGCCCCTTCCGAGCCGACCAGTGGCGGTAATACTGGTCGTAGCCCGACTGAAGGACCGCTCACGCTGCGGCGAGTTGGAGGAGTTCCGGTACGCCCTGGGCGCGGGCGTAGGGCTGGAAGCGGGGGAGGAGGTCGTCGACGAGTTGCGCGCAGCGGGGTGCGCCGAGGCGGCGGGCCAGGAGGAGGGATTGTGTGGCGGCGGCCGCGGCGGGTTCGGGTTCGTTCAGGTCGAGGTGGCTGGCGGCGCGGTAGGCGAGGAACACGCTGCGGGTCTTGTTCCGTGTCGAGGGCAGCAGGCCTTCGCCCTCGGTGATGAGCTGGTGGGCGCGGGCGGTGTCGCCGAGGTCCAGGAGTGCTTGACCGGAATCCACCGCGAGATCGGCTTCGGAGATCCAGGCGCACCAGGCGGGCCGGTTGGTGCCGGCGTCGTTGAGGTGTTTCTCGGCCGCGGCGAGTGCGCGCAGTACGGGGCGTCGTTCGCTTCGGTCGCCTCGTGCGGCGAGGGTGCGGGCGAGGCGCAGTTGGAGCAGGCTGCGGGCGGCAGGGTGTTGGGCGTGGGTCAGGGCGTGGTTGAGGATGCGGGCGGCGGTGGTGTGGTCGCCTCGCCAGGCGGCCTGGTAGGCGAGGTCGCTCAGGAGGCCGGCGCCCATGTCGTGGTCGCCGGCTGCGTGCGCGTTGTGCAGGGCGGCGATCCAGTTCTGGCCGGCGTGGGTGTGGCGGCCCAGGTCGAAGCGGTGCCAGGCGACGGTTTGGGCCAGGAAGGCGGCGAGGGTGTGCAGTCGTCGGCCGAGGGCGGGCGTGTAGCGGCCGTCTTCGAGTAGTGCGGTCACCGTGGACAGGTGGGCGTCCAACAGGATGGCGGTGTGCTGTCGCTGCTCGGTGGCGAGACCGGCGAGTTTCTCGGTGGTGTCTTCCAGGAAGGCGACGAAGTCTTCGCCGATCGGTTTTCCGTTGTGGATCTGGGTGAGCGCGGCGGCGGGGCTGGCGGCCCAATCCGCGGCCAGGGTGGACAGGGCGGCGCTGGAGATCGTGAAGAAGGTGCGGCGGTCCATCGCTGTTCGCTGGGCCTCTCTCAGGGCGAGTACGGAGCTGTGCGGTCCGAGCGGGACGACGCCGTCGGCGGTGAGCGGCAGCCAGTTCGGCCAGTCGTCGGGACGGACGATGGCCGCGGGCCAGCCGAGCGCTTCGGCGATGTAGATCTGGGATTCCTCGCTGGGTTCGACGCCGCGCTGCCACTTACGTACTCGCGCCTCGTCCCTGCCTGAGCGCAGACCACGCCGGGCGGCTGCGGCTCGGATGCCGGAGACGAACTCATCCATCGTCAGGCCGGCCGCGAGACGGGCCAGGGCCAACGGGTGACGGGTGGTCTCTTCCACGCCATCCATCCAATCACTGAGCGTGCATGAGTGGTGACTCGTCCACGGAGGCGGGACCCCTGCGGGACCCCCTCCAACCGGTCGACCCAGTCGAACAGTTGAGCCCATTCTCGTTTTATGTCGCAACGCTTGCTGCTGCACGACAAAGTTCGAGCGAGATTCGAGCGAGAAGGGAGCACTGATGACACCACCCAAGCAACCGTCGCCGAGCAGGCCCCGTCCGGCCCGGCAACGCCAGAACCATGCCGGGCCGGGCCGCGATGCTGCTGCCATCCGGATTTTCTCCACATGGCTGGTCACCCCAGGTGCCACTCCGAACCGCTTCCAGGCCTCGATGTGCTCGGGTGCCGATGTCGCCCTCCTCGACCTGGAGGACTCCGTCCCGCCTGTCAGCAAAGACGCCGCGCGTGCTGACGTACTGGACTTCTTGGGAGGAGAGGGCAGGACTGGCGACCGCGGCGGAACTGCGCTCGGGGTGCGGATAAACGCGCTCTCCACGGTGCCCGGTCTGCGGGATCTGGGGGAGCTGGCCACAGCTGGGCTGTGGCCCGAGTTGCTGCTTGTCCCCAAGGTAGAGGCGGCACGCGATGTCGAGCTGGTCGCGCAGCTCATGGACACCCACGAGGGTCCTTGCCAGATATGGGCGCTGATCGAGACGCCTCGGGCCATCCGTAACCTGGCCAGCATTGTGCGCGCCCCGGCCATCGCTGGAGTGCTGTTCGGGGCGGCCGACTACGCTGCCGCGGCCGGCTGCCGGCTCAGCGGCAGGGCCCTGTTGTATCCGAGAGCGGTGCTGGCTGCCGAGGCGGCGGCGGCCGGGCTGCCCGCGGTCGACTCCCCCTACTTCGGCCTGCACGACGTGGACGGGTTGCGCAAGGAGACCGAGGAGGCTATCGAGCTTGGCTTCATCGGCAAGGTCGCCGTCCACCCCCGCCAGCTCCCGGTCATCGAGGCGGCTTTCCGGCCGAATCCCCGCGAGTTGGCAGCCGCGCGAGCCGTGGTCAGTGCCGCCGACACGGCAGACGGCGGGATCACCACCGTCAATGGCCACATGGTGGGCCCGCCGCTGGTGGCTGTGGCCCGTGCTGTGACCGCCCGCGCGGGCAACGGCCCCGCATCCGCCACATGCAAGGAGGCAGACAGTGAGTAGTGTCCCGCCGGGCTACCGGCGTGTCGGCGAGAACCGGATCCGTGAATCCGTCGGCCTCGGCCTCGAGGACATCGCCCCCCTCGTCGGCACCGTGATCGAACACCGCTCCGCCCGGACCGTGACGGAGACGGAACATGTGCAGGTCCTGGCGCTCACTGGCAACGAGGCCCCAGTCCACTCCGACCGCCAGTTCTGCGCGCGGACCGGCCGTGACCAGGTGTTGGTCTGCGGGATCCTCACCATGAACATCGTTCTGGGCCTCACTGTCCGCGCCACCAGTGCCCTGACCACCGCCAACCTGGCCCTGGACGAGGTGCGCTTCGAGCACCCCGTGTACGTCGGCGACACGTTGCGCGCGCAGAGCGAGATCCTCGTCGCCCGCCGCTCCACCAGCCACCCTGAGAACGGGATCGTCACCTGCCGGATCGAGGGCTACAACCAGCGCGACCAGCGGGTCTTCAGCTGCACGCGTACGTTCTTCGTTCCCGTTGACGCCACCGCCGTGCGCGACGCAACCGACTACTGAGCAAGGGGAGCCACGAAATGGCCGCCTCGGGGATGACCGTCGCGGTGGCTGTGCCGGCGTGAGGCTCAGCGGGTCCCGACCACCGGGGCCGGGGTCTGGGCGGGTGCGTCGCGCAGGCCGAGGCGCAGGTGCTCCACGTGGTAGAGGGCCTGCTCGAGCAGTTCGGCGACGTGGTTGTCGTAGAGGGCGTAGATGACCGAGCGGCCCCGGCGTTCGCCGGTGACCAGGCCGAGATTGCGCAGCAGGCGCAGTTGGTGGGAGCAGGCCGATTGCTCCATGCCTACGGCATCGGCGAGTTCGGTCGCCGCGCACGGGCCTTCCTGGAGGCGGGCCAGGATCCGCAGCCGGGAGGGCGTGGCGAGGGCCTGGAGGGTGGCGGCCACGTCGACTGCGCCGACCGTCTCGAGGCGCTGGCGCGCGGTGGCGGTGGTCTTGGCGTCAGCTCCGTGGCCCATGGACTACATCCTACGGACACGGACCCATGAACACATGAATGTCTATTCATGTCGTCCTGTACGGTGGGAGAGCGGCTCGCCGGGCTTCCGGCTGCCCAGTGTTCTCGCCATGCCGTTGTAAGGACTCCCGCTCCAATGACCTCCACACTCGCCCCGGCCCCGGTCGACCGCGCCGCGCCCTCAGGCGACGGCGGTGCGCCCCGGCGCCGTACTCGTGTCCTCGCCTTGCCCGAGGCGCGCTGGGCGACCGCGGCCACCGTCCTGTTCCTGCTCGCGCTGCCCCTGCAACTGGCCGGCGCCCCGGCCTGGGCCTGGGGGTCGATGTACGCGGTCGCCTACGGGGCCGGCGGCTGGGAACCTGGCTGGGCAGGTCTGCAGGCCCTGCGCGAGCCGACCCTGGACGTCGACCTGCTGATGGTCGTGGCCGCGCTCGGGGCGGCGGCGATCGGGCAGGTGATGGACGGTGCGCTGCTGATCGTCATCTTCGCCACCTCCGGCGCGCTGGAGGCGCTGGCGACGGCCCGCACCGCCGACTCCGTGCGCGGCCTGCTCGACCTGGCGCCCGCCACCGCGACCCGCGCCGACGCGGACGGGGCCGAAGAGGCCGTCGCCGTAGAGGAACTGTCGGTCGGCGACACGATCCTCGTACGGCCCGGCGAGCGCGTCGGTGCGGACGGTAGGGTGCTCGACGGGGCCAGCGACGTCGACCAGGCGACCATCACCGGCGAGCCGCTGCCCGTGGCCAAGGCGAAGGACGACGAGGTTTTCGCCGGCACTCTCAATGGCACCGGTGCGCTGAGGGTCCGGGTCGAGCGTGGCGCCTCCGACACGGTGATCGCCCGGATCGTGCGCATGGTGGAGGAGGCGTCCGAGACCAAAGCGCCGACGCAGTTGTTCATCGAGAAGGTCGAACAGCGCTACTCGCTGGGCATGGTGGCGGCGACCTTCGCCGTGTTCCTCGTGCCCCTGGCCTTCGCCGCGCCCCTCACTGAGTCGCTGCTGCGGGCCATGACCTTCATGATCGTGGCTTCGCCGTGCGCGGTGGTGCTGGCCACCATGCCGCCCCTGCTGTCGGCCATCGCCAACGCCGGACGCCACGGCGTCCTGGTCAAGTCGGCCGTGGTTGTGGAACGGCTGGGGCAGGTCGACGCCGTGGCACTCGACAAGACCGGTACTCTCACAGAGGGCACCCCGCGCGTCACCGACCTGCGGCCGCTGACCGGTTCCGGTGTCGCTGCGGATGAGTTGCTGGTGCTCGCGGCGGCTGCGGAACACCCAAGTGAGCGTCCGTTGGCACGGGCCGTCGTGGACGCGGCACGTGAACGGGGGCTGGCCCCGCCGGTCGCGGAATACTTCGACTCGACTCCCGGCGTCGGGGTGACCGCCATCGTTGACGGGCGCACGGTCGGGGTCGGCGCACCGGCCAAGCTGCTGGACGGGGCGACGGACGTGGGGTCCGCGCGGGCGGCGATCCTCGTCGCCGAATTCGAGGACGACGGCCGGACGGCCGTGCTGGTCACCGTGGACGGTATGCCGGTGGGTGTGCTCGGTATCGCCGACCGGCTGCGACCGGACGCGACTCGCACCGTCGGCGCGCTGTCCTCCCTCACCGGCACCGCGCCCCTGCTGCTGACAGGTGACAACCCGCGCGCTGCCGCCCGCCTCGGTGCGCAGATCGGCATCGAGGACGTGCGGGCCGGACTGCTGCCCGAGCACAAGGTCGACACGGTCAGGGAGCTCGAGGGAGTCGGTCATAAGGTGATGGTGGTCGGCGACGGCGTCAACGACGCCCCGGCGCTGGCCGCCGCGCACACCGGCGTCGCCATGGGCCGGGCGGGCTCCGACCTGGCGCTGGAGACCGCCGATGCGGTCATCGTCCGCGACGAGCTGACCACCGTGCCCGCCGTGATCTCTCTGTCGCGCCGGGCCCGCACGCTGGTTGTCCAGAACCTCGTCATCGCCGGTGTCTTCATCGCCGGCCTGGTGGCCTGGGACCTGGCAGGCGACCTGCCGCTGCCCCTTGGCGTCGCGGGCCACGAGGGCTCCACCGTCATCGTCGGCCTCAACGGACTGCGGCTGCTGCGCGAGGCAGCCTGGAAACGGGCCGCTGAGTGAGCCGCCGCAAAGCCCCGACCCCGCAGTCCCCGCCCCGGTGCACGGTCACCGTCTGCCGAGGCTGCTGCTGCGGTACCGCCAAGATCCCCGGCGTCGACCACACGGCCCAACTCGCCGCGCTCAGGGCCGGCCTGGGCACGGTCGCCCAGGTCCGCGCGGTCAACTGCCTCGACGCCTGCGAACAGGCCAACGTCATCGTCGTACAGCCCTCTCCGGCCGGACGGGCCGAGGGCGCGCGGCCTGTATGGCTCGGACGGGTCAACGACCCCGACGCGACGGCCGACATCGTTGCGTGGGTGCGGGCGGGCGGTCCGGGGATCACCGAGCCGCCGGACATCCTCGACCTCTACGAGTTCTCGCCGTCTCGGCGTATACGGCGGGCCGTCGAGGACTGATGACCGCCAGGGTGGTCAGCGCTGGGCATGGAGGTCGGCCAGAAGATGGTGGCTGTGCCGCCAGCCGCCGGGTACCCGGACGGCGTCCGAGAGGCGCGGGTGGCCGTCGTGGAGACTGAGCCGGTGAGGCCGTCCATGGCCACGATCTCGATTCCGTCGCGGAACGCTGGTGTCTGGGCCTCGAGCCAGGTCTTCAACACCTGCTTGATGGCGGTGACGAACGTGCCCCCGCGGCGGGTGTGGCGCCACGCATGCTCATCCACGCCCAAGACCTGGACACCGTCGTAACGGGTCGGGTCGGCGATCAGCAACTGGTGGCCGGTCGCCAGGACGGCGTCATTGACGGTGTGCCAGGACACCCCGGGCCCGGCGGCGATCCGGGCGATCGACATCCGGTCGATGACGACACCCTTCTACGCCCACATCATCGCCTGCGTCGAGAGTTTCGCGATGAGCTAAGCGCGTCCCAGACCGCCGGAGCTGTCGAAGGCGTCCATGGCACCAGCGGCCGAACCTCCTCGGCCGCGAAGGGCATGTTCCTCTCGGGGGGCGGGTTCATCGGGTGGACGGCGGGTGCGCCAGCGGTGTCGGCTCCGGCACGGCAACCAACCTCCAACGGCCAGCACGCACCTGAGGCCACTGATGTCCCGTCGCTGCGGGGTGGGCGTGGACTCGGCGTGTGCTGCCGGGATATCCGGCTCGTGTGGTGTGGATGTCCCGGCGATGGGTGGGGTCAGCCGATTCCGGTGGTCTGCAGGGCGGTGAACAACCTCGTCGGAGCAAAGTGCTCTTTGAGTTCCCAGCGGCGGCGCGTGCCATGAGACGGGGTGTCCCCGCAGGCGGGGGCGCCCCGTCTCACTTCTGTGCTTCTAGCGGCGCAGGGCGGCAAGGTTGCGGTAGCCGATCGCCGCGTGCTCCAGCGACTGGGCAGGGTTGGTGGTGCTGGGCGCGTTGTCCTGTTCGACCATCGGATTGTGGTAGTTGCGGTGTCCCACGCGGGAGAAGAACGTCGAGTAGTCAATGACGCCGGTGCCGAACGGCACCATGTCGTAGCCCATCCCGTTGGTGTCGTTGACGACGCCGTCCTTGGCGTGGAACAGCGGGTAGCGCTTGTTGTGGCCGGTGACCAGGCCGGCTGGGTCGAAGACGTTCGTCCGGGTGGAGCCGTCGTGGTCGGTGTAGGTGCGGAACTTGTACTGAGCGACGTGTGCCCAGAACACGTCCATCTCCAGCCAGATCAGCTCGGGGTCGGTGATGGACAGGAAGTACTCCAACTTGCGGATGCCGGAGCTGCGGGTCGGACGGCCCTGGGCATCCAGTGGGCCGCCGTCGAGGAGGAAGTCGTAGGCCGCGTCGTGGTTGTGGGTGTACAGCTTGAGGCCGGCGCGGCGGGCGATGCCGCCGAGGGCGTGCCACTTGTCGGCGGCGAGGTCCCAGTCGGCCTTGTACGAGCTGCTGGTCGGATCAGTACCGGTGCCCACGTGGGCCATGCCCAGGATGTTGGCAATCTCCAGGTGCTTCTTGAAGGTGTCCAGGTCCGTACTGGTCAGTGGCCAGGAGGTCGGGATGAAACCGTGGTTGCCCTGGGCGCGCAGCCCGTTGTCGTCCAGCCAGCGACGCAGCAGCCTGGCTCCTTGGACCGACTCCAGGACGGCGCCGCCGGGTGCGTTGGGGTGTTGGCCGTAGCCGGCGAACTCGACCTGACGGTAGCCGAAGCGGGCGAGCTGCTCGAAGACGGCGCGGAACCCCGAAGGGAGAGTGGTGGACTGCGGGTCGCGGCCGATCGCGTCGCGGACCGTGTAGAGGATGATGCCTCGCTTGTCCTCGGGAACGAGAGCGTGGCCCTTTCCGCTGGTGGCGGTCTGCTGGCTTGCGTGCACCGGGGTCGCGCCGAAGACAGGTGCGGCGATCGCACCGGCCGCGGCGGCGGTGCATGTGCTCAGGAAGCGACGGCGGCCGATGCCGAGGCTGCGGCGCAGCGCGCTGTCGGTGTCGTGGATGTCGTTCACGGGTGCCTCTCGGGGTGCGGGTGTTGGGCTCGCTGTGACCGGTGGGTAGACCGGGACGTCTGGTTGGGCTCCGTCCAACTGGCGTGCTTCCGCAGGTCAGTTGGAGAAAGCCGCGTCGAACGACGCCGACGGTGGCTCGAAGTCGTAGGCCTTGAGGTGGGACAGGGCCTTGGGCGCGCCTTGGAGCCGGTCCATGCCGGCGTCCTCCCACTCGACTGAGACGGGCCCCTGGTAGTCGATGGAGCGGAGCATGCGGAAGACGTCCTCCCAGGGGACGTCGCCGTGTCCGGCGGAGACGAAGTCCCAGCCGCGACGCGGGTCGCCCCAGGGCAGGTGGGAGCCGAGGCGGCCGTTGCGGCCGTCGAGGCGCTTGCGGGCCTCCTTGCAGTCCACGTGGTAGATCCGGTCGCGGAAGTCCCAGAGGAAGCCGACCGGGTCGAGGTCCTGCCACACGAAGTGGGAGGGGTCGAAGTTCAGGCCGAAGGCCGGGCGGTGGCCGACCGCTTCGAGCGCTCGGTGGGTGGTCCAGTAGTCGTAGGCGATCTCACTGGGGTGGACCTCGTGGGCGAACCGTACGCCCTCCGTGTCGAAGACGTCGAGGATCGGATTCCAGCGTGCGGCGAAGTCCTCGTAGCCGCGTTCGACCATCGCCTCGGGTGCGGGCGGGAACATCGCGACCAGATGCCAGATCGCCGAGCCGGTGAAGCCGACGACCGTGTCGACGCCGAAGGCTGCCGCCGCGCGCGCGGTGTCCTTGATGCGGTCTGCCGCCCGCTGCCGCACTCCCTCCGGGTCGCCGTCGGCCCACACCTCACCGGGCAGGATCGCCTGGTGGCGTTCGTCGATGATGGCGTCGCACACGGCTTGGCCGACGAGGTGGTTGGAGATCGCCCAGCACTTCAGGCCGTACCGGTCGAGAAGCTGGTGGCGGGCCTTGACGTATCCGGGATCGGTGAGGGCCTTGTCGACTTCGAAGTGGTCACCCCAGCAGGCGAGTTCGAGGCCGTCGTAACCGAAGTCGCGGGCGAGGCGGCAGACCTCCTCCAGCGGCAGGTCGGCCCATTGTCCGGTGAAGAGGGTGAACGGGCGGGGCATGGACGGGCCTCCTCAGTGTTCGATGGGGGTGTAGACGGAGTTCTTCTCGGCGCTCTCCTCGACCGCCGCCAGTACGCGCTGGACCTGCAGTCCGTCGGCGAAGGAGGGATCGGGGCGGCGGCCCTCGGCGATGGCGTGGACGAGGTCGCGGGCCTGGTGGACGAAGGTGTGCTCGTAGCCGAGTCCGTGCCCCGGGGGCCACCAGGCGTCCAGGTAGGGGTGGTCGGGTTCGGTGACGAGGATGCGACGGAAACCGGCCTCGGCGCCGGGCTCGGTGCCGTCGTGGAACCACAGCTCGTTGAGACGTTCCAGGTCGAAGGTCAGCGAACCGCGCTCGCCGTTGAGTTCGATGCGGAGCGCGTTCTTGCGACCGGTGGCGTAGCGGGTGGCCTCGAAGGAGGCGACGGCGCCGGTGGCGAAGCGGCCGGTGAACAGGGCGGCGTCGTCGACGCTGACCGTGCCGGTGCCGCCTGCGGGGGCCGTGCTCAGGCCGTCGGTGGGGCCCTCGGGCAGTGGGCGTTCCCGCACGAAGGTCTCCGTGAGGGCGGACACCCCGACCAGCCGTTCCCCCGTCAGGTACTGGGCGAGGTCGACGATGTGGGCGCCGAGGTCTCCCAGTGAGCCGGAACCGGCCCGTTCCTTGCGCAGCCGCCAGGTCAGCGGGAACTCCGGGTCCACCAGCCAGTCCTGGAGGTAGGCCACCCGGACGTGGCGCAGGGTCCCGAGCCGGCCGTCGGCCACCATGCGCCTGGCGAGCGTGATAGCGGGCACCCGGCGGTAGTTGAAGCCGACCATCGCCACCTGGCCTCGGCCGTACGCCTCTTCGGCGGCGCGGGTCATGGTCTCGGCTTCCCCAACGGTGTTCGCGAGTGGCTTCTCGCACAGGACGTGCTTGCCGGCGGTCAACGCGGCCAACGCGATCTCGGCGTGGCTGTCACCGGGTGTGCAGATGTCGACGAGGTCGATGTCGTCCCGGGCTATCAGCGCCCGCCAGTCGTTCTCGACGGCGGCCCATCCGTACCGGTCCGCTGCCTCGTGCACGGCCGTGGCATCGCGTCCGCAGATCACGGCCAGGACCGGCTGCCGGGGAAGGTCGAAGAAGTGGCCCGCGGTACGCCAGCCCTGCGAGTGGGCGGCCCCCATGAACGCGTATCCGACCATGCCGATGCGCAGTGAGGGTTTCCCAGCCTTCGGTGCCGCCTCCGGCTCCCCTGACCGCTGGGGCTGTTCCATGCGTTCTTCCTCCTCTTCGTGGTGACGCCGGTGGGGGTCTGCGCTGCACGCCCGGGGCGTCTCACCGGAAACCGGTGGGCATGTACTGGTCGACGTTGTCCTTGTCGACGACGGCCGAGTAGAGCGTGATCGAGGCCGGAATCTCGTACTCGGCGAGGCCACCGACGCCCTTGCCCTGGCCGAGGGCGCGGGCAAGGTCGATGGCGGAGGCGGCCATGGTGGGCGGGTAGAGGACGGTGGCCTTCAGCACGCCGTCGCCCTGTTTGATGGCCTGGAAGGCGGAGAGCGCGCCGGCCCCGCCGACCATCAGGAAGTCGTCCCGTCCGGCTTGCTCGACGGCGCGCAGCGCGCCTACCCCCTGGTCGTCGTCGTGGTTCCACAGGGCGTCGAACTTCGATTGCGCCTGGAGGAGTTGAGCCATCTTGGCCTGGCCGGACTCCACCGTGAACTCGGCGGCCTGGCGGGCCACCTTCTTGATGTTGGGGTAGTTCTTCAGGGCATCGTCGAACCCCTGGGTGCGCTGTTTGGTCAGCTCCAGGCTGTCCAGGCCGGCGAGTTCGACGACGCGGGCGTTCGGCTTGCCCTTGAGCTTCTCGCCGATGTAATGGCCCGCGTTGAGCCCCATGCCATAGTTGTCGCCGCCGATCCAGCACCGGTACGCCTGCGCCGAGTTGAAAACCCGGTCGAGATTGACGACGGGGATGCCGGCGCGCATCGCCTTCAGACCGACCCGGGTGAGTGCTTTGCCGTCGGCGGGCAGCACGACCAGGACGTCGACCTTCTTGTTGATGAGGGTCTCGATCTGACCGATCTGCTGGGCGGTGTCGTTGGACCCCTCGGTGATCTCCAGGGTGACGTCGGAGTACTTCTTCGCGCGGCCCTCGGCGTTGTCGTTGATGGCGTTGAGCCATCCGTGGTCGGCCTGGGGTCCGGCGAAGCCGATGGTGACCTGCTTGCCGGGCTTGCCGTCGTCGGCGGGCCTGCCGTTCGCGGCCGAGGTCTCGCCTGCGGTTTCGTTACTCGTGCAACCTGTCAGGAGAGCACCTGCGGACGCGGCTGCGGTGCCGAGGAGCAGCCCTCTTCTGCTGGTGAGGTGTGCCATGTCAATGAAACCTTTCCTCAGGTCGTGCTCGCGGTACGGCGCTGTACCAGCACGGCGGCGACGATGATCGCCCCCTTGGCGATCTGCTGGACGTCGCTCTGCAGGTTGTTCAGGGCGAAGATGTTGGTGATCGTGGTGAAGATCAGGACACCGAGCACGGAGCCGGTGATGGTGCCGCGGCCTCCGCTGAGCAGGGTGCCGCCGATGATCGCGGCCGCGATGGCGTCGAGTTCGTAGAGATTGCCGTTGGTGTTCTGGCCCGAGCCGGAGAGCACGATCAGCAGGAAGGCGGCGATGCCGCAGCACAGGCCGGACAGCAGGTACAGATACAGCCGCTGTCGTCGTACGTCGATGCCGGCCAGCCGGGCGGCCTCCGCGTTGCCGCCGACGGCGACCGTGCGCCGCCCGAAGGTGGTCCGGTTCAGCAACAGCCAGCCGATCACCGTCACCAGCGCGAACACCAGGACGAGCGGCGGGACGCCCAGGACGTAGGAGTCGCGATCGCCGAGCTCGAGGACGCCGTCCACGGTCACGATCTGGGTGCGGCCCCCGGTGATCTGCAGGGCGAGACCGCGGGCCGAGGCGAGCATGGCGAGCGTCGCGATGAAGGGCACCATCCGGCCGTACGCGACCAGCAGTCCGTTGACCAGGCCGCAGCCGAGGCCGACGACCAACGCTGTGAAGAGGATCCCCGCGAAGCCGAACTCCTGGGTGGCGACCGTGGTGGCCCATACGGAGGCCAGGGCGACGATCGCGCCGACGGAGAGGTCGATACCGCCGGAGGTGATGACGAAGGTCATGCCGACGGTGACGACCCCGATCACCGAGGCCTGGGTGAGCACGAGTTGGAGATTGCGGGTGTCGAGGAACTCGTCGGGCTTGGTGACGCCGCCGATCACGACGAGTACGGCCAGCACACCGAGCAAGGAGAGGGTGCGGACGTCGACACGTGTCAGCGGGACGCGCCAGCGGGGCGCTTCGGTTTCCGACGGCAGCTTCTCGGTGGCGTCTCGCGGCGGGGATACGGGCTGGGTCATGACGCCGGGCTTCCTTCCATGACAAGGTCCAGGACACGGTGTTCGTCCAGCTCCCGGGCGGGTGCCGTGTGCACGACCCGGCCCTCGCGGAGCACCAGCACGCGGTCGGCGAGGCCGAGCACCTCGGGCACCTCGCTGGATACGAGGAGCACCGCGAGCCCTTCGTCGGCCAGCCGCCGGACCACCGCGTACAGTTCGGCGCGGGCGCCGACGTCGACGCCGCGGGTCGGTTCGTCCAGCAGCAGCACCCGGCAGCCGCGCAGCAGCCAGCGGGCGAGGACGGCCTTCTGCTGGTTGCCGCCGGACAGGGTGCGTACGGGCACGTCCGGGTTGTCCGGCCTCAGCGACAGCTCGCGAACCGCGGTCCGGGCGGCCGCTTTTTCGGCGCCCCGGTCGATCCAGCCGGCCCGTGAGAAGCGGGAAAGGGTGGAGACCGAGACGTTCCGGGTGACGGACTCCAGCATCAGCAGGGCCTGCGCCTTGCGTTCCTCGGGGGCGAGTCCGAGTCCGGCGCGGACGGCAGCCCGGACGCTGCCTGAGCGCAACGGCCTTCCGTCGACAAGGACTTGGCCTGCCGTGGGCCTGCGCGCTCCGTAGATGGTCTCCAGGATCTCGGAGCGGCCGGAGCCGACCAGCCCGGCGAGTCCGACGATCTCCCCCGGCCGCACGTCGAGGTCGAGTGGCGCGAACTCGCCGTCGCGGGCCAGTCCGCGGACCTGGAGCACGGGGTCCGCGGTGGGTGGCGTCGGGGGCCGCTCGGGGAAGACGTACTCGACCGTGCGGCCGGTCATCAGGGCGACGACGTCCCGGGTCGGGGTCGTCTTGGCGGGCAGTCCGCCGGCGACCGCCCGTCCGTCCTTGAGTACGGTCACCCGGTCGCCGATGCGCCGGATCTCCTCCAAGCGGTGCGAGATGTAGACGACGGCGACACCGTCCGCGGTCAGGTCGCCGACGATGCGGAAGAGGTTGTCGACCTCGTCCGGGTCGAGCGCGGCGGACGGTTCGTCCATCACGATGAGGCGTACGTCGTGGGACAGGGCCCTGGCCATGGAGACGATCTGCTGCTGGGCTGCCGACAACTCTCCCACCAGCCGGACCGGATCGATCTCCGGGTGGCCGAGTCGTTTGAGCAGGGCGGCCGTTGCCGCACGCGCCGCCTTGCCTCGTACGACGAACCCGGCAGCCGTCGGTTCGTGACCGAGGTGGACGTTCTCCGCCACCGAAAGATGTTCCACCAGGTCGAGTTCCTGGTAGATGGTGGCGACACCGAGGCGCATGGCGGCGATCGGTGAGCGCAGGGCGACGGGGTGGCCGCGCCAGCGGATGGTGCCGCCGTTCGGTTGGTGGGCGCCGGCCAGGATCTTGATGAGTGTGGACTTCCCGGCGCCGTTCTGACCGAGCAGGCAGTGCACTTCACCCGCTTGGACGTCGAGATCGACACCGTCCAGGGCACGGACGCCGGGGAACGACTTGGTGATTCCGGACATGCTGAGTAGGGGTGGTTCTTGTGCCATGTGGGATCCCTCTGCGGGCGTGTGGGCCGGTGTCAGGGCAGGGGTGAGCGTTCAAGGGACAGGTGTGGTGGGGCAGGGCAGGGCAGCAGGACCCAGCACCGTGCCGGATCGGTTGAGGACCGGGTGGGGTCGGCTCGGTGTGGGCGGAGGGTGCTTGCCTACGCGGGTGAGAAGAAGTGGTCGCTGATCAGGCGGGCGCCGCCGATCACACCGGCGGCGGGCCCCAGCTCACCCAACACGATGGGCAGGTTGCGGGTCGCAAGCGGGAGCGACTGACGGTAGACCTGCGTGCGGATCGCGGCGAGAAGGGTGTGGCCGAGACCGGTCACTCCACCGCCGATCACGACCAGGCCGGGATTGAAGAAGGAAACAAGTCCGGCGATGACCTGACCGACGTGGGTGCCGCCCGCGCGGATCAGGTCGAGCGCGGTGGCGTCACCCGCGGCGGCTGCGGCCGCCACATCGACGGCCGTGAGCGTGCCGTTCGCCTCGAGCCTGGTCGCGAGCTCGGCGGACAGACCCTGTTGGGCCGCCTCCACTGCGTCCCGGGCCAGGGCGGCGCCGCTGAAGTGGGCCTCAAGACAACCCCGGTTTCCACAGGCGCATGGACGTCCGTCGGGCACGGCCTGGATATGGCCGATGTCGCCCGCGCTGCCAGATGCGCCGCGGTGGACATGGCCATCGACGACGATGCCGCAACCGATGCCGGTGCCGATCTTGACGCAGAGGTAGTCGGTGACGGTTCGGGCGACTCCGGAGTGTTGCTCTCCCATCGCCATGAGGTTCACGTCGTTGTCGACCATGACCGGACAGCCGAGTTCCTGGCTGAGCGCCTCCCGTACTGGGAAGCCGTCCCAGCCCGGCATGATCGGCGGGGCGACCGGCACGCCCTCGGGGAACCGGACGGGTCCGGGGACGCCGATACCGGCGCCGTCGAAACCGTCGGCGAGCCCCGTAGCCTTGAGCTTTCCGGCCATCTCCAGCACTTGCTCGAAGACCGCGACCGGTCCCTCACGAACGTCCGTCGGCTGGTTCAGATGCCCGAGGATCTCCAGTTCGGCGTTGGTGACGGCGACATCGACCGAGGTCGCGCCGATGTCGACACCGAGGAACCTCAGGCCCGGGTTGAGCCGGACGTTGTGGGAGCGGCGGCCGCCACGCGAGGCGGCGAACCCGTCGGCCACCACGAGGCCCGTTTCCAACAGCCGGTCCACCTCCACTGCCAGCTTGGACCGAGACAGGTCGACCTGGTCGCCGAGCTGAACACGGGAGTGAGGACCGCCGTCTCGCAACAGCTTGAGCAGACGTGCCTGGTGCGCGTTCGCCGGTCGAGCCGTCATGCGTCTCACGAGCCCCTCCCTGCCTCAGTTTTCGGCCATCGTTTCGGGCTTTCGAAGGGAACGTAGCAGCGGCTGCGCTAGCTGGGAAGAAGTTTCGCATCAACAACTTCTACTTTTTCCACTCTCAGGACAAAGTCTCGGTATGTGGCGTCACCGCGAGGACACCTGGCAGGGGTGATCTTGCCGGCCATGACGGACTTCGCCGGGCTGTGACTTGCCGACAGGAAGTCGAGGACGTCCCGGCAGAGCGAGGACCGGCTCTTGGCCGAGCGGATCCGCGAGGTCCACGGCGAGTCCGGCGGAACCTACGGCTCCCCATGGCTGACAGTGAGCTCCGCGCGAAGGGACTGCGGATCAACGAGAAGCGGTTCGCCCGCGTCATGCGGACGTTCCCCATGACAGCCGTGCGGGACTCCCGCGTCCTCAGGACGACCGAGCCGCGCTGGGCACGTACTGGTCGACTCGCGGGTCTGCTCCAGCGAAGCGGAGGCTTGCTGCTGCTCATGAGCGTGGTGAGGGTGGCAGGCAGACAAGGAACGCTGATGGAGATACCGGTGCCTGTGTCACCGGCGGAGGGGACGAGGAAGTGAATGCCGACAAGCGGCGCATCGGTTGGCCCGGCAAAGCGTGACGCGCTTGGGAGTCGCGATCCACCGGGAAGCCTGCCACCGGTACCGTGTGCGTCCCAGGAGAACAGCCCCCTCATCGCTGTATGACTCGCCACCCGGCCAGAAGACCACGTACCGGCAGCCCCTGCCACGCACCCTGGGCCGGTCCGGCAATCACGCAGGTCTCGCGATGCCGATGACGGGCTCATCCCCCCGGTCGGCTGTTGCGGGTTGGCAGAAGCGCGAGCCGTCCAGGGCCCGTTCAGTCGGCGTCGAGTCTCTGCTTTGTCGCGGTGTCGTAGACGGCGCGAGCTTCGGCGATGGCAGACCGGTGACGCTCGGCCCAGCCCACCAGTCCGGTCAGCGAGGCGTGGAGTTCTCGGGCCATGGGCGTGAGGTGGTACTCGACCTTCGGCGGCACTGTCGGATACACGGTGCGAACGAGCAGTCCGTCCCGCTCCAGCCTGCGCAGGTTGAGGGTGAGCATCCGTCGGCTGATGCCGTTGATGGAGCGTTCGAGTTCGGTGAAGCGGACCGGACCGTGGGCGGCGGCGATCAGGATCCCGATGCTCCACTTGCCCGCCACACGGTCGAGCACCTCGGTGACCGGGCAGGCCTCGTCCCTCAGCGCTTCGGTAACACGGGTGTGACTGCGTGACATGAAAGTGCCTCCTTCCGATGAACAGCAAGGTTATCGATGATGACTGCTGTTACAAGTCGTGAACCAAGGGGGAAGTCATGTCCGTTCGTGCTCTCGTCGTCGATCCGTCCGCATCCACCGCCGTCCGCCTCTCCGAGGTTCCCGACCCCGTGCCCGGGCCGGGCCAGGTCCTGGTGGCTGTCTCCCACGCCTCGTTGAACTACGGCGACCTCAACGACGCCCGCTCAGGGCGGATCCCTGTGGGCGCGGTGCTCGGTTCGGATGCCGCCGGAGTGGTCATTCAGGCCGCAGCCGATGGAACCGGCCCGGCGGTGGGCACCCGGGTGGCGGCTCTGACCTCGGGGGCGTTCGCTGAGCGCGTCGCGATCGACGTGGATGCGCTCGCCGAAGTGCCGAAGGGCTTGGACCTGGCGCAGGCGGTGGCTCTGCCGGTCGCCGGAGTGGCGGCGCTGCGCTCGCTGCGGGCCGCCGGGCTTGGACCAGACAAGAGGGTGTTGGTCACCGGGGCCTCCGGCGGGGTTGGCCGGTTCGCCGTCCAACTGGCAGCGCGGGCCGGTGCCCACGTGATCGCGTCCGTGGGCTCGGCAGCCCGTGGGGAGGGGCTGGCCGAGGCTGGTGCCAACGAGGTGCTGGTCGGACTGGACGGACTCCAGCGACCGGTCGACGTGGTCATCGACAGCGTCGGCGGACCTCAACTGGTCGCGGCATGGAACCTGCTCAGTCCCGGGGGCAGCGTGCAGAGTGTCGGCTGGACATCCGGTGAGCCGGCGGTCTTTGCGCCGTATGCGACCGTCGGGCCGGCCAAGTCGCTGACCTCCTTCGTCATCGAGGGCGGAGTCGGCGCGGACCTGGCGGTTCTCACTGAGCTGGCCGCTGAGGGGTTCCTCACCGTCGAGATCGGCTGGCAAGGGTCCTGGGACCGCTTCGACGAGGCCGCCGAGGCACTCCGTGGGCGCCGTGTCTCCGGAAAAGCGGTCCTGGCGGTAGCATCCGGTGAACCGTATGCCCCAGTACCTTCTCTGCAGGATTAGGTCTGGCCGGACGATCACGCGCGAACCAGATGACCAGGGCTGCTGTGGTGGCAGCGCCAAGAAAACGTAGCCGCGTTTGTCATAGCGAGTGGCCATGGCCCGGCATTGCTTCAGCCTGTTGACCGCCCGCTCGACGGTGTTGCGCTTCTTGCAGCGTTCGTCGTCGAAGGCGGGTGGCCGTCCACCGCGTGACCCCTCGCCCAGATGGGCGGCCCGGCTGTCGGTCTTTTCCGGTATGGCGTACCGGAGTTCAGCGTCGGCCCGCCACGGCCTCCGTGCGGGGTGCCGGTGTTCAGGGCGGGGCCGACACGGCTGCCGCGGCCGCGGTAAGGATGCGGTGCAGGACGGGGACCGGGATCGCCGGGTTGGTGACCGCTGCGCATGCCGTGTCGCGGTCGTGCAGCAGCCCGGCCAGGACGCGGGCCGGCAGCCGCGGATTGCGTACCGCGGTGCCGCGGACGTGGGCCTCCGGGTCGTTCAGCAGCCGCACCGCGTCGGCCGGTGACAGCCGGGGGTCCTCAGCCGCGCGGCGGCGCACCTCGGCTTCGGGATCCCGGGCCAGGCGTGCGACGTCGGCCGGTGTCGACTCCGGATCGTCCAGTGCCAGGCGGCGCATCCGCCCGCTGGGGTCGGCGATGTAGCGCAGCAGGCCCGTACAGGGGAAGTTGGGGTGGCTGCGGGGCCGGTCGGGGTGGCTGAAGCTGCCGTCCCACCAGCGCCAGACCTCCAGCAGCATGCCGGCCGGCGCGTCCTCGCACGATTCGGCGAGGAACAGGCGGACCACCCGGTCCTCGTCCCGCGCCAGGCGCGCCACGACATCCGGCGGGAGGTGCCTGGCGCGGGCCACACTGCGGCGGACCAGCGGGTGGGACGACGCGGCGAGACGGCGCATCGCGTCGGCGTCGCCGTGCAGGTCCTCGACCCAGGGCAGGGTGTGCGACATCGACGTCGGGTCGAAGGCGTGGCGCACCGCGGCACGTTGCTCCTCGGTGAGGTCGGGGCGCAGCGCCACCGCGGAACGGATGTCGTCCTGCGGGTCCTCCGTCAGCACGGCGACGCCGTGCGCGCCCAGGCCCGGGTTGGCGGCCAGCGCCCGACGTACCTCCGCGTCCCCGTCCCGGACCAGCTCCGCTTCCAGTTCGGGCGCGAGGCGGCACCGTCCGAGCGCCCGCCGCGGGTCGGGCAGGGCGGCGAAAACCTCTCGAGGCATGGGTTCGCCGGTGTGGTGGGCGAGCAGCGCAGCCGTTCGCACCGTGTAGTCGGTGTCGGCCAGCAACTGCTCCCGCAGCGGCGCAGCGAGGTCCTCCCACCGGGCACAGGCCGCCGCCCGCACCCGGGGATCGGGGTCGACCGCGAGGCCAGGGAGGTGCTGTGCGGAAAGCCCTGGGAGTTCGGCGGCTCGCGCGCGGGACGGGCCGGCGAGGAGGTCGTCGTACAGGTCCTCAGGGAGCTCGGCGCCCCAGATGCAGGCGCGCTCCGCCCAGAGCACGCGCCGATTCGGCGACGGCTCGGCGCGGACCAGGCGTACCCACTGAGCGGACGTGAGCTTGGGCCGGAAGGTGTCGGCGGGCCTTGACCGCACCCGCGGATCGGGGTGCGCCACGGCGGCGTCGAGGACGGCGGGCCGGTCGCATCCGTGCAGGAAGCCCTCCTCCACATCCAGCAACCGGATCAGCAGTTCGTCCGTCGCGGCCGGATTGGACCCGATTCCCTCCGCCCAGTGCAGAGGCCACGCACGTCGACCGGGCACCGCCGCCCACACCTCGGTGCGCTCGACCTCCGTTTCGCGCCCGGCGGCCGCGGCGGCCTCCTCCAGCCGCTCCGCCAGTCGGTCGAGTGCCGTCACCCGAGGCCCGCCCGCGCCGGGCACCTCCGTCAGCAGCACCTGCCCGTCGAGGGAGAGCGCCACGAACCCGGGGTCGCCGGTCAACTCCGGCACGCCGCTCCCGACGTGCCGGACCCGGGTCCACCAGGCGTCGTTGCCGCCGATCCGGTGCCCGAGGACGGCCACCAGGAACTCACCGTCGGCATCGCAAAGACGGCGCCACCACGCGGCATCGAGCGCTTCCCGGGCCACGCCGTCCGGCGCCGCGATCCCCCGCGCGATCCGCCAGCCGGCCTCCGGCGGGAACAGGCTGCCCGGGCGCACGTCCTCGACGACCGTGAGTCCGGCGCGTGCCAGTAGTTCGTGGAATTCCTCTCGGTGTTGCACGCGGTCATGATCCCCGCCGACTCGCGGTGGGACAAGGTCCTCAGCCCAGGCCCAACCGGCCCTCACCCGCGCGCACGTCATTGCCTGCGACGTCGAACGGCGGTCCCACCCGGGCGGCTCGAACCGGCCCCACTTGAGCATGCAGTTTTGTCAGGCTGCGGCAGAGACCTGCCCATGCCGGCCACGGGGACCGCTTCGAGCCGCCATGGATCCTCACGAAACGGGGCCGCTTCGAGTCGTCATGCCGGGGCCGCACGATGTCGTAGCCACCCTCGGGGGCGTTGCATCATTGCGGCAGACGGCTGTCTAAGGTCACATGCATGTCGAGGACCACACCGCAGCGCCCGCTCGATGTCGAGGCGCTCTTCCCGGAGCTGGCGACCTACCGGGGCACCACCACCCGGCTCCACCCGCGCCCCGGCGTACCGGACGCGGCGGACAGTTCCGTGGGCGGTCCGCTGCTGTGGCCGACGAACGAACCCTGGCCGGTGTGCACCGAGCCCCACAGCCACGCGCGTGGCCGGCGCCCGGCGGACATCCACCGACAGCGGCACATTCTGGCTTCCGCATGGCTCCGTGAACCGAACCCCGGCCCCACGGACGAAGAACGGCGGCTGCTGGAGCAACTACGCCAGAAACACCGCGTGTCAGAGGCTGCTGCAACCGACCCACTGCCACTGATCGGCCTTGCGCAGCTCTACAGGAGGGACATCCCCGACCTGCCGGCCGGGCCGGACGACTGCGATCTGCTTCAGGTGTTCTGGTGCCCGTTCGACGCCCACGGCCCGACCGGCCACGGCATGCTGCTCGATCTGCGCTGGCGCCGGTCGTGGGAAGTCAGGGAGGTGCAGACCTCACCGCCACAGCCGCAGGTCGTCGGCTCCGAGGGGTACATGCCCGAACCGTGCGTGCTGCACCCGGAACAGGTGGTCACCTACCCGTTCGCCGGCCTACTGCCGGAGGACCTGTGCGCCCGGATCGACGACTGGGAAGAAGCGCTGGAGGAGGCGGCCGAGCAGTCGGAGGGCGACGATGCCGCCGCGCCGGTGGGCTATCAGTACGACCTGTCCATCCCACCGGGCTGGCGTGTCGGCGGGTTCGCCTCCTGGCACGCCACCGACCCGTCCCCCGTGAACTGCCGGACCTGCGCGACACCGATGCACCTGCTGCTGACTATCGACAGCTCGGAATGGGACGGCGGCTGCCCCAGCGGCCCACGGTGACCTCGGTCGGCGTGGCGGACCGGTGGGCAGGCCAGTGCCACTGTCGGCGGCCGAGCAGGTCGGAGAGGCGCTGAAGCGGATCGCAGCCGAGGTGGCGCCGCAGCTCACTTGAAACGCGCTGCACACACGTGTCCTGCCTCACTATCGAGGCCGCTGGGCAACCCTTCCGGCGCTGAAATCTTCTCCTTGGGGTGAAGATTTTGAAGAGGCGGCCTCGCCTACTCATACTCCTGACCCTGGCTGTGGTGGCGGCCGTGACGGTTACCGTCGTCATGGTCATCCAGGCGAACAAGATGGAGACGCTCTCCCCGCGCGAGGAACGTGACCGGGCCGCGTCTGGAGCAGGCGTACCGTCGGGGCAGGTGGACTGCCGGAAGGTCAAGTGCATCGCGCTCACCTTCGACGGCAACCCGGGCGAACCCACCGACCGGCTGATGGACCTCCTGAAGGAGTACAAGGCGCCGTCGACGTTCTTCCTCGAGGGCCGGCGCATCCACAAGTTCCCGGATGTGGTGCGGCGGATCGCCAAGGACGGCCACGAGATCGGGGACCACACCTGGACGCACGCGGTGCTGCCCGATGTCTCTGATGCGCAGATCCGCGACGAGCTGCGCCGCACGGCACGGGCCATCTCCAGCATCACCGGCAGCGAGCCGACACTGATGCGCCCGCCCCAGGGCCGCACCGACGACCGCGTCTCCAAGGTGTCGAAAGAACTGGGGATGGCGCAGGTGCTGTGGACGGTGACCGCGAAGGACTACGAGACGGACGACTCCGCGCTGATCACCAAGCGCGTGCTCGCGGGCGCCGACCGCGACGGGATCATCCTGCTCCACCCGCTGCACAAGGGCACCGTGCCGGCCATGCCTTCCATCCTGAAGGCGCTCAGCAAGCAGGGCTACACCTTCGTGACCGTCTCCCAGCTGCTTGCTCCGGCCAAGGCCAAGCCCGGCAAGATCTACAAGTGAGTGACTGACGTGCGAAGCGTCCGCTTCCTTGGGCCCCTCGCCACCACGGGAGCGGCGGCCACCGGTTCCGCCGAACTCCGGTGACTCATTCGGCACCCCATTTCAGGTGTGGCCGGTCGTGGGGGTAGCTCTACTGCGCCTACCGCGACCTGTGCACCGAAGAACTGTGGTGGCGCACCATCGGCGGCGCTTTCGACGGCTTCATCGGCGACCACCGCAAGTTCGGCACCCACAGGAGCGTCACCGCCCCGGCCCTCGCCGTGCACGAAAACCAGCTCTACTGCGTCCGCCGCAGCTCGCTGAGGCCAAGCCGTACTGGAGCAGGTTCAACGGAACCGGCTGGGACACCGACACCCAGTTCAGCCCCGCCGCCACCAGCCTCCACGGCCCCGCCGCCTCCTACAACGGAAAACCCCGCGTCGTTTACGACGGCGGCGGCACCCTCTGACCCTCGGATCCCCGAGTCAGCCGACACCAGTCGTACCCGGCCCGGACCACGGAGCTCATCCGCGGTCCGGGCCGCTGGTCTTCGACGAACCATCGGTTTCTGCTCGCTGCACGATCGACTGGACACCGCCACCGCTGGCGGCCGCCTGGTCTCCCACGTCTTCGCCGCGCCCGCCGAGTTCATCCGCGAGCTCGTCGTCTCCGGCACTCGCGAGGGCCTGGACGCCGCCCGGGCCCGCGACCGGGTCGGCGAACGACCCACCGTCGTCACGCCCGAGATCATCCGGGCCGCCCGCGACATGCTGCCCATCCCCGAGAACTCGATCACCTCGATCGCCGAGCTCCTCGGTGCCAGTCCCGGCACCCTTTACAACCACATCCCCGACCTGTAGGAACTCCGCGCCTCCGGGCGCATCCCGAGCCGGCTCACCACCGGCTGACCGCTACCGCCGAAATCCGGCCCGATCCTCCTCACGGGCCTGCTTGACGCCCGAGGAGCCCGGCCGTTAGGTGCCTGGAGCAACGAGGATGGCCGAGACCGGGAGGCTTCCGCTCCCGCCGCCCGGAACGACACCGGGCGCCCGCAGTGCCATCAGCAGCACAGGGCGGCCTGCGGGCATCCCGGGAAGGTCTGGAGCGGCCTGATGCTGGCGGCCTGCGATCTCTTCGGGCCGGTCTTCACCCCTTTCTCCTGCGCGACGCCCCCGGAGAGCAGTTCTCGTTGCTCCTCACGGCCTGACGGCTTGTCACGCTACTGCCGCACCCGATGCCGTCCACCAGGCACACGCCGACACCGCCGCCCTCCAAGCGCGGAGAACAACCTGGGGGTGGGCGGGTTTCGGCGTTGTGGCCCGCCCACCCCGGTGGTCAGCCGCGGCTCATGATCTCGTTCACGACCATGCGCCGAGTTCTTCGGTCATGGTGGTGTGTCCTTCGTTGCGGCTTGCGCAGAGGGCAGACGTCGACGGCGCTGATGCTGGGGATGAACCAGGACGTGCGGATGAAGTCCGGGTCCACCTCGTTGCCGAGGGGGCGAGCGGTTCCGGGAGCGGTGCAGGAACGCCTGCCCGAGCAGCCGACCCGCCGCAGCAAGGCACCCCCCGGGTGCGAAATACTCTCCCGATGAGTTCACGCACTTCCCCGATCAGCCAGTCGATCACGATACGGAGGGCCGTCGCGCGGGATGCCAAACGGCTCACGCGGCTCGTGCGCGGCTCAGGCGCCTACGAGGGTAAGTACGCAGCCGCAGTCGCGGGCTACCGGGTCGGTCCTGACTACATCGAGGCCCACCGCGCCTTCGTAGCCGTCGGCGCCGACGAGCACGGAGGCCGGGTCCTCGGGTTCTACTCGCTCGTCCTCGCTCCACCGGAGCTCGACCTGCTGTTCGTCGCCGACGAAGCGCAGGGACGGGGTATTGGACGGCTGCTCGTCGCGCACATGCAGTCCGAGGCCCGTGCCGCCGGGCTCGACCGTGTCAAGGTCGTGTCGCATCTTCCCGCCGAGGACTTCTACCACCGCGTCGGTGCAGTGCGGATCGGGACCGCGTTCGCGAACCCGCCCGCCGTGCCGTGGGACCGTCCCGAATTCGAGTTTCGCATTCCTTCGGAATGACGCGGTGTGCCGGTTGGCAGGGCACCGGCTTCGCCTGCATGGTGACCGGCAGGCAGGAGCCGCTGGATCCGCGCGCTCCGTGCGCGCCGTCTGGGCCGTAGTGGGTGTCGGTGATGAGGACGACACGGATTCCGTCCAACCCAGCACCCAGTTGCGGGAGTCGCACGTCCAGGCGGCGTACCCGTGGTACCCCGCGGGCTTCGGGGTACCCCCAGGCGAGCAGCACGGTGGCTGCGCCGAGGACGGCCCAGGTGACGAGTCGGGCCCGGTCCTGGCCGTCGCCGACGCCGGTCAGGGCGAGCCGCAGCGGACGCCGAGCACGACGGACCAGGTACTGCTTGATGGCCCACGGCGCGGAGCAGTATCAGCAGGCTGCCACGCGGTCGTTGCGGTCGTCAGTGACGACGACGGATCTGCCCTGGGCGGGGTCCTGGCAGGATGTCGCATGACACACTCGGACCGGTCGTCGCAAGTGGCGGCAGCGGGAGGTTACGCCTTGCTGACATTGGATTTGCACCCGATCTTCCGGAACAACCGCGACATCGAACTCTCGCTGCGGCAGATCGTCTTCCAGGCGAAACGCACAGGGGAGCCCGTCGTGCAGATCATTCACGGAAAGGGCACCGGACAGCTCAAGGGACGCGTCCTCGCGTTCCTCGGCCAGAAGCACATCAGGAAGCTGTACGACCGTGTGGAGATCGACTCGGCCAACACGGGCCGGATCCTGGTCCACTTCGCGCCCACCCCTGAGGTCTCTCGCGCGTAGGTTCGGGGCCCTTGGGGTGACTGGCCCGGTCGCCAGGCAGCAGGTGGTCGGCGCTGGGCGACAGCTACGGAAGAACAGCAGCAGCACAACTACGAGCTACTCGCCATCGCCCCACGCGTCCGCCGCCGCACCCACGCCGCCACCACGGCCGGAAGGACGTCATGACCACCGTCTCCCGCACCCGCCCGTACGCGCCGACAGCCCACTCGCGGTCCTGCTTGAACTCGCCGCCGACGACACGGGGCCCGAAGAGACCGAGCAGCGCCAGGACGCCGAGACCGCTGCTGCCCACCACGTCTACCGCGCCTACCCCGACACCCTCGCCCGGGCGGTCGACGCGCTCGACTGGCAGGGATACCCGGCCGTCACGCTCGACGACGGCCGCCGTATCGAACCGGCCGCGGTTGCCTGGCTGGACGGCGGGGCGTGGCTGCGCCAACCACACCCTGAACATCAGCGAGGCCCACGGCGCCAGGGCGGATTCCAGCGAGCGTCGCAACACGTGATCACTCCAGTGTTGCGACGAGCTCAGTGAAGAGCCCGGCGGGTGTCCGCCGGCCGAGGATCTTGCGGGGGCGGTCGTTGAGTCCGGCGGCTACGTAGGCCACGTATTCGGCGCTGTAGATCGACAAGTCCTTGACGAAGGCGTGCAGGAGGGTGTCGCGGACGTGCTCGGCTCCCCGTCCGCCGGGCAGGTGCACGTGCAGGAGCTTGACGTAGCGGGTGGGCGTTCGACCAGGGTGCCGATGGCTGAGCAGTTGCCCTGGCCGACGATGAGGTCGCCCTCCCAGTGGCCGGCGATCTGGCGGTCCGTGGCTTCGGCCGCACGCTGGTTGATCAGGGGAGCTCATAGACCGGTTTGATCGCTTCCCAATGGCTGAGAAACTCCGTCCGCTGGCCCGCAGGTCGCGGCGGCGGACGGCCGCCCGCTCCGCAGCGACGGCCCGCCGACCGACGGCTTCGGCCAGGCCGTGTGAGCCAGCCGAGGGCCGGATGCCTGAGGTGGGATCGCACGTAGTAGAGCACCTCATAGCCCTGGCACCGCGAATCCCTGGCACCGCGTCCGAGGGCTGATCCCGGGGCCGGGTCGAGGTCACAGCAATCGGTCGACCAGCCCGTCGACGTAGTCCGGGGTGAGCCCCATGCCGAACAGGACGCGGATGTACATCGGGGCGAGGATGTGGTCCAGCACGTCGAATGCGTCGGGTGCGTCTTCGCCACGTTCGCGGGCGCGATCCAGCATGGACTGCAGTTGCCGTGTGCGTTCGGCACGGAGGTCGTCACCAGCCTGCAGGCCCTGCTGACCGCCGCTGGACAGGGCGACGGCCAGGTGCAATACCGCCGGGCCGTCGGGTCCGGTGATCTCGCGGGCCACTTGGGCCGCGTACGTGCGCAGGTCGCCGTCCAGGCTGCCGGTGTCGGGCATCGGCGACTGCGCGTTGAGGCGGCTGAGTGCCACATCGGTGAGCAGGGCCTCCAGGCTGCCCCACCGGCGGTAGATGCTGCTGTCGGCCACGCCCGCGCGGGCTGCGACCTCGCCGACGGTGAAGTTGCCGTAGCCGCGCTCTTTGATCAGGTCGGTGACGGCCTGGTGCACCTGCGCGCCGACTCGGGCGCTGCGCCCGCCGGGCCGCCGGGCTCGCTGTCGTTCGTTCACGCGTCCCACCTTAACGCAGCCCTGACTTGCGTTTGTGAGACGACCCGTCTTACAGTCACTTAACGCAGCCAACGACTGTGTTAAGGCGTGGAGTGCATCGCCACCCGCGTCGACCGTGGCCAGGCGCAACCGACGATTGAGAGGAATCCCCATGGCTGCATCGCATGCGGTCGTAGGCAGACGACCGAACCGGGCCGTGCTGCTCCCGGTGACCTGCCTGGGCCAGTTCATGGTCCTGCTCGACAACACGATCGTCGGGGCGACGCTGCCCGATATGCAGCACCGGCTGCACACTCAGCTGACCGGTCTGCAATGGATCGTCGACGCGTATGTGCTGCTGGTCGCCATGCTGCTGCTGTCCGGTGGTGTCTTCGCCGACCGGTTCGGCCGCAAGAGGGTGTACCTGACCGGCGTGGCGGTGTTCACTGCCGCGTCGGCGCTGTGCAGCGTCGCGCCCTCGCTCGGCTGGCTGGTCGTCGGCCGGGTGCTGCAGGGCATCGGGGCCGCGGCGCTGAGCCCTGCCTCGCTTGCCCTGCTCGCCGCCGCCTATCCCGTGCCGCAGGAACGAATGAAGGCGATCGGGCTGTGGGCCGGATTCAGCGGAATCGGTCTGGCCGCGGGCCCCGTGGCCGGCGGCGTGCTGACGGATGCCTTCGGCTGGCCCGCCATCTTCCTGGTCAATCTGCCCATCGGCGTGGTCCTGCTGCTGGTCGGCCTGCGCCACCTCGGCGAGTCCCGCAATCCGAGTGCCCCCGCGATCGACATCCCGGGCACGGTGCTGTCCGTTCTGGCGGTGGGGGTACTGACCTACGGGTTGATCGAGGGTGGTGCCCGCGGCTGGACCTCACCGGTCATCCTGGGCAGCTTCACCGCCGCGGTGATCCTCCTCGCCGCCTTCGTCGCCGTCGAAGCGCGTCGTTCCGCTCCGATGCTGCCGCTGCGGCTGTTCCGGCAGCGGCTGTTCACCGTGTCCAACACCGCCATGGTCGTGGTGGGGTTCGCGCTCATGGGTTCGTCGTTCTTCTTCTCCCAGTTCTTCGTGTACGTCCAGGGCAGTTCGATCCTGCGCGCCGGACTGCAGACCCTGCCGGTGTCCCTCGCCATGGTGATCGTCAGCCCGTACGCGGGCCGGCTGGCCGCCCGGTACGGTTTCCGAATCGTGGTCACCACCGGTCTGGCCCTGGCCGGTCTGGGACTGCTGGCGCTCGGGATGGTGCATGCCGACACCGGCTACGGGAACGTGTGGTGGCGGCTGGGAGTCGTCGGCATCGGCTTCGCCCTGGCCATGTCCCCACTGACGGGAGCCGCCATCCAAGCAGTCAGCCCGCAGGAAGGCGGCCTCGCTTCAGGCATCAGCAGCATCACCCGGCAGATCGGCGCGGTGCTCGGCGTAGCGCTGCTCGGAGCCGTCGTCCGCACCCGGCAATCCGGCGGCGCCTCCTTCGAAGCCGGCCTCAACAGCGCCTTCCTCGCTGCAGGCACCGTCACTTTGGTCACCGCCGTGTGCACCGGCCTGTGGCTGACGAGGTCCAAGCCCGCGGAAGGGTCCGCGGTGCCGCACCGTTCCATCGATCCAGATGCGGTCACCACCTCGAACGAGGCACCCGCGGACAGCCGTTGACGGCGACACCGACCATGGGCGGGAGACGTCCCGCCGGGGGCCGTCGCGCCCCTGTGGCAACGCGCCGTCTACGGTGGTGACGCCTCGCCCGAGACCGACGTGGACGACGTCATCGACACCCTCTCGGGCCACTCGTCTTCCGCAGGCTCACCGGCCACTACGGCCTCGAGGACGAGCACACCGAGAAGCTCGCGCGCACTGCACTCGACGGGCTCATGCGCTCCACCGTCTGACACTTCCGATTCCAACGGAGAGAAACATGTCCCGCACGCTTCTCATCGCCGGCGTGAGCGGCGGCCTCGGCCGCGTCTTCGCCACCGCCTCCCTCGAGGTCGGCCACACCGTCTGATTGTGGTTGTTGAGTGGTAGTTGTTGTTTGGGGTCAGGCGGCCCTCGAAGGCGATCTGGAACGCGTCGAGGGGTGCCTTCCAGCCCATGGTCCACCGCTTGCGGCCCTTCCCTGTCGGGGCCAGGCTCATCACGCCATGTAGATGCACTTCAACGCGGCGGCCTCGTTGGGAAAGTGTCCACGGGCGCGGACGGCCTTGCGAATGCGGGCGTTGACGCTCTCGATCGCATTCGTGCTGCAGATGACCTTGCGGATCTCGACGTCGAAGGACAGGAACGGCACGAACTCGGCCCAGGCATCCGACCACAGCTTCACGATCGCCGGATACTTCTGGCCCCACGCTTCCTGGAACTCCAGGAACCGCTCCGTCGCCGCGTCCTCGCTCAAGTTTCGCGAGCTGCTTGTAGCATGTCAGGGCCGCGGCCGCGGCCATGGCCAGGACTCGGCTCTGCCAATCGTCGCGGACCACGTAGGGGATCTTGAGACCACGAGCAGCCCATGGCAGGCTCATGCCGCATGATCGATGAATTCGCGAAGGACAACCTGCACGGGAGACTGCGGCGGGACCGCAAGGCGCTGCTCTGGAAACTCGACGGCTTGTCCGAATACGACGCCCGCCGACCTCTGACAGCGACCGGGACCAACCTCCTTGGCCTGGTCAAACACGTGGCCACCGTCGAGGCCAGGTACTTCGGTGAGGTCTTCGACCGCCCTTCCCCGGAACCGCTGCCCCGATGGCAGGACTCCAACGGCAGCGATCTATGGGCGACCGACGACGAGACTCGCGATCAGATCATCGGGTTCTACCGGCGCACGTGGGAACACTCGAACGCGACGATCAACGAGCTTCCCCTCGACGCCCCCGGCCACGTGCCGTGGTGGCCGGAGCCTTATGCCGACACGAACCTGTTCGCCATCATGGTCCATGTCCTCGGCGAGTCCATCCGGCATGCCGGGCACGCCGATATCCTGCGCGAGAGCGTCGACGGCCGGACCGGGCTGCGCGCGGAACACGAGAATCAGATCGACGAGGAAGCCCGTGCAGCCTACTGCGCGACGATCGAGCAGGCCGCCAGGTCGGCCGCACCAATAAAGGCTTAGAGGTTGTCCCAGCCGAGCCGGACCGCGCGCGCCCACCTGCCAAGGTCCTCGTCCTGGTGCGCTACATCACCGCGGTTGGTCGGCAGCCTGCGGCCGGCCTCCAGGTGGAGCCGGACGAGGTGGACAGCACGCTGCCACTCCACGGGCCGGACCGGGCACCACGCCGGCTCGATGTCCGACAGCTGCTCCCGCCGCTCGTCCGACAGCGCCGCGGCCGACGACTGAACCGGCAGGCCCTCGGCAGGCGTTGCCCGATGTCCTGCTCCTTGCGGGCCCGCGCACGGGACCTCATCAACTGCCGCACCAACCCCGACTGCCGGTGGTGCTCCCCACGACAGCAGTTTCGCGCTCGGAGATCGACCGACTGACAACGTGACATCCTGCTGACGGAGCAGTTCCTTCAACAGGAAGCGAATCCCCAGCGCCACCTCCCAAAGCTGAAGAGCAGCGAGGTGCGGAGGGGGAATCGGGAATCATGAATCAGCGTTGTCCCAGCATGGGCCATGTATCCCAGCAGGGCCACGATGAGTCCGGCCCGTCTCCCTTCTCGGCCGCCCGCACCCGCCTCGCGGCCGACCGCGCGGACACCCTCGCTCGGGCGGCAGCACTGAGCCGCGACTTCGACGGGATTGTCGCGTCGAACGCCTTGGTCGCGGTAGACGACGAGCACGACCCCGAAGGGGGCACAACCGCCTTCGAGCGAGCTCACGTTGTCGCCCTGATGGCGCAGGCGCGCGGGCACCTGGAAGAACTGGACCGGGCACTGGAACGACTCGAACGGGGCGAGTACGGGCAGTGCGAAGTCTGCGGCGGAACGATTCCGCCTGAACGCCTGGAGATCCGTCCGGCAGCGACCACCTGTGTCCACTGCGCCCGGCCCGACCCACGCCGCGCTTGACGCCAGCCGGTGTCTGGCATTCAACGACGGTTCCGAAACCTCGCCGCTACCTTTGGTTGCCCGCAGTGACTGAAAGGTGCTGAGGCGGCCCCGCAGACCAGAATCCTACGGGCCAGCCCGTAGGAGCCCAGGCGAGTGATCTCCGCTGGGATCAGTGCGCTGCCGGTGTGCGCCCGGGCGACGATGCTGCCAGGCCAGTCGACCCGCGAGGCCACAGCAGCCGGCCCGCCACATGCCGCGGACCGCACCGTGGTGCAGGCACTGCATGGGCGGGTGCGCGGCGAATGCCCGAAGTGCGGAACCGACTCTCCCGGCGGCGCCGTATGCGGTGGGTGCCAGGGGTGGCCGGCCTGTACGGGGGGTTGCGGGCACCTGCTCCGGGACGGTGGGGTGTGCCGGGCATGCGACGAGATGGCTGCCGCGCACTCTGAGGTCGAGGGCGCTCCGCCGAACGACGGGACCTGCCCGGGGCACGGAGGCAATCTGTGCGGGCGGCCGGTGCAGACCCTCGGTTTGTGCGGCCGGTGCCGATCGAGCTGAAAGGGAACGTGTCCAGCGCGACGCCGACTGGCACGCCGAGGTTGCTGCGGCTTCCGCGCGGGCCGCAGCAGAGACCGCCGGAGGTGCGCGGCCGAGCACGGATCCGTCCTGGTCGACGAGCCGGTGAACGACGCTGGTCACCGCGTCGAGATGCGGTGTGTGGGTAAGAAGGCCGCGGGTCGGTTGCTGGACGGACGGGTGTGGGACGAGTTCCCGCGTCCACGTGCCGAGGCTGGTGCTGCGGGCGCCTGACCAGGGAGAGCTGCTGGGAAGGTTTCCGGACGGGGTTCTGCTCGGCGGGGACGGCAAGAGATTCTCACCGCAGCTCTTCGCCACCGGGGCGCGCGGACCGCGGCGCGGGACGTGAACGCCGCGGCCCACGGCTTCATGGAAGGAACTGCACCTCTGGGAAGGCCGCGCTCGGGCCGTCGAGCAGATGCCCTGGGCGGTGCTGCAGGTGCAGGTCGAAGAAGGCGAGCGGGTAGGCCTGTTGGATCCGTACCGACCGGGCCGGGTCGAGGGTGCCGATCCAGTCCTGGATCTGCTGGTCGGTCATGCCGAGGATCTTGCCCGCTTGCGGGATCAGCGTCGCGTTGTCGCCGTATGAGTTGTGGATGGCCCCGTCGGCCTGGATGTCAAGCCGCCAGCCGCGAAGGTGCGTCCAGAACTCGGCGACGTCCGGCATGGCGGCCCGGGCGAACACGGCGGTCATCATCATGAACGGCCGGTCCAGGTCGGCGGTGATGGTCGGCTGCATCGGGCCGTCGATGCTGAGTCCGGCGCGGACGCGCCGGTCGGCGAGCATGGTGAGCGCGGTGGCGGTGCCGCCCTTCGACCAGCCGAACGCGCCGATGCACCGCGGGTCGAGGGCGCCGAGCAGGCCGGGGGGCAGTGGCTTGCCGTCGACGTCGGGGTTGCGGCTGGCGGCGAGTTCCTCCACGCAGTCGAGCAGGAACCGGAGGTCCGCGGCGAAGTCCCTCGGGTACATCGGGACGTCGCCCGGGGTGAGCACGCGGCCGTCGGGGAACTCGGTGAACGTGTCGTAGGTGTGGTCGACGGTGACCACGGCATAGCCGTGACTGGCGAGTTCCTGGACCATGATGGTGTGGTCGCTGCGATGGCTGCCCGAGCCGTGCGAGTACACGATGACGGGCAGGCGGTGGCCCGTACGGTGCACGGGCGCGCCCACGTGCCCGGCGGTGAGCGGGCCGAGGGCGGGATCGAGGGGGAAGCCGGCGTCCGTCAGGAACGCCCGCAGCGCGCCCTCGGCCATCCAGGGGGCGTCCGGCAGGTTCTCCGCCCTGCGGGCGGGGTACCAGACGCTGGCCATCAACTCGCGGTGATGCCCCGGGCCGGCGACGGGATCCGGACGTGAGGTGTCGACGAGGTGGAGCGGCACCGTGCCCACCGGGTGCGGTCCGGTGGGCGGGGGCAGGGTGAGTTGCACCGGGGTGGAGGCGGTCGGAGCCGCCCACGCACGGGATGCGACGCCGAGCGGCAGGGCAGTCCCGATTCCAGCGGTCAGCGCGGCCCCGAGCATGCGACGGCGCGTCATTGGTTTTTGGCTGTCGGACGCCGTGACGGTCATGAATCCTCCCGAATATGGGTTTCTTGGTCGGAACCGGGCCCGCAGCCCGTGGATCTGGTGTGGGGCCTCGTCGTCGCGCATCCACTCCGGACGCTGTCGCTCCTCCTGAACGTGGCGGGCGCTCGGAAGGAAGACCTCTTCGACGAGGTTCACCGCAGGGCGCTGCCTTGATCGGGCCGGGATTCCCGACACGGGGACGGACGGTCCGAAGGCATGTACATCGTCAAGGCTCCTGGCTGTGGATTCGGAGACAACCGCTGTCGTGTTGCGAAGAGCTCCAACAGCCCGAGGCGCCGATCAGAAGGATGTCCGGGGCTGTAGCGGGGAGTTGGCGGGTCAGCCGTTGCGGGCGGCCTCTGGGCCGGTGATGCGTTTGAGCAGGGGGAGAGTCGAGGCGATGATGCCCAGCGAGGCGACGAGGCCGAGAGCGACGAGCGCGTAGTACGCCGCGCCCGGCGACACCAGGTCGTAGCGCATCTGCGATTTCAAAAACAGGGCCGATGCGGCGAAGGCCGAACCGATCGAGATCGCGGCCACCGCCAGCAGCGGCAGTGTGCTCTCCAATCCGATCACCCGCTGCAGCACCCGCAGCGGCGCGCCGGTGAGCCGCAGCAAAGCGAACGGGCGCCGGCGATCCGACAGGCCCGCAACCACGCTCACCGCCAGGCTGCAGCCTGCGATCGGCAGGGTGGTCAGCAGCACCACGTCGGCCAGTTGCCGCCAACCGGCCAGCTCCTGCTGCAAGTCGGTGCCCCAGTCACCCACCGTGCGGACCTGTTGGTGCGGGTAGGCGGTGGTGAGCAGGGTCCGTACGCGTTCCATGGCGGCTGTCGACCCGTCGGTGGCCACGTAGACCAGTTGTACGGGCAGCTTGGCGACGGCTGCGGTGCCGATCGCGGCGGCGGGCCACGGCAGGCTCGGGTGCGACTCCAGGCTGGCGAACGCGTAGAAGTCGACGGCCGTGACGCTCGCGCCGGCCGGGCAGCGGCCCACCATGGGAGTGTGCGCCAGGTCGGAGCAGGTCACCAGTGCCGGCGCCTCCGGAGGCGGATCGCCCGGGTGGATTCTCCGGTTCACCACCGTGCCGACACCGTCAGGGTTGGCGTGGACGACCGCCACGCCCCGCACGCCCGGGATCGCGCGCACCTCGGTAAGCAGCCGTGCCGGGACGGCCCCGGCCAGCGGCGCCTCGCCGCCGCTGCTGGCCTCCACCACAGTCCGGGTCTGACGGTCGCCGCCCAGCGTGCCGCGGTAGTCGTTGATGGTGCCGATGATGCTGACGGTCGCGGTGGTCACGAACAGGGCCAGGACGAGGCCGCTGACCGCGCGGAAGCCGGCCTTCGGGTCGTCGGCGAGCCGGCGCACCGCGATCAGGGCGGCCGGCCGTCGGGTGCGCCGGGCGACCGCCCGGGCGACGATCATGGTCAGCCACGGCCCGGCGATCACCAGGCCCAGCATCATCACCAGGAAGCCGGGGAGGTAGGCCGCGGTCTGGCCGTTCCCGGTCGCCGGGCGGCGGCCGACGAAGACGAAGTACGCCAGTTCGGCCAGGCCCGCCAGCAGCGGGATCAGCCGCCAGGCGCGCGGCGGGCGCGAGGGCACCCGGCGACTCACGCCGAGCGGGGAGATGGTGACCCGGCGCAGCGCGAGGCGCGCCGCGATCGCCGCCGTTACCGGCACGCCGACGACGACGCCGAGGGCCTGCGGGGCGCTGAGCGTCAGATCCGAAAGGAAGAACCGCTGCTGTCCCGTGAGCGGAATAGCGGCGACCAGCGGGCGCAGCGCGGCATAGAGCCCGAAGCCGACCACCGTCCCGGCGGCCGCCGCCAGCGCGGACTCCACCGCCGAGATCACCGACACCTGCCGGGGAGTGGCGCCGACCAGCCGCATCGCCGCGTACCGCTGTTCGCGCGTGGCGGCGGACAGGCGGGTCGCGGTGGCGATGAAGATCAACACCGGGAAGATCAACGCCCCGGCCACCACGGAGGAGATGAGCGTCAGCGCGTCGCCGCGCACCGCGTTGTCCCAGCACGCGTTGTCGCAGCTGGGTGGCCGGGTGCTGGCGATGGTGGTGACCGCCCTCGCCCCTGGTGCGCCCTTGATCTGGTCGGGGGTACGGCCGATGACCGCGATCAGCGAGTCGGGGGAGGCCAGGGCGGCGTCGCCGATCGTGCCGGCGAGGCGCCCCGGGAAACGGTCGCCCAGCTGGTCGGCCGGGGTCTGTCGGATCAGCTTCGCCAGCGCGGGTGAGGCGTAGTACTCGCCCGGCGCGGGCAGGCGGGTCAGGCCGGGCGGGGCGGGCGAGTTCGGACCGGTCGCGGCGACGTCGATCTCGGTGAGGGACTTGCCGTCGTAGTAGTCGCCGTGCGGCCACCACCACAGCGAGTCCGCCGACGCCTGCTCGGTACGGCTGACGGCGCCGGTGTCGAGCCACACCTGCCGCTGGTTCGTCCGCTCGACGGCGTTCATGCTGGCGAAGGTCGACAGCAGCAGGCCGACGCCGATGGCGACCGCGGCGGCGATCATGGCCAGCCGGGCGAGTGCCTCCCGGCCGCCGCTGACCGCGAGGCGGAGCGCGAAGGCGATCACGAGGCGACCCGTCCGGTCGTGAGCAGGCTGGCCCTGCCGTCGCGGACGATGGCCTCCCGGTCGGCGTGCGCGGCGACCCGGGGCTCGTGGGTCACCAGGACGATGGTGGTGCCCTCCTCGTGGGCCGCGTCCACCATCAGGTCCATCACCTGCTCGCCGGTCAGCGAGTCCAGCGCCCCGGTCGGCTCGTCGGCGAACAGCACCTTGGGCCGGGCCACCAGACCGCGGGCCAACGCCACCCGCTGCGCCTGACCGCCCGACAACTCCCCGGAGCGGCGGCGCTCCAGGCCGTCCAGGCCCAGCCTGGCGAACCAGGGACGGGCCTCGGCGAGCGCGGCCGCCCTCCGCGCGCCGGAGAACAGCAGCGGCAGGGCGACGTTCTCCTCAGCGGTCAACTCGGGGACGAGCTGGCCGAACTGGAAGACGAAGCCGAAAGTGTCGAGGCGCAGGGCGCTGCGCTCGGTCTCGTTCAGGGTGTCGATGCGGCGTCCGTCGAAGTGCACTTCGCCCGAGTCGGGGGTGAGGATGCCGGCCAGGCAGTGCAGCAGGGTGGACTTGCCCGAGCCGCTCGGCCCCATCACGGCGAACACCTCGCCGGCCTCGATGGACAGGCTGGCTCCGCGCAGGGCGGGGGTCTCGCCGAAGGAGAGGGTGAGGTCGCGGGCCTCGATGAGGGCGGTCACGCGCGCACCGCCGCCGCCAGCGTATCCATCCGGGCCGTGGTCAGCTCGATCCATCGCAGGTCGGCCTCCAGGTGGAACAGGCCGTGGTCGGCGAGCAGGGCGTCGATGATCGGGCCGGTGCGGCGCAGCTTCGTCAGCTCGTGCATCCGTTGCAGGTGGGCGGCCCGCTGGGTGTCGAGGTACTGCTGGGCGTCGCGGCCGAGCATCAGGGCCAGCACGACTTTGGTGAACAGCACGGTCTGCAAATTGGGTTCGGGGGCCACCGGCTCGGTGAGCCAGGTCTCGAACTCCGTCGCCCCCGCCTCGGTGATCACATAGCGCTTGCGCTCGGGGCCGACGCCGGGCTCCGCCTCGCCGGCGATGACCTTCCCGTCCCGCGCCAACCGGCCAAGGGTTGTGTAGACCTGCCCGTACGGCAGCGGCTTGCCGCGGTTGAAGAAGGCGTCGTAGTCGCGTTTGAGGTCGTAGCCGTGGCTCGGCTCCCGCTCCAAGAGCCCCAACAGGGTGAGAGGAACACTCATGCGAGAACCATACACCGCGGATATACACTGAGTATATATCTGCTGAGAGTGTGTCCTGGTCCCGCGACCTTGCATCCGGTTGCCGGCCTGTCACCAGCGACCAGCGTGTCGCCCTGAGCCGACTATCAGAGACACTGGTTCAGAGCTGGGGTCGGCTCCCGGTTGCCCGGCGAAGGTTTCCTGCCGCCGCACCGCGCCCGGAAGGTCTCTTCTCTGCCGCGCGATCTCTACGACATCCAGTCCGAGTCCCGCACCGAGCAGAAGACCCAGGAATGGCCAGACAAGGCCCACGTCCAGCAGATCCTGACCGCCATCGCGGTCAACCTCGAACGCATCAGCAGCCACCTGCGCCCTGCGCCGGAACAGCAACCCCGGCCCCCGACCGCCCGCCAAGGCTTCCTCGACCGGCTACACATCCCGCGGCCAAGGTCTTGGTGCTTCGCCACCCACCCCGCAGGCTGACTTGATCATTCAAGGCGATGCTCATCAGGTTGCCACGGATCCGGCCGAAACTGACGGCCGCCCGGGCCACCACCGTGGCGAGCAGTGCGGCCTCAGCTTCCCTGATGTCCATGATCACAGGGCAGGCCGCTCTCGGCGGCCCGGCGAAAGACGTCCCCGCACGTGAGAGACGGCGCTGGCGAGCGTTCGGTGAGGACGACCAGTGCGTGGCGCACTTCCGTGCTCAGCCGAGTCAGCTGGAGGCTGTACTGTCCGCCGCGGTAGGTGTACAGGCGGAAGACCTTGACGGCCAGTTCGTCGCGGTCGTCGGCGAAGGTGCCCGGTAGTCCGGCAAGGAGTTCGAAGTCCTGCTTGCCGATCGCCGCTTCAGCCATGGCTCTGAGGGGCAGAGCATCGAACCCTGCGGCAGGCACGGAAGCGTCCACCGCGACAGCATGGGCGGCCAGGGCCGCGAAGACCTCGATCAGCCGCTCACCCACCGCCGTGTCGATGCCCCAGGCGGGCAAGTGCTCGCGGCGACGAACCTGACGCCATGACTCCTGATCCACCAGCGGCAGCAGGAAACGGCCCAGGAGCGCGCAACGAACCCACAGCATGTTGTGGTCCGAGGTCATGGTCGATCCTCTCTGCAGCGAGTGGAAGGCCTGCGGCTGAGGACCGACCCGACTGCCGCTGGTCCTTCCAACTTCTCACTACGTGCAGGGCACGTACGGACACGGGGCAGCTCTCCGTACCGCTGTCCCGGGGAGTCGGCCGAGCCCACGAGATTGTGAGGGGACGCCGAATCCTTCGTGATGACGGTGACGTCAGCGGGTTCGCGTGCAGCGGCCAATCCGCCGGCGTCGTCTGGACGGGCACGGCGAACAAGATCCCCGACAGCGTCGGGCACTCACGGTCGAGCCGGTCATCGTGCTCTCGCTGGTGCCGGTGTTGATCGGGGAGGCCCACCGTGCGCGAGCGCTGGCTGGCCGCCGGGCGCAACCGCACGGCGACGCCCAGGCCGGTGCCGGGTGCAGGGTGATGATGCCGCCGGAGGCGTCGACGAGGTGCCGGGCGGGGAGACACGCAGGGCGTTGGCGACCAGGTTGTCGATGATCTGCTCCAGCGCCCCGGGGATCACCCACACCTGCCCCGCGGGCGGGCCGGTGATGTCGATGGTCACGTACTGCTCGGCGGCCACGGTTCTTACATCGCGACACGGTCGGCGAGGGCGGCGTCCAGGTCGACGGGTTCGGGGGTGGTGGCGGTGTTCTCCAGGCGGGCCAGGGCGAGCAGCCCCTGCACCATGCGGCCCAGGCGTGCTACCGCCCGAGCCCTTCGGTGAGGGGGCCGGCGATTCGGTCGTCGTCTTCGATGAGCAGCAGGCGCATTGCGCAAGGCTCGCACAGCTGTGCCACGGGAATTGGGCTGGTCACGGGAAGCCGCCTGGACCTTGGGAGTCGTACGGACGGGAGCTGACGCGGGTGTTGCCCGGCCGGTCGACACGGGGGAGTGCTGAGCGGCCGGGCGGCGGGAGCGAGGCGGTGACGATGCCGGCCGTGGGGAGTCAGTCGTCGGCGTGGTCGCCGTCCTCGCGTCCCTGCTCCTCCTCCCCGTGGTCGTCGTCACCGCGGTCACCGGTGACGGGCGGCACGGCGGTCTGCGCCGGCGGGGTGGCCGTGTCGACAGTGCCACCGGGCGGCTGGGCGGGGAGCGTCGCCTCGGGCAGGAGCGAGGGGGCACCAGGTGACCTGGGAGCGGAGACCTGAGCGGTGCCGCCGGGGCTCGGGTCGGAGGTGACCGTGTCGCTGACCGTGGACAGGGCCAGGCCGAAGCCGCTGAGGGGGACGACCGCGGCGACGGCTGTCAGGGCCGACCGGTTCCGTACCGCGGTGTGCCCCTGCCTGCTCTTCTCCCGCGCCCGACTGCGCCGGCTCCCGACGGCCTCGGCTTCCAACTCCACGTCGGCGGCCGTGGCTTCGGCGGGCGCGGCCGAGCAGCCCTGGGAGGGCCAGGCGGGGGAGGGAGAAAGCGAGGGATAGTCGAAGGCGTCCTCCTCGAAGCGGTCCCCGTAGCCTCCCTGCGCGGATTCGGAGATCGAAGGCCCCAGCATGGCCGTCACCTCGGCGTCGGACAGCGGCGTAGTGGCGTCCTCATGCTCGCTCGGCACCTGTTGCTCCCTTCCGACCGGTCGACCCGCGCGTCTCAGCCGTCGTTCTCCTCGGTGCCTTCCTGCTTGGTGCCGGTCACCTTGAAGGACTTGTCCAGGTACACCTCGACCGACGTGCCGTCTGCCTTCTTCACCTCCACCGCGTACATGCCGGGCTTCTCGGCGTCCTCCTCGGACTTCACGACGGTGCCCGGGTACTTGGCGAGCGCGGCGGCCTCGGCCTTCTGCTTGACGTCGCCGGTCAGCGGCGGTTCCTTCTTGTCATCGGTGTCACCGGCGGCCTCGCCCGCCGCGTCGGCACCGCCCGTGCCCTGGGCGGCCTGCTGGGTGTCCGACTTCGAACTGCCGGAACCGGAGCTGGAGTCGGAACCGCCACCGCAGGCGGCGAGGGCGAACATCAGCACGGCGGCGGGAGCGGCAAGGAGGGCACGGCGGGGCAGGGCGCGCATGAACTGTCTCCAGAATTCCGGGGATGCGGTGATCCAGGAGCCGGACCACCGGGGGACGACAACGACCTTAGGAAGATGCTGTCGAGAGCCAGCCCAGCAAACGCAGAGCACAAGCCCAGGAGATATCCAAAGTTTCGCCACCGATATCAGAACACGGTGAACCATGCTGGCAGCACACGGCGTTGACCACCCGCGGCTCAGTGCGCGCGGGACAGCTTGACCTCGAAGACCGTGCCACCGCCTGGGGTATCGGTCGGGGACAGAGTCCCGCCATGTTGCTGGGCGACATCCCGGGCGATGGCCAGGCCCAGGCCCGCGCCGCCCTCGTCGCGGCTGCGGGCCTCGTCCAGCCGCACGAAACGTTCGAAGACGCGCTCACGTTCCGGCGGAGCCACGCCGTGACCGTCGTCGGTCACGATGAGGATCACGGCGCCCGGTTCCGTGTTCACGGTCACGGTGATCGCGGTGCACGCATGCCGCTGGGCGTTGTCCGGCAGGTTGCCCAGCACCCGCCCGACGAGGTCGCCGAGCACGCCGAACCGGTGGTCGCCGCCGACTGGCTCGCCGAAGTGGCCGGCGGACCAACGCAGGGGACGTCCGAGAGCGCGGCCGTACATGGTGCGGCCTTGTCGGCGCGGGGTCTGGTGCGACCGCGCACCGGGCGGGCGAGGCGCCTTCGGCCGCCTTGCTGGAGGATGACTGCCCGGGCGACCAGGATCGTGGCGATGACTGCTGCAGCGGTCAGCGCGGTAGCCGCATGCTGATCGGACATGGCTGTGAGGGGTCCTTCGTAGGTACTGGTCGGAAGGCGGAGGGCCGGTATTAGTGTCCTACCGGCCCTCCCGCCTCCTCATGCGCGTCAGCCGGGCCAGGTTCCGGTCATGCAGCGGACGCCGGTGGCGCCGGCGCGGTCGACTGCCGCTTTGACTCCAGCGAAGATCGCGCCTTGGAGCGTGGCGGCGAGCAGCACCTCGCGTCAGGAGCGGTCTTCGTCGGTGGCGTCCGGGGCGTCCTCGTCGTGACCGAGGATCTTCCACGTCTGCTTGAACAGCGCTCCCGCGGTCATGCCCCTGACGGCACCGAGCGCCAGACCGACCGGCTTGTAGGCGATCGTCGATGGCTTCACCCGGCTCACCCCTTCCGGCGGAAGGTCAGCCACACCACGGCGGCCACACCCGCTGCCGCCAGCAGCACTTTGCGGTTGTCCCGCGCCAGCCGCGCCCCCTGGGCGGTCTTCTCCCGCACCGGCTCGGGCGCCTTCTCCTGCCACAGTTGACCGGCCTGGGCGGCCTTGGCCCGGGCCTGCCCGGCAGCCTGGGTGGTCTTGTCCTTGACCGGATCGGGCAGTCGGTCCTGTGCCTGGTGGGCCAGGTCGGCGGCCTTCGCCTTCAGCTCCCAGGCCTTGAGGGCGGCTTGTTCCTTCAGCTCGCCGGCCTTCGCTGCAGCCTGCTCCTTGACCTCGGTAGCCTTCTCCTGGGCGCGCGCCTTGACGTCGGTTTTCGCCGCGAGCGCCTCGACCGTTTCTCCGAGCTCGGTGCGGGTCTGCTCGACCTGCTCGCGCAGCTCGTCGGGGCTGGAGGCGGTGGGCTCGTCGTGAGGCGGCTGGGTCATCGGTGCGCACTCTCCTTGATCTCGGCCACGTCGGCCTTCACGTTCTCGGCGGTCTGCTCGGGCGTGGGCGGCGCGGCCTGGTCGACCTGCTTCTTTCCACTCATGGCCATCACTGCGGCGATCACACCCAGCACCGCTGTGACGATCAGCCCAGCCGCCCACACCGGCAGCGGCACCGCCAGCGCGGCGATCGCGGTGGCGACCAGCGCCTGTGCCATGAGGAAGCCGACGACGCCGGCGCCGCCGAAGAGGCCACCGCCCTTGCCGTAGTGCTTGCCCTTCTCCTTCATCTCCGCCTGCGCCAGGCGCAATTCGCCGCGCACCAGCTCGGTCAGCTGCTGCGAGGCCCGCTGCACCAGCTCGCCCACCGGCTCCTGACCGGAGGGGTCCGTGCTCTGGCCGGATTCGGCGTAGTGCGGCTGCGTGCTCGACACGGCGATCACCTCCCATTCCTTTGCTTCCTGTAAGCCGGGCTCAGCCATGCGCCCGACCATCCGATGAGGGCGCGAGTACCCCGAGCAGGCGAGTTCAGGGCGGTCGGTATGGCCGGCGTGTCTGCCGGCTCTCGCCAGTCCCATCCGGCTCCAACCTGCTAGGGGGTGTTTCGAAAGTCCCGCACAGCACCCACGGCGCCCGGCACGCACTCTCGCCGCACCGGCCAAAAACCCAAGTACGTCCAGTACGAGGGCTTTCGTCCGGCACGCCGAGAGCACGCACCGGACACCGCGGGCACCGCACAGGACTTTCGAAACACCCCCTAGAGCCAGTGGCGCAGGATCAGGTGCGGAGCGTGACGGGTGAGCCAGGCGCTGGCCAGGCCGATGACGGCGCCGGTAGCAACGTCGCTGGGGTAGTGGGCGCCGCTTTGCACCCGCTCGAGCGCCACCAGGGCAGTCGGCAGGGAACACACTGCGCTGGCGGCAGGCCACGTGGATGCGACGGCAGCTGTGAAGGCGACCGCGGCGGCGGTGTGTCCCGAGGGGAAGGAGGAGGAGCTGGGGCGGTCGTCGACCTCGTCGTGGGGGAACCACTCCTTCGGTGGCCGGGGCCGGTCGGCCAGCTGCTTGCACAGGCCGTTCGAGACCAACTGCGCCATGACCAGGGCGGCCAGGCCGGTCGCCGCCGCCTTACGGCCGCGCCATCCGCCCAGCCATGCCACTGCGGTGGCGGCGCTGCACCACAGCTTCGTGCTCTCGGCGGTCTCCTCCACCGCTGAGAGCACCTTGCCGACGCCGGGCGAGATGCGGGAGGCCGCCTGTTTGGGCAGCGACCGATCAGCGGCACGCAACCCCGCCAGAAGCCTCATGAGGGGCAAGTATCCCGAGGTCACCGACATACACCCAAGATCATCGGGTGGCGGGTCACACCTCGTCCAGGCGGCGCCGGTCCTCCTCGTCCCACTTCCGGGTGTCGCGGGGCTGGGTGTACGGCTCGCTCTCGGCCGGATGGCCGCCGGCGATCGCCCGCTGACGTACCGTCTCGGCATCGAACTCCAGGCCCAGCAGGATGGCCAGATTGCTGATCCACAGCCAGACGAGGAAGACGATGATGCCGGCCATCGTGCCGTAGGTCTTGTTGTACGAGGCGAAGTTCGCCACGTAGAACGCGAACCCGGCGGAGGCGATCAGCCAGATCACCAGGGCCAGGAAACTGCCCGGGGTGACCCACCTGAAGCCCTTCACCCTGGCGTTCGGGCTGGCCCAGTACAGGATCGCGATCATGAGGGTGACCAGAACCACCAGAACGGGCCACTTGGCGATCGACCACACCGCCAGCGCCGTGTCCCCGATGCCCAGCGCGGCACCGGCCTGCCCGGCCAGACCCCCGGTGAACACCACGATCAGCGCACTGACCACGGACAGCACCATCAGCACGACCGTCACGCCGACCCGCACCGGAAGGACCTTCCACACCGGGCGTCCCTCGGGCATCTCGTTCTTCTCGCCTTCCCTGTGTCCGCAGGGCAGGTAGGCGATGCCTCTGCCTTGGGGGCAGTGATTATTCATATGCGCGTGCCCGGGCTGGCCCGGGGATCTTGTAGCCAGAGTGCCCCTTGGCGTGCGTCTCGGCCCTTGTCCTGTGTCAGCTGGTCGCGGTGGTATGCAGGTGGTGCAGGGCGACCAGAACGACTGTGTTGCCAGGGCCGTTTGTACCGTCGCTTGCCGAGGCGGCGGGCGCGGGGCCGAGTCCACCGGGTGTCCGGCCGCCGGCCTTACGGGGTTTCCCACCTTGAAGGCCGTATCGGCCCCGGAGCGATGCCCCTGGGACCCCCTTCGCCGACTGCGCGCCACCCGGCACAAGCACCCTCAAACCCCCAGGCCGCTGCGCAATTCCGCCACTTCTGGCGTGCGAGCGACCCCAGTTCCCCCCTGTGCGACTAGTAAGGCCCCCGGATCCGCAGCCGAAGGACCCCCACGCCTCCTCGGCCACGGCGAGCCTGTGGGCGACCACGGAACCAACGCCGCAGGAGGACCAACGTGCGCCGTCCACTCGTCGCCACCACCGTGACATCCGTCGCTCTGGCCTTATGCACCCTGGCCATCACGCCGGCCACGGCCGTACCGGCCGACAAGCCCCAAGTGCTCGCCGGTTGGACACAGACCAGTGCGAGCAGTTACGACGCCTGGGCCGCCGCCCGGACCAACCAGGACGCCTGGAGTGCCTACGCCTTCGACTGGAGCACCGACTACTGCTCCTCATCCCCCGACAACCCCTTGGGCTTTCCCTTCAAGATGGCCTGCGCCCGTCACGACTTCGGTTACCGCAACTACAAGGCAGCAGGGACGTTTGCGGCCAACAAAACTCGCCTGGACAGCGCCCTCTACGCTGACCTGAAGAGGGTCTGCACGGCCTACAGCGGCGCCAAACTGACCGCTTGTAACGCGACCGCCTGGACCTACTACCAGGCTGTCGACAAACTGGGCAGCTCCCCGGCGGCGGGCTGACCGACCCTTCTCTCTGCCTGCGGCCCGTCACCGTCCGCACTGCGGATGCGGCGACGGGCCGCCCCGGCTTCCCCGACGGCATCATGGGTCCGGAGCTGATGGAGACCATGCGGCCCAGGCGGAACGCTTCGGCGCCGATTCGGGTGAGCGGCCGAATGCTGCCGGAGTGGCGTGGGGCGGCCGCTCTACTTGAACCAGTAGCGGACTACGGCGTCCATCACGCCATGCTCCGCATCGCCCGCCTACACAACACAACCTCACCCCCACCGGATAGACGCCCCAGAGTCGGGGAGCTGTGTCCGAACGCGTTGGAAGATCACTTACGGGACAACTCGTAGCTTCAGATCGGTGGTGCGGCCTTCGTCGACGGGGAGCGTCGTGGCGGGGAGCCAGGACAGCGGCATCGCCCCGGACCGGCGACACACCTTCCTCAGTCGCTGTGATCCGCCGGCGCGCCCCCGGGGCGGGAGCATCCTACCCGGGCGTTGGTGCCGCCCCGTCGGTCAAATCGTCGGATCGCAGCAGGCGCAGGAACGCCTTCACCCCCGCGATGATCTCCTGGTTGTCCGTGAGGCGATTCACCGTGGACTCGAACTCACGGCCCAGCGCGGCGATCCGGCGGTCCGTTCCCTCCGCCCGGTCGTATGTGCTCAGGGCCAGCGCGTCCACGGTGCGGCGGAGTTCGGCGAGGGCCTTGTACTGTTCCTCCGCCTTCTCCTCCAGGACCCGGGTTCCGGCCTCGGCGCGGTCCAGTCGGGCACGGAGTTCCACGACGTCGTCCCGCGGGTACTTGACCTCCTTCAGGAGGGTGCCCAGGCGGCGGCGGAGCTGGCCGAAGTAGGCGCCGGCCGGGCGGAAGAAGGTGCTCAGGAGGAAGAACGCGGCGAACCAGTAGCCCGTGAACTCGCCCGTCGCCCAGGTGACTGCCACGACGACCGCCGCCGTCAGGATGTGACCCGCTACCGCCGCCCGGAGCATCACGCGGGCTATCCGCGCCGCTTCCGTATCCCGGGCCTCGGAGATCTCCATCCCCTTCTCCCGGCTCACCGCGATTTCGGAGAGCACGGCATGCGCGCGGAAGTAGAGGTTCCAGGGGAGGGTCAGGAGGAGCATCAGCCACAGCAGGCTCAGTGCGCCCGCTCCGACGGCGAATACCACGACCGGTGGTGCGCCCGCCACGTAGGCGAAGATCAGCGCTCCGGCTGCCGCCACCACAGCCAGCACTGCCCCCAGAAATCTGCCCATGCCCCCGACTCCTGTCCGTATGTCCCTCGACACGGCCCATCGTCCCCGGGGAGGTGCGGCTTGGCATGAGTAGGCGTACTCAGCGCGGACAGTCGGCCGGGGACGGGGAGGGTGGGGTTCTTGGCGGTGGTGGTAGGCGGGACGGGGAGGTGAAGGAGATGAGGAACAGGGTGGCGCCGAGGGCGATTCCGTCCTTGGCGTCTGTTTTGCCCTCGCCGCGGTAGCTCTCAGAGGCGCGATGCAGGGCCCGGCCGGAGATGTAGCGCACCAGCTAGCCGAGATCGCCGTCCAGGCCGCCGACCGACAGCGCACCAGCCTCCCTGGAGAGAAACTGGCTGCCCAGTTGGTGCACACATTGGCGAGGGAGGTGATGGCCCTCAACCAGCGGATAGCTGAGCTCGACAAGGCTATCGAGGCACAGTTCCGCGATCACGCCACCTGTGAGGTGATCACGAGCATGCCTGGCCTGGGCATCATCCTCGGCGCCGAGTTCCTAGCAGCCACCGGCGGCGACATGGCCGTCTTCGGCACCGCCGACCGTCTCGCCGGCTTCGGTGGTGTCGCTTCGGTGCCTCGCGACTCCGGAAGATCGGCGGCAACTTGCGGCGTCCGCAGCGATACAACCGCCGTCTCCAACGGGTCTTCTACATCTCGGCGCTGTTCAGCATCCGGCACTGCCCCGAGTCCCGTCAGCTTTACGATCGCAAGCGGGCCGAGGGCAACACGTTCGGGCCTTCGCCGAGATGCTGACCGAGCGCCAGGGCGAACGGCTCCCGTAGTGGCCCGATGCCGTCCGCCAGGACGACCTGCCCAGCCTCCATACCCTCGCCGCCGGCATCGAGCGCGACCGCGACGCCGGCATCGTTGGCCTCACCCTGCCCTGGAACTCCGGCGTCGTCGAAGGACACGTCAGCCGCATCAAGATGCTCAAACGGCAGATGTTCGGCCGCGCCGGCTTCGCTCTTCTCCGTAATCGCGTGCTACCGGCGTGATGAGACCTTGCCCGGTATCGCAATCGGAGGCGATCATGACCGCTTTGAACAGTCGGCCCCAAGGGAAGACACCCCGTAGCAGTGATCCTCAACCGGAATGGGCTGAGAGGGTGTGCCTGCAGACTGTTGACGCGGACGGCGCCATGCAAGACGTCATCATCCAGGTCAGCACCCCCTCCGCAGCGCTGATCGAGCTTCTTGACGATCGCTTTCGAACCGTCATCAGAGGGACTGACTACCTCGACTGCCTCATCCGGCTCCCGAGGCAACTGGAGCGTGAGGGCCGTCTACTCTGCTGCCAGGGGGCTCGTCCCGACGTCCACCCCTCCGGGCAGTTGCGGCAATTCACTAACGGGCGGCAAGCTTATGTACTCCCCTGTGACGCCCAGAACGAAGCTCCTGCAACAGTCGATATCTTCGCCCGAGCGCTCCCTGGCGACGTCGTGAATCTCGAGGACCAGCGCATATCAGTTGTCAGCTACTGGAACGCTCGGCACCCAAGAAATCGAATCCGACCGTGCCATGGGCCCCGGCCACTCACCGTGTGTCCGTCACGGAAGTTGAGCCAGAGCCTGAGAACTGACACCGGTGCGGGATGGGTGAACTCTTTGTCGCCGCGCTGCGCGGCCCTTGCTAAGAGGTCATCTCATTTGGTGGCTACATGTGGGGACTCCGCGACAAGTTGAGCCATCTCGCGCAGGCGGTGCCAGTACTCAGGGGCGTCCGCTT
>NZ_JBIRWL010000006.1:0-179756 GCF_044387825.1 Streptomyces sp. NPDC020299
GTTGATAGGCCGGATCTGGAAGCCAGGTAACTGGTGGAGGTGACCGGTACTAATAGGCCGAGGGCTTGTCCTCAGTTGCTCGCGTCCACTGTGTTAGTTCTGAGGCAACGAACAGTTGCCGGCTAGAGCTGAACACACAAGTAAAAAGTGTGCTTGTTCGCTCGAAACCATTAGGGTTTCGGTGGTCATAGCGTGAGGGAAACGCCCGGTTACATTTCGAACCCGGAAGCTAAGCCTCACAGCGCCGATGGTACTGCAGGGGGGACCCTGTGGGAGAGTAGGACGCCGCCGAACAATTTTTGAAGGGCCCCTGGTCACCAGCGTTCAGCTGGGACCAGGGGTCCTTTTCTTTTTTCCGGAGCGCATCGGGTACCCGGCTTGCGCGAGAATGACTTGCGGTACCGAAGACAGGAGTCACCATGTCCACCAACTCTCCCGGCGACCGACCGGAGCGCGACCCGCGGCGGCGGGACAGTGGTGACCGCGGTGACCGTCGTCCCTACCAGGGTGGCCAGCGCCGTGACAACGACCGTGCTGACCGGGGCGGTTACGGCCGTCGTGACGACCGCCGTGATGACCGTGGTCCCCGCCGTGACGACGACCGCGGTGGCTATCGTCGTGACGACCGTCGTGACGACCGGGGCGGATTCCGGGGCCGTGACGACCGTGACCGTGGATTCCGCCGTGACGACCGGGCCGAGCGTCCCGAGCGTGGTGGCTTCCGGCGAGATGACAACCGAGGCGACCGCGGCGGGTTCCGCGGCCGTGACGACCGCCGTGACGACCGCCGTGGTGGCGACCGTCCCGAGTTCCGTCGTGACGACCGTCGTGACGACCGGCGTGGTGGCGACCGTCCCGAGTTCCGTCGTGACGACCGTCGTGACGACCGCCGCGACGACCGCCGTGGCGGCGACCGGCCCGGCTTCCGTCGTGACGACCGGCGGGGTGGCGACCGTCCCGAGTTCCGTCGTGACGACCGGCGGGGTGGCGACCGCCCCGAGTTCCGTCGTGACGACCGGCGGGGTGGCGACCGCCCCGAGTTCCGTCGTGACGACCGTCGTGACGACCGGCGGGGTGGCGACCGTCCCGAGTTCCGTCGTGACGACCGTCGTGACGACCGGCGTGGCGGCGACCGTCCCGAGTTCCGCCGCGACGACCGGCGCGACGACCGGCGTGGCGGCGACCGGCCCGGCTTCCGCCGCGACGACCGGCGGGGTGGCGACCGTCCCGAGTTCCGTCGTGACGACCGCCGCGACGACCGCGGTGGGTTCAGGGGCCGTGACGACCGTGGCCGCGACGACCGTGGGCGTGGCCCTCGCCGGGACGACCGCGGTGGTCGCCCCGGTGGCTTCCGGGGACGGGACGACCGTAGGGACGACCGCCGTGGCGGCGGCCGCTTCCGGGACGAGCGGGACCGGGACCGTGAGCCCATCAAGCGGCTGCCGATCCCCGAGGACGTCACCGGCGAGGAGATCGACAAGGACGTACGGCAGGAGCTCCAGAGCCTGCCGAAGACGCTCGCTGAGGATGTCGCCAAGAACCTGGTGATGGTCGCCCGGCTCATCGACGAGGACCCCGAGGGTGCCTACGGCTACTCCAAGGTGGCCCTGCGGCTGGCGTCCCGTGTCGCGGCCGTACGGGAGGCCGCCGGGTTCGCCGCGTACGCGAACCAGAAGTACAACGAGGCGCTCGGCGAGTTCCGGGCCGCGCGGCGGATGACCGGCAACGTGGACCTGTGGCCCGTGATGGCCGACTGCGAGCGTGGGCTCGGGCGGCCGGAGAAGGCGCTGGACATGGCCGGGGCGCCCGACGTGCAGAAGCTCGACAAGGCCGGGCAGGTCGAGATGCGGCTCGTCGCCGCTGGCGCCCGGCGTGACATGGGGCAGCTGGACGCGGCGATCGTGACACTGCAGAGCCCCGAGCTGGCGTCCAGCTCCGTTCAGCCGTGGACCGCGCGCCTGCGCTACGCCTACGCCGACGCGCTGCTCGCCGCCGGCCGGCGGGACGAGGCGCGGGACTGGTTCGCCAAGGCCGTCGAGGCCGACCGGGACGGCAGCACGGACGCCTCGGACCGGCTGGCGGAGCTGGATGGCGTGGAGTTCGTCGACGCTCTCGACCAGGGCAAGGACGAGGAGCACGCCGACACCGAGGAGACCGGCACCGACGGCGACGGCACCGACGGCGACGACACCGACAGCGACGACGACTGACGCACGTGCAGCGAAGGGCGGGACCCCCAGGGTCCCGCCCTTCGTCGTCTCCGAGCGGGCGTCAGAGATCCAGCGCCCGCAGCACCAGGCCCGACGCCGGCTTCGGGCCGAACGACGTCGACTTGCGGGGCATCGTCACGCCCTGCCGGGCCAGGTCGCGGACGACCTCCTCGCGGACCGGGTGCAGCAGGACCGCCGTGCTGCCGTCGCCCTCCGCCTTGGCGACCGTGGCCCCCGCGTCGTGGATGTAGGCGATGTGCGCGGGAGAGTCCTCGGGGACGTGCCAGACGTGCTCGAGGAGCGTGGCGTGCAGGACGGTGGCGTCGAGGGTGCGCCAGGCGGCCGGACGGTCCGTGGGGACCGTACGGGCCAGGAGGTCCTGGTCCGGGCGGTCCACCAGATGGAAGGCGCCGTCGCCGGCGAGCAGGAAGGCGTTGCCCGCGCAGGCCGCGTCGGCGAGGGTCGCCAAAGCCTCGGGCAGCGGCTTCTCCAGGCGGGTCACGCGGAACAGGCCGTCGAGGGCGGACAGCGCGTCGGCGACCGGCAGGCCGTGCAGCAGGCGGTGAATGGCACGGACGCGGAGCGGATAGCGGACCGTGTCGACGAGGAGGACCAGGCCGTGGTCCCAGGGGCTCGGGGAGGGGTGCTCCGCGCGTAGCAGCCGGTACGTCGCCCAGCGGTGGTGGCCGTCGGCGATCAGGGCCTGATGGCCGGCCAGGTCCGACCGGACGCGAGCCAGCTCGGCGGGGTCGGTCACCGACCAGAGGCGGTGGTGGAAGCCGTCCTCCGTGGTCGTCGACAGCAGGGCAGGGCGTTCGGCGGTGCGTTCGATCACCTCGGCCGTCACGCCGTCGCCCCGGTACGTCAGGAGCAGCGGCTCGAGGTTCGCGCAGGTCGCACGCATCAGGGCGGCGCGTTCCGCGACGACGGGCGGCATGACGTCCTCGTGCGGCAGGACCACCCCCTCCGCCGGGTCCGAGACGCGCAACGCGCCGATGAGGCCGCGCTGGACCATGCCCGCGTCGTCGCACTGCTCGTAGACGTAGAGGCCCGGTTCCGGGTCGGCGGCCAGGACGCCCTCGGCCAGCCAGCGGCGCAGCGTGTCGGCCGCCTGTTCGGTGCGGGCGCTCGGGGTACCTGCCTGGGGCAGGATCAGCCGGACGATGTTGTACGGGTCGGCGGACTGGAGGTGGTGCAGGCCGTCGGGGCGTACGACGACGTCGTACGGCGGGGAGGTGACGGCGGCCAGGCTGCCGACCCGCTCGGGGTCGTAGCGAAGGCCTCGGAACGGGGCGAGTTCCAGGCCCCGGCGCGCCGTTGCTTCCGAGTGACCTGCAGTGTTCATCCCGGCATCGTACGTGTGTCAGTGGTGTGCGGCATGATCTGGGGAAGAGCGATCGAACGAGGAGCGATGCGGAATGAGCCAGGGCGTCAGGACCCGGCCCGAGGGCAGTGCCCGCCCCCTGAACAGCGCGTACGACACGGCACTGCTCGATCTGGACGGAGTGGTGTACGCGGGTGGGAGCGCGATCGCACACGCCGTCGACTCGCTGGCGGTTGCCCGGGACGGAGGGATGCATCTGGCGTACGTCACCAACAACGCGCTGCGGACGCCGGACGCCGTGGCCGGGCATCTGACGGAGCTGGGCATACCGACGGGGGCCGGTGACGTCATCACCTCCGCGCAGGCGGTCGCGCGGCTGATCAGCGAGCAGGTGCCGGCGGGGGCGCGGGTGCTGGTGATCGGCGGTGAGGGGCTGCGGGTGGCGCTGCGCGAGCGTGGTCTCGAGCCCGTGGAGTCGGCGGACGACGATCCGGTGGCGGTCGTGCAGGGGTACGGCGGGCCCGATCTGCCATGGGGGCGTTTCGCGGAGGCGTCCTACGCCGTCGCGCGCGGGGTGCCCTGGTTCGCATCCAACACCGACCTGACCATCCCCAGCGGGCGGGGCATCGCGCCGGGCAACGGCGCGGCCGTGGAGGTCGTCCGGATCGCGACCGGCGCCGAGCCGCAGGTGGCGGGCAAGCCGCTGCCGCCCATGCACCGGGAGACGATCCTGCGCACGGGCGCCGAACGGCCGCTGGTGGTCGGGGACCGGCTGGACACGGACATCGAGGGCGCCTTCAACGGGGACGTCGACTCGCTGCTGGTCCTCACCGGCGTGACCGACGGCGCCCAGCTGCTGGCCGCGCCGCCGCAGCACCGGCCGACGTATGTGGACGCCGATCTGCGCGGACTGCTCACCGGACAGCCGGAGGTCACGGAGGCGGGCGGCGGCTTTGGCTGCGGCGGCTGGACGGCGCGGGCCGGGGACGGGCGGCTGGAGCTGGAGGGCGAGGGTGAGGCGCTCGACGGACTGCGGGCGCTGTGCGCCGCGGCCTGGACGGCGGCCGGGGACGGCTCCTGCGAACTGGACGGGGAGAAGGCGCTGGCGCGACTCGGACTCTGAACGCGGGACTCCGAGTGAGGGACGGAGGTCGAACTACCGCGCGCGCCACGGGATCGAAACCGGATGCGAGGGTAGGCTAACCTAACTACGTGTTGGTCGACAGTCCCCCCGTACAGCGCGCGGATGCCGCCCCCGCGCCCCCAACCCGCCGGGCGGTACGGTCCCTTGGGCTCCTGGTCGCGCTCGCGATCCTGGTGCTGGTCACCTTGGCCAGCATCGCCATCGGCGCGAAGGAGCTGTCGCTGGATCAGGTCTGGCACGGCCTGTTCCACGACACGGGGACGTACGGCGACGTCGTGGTCGACGAGCGGCTCTCGCGCACCCTCCTCGGACTCCTGGCCGGTGCCGCGCTCGGCCTGTCCGGGGCGATGCTCCAGGCGCTCACCCGCAACCCGCTGGCCGACCCCGGACTTCTCGGTATCAACGCGGGTGCGTCGGCCGCGGTCGTCACGGCCATCACCTACCTGGGCGTCACCAGCCTGACCGGCTATGTGTGGTTCGCGTTCGTGGGCGCCGCGGTGGTCGGGGCGCTGGTGTGGTTCCTCGGCGGCAGCCGGGGAGCGACGCCGGTACGGCTCGCGCTCGCCGGCACGGCGATCAGCGCCGCGCTCTACGGCTACCTCCAGGCCGTGATGATCATGGACGACGCGGCGCTCGGCAAGATGCGGTTCTGGACGGTGGGTTCGCTGTCCTCGGCCACCGACTCGACCATCACGCAGGTCCTGCCGTTCCTCGGGGCCGGCACGCTGCTCGCGCTGCTGCTCGCCCGGCCGCTGAACGCCGTGGCGATGGGCGACGACACCGCCCGGGCCCTCGGCGCCAACCTGGGCCGCACCCGCGCCCTGGCGATGCTCGCCGCCACCGTGCTGTGCGGGGCCGCGACCGCCGCCTGCGGCCCGATCATGTTCGTCGGCCTGATGGTGCCGCACGTCGTGCGCTCCTTCACCGGCCCCGACCTGCGCTGGATCCTGCCGTACGCCACGATCCTGTCCCCCGTGCTGCTGCTCGGCGCCGATGTCATCGGCCGGATCGTCGCCCGGCCCGCGGAGCTCCAGGTCGGCATCGTCACCGCGCTCATCGGCGGCCCGGTCTTCATCTTCCTGGTCCGACGGCGGAGGACGGCGCAGCTGTGAGCACCCATCAGAAAAGCCCCGCGGTCCGTGCCCTGCGCGGTCCCGGAGGGCTCTCCGTCCGCGTGGACGTCCGCGCGCTGACCGTCGTCGTCCTGCTGCTGCTCGCCGCGCTCACCGCGAGCGTGCTGCTGATCGGCACCGGTGACTTCCCGATCTCCGCCACCGACGTCCTCAAGACGCTGACCGGCAACGGCACCCAGATCCAGGAGTACATCGTCCGCGACCTGCGCCTGCCGCGCGTCCTGGTCGGCCTCCTGGTCGGTGCCTCGCTCGGCCTCGGCGGCGCCCTGTTCCAGTCGGTCTCCCGCAACCCGCTGGGCAGCCCGGACGTGCTGGGCCTCTCCCAGGGGTCGACGGCCGGCGCGCTCGTCGTGATCGTGCTGCTGTCCGGGAACGCCACCGAGGTCACCTTCGGCGCGCTGATCGGCGGCCTGGTGACCGGGTTCGCCATCTACCTGCTCGCCTGGAAGCAGGGGGTGCACGGCTACCGGCTGGTCCTGGTGGGCATCGGCGTCTCCGCGGTCGTCACGGCGGTCAACGGCTACCTCCTCACCAAGGCCGACCTGGTCGACGCGGCCCGCGCGGTCGTGTGGATGACCGGCTCCCTCAACGGCCGTGACTGGGACCAGGTCTGGCCCCTGCTCGGCCTGTGCGCGGTGCTCGTACCGGTGGTCCTCGCCAACGCGCGCGGCCTCAGGGCGATGGAGATGGGCGACGACGTCAGTTACGCCCTCGGGGTGCGGGTGGAGCGGGTACGGCTGGTGCTGATGGTCTCCGCCGTGCTGCTGACCGCCGCCGCGACCGCCGCCGCGGGGCCCGTCACCTTCGTGGCGCTCACCGCGCCGCAGCTCGCCCGGCGCCTGACCCGCTCGCCCGGGCCCAACCTGGTGGCCTCCCTGTGCATGGGCGCCACGCTGCTGGTCACCGCCGACTGGGCCGCACAGCGCGCCTTCGGCGCCGACCAGCTGCCCGTGGGCGTCGTCACCGGTGTCCTGGGCGGCCTCTACCTGCTGTGGCTGCTGGTCACCGAGCGCAAGGCGGGCCGGATATGAGGCCCACCCACGGCACCACCCGAGACGCGACCCGCGACACCACCGGCGAGACGACCAACCGAAGGAGCACCGTGAACCGCCTGTCCGCCGAGAACGTCACCCTCGCCTACGACCAGCGCGTCATCGCCGAGCAGTTGTCGGTGGAGATCCCCGACAACTCCTTCACGGTGATCGTCGGCCCGAACGCGTGCGGCAAGTCGACGCTCCTGCGGGCGCTGTCGCGGATGCTCAAACCCAGCGAGGGCCGGGTGCTGCTCGACGGGCAGGTCATCCAGTCGATGCCCGCGAAGAAGGTCGCGCGGACGCTCGGTCTGCTGCCGCAGTCGTCGATCGCACCGGACGGGATCACCGTCGGTGACCTGGTGGGCCGCGGCCGGTATCCGCACCAGGGGATCCTCAGGCAGTGGTCCGCCGAGGACGAGCGGGTGGTGCGGGAGTCCATGGCGCAGACCGGGGTCGCCGAGCTGGCCGACCGGTACGTGGACGAGCTGTCCGGCGGTCAGCGGCAGCGCGTGTGGATCGCGATGGCGCTCGCCCAGCAGACCCCGCTGCTGCTCCTCGACGAGCCGACCACCTTCCTGGACATCCAGCACCAGATCGATGTCCTGGACCTGTGCGCCGAGCTGCACGAGACCCAGGGCCGCACCCTGGTCGCCGTCCTGCACGACCTCAACCACGCCGCGCGGTACGCCACCCACCTCGTCGCCCTGCGCGGCGGCCGGGTGATCGCCGAGGGGGCGCCGGGCGACATCGTCACGGCCGAGCTGGTCGAAGAGGTCTTCGGGCTGCGCTGTCAGGTCATCGACGACCCGGAGACGGGCACGCCGCTGGTGGTGCCGGCCGCGCGCAGGGCACGCGAGCGGGTGAGCGCGGCCGACGCTACAGAAGCTTCCTGAGCCGGAACAGGTCGAGCAGGCTCGCTTCCAGCCTGACCCGGCTCGACCCCCAGGCCTTCGCGAAGTTCAGTTCGCCGTCGACCATCGCGACCAGGTCGTCGCCGGTCATGGCCAGCCGGATCTGGGCCTTCTGAGGTGGAGGGCCCTGAAGGGTCCTGTCGATCTCGATCCGGCCGCCGGTGAGCCGGCCGACGAAGGTGACGTCCAGGTCCGTGACGTGGCAGCTCACCGAGCGGTCCATGGCCGCGGCCGCGCGGACGTCGCCCTCGGCACCCTGCATGTTGTCCGAGAGCTTTTCCAGCGCTGCCCGGCACTCATCGATCGTCGCCATCGCGATCGACGGTACCGCAGCCCTTCGCGGTAGCGTCGGGGCATGAGCGACAGCGACTCCGTGCCCCGGGCCGAGGCGGGCGAAGAGGCGGGGGCTCCGGTCGAACTCGAGTACGAACCTGAGTGTGAACCTGAGTACGTGCCCGAGTACGACCCGGCCGCCCCCGCCCCCCTGAACGTGGCCCGCACCCCCACCGGCGACGCCGAGGTGGACGCCCTGCTGGAGCGGCTGGCCGATGCCGGCCACCTCGCCACCGCCGGGCATCTGGAGGTGTACGAGGATGTACACCGGGGGCTGCGCGACGCGCTCACCGCGCTCGACGCCCGCCCGGGACCTCCGGCTCCCGCCCGCCACCCGACCACCACCCCTCAATGAGACCCTTCGGGTCACACCTATTGATCGCCGTACCAGAGCAGGAGCTGAACCGAACGTGGCAGGAGTCGCACGCCGCCGTCTGGACGCGGAGCTGGTCCGCCGGGAACTCGCGCGCTCGCGCGAGCACGCCAGCCAGCTGATCGCCGCCGGGCGGGTCACCGTCGGCAGGACCGTCGCGACCAAACCGGCCACGCAGGTGGAGACCGCCGCCGCGATCGTCGTCGCGGCCGACGACAGCGACCCGGGGTACGTCTCCCGGGGCGGCCACAAACTGGCCGGCGCGCTGGAGGTCTTCGTCCCCCGGGGGCTGGTCGTCGAGGGGCGGCGGGCGCTGGACGCCGGCGCGTCCACCGGGGGCTTCACCGATGTCCTGCTGCGGGCCGGTGCCGCGCAGGTCGTCGCCGTGGACGTGGGATACGGACAACTCGCCTGGTCTCTGCAGAACGATGAACGCGTCACCGTCAAGGACCGTACGAACGTACGCGAGTTGACGCTTGAAGCGATCGATGGGGAACCTGTGGATCTTGTCGTGGGTGATCTGTCCTTCATCCCGCTCGGGCTGGTGCTGCCGGCCCTGGCGCGGTGCGTGAAGCCGGACGCCGACCTGGTGATGATGGTCAAGCCGCAGTTCGAGGTGGGGAAGGAACGGCTGGGCAGCGGGGGTGTCGTACGGAGTCCGCAGCTGCGGGCGGAGGCCGTGCGGGGCGTGGCCGAGAAGGCGTGGGGGCTCGGACTCGGGGTGAAGGGTGTCACCGCCAGTCCGCTGCCCGGGCCCTCCGGGAACGTCGAGTACTTTTTGTGGCTGCGTGCCGGGGCGCCCGCCCTGGACGCGGCTGAGGTTGACCGTGCAGTGGCGGAGGGGCCGCGTTGACACAGAACCGAGCTCGTACTGTTTTCCTGCTCGCGCACACCGGACGGCCGGCGGCCATCCGCAGTGCCGAACTGGTGGTCAAGGGGCTGCTGCAGGCGGGCGTGGGGGTGCGGGTGCTCGAGTACGAGGCGCGTGACCTGCCGCTGCCCGAGGAGGTGGAGCTCGTCGAGGAGGCGACCCCGCAGAGCCTCGACGGCTGTGAGCTGCTCATCGTGCTCGGCGGCGACGGGACGCTGTTGCGCGGCGCCGAGTTCGCCCGGGCGTCCGGCGTGCCGATGCTCGGCGTCAACCTCGGCAGCGTCGGGTTCCTCGCGGAGGCCGAGCGGGACGACCTCGACAAGGTCGTGGACCGGGTGGTGACGAAGTCGTACGAGGTCGAGGAGCGGATGACCGTCGACGTCGTCGTGCACCGCAACGGCGACATCGTGCACACCGACTGGGCGCTGAACGAGGCCGCCGTGCAGAAGGCGGGCGCCGAGAAGCTGCTCGAGGTCGTGCTGGAGATCGACGGGCGGCCGGTGACCGGGTTCGGCTGCGACGGGATCGTGCTGTCGACGCCGACCGGGTCCACGGCGTACGCGTTCTCCGCGGGCGGGCCCGTGGTGTGGCCCGAGGTGGAGGCGCTGCTGATGGTGCCGATCAGCGCGCACGCGCTGTTCGCGAAGCCGCTGGTGACCTCGCCGAACTCGGTGCTAGCGGTCGAGGTGCTGCCGCACGTCCCGCCGGGGGTCCTGTGGTGCGACGGCCGGCGGACCGTCGAGCTGCCGCCGGGGGCGAGGGTCGAGGTGCGGCGCGGGGCCGTGCCGGTCCGGCTGGCCCGGCTGCACCACGCATCGTTCACGGACCGTCTCGTGGCGAAGTTCGCGCTGCCGGTGTCGGGATGGCGGGGGGCGCCTCACTAGACCTCCACCCGCCCGGGTGACAGGGCACCTCGCACTTCCGTGGCCGGACCTCGTATGGTCTTCTCCGTGCTGGAAGAGATGCGGATACGGTCACTCGGGGTCATCGACGACGCCGTCGTCGAGCTGTCGCCCGGGTTCACCGCCGTCACCGGTGAGACGGGTGCGGGCAAGACCATGGTGGTCACCAGCCTGGGATTGCTGCTGGGCGGGCGGGCTGATCCGGCGCTCGTGCGGATCGGGGCCGGGAAGGCTGTTGTCGAGGGGCGGATCGCCGTGCCCCCCAAGGCCTCGGCCGTCGTACGGGCCGAGGAGGCCGGGGCCGAACTGGACGACGGGGCGCTGCTGATCAGCCGTACCGTCTCCGCCGAGGGGCGCTCCCGGGCGCACCTCGGCGGGCGGAGCGTGCCGGTGGGGCTGCTCGCCGAGCTCGCCGACGACCTGGTGGCCGTGCACGGCCAGACCGACCAGCAGGGGCTGCTGAAGCTGACCCGGCAGCGGCAGGCGCTCGACCGGTACGCGGGCGACGCCGTCGCCGTGCCGCTGGCCAAGTACGGCGAGGCCTACCGGCGGCTGCGGGCCGCCGCCGCCGAGCTGGAGGAGATCGTCACGCGCGCGCGTGAACGGGCCCAGGAAGCCGACATCCTGCGGTACGGGCTCGACGAGGTCGCGGGCGTGGAGCCACGGGCCGGCGAGGACGTGGAGCTCGCGGAGGAGGCGGAGCGGCTGGGGCACGCGGAGGCGCTGGCGTCCGCCGCCACGGCCGCGCACGCCGCCCTCGCGGGCAATCCAGAGGACCCCGAGGGCATCGACGCGGCCACCCTCGTGGCGGGCGCGCACCGGGCCCTGGAGGCCGTGCGGTCGCACGACCCTGCGCTGGCCGCCCTCGCCGACCGCATCGGTGAGATCGGGATCCTGCTCGGCGATGTGGCGGGCGAGCTCGCCGGGTACGCCGACGACCTGGACGCCGATCCGCTGCGGCTGGCCGCCGTGGAGGAGCGCAGGGCCGCACTGACCGCCCTCACCCGGAAGTACGGGGACGACGTCGACGCCGTCCTCGCGTGGGCCGAGCAGGGCGCCGCACGGCTGACCGAACTGGACGGCGACGACGAGCGGATCGGTGAGCTGACCGCCGAACGGGACGCGCTGCGCGCCGAACTGGGCGGGCTGGCGCAGGCCCTGACGGACGCGCGGACGGAGGCCGCCGAGCGGTTCGCCGCCGCGGTGACCGCCGAGCTGGCCTCGCTCGCCATGCCGCACGCGCGCGTGTCCTTCGACATCCGGCAGACCGAGGACCCGGAGGGCGTCGAGGTCGGCGGTCGGACGGTCGCCTACGGGCCGTCGGGCGTGGACGAGGTGGAGCTGCTGCTCGCCCCACACCCGGGCGCCCCGCCGCGGCCCATCGCCAAGGGCGCGTCCGGCGGTGAGCTGTCGCGCGTGATGCTCGCCGTCGAGGTCGTGTTCGCGGGTACGGACCCGGTGCCGACGTACCTCTTCGACGAGGTCGACGCCGGCGTCGGCGGCAAGGCGGCGGTCGAGATCGGGCGGCGGCTCGCCCGGCTCGCGAAGACCGCGCAGGTCGTGGTCGTCACCCACCTTCCGCAGGTCGCGGCCTTCGCCGACCGGCAACTGCTGGTCGAGAAGACCAACGACGGGACCGTCACCCGGTCCGGTGTGAAGGTGCTCGAGGGCGAGGAACGGATCCGCGAGCTGTCCCGGATGCTGGCCGGCCAGGAGGACTCGGAGACGGCCCGCGCCCACGCTGAGGAACTGCTGGCCACGGCTCGGGCGGACATGTAGCGGGCGGGGCGTTCCGGGGAGGCTCGGGCGGGTGGGCGGTTATTCACTCGTGTGGGTGATGGTTGTCGCCGTGTGGGCCGTGCCCGGCGGGATCGGGGCTCCCCGGGGCGCCCGGAACACCCGTACGTGCTGGCATCCTTGGCAGGGAACCCGGTAGGCGTAGGAGGCGCGCGGTACACCCCTCCGCCCGATACCTTCTGTACGTCCCTTCGCGACCGCCCGACGCCGAACCAGGAGCCCCGGCCACGTGAGCCCCGCGAGCAGTACCTCACCGCACGGTCAGTCGCCGCTGCGCACCGTGCAGGTCCTGGGCGGAGGCAACGCCGGCAGCAGCGCGCACGTGCGCTCCCTGGCCGCCGGACTGGTCGCGCGGGGCGTGCGGGTCACGGTGTGCGCCCCCGTCGAGGCGGATCACACCTACGACTTCACTGGCGTCGGCGCCGACCACGTGCACGTGCCCCGCAGCAGTGACCCGGTCTCGGTGGCGGCGCTGCGGGCCGCCTGCTCGCACGCGGACCTGGTGCACGCGCACGGGCTGCACGCCTCCTTCCGGGCCGTGCTGGCGCTCAGCGGCCGGCACACCCCACTCGTCGTCACCTGGCACAACCGGGCCGAGGCCGAGGGCGCGCGGGCGCATCTGCTGCGGGTGCTGGAGCGGCGGGTGGCGAGGACGGCCGCCGTGGTGCTCGGTACGACCTCGGACCTCGTGGACCGGGCGCGCCGCACCGGAGCCCGCGACGCCCGGCTCGCCGCCATCGCCCTGCCCGGGTCGCGCCCACCCGTGGACCAGGACGACCCCGACCGGCTGCGCCCCAAGGCCCGGGCGGAACTCGGCGCCACCGGCCGCCCGTTGCTCATGGCGGTCGGCTCGCTCGACCGGCGGCGGGGCTACGACGTCCTGCTGGACGCGGTCCGTCTGTGGTGCCGCCGGGACCCCGTGCCGCTGCTCGTCATCGCGGGGGAGGGGCCGTTGCGCCCGGAGCTCCAGCGGCGGATCGAGGCGGAGGAGCTGCCGGTCCGGCTCATCGGATGCCGGGACGACATCGGTGAACTGCTCGCCGCCGCCGACATCGCGCTGCTGTGCAGCAGCTGGGAGTCCCGTTCCGTCCTCGCCCAGGAGGCCCTGCACGCGCGCGTGCCGCTCGTCGCGACCGCCGTCGGCGGTGTCCCCGACCTCGTGGGCGACGCCGCCGAACTCGTCCCGTACGGGGACGCGGAGGCGCTCGCGGGCGCCGTCGTCGGGCTGCTCGGCGACCCCGGGCGGTGCGAGGAGCTCAAGGAAAGAGGCGTACGGCAGGCGGCCACCTGGCCCACCGAGGACCAGACGGTCGCCCAGGTCCTCAGCGTGTACGACGAGCTGACCCAGCCTCTGCCGCTGCCCTGAGCCCTGCGGCGGGGCTGAAGCGATCCGCCCCGCCCGCGCGGTCCGGCTCTCCGCCGGCGGCCCGTGGTTCCGGTCCGTGGTCCGGCCGGCGTCGACGCGGCTCCACCCGTTTCCCGCGACCCGAACCGCCGTACAGGTCTACGGCACGTGCCGGCGGGCCCGTAGCGCCAGGCTCAATGCCAGTACCGTCTGCGGGTCGTCGAGGTCTGTGCCCAGCAACTCGCCGATGCGGGCGAGGCGGTTGTAGAGCGTCTGGCGGTTGAGGTGCAGCTCGCGGGCGGTCTCGGCCTTGCGGCCCGCATGGGCCAGGTACGTCTCCAGCGTGGGCAGCAGCGGCGGCTTGGAGCGGTGGTCGTGGTCGCGCAGCGGGCCGATGGCCCGGTCCACGAAGGCCGCCAGGTCCGGGTGGCCGCGCAGCCGCCACAACAGCAGGTCGATGTCCAGGCGCCGGGCGTCGTACCAGGGCCGGTCGCTCAGGCCCTGCGCCGCCGTCGCCGTCTCCGCCGCGTGTCTGAGCCCGGCCGACGCCGCCGCCCAGCCACCGGCCACCCCGACGACCACCACGGGCGGCTGGGCCCCGGGCCGCTGCATCCCCGCCCGTTCCACCCCGGCCCGCAGCGCCGCCGCGACCCGGTCCGCGACCGCCGGCCGCTCCGCCTCCGAGCGCAGCCCCACCAGCAGCGGGACCCGGCCCTCGACCGGCCGCACGCCGAGCAGCACCGGCACCCCGACCGAGGCCAGCTCCTCGCCGACCGCGCGGGCCAGGACCGCCCAGCCTCCCCCACTCTCGAATCCGCTCGAGCGGGCGGTGCCCCCTCCCGGGGAGAGCGTGTCGCCGAGCCGCATCACGACCGGCAGCAGCGGGCTGTGGCCCGGCTTGAAGCCCAGCACCCGGGCCTGCGCCGGGGCGTCCTCCGCCGCGATCCGCCCCTCGGCGAGATCGGTGAGGAAGTCGCCGCGCCCCCGCGCCGCCAGCTCCTCCTCCTGCCGGGCCTGCATCAGCACCACGGCGAGGATGCCCGCGGCCCGTTCGGCGGCCATCCGGTGCACCGGGGCGAGCTGCCCCAGCACGGGCAGCAGGACCAGCCGGGCCCGCACCGAGCCCGTGCCCGGACCGCCGCCGGGCACGTCCACGAGCACCGAACCGGCCGGTGGCGGGGCGTCCTTGTGCGGGCCGCGCAGCCCCTCCCACACCTGAAGGGGATCCGCGCCCTCGGGCCCGGCCCCGGCGGCGTACAGCAGCTGGCCGTCCGTGGTCTCCAGGAAGACGGGGTTGCCGCTGAAACCGGCCAGGATGCCCAGGACCTGCGGTACTCCGCCGCCGCCGAGGAGGGCCTCGGTACAGCGCCGGTGCACCTCCTCCGCCCGCTGCAGCAGCGCGTAGTGGCCGTTGACGATCTCGGTGTGGATCTCCTCGGTGACCGTGACGAACGGCACCTCGCGGTGCAGCTGGACCAGCGGCAGCCCGGTGCCGCGGGCGGTGTCCACCAGGGCGGCGGGCAGCCGGGCGAAACGCGGCCCCAGCTCCACGACCAGGGCGGCGATGCCCCGCTCGGCGAGGGTGCGGACGAACGCCCGCTGCTCGGCCGGGCGCGTGCCGAGGCCGTAGCCGGTGGTGAGCAGCAGCTCGCCGCCCTTCAGCAACGAGGCGATGTTGGGCACCTCGCCCGCGTGCACCCAGCGGACGGTGCGCCCCAGCCGGTCGGCGCCCGCCAGGATCTCCGGCAGGCCGCTGCGCAGCCCGGGCAGCTCCAGGGCTCGCTGGACGGTGATCCCGGCGCCCTGGCCGGGGAATCCGCCGTTGTCCGCACTGCTGTTCATGCAGCGGACGCTACCTGCGAAAACTCCTGGAAGACAGCTTCTGCCCCGCGCCGGGGGCAACACCTTTGCAGCGACCTGTGCGACGACCTACACCGGCTTGATGTTGTGGTTGAAGCGGAACACGTTGTCGGGGTCGTACGCCCGCTTCACCTTCTCCAGCCGCAGCAGGTTCCCGGCGCCCAGGCCCGCTTCGACCCGCTCGGGACCCTCGTCGCCGACCAGGCCTAGGCAGACGGCACCGGCGCTCCAGGGCCGGACATCGGCGCGGGCGTCCCGTACCCAGGCGAGGGCCCGCTCGTCGTCGGCCGGGTCGGCCCAGCGGGCGAGGGGGTGCGCCACCCAGGGCGCGCCCCGGTACGGCACCGGATACCCGGCGGGCCCGGCGGCGGCGGCGCCGCCCAGCGGGAAGAGCGTGTACCGGGACCCGCTCGGCACGGGCACGGCCTCCGCGCGGGCGCAGAAGCGGTCCACCAGATCGTCGGGCAGACCGGTCAGGCACTGAGCCGACCAGTGGGCGCGCAACCCGGGATCGAGGTCCAGCAGGCGCAGCGCCCCGGCCCCCGGCAGCTCCGCCTCGTGCGGCAGCGCGAGCAGCGGCTGGGCGAGCCCCCGCAGGTCCGCCGCACCGCCCGCGTACGTCAGCAGCGCGCCGTACACGGGCCTGCCCGCGGTCGGGTACGTCACGGCGCCGCCCACCTGGTCCGGGCCGCCGGCGATGATCTCGCGGAAGGCGCGCACCACCTCCCGCCCGTACTCGGGGAGGTGCAGCAGCAGCGCGACGGAGAACTCCGGCAGCTCGTGCAGCTCCAGGGTGAGCGCGGTGGCGATGCCGAAGTTGCCGCCGCCCCCGTGCAGCGCCCAGAACAGCTCCGGGTTCTCGTCGGGGTTGGCATGGACGCGTTCGGCGTCGGCGGTGACCAGTTCGGCGCCGATCAGATCGTCGACGGCGAGACCGAAGGCGCGGTCCAGCCGGCCGGTGCCGCCGCCCAGGACGAAGCCGGCGACGCCGATGCCGGGGGCCCGGCCGCCGGTGGTGGCGAGGCCGTACGGCCGGGTGGCCCGGTCGAGCCGGTCCATCGTGGCGCCGCCTTCGACCCGTACCGCCTCCGCCGCCGGATCGACGGTCACCTCGTGCATCCGGCGCAGGTCCACTACGAGCGCCCCATGACCCGGCGGCGGGCCCGCGAGACCGTGTCCGCCGCCGCGCACGGCGATGTGCAGGTCAAGATCCCGGGCGAAGCGCACCGCTCGTACGACGTCCGCCTCGTGCGCGCACCGCGCGATCACCGCGGGCCGCCGGTCGGCCCTCGCGTCGAAGAACGCGCGGGCCCCGTCGTAGCCCGGGTCCCCCGGTGCGAACACCTCGCCGGCCAGATCCTCACGCAGCGCGTCGAGCGCCGCGCCGGCCTTGGAGTGGGAAGCCATGGCGACCCCCCTCCGGAAGGGTGCCGCTGAGGGTGCCGCTTCCAGCCTAGGCGGGCGCGCCGCGCGGGCGCGTCAGCCGCCGTACGCGCCCGAAGCCGTCAGCCGCAGAGCCGTGTCGATCAGCGGCACGTGGCTGAAGGCCTGCGGGAAGTTGCCGACCTGGCGCTTGAGGTGCGGGTCCCACTCCTCGGCGAGCAGTCCGAGGTCGTTGCGCAGGGACAGCAGTTTCTCGAACAGCTTGCGGGCCTCGTCCACGCGGCCGATCATCGCCAGGTCGTCCGCCATCCAGAACGAGCAGGCCAGGAAGGCGCCCTCGTCGCCGGGGAGACCGTCGACGCCCTCGTGCTCGCCCTCGGTCGGGTAGCGCAGGATGAAGCCGTCCGAGGTGGACAGCTCGCGCTGGATCGCCTCGATGGTGCCGATGACCCGCTTGTCGTCGGGCGGCAGGAAGCCCATCTGGGGGATCAGCAGCAGGGACGCGTCCAGCTCCTTCGAGCCGTACGACTGCGTGAACGTGTTGCGTTCCTTGTCGTAGCCCTTCTCGCACACGTCCCGGTGGATGTCGTCGCGCAGCTCGCGCCACCGCTCCAGCGGGCCGTCGGCGTCGCCGGACTCGATCAGCTTGATCGTGCGGTCCACCGCGACCCAGGCCATGACCTTGGAGTGCACGAAGTGGCGGCGCGGGCCGCGCACCTCCCAGATGCCCTCGTCCGGCTCGTCCCAGTGGTCCTCCAGGTAGCGGATCAGCTTCAGCTGGAGCAGGGAGGCGTAGTCGTGGCGGGCCAGACCGGTCATGTGGGCCAGGTGCAGGGCCTCGGTGACCTCGCCGTAGACGTCCAGCTGGAGCTGGTGCGCGGCGCCGTTGCCGACCCGGACCGGGGCGGAGTTCTCGTAGCCGGGCAGCCAGTCCAGCTCGGCCTCGCCCAGCTCGCGCTCGCCGGCGAGGCCGTACATGATCTGCAGGTTCTCGGGGTCGCCGGCGACGGCCCGGAGCAGCCACTCGCGCCAGGCGCGGGCCTCCTCGCGGTAGCCGGTGCGCAGCAGGGAGGACAGGGTGATCGCCGCGTCGCGCAGCCAGGTGTAGCGGTAGTCCCAGTTGCGGACGCCGCCGATGTCCTCGGGCAGGGAGGTCGTGGGGGCGGCGACGATGCCGCCGGTCGGGGCGTACGTCAGGGCCTTCAGCGTGATCAGCGAGCGGATCACCGCCTCGCGGTACGGCCCGTGGTACGTGCAGTGCTCGACCCACTCGCGCCAGAAGTCCTCCGTCGCCACCAGCGACTGCTCCGGCTCCGGCAGCGCCGGGGGCGCCTTGTGCGAGGGCTCCCAGGAGATCGTGAACGCGATCCGGTCACCGGGGGCGACGGTGAAGTCCGCGTAGGTCGTCAGCGACTTCCCGTACGTCTCGGCCTCCGTGTCGAACCACACGGAGTCCGGCCCGGCGACGGCGACCGTACGGCCCTCGTGCTTGTGGACCCACGGCACCACCCGGCCGTAGGAGAACCGCATCCGCAGGGCCGAGCGCATCGGCACCCGGCCGGAGACGCCCTCGACGATCCGGATCAGCTGGGGCGCCCCGTCACGCGGGGGCATGAAATCGGTCACGCGGACCGTGCCGCGCGGGGTGTCCCACTCCGACTCCAGGATCAGCGAGTCGCCCCGGTAGGTACGCCGGGCGGCCGTGGGCGGTTCGGCGTCGGCCGCGTGGGCCGGGCCGAGCCGCCAGAAGCCGTGCTCCTCGGTGCCCAGCAGACCGGCGAAGATGGCATGGGAGTCGAAGCGGGGCAGGCACAGCCAGTCCACTGTCCCGTCCCGGCAGACCAGGGCAGCGGTCTGCATGTCTCCGATGAGTGCGTAGTCTTCGATGCGCCCGGCCACGTGCATCTCCAGTCGAACGGCCACGTCGCCCCCCGGCAGATAGGGGGCTGTCGCTAGTGCGGTCAAGGGGTCGTTGTTGTGCGTCGTTGAGCGGTGAAGCAAAGCAGCCCGCCGAGCCCTGAGGCAAAACGACAGTCTTTGCTCAACGAACTGACGAGCTCTCGTTGTTCCGGTGCCTACGGGCGGGGGTGGTGCCGTGTTCTCCGGGCTGGCTCGGCAGCGAGTGTCCGAGCAGGATACGACGCACGTAGATGATCCGCGTCCCGCTCCGGGCAACCCGTGTGAGCCGAACGAGTGAGCCTCGGGTGAGAAACCCGTGCTCGTGGCACGTCCGTGGCGGCTCGTGCGCGGAGCGTGGCCGGAAGCCATCTCTCCGAGGCGCTGATACCCTGGTAGCCCGTGGACCGGTGGGCACGAAACCCCCGAACCGCAGCGACGGCGCCTCCGCGAGAAATCTCCGATTCTCCGGGCCGGCAGCCGGACAGCACCCCAGACCGCGACCACGGGAGCCCCCTCTTGGCCATGCCGCCCGCTGCTTTCCGAACCAGCACAGCCACGACGACCAAGCACATCTTCGTCACCGGGGGTGTCGCCTCCTCTCTCGGCAAGGGCCTCACGGCCTCCAGCCTCGGCATGCTGCTCAAGGCCCGCGGTCTGCGCGTCGTGATGCAGAAGCTCGACCCGTACCTCAATGTCGACCCGGGCACCATGAACCCGTTCCAGCACGGTGAGGTGTTCGTCACCAACGACGGCGCCGAGACCGACCTGGACATCGGACACTACGAGCGCTTCCTTGACCGCGACTTGGACGGCTCCGCCAACGTCACTACAGGCCAGGTGTACTCGACCGTCATCGCCAAGGAGCGGCGGGGCGAGTACCTGGGTGACACCGTGCAGGTCATCCCGCACATCACCAACGAGATCAAGCACCGTATCCGGCGCATGGCGACGGACGAGGTGGACGTGGTGATCACCGAGGTCGGCGGCACGGTCGGCGACATCGAGTCGCTGCCGTTCCTCGAGACCGTCCGCCAGGTCCGCCACGAGGTCGGCCGGGACAACGTCTTCGTGGTGCACATCTCGCTGCTGCCCTACATCGGCCCCTCGGGCGAGCTGAAGACCAAGCCGACCCAGCACAGCGTGGCCGCGCTGCGGAACATCGGTATCCAGCCGGACGCGATCGTGCTGCGGTGCGACCGCGAGGTGCCCACCGCGATCAAGCGCAAGATCTCCCTGATGTGCGACGTCGACGAGGCAGCCGTGGTCGCCTGCCCGGACGCCCGTTCGATCTACGACATCCCCAAGACGGTGCACGGCGAGGGCCTGGACGCGTACGTCGTCCGCAAGCTGGACCTGCCGTTCCGCGACGTGGACTGGCGGACCTGGGACGACCTGCTCGACCGCGTCCACAACCCCGACCACGAGATCACCCTCGCCCTGGTCGGCAAGTACATCGACCTGCCCGACGCCTACCTCTCGGTGACCGAGGCGCTGCGCGCCGGCGGCTTCGCCAACCGGGCCCGCGTCAAGATCAAGTGGGTCACCTCGGACGACTGCAAGACCCCGGCCGGCGCCAAGGCGCAGCTCGCCGACGTCGACGGCATCTGCATCCCCGGCGGCTTCGGCGACCGCGGTGTGCTCGGCAAGGTCGGCGCGATCCGCTACGCCCGCGAGAACAAGATCCCGCTGCTCGGCCTCTGCCTCGGCCTGCAGTGCATCGTGATCGAGGCCGCGCGCAACCTGGCCGACGTCTCCGACGCCAACTCCACCGAGTTCGACCCGGCCACCGCCCACCCGGTCATCTCCACCATGGCCGAGCAGCTCGACATCGTCGCGGGCGAGGGCGACATGGGCGGCACCATGCGGCTGGGCATGTACCCGGCGAAGCTGGCCGAGGGTTCGATCGTGCGTGAGGTGTACGACGGCAAGGAGTACGTCGAGGAGCGGCACCGGCACCGCTACGAGGTGAACAACGCCTACCGCGCCGAGCTGGAGAAGAAGGCCGGCATCCTCTTCTCGGGCACCTCGCCGGACGGCAAGCTCGTCGAGTACGTCGAGTACCCGCGCGACGTCCACCCCTACCTGGTCGCCACGCAGGCGCACCCCGAGCTGCGCTCGCGGCCGACGCGTCCGCACCCGCTCTTCGCCGGCCTGGTGAAGGCCGCCGTCGAGCGGAAGATCTCGAAGTAACACGAGAGTTGTACGGTGGCCGGGGCGCTCGCATTCAGAACGATCGCGCCCCGGCCGCTCGTGCACGTGTGGAAGGACAGGGCATGACGATCAAGGACACCCCGGAGGAGTGGGAGATCCGGGCGACGGAGACCCCCTTCGTGGGCAACAAGACCTCCGTCCGCACGGACGACGTGGTCATGCCCGACGGCTCGGTGGTCCGCCGCGACTACCAGGTCCACCCCGGCTCCGTCGCCGTCCTCGCCCTGGACCACGAGGACCGCGTGCTGCTCATCAAGCAGTACCGCCACCCCGTCCGGCACAAGCTGTGGGAGATCCCGGCCGGCCTGCTCGACGTACCGGGCGAGAACCCGCTGCACGCGGCGCAGCGCGAGCTGTACGAGGAGGCGCACGTCAAGGCCGAGGACTGGCGGGTGCTCACCGACGTGTACACCACCGCCGGCGGCTGTGACGAGTCCGTGCGGATCTTCCTCGCCCGCGGTCTGTCGGCGGCCGAGGGCGAGCGCTTCGAGGTCGAGGACGAGGAGTCCGACATGGAGCACGCGCGCGTGCCCGTCGACGAGCTCGTCCGTGGGGTGCTTGCCGGCGATCTGCACAACAACTGCCTCGTCGTCGGCGTCCTGTCCCTGGTCGCCGCCCGCACCGGCGAAGGCCTCGACGCCCTGCGCCCGGCGGAGGCCCCGTGGCCGGCCCGCCCGTTCGAGTCCTGAACCCGGCCGCCGCGATGGGGGTGCCCCCGCGCGAGCGTGGGAGAGGCCTGGTGTCGCAGTCGGTGCGTGCTCTGGGGGCCCCCGGCCGATGGCTGGGGAGTGCCGGGCGTCGCCGGACTGGGGGCAACCTCCCGGCCGGAGGCCGGGGGACGGACTGCCGCAGTAGGCTCCGGCGGCTTCGCCGGTGTGACGATCGCCTGATCCGATTGGGGGACGTATCCGCCGTGCTCCTCCCGGACCGTTGCAGAGCGTGAACTAGGCTCTGCAAACGCCCGGACCGGAGTTCCGGCGGGCGCCGGTGTGCGGTTGGTTGGACGGGAGTGTGGCCCGTGGCGGAACAGGCGGTGGACGCAGGCGGTGCGCGGCTGTCCGGCAAGTCGGCCGCGCCGAGTCATTTCCTGGGCCGTACACGGGAGTTGAAGGAGTTGCGCGCCGACATCGAGCGTGCGGGCCTGGACACCCTCTCCGGTCGCAAGGCCCCGCGCGCGCGTGTGCTCCTGATCGCCGGCCGCCCCGGTTCCGGGCGCACTGCGCTCGCCGAGGAACTCGTACGGCGGGTCGCCGAGCGTTACGAGGACGGGGTGCTGCGGGTCCGCCTCAGCGACCCCGACGGCACCCCCGTCCCCGTCGAGCGCACCGCCCGCGAACTGCTCACCGCCCTGGGCCTGGCCACCCCGCCCGGAGCCGCCGAGGACGATCTGGCCGAGGCGCTGCGGGCGGCCCTGGCCGAGCGCCGGGCGCTGCTCCTGCTGGACGACGCGGCGAGCGCCGAGCAGGTCGACGCGCTGCTGCCGGACGCCCCGGACTGCCTCGTCGTCGCCGTGTCCGGCGGCCCGCTCACCGGGATCGCGGACGTCCGCCCGTGCACCCTGGGCGGCCTCGACACCAAGTCGGCGCTGGAGCTGCTGACCCGCTTCACCGGCTCGGTCCGCATCACCGTCGACCCCCGGGCCGCCGAGAACCTGGTCGAGGTGTGCCAGGCCCAGCCCGCCGCGCTCACCCTGGCGGGCGGCTGGCTGGCCGCCCGCCCCAAGATGGCCGTGTCCGACCTGGCCAAGCGCCTGCACGCCGAGTCCGACGAGGGCACGCCGCTGTCCCGTGTCTTCCGGTTCGTCTACGACCAGCTGCCGGGCCCGGCCGCCCGGATACTGCGGCTGCTCTCCCTGGCCCCGGCCGGCCTGGTCGACCCGCACACCGCCTCCGCGCTGGCCGGCACCTCGGTCAGCGGCGCCCGCGCGGCCCTGGACGACTTCGTCGCGCTCAACCTGATGCGGGCGGTGGCCTCCCCGCTGCCGCAGTACGAGGTTCCCGGCTGCCTCCAGCCCCTGCTGCGCGCGCTCGCCGAGACCCAGGACCGCCCCGGCGAACTCCAGCTGGCCCGCGCCCGCATGCTGGAGCGGACCGTGCGGCTGCTGCAGTCCTGCCGGGCGATCACCGAGACGGACCAGCCCGAGCTGCGCGAGAAGCTCCAGGGCATGCCGACCGAGCTGCGCTTTCCGACGCCGAGGGCGGCCGAGGACTGGCTGCGCGTCCGCCGGCCCGCCCTGCTGGCCGCGGCCCGGCTCGCGGTCGCCGACGGGGAACTGGACACGCTGGCCCGCCGGCTGATGTCCCAGCTGGTCAGGGCCATGGCGGCACACTTCGGCACCGAGGCGGCCGCACCCGACCTGTACGGCGTGCACCGCCTCGTCCTGGACGTGGCCGAGCGCCGGAACCTGCCCCGGGAGAGGGCCGCCGCCCTGCTGAACCTCGCCGACCTGGACGCCCGGACCGGGCGCACCCGGGAGGCGCTGGCCCGCTACCGGGCCGCGCTGGACGCCGGACGCCAGGCGAACGACCCGTACGCGACCGGCCGCGCGATGGAATCCGTAGGGGGTGCCCACCAGGAGCTGGGGGACTACGACCGGGCCGCCGACTGGTTCGGGCGGGCGCTCGCCCAGCGCCTGGCCCGGGGGGAGCGTGCCGACGCCGCCCGGCTGTACGGCCGTATCGCGGGCGCCCACATTTTCGCGGGCCGCTACGGGGAGGCGCTCAGGAACTGGCGGTCGGCCGGTGCCGTGTACCGCAAGGACGGTGACATCGCCGCCTACGCAAGGGCGTTGAGCGAAGTGGCCCGGGTCCAGGAGTACGCCGGCCGGCCCACGGAGTCGCTGCGCACCTGCCAGGAGGCGGTGGAGTGGGCGCGCCGTGCCCAGGACCCCCGGCTCCAGGCCGCGATCCAGCTTCGCCTCGCCGACACCCTCGAGCGCCTCGGCGACTCGGCCGCAGCCCGACTGCACCGCTCGGCGGCCGAGCGCATGCTGGGGGAGGGGCCTCCGGAGGGCCCCGAGGCTGAGAATGAGCCGGAAGACCGCACGAGTGCCTGCGAAATCCGCAGCACATCCGGCGAAGATTGATGCAATGAAAGGCTAGACAGCCGGAACGCCTTCATTAAACTGGCTCTGCCGCACGTTCTCCGGCGGTGTCTCCCGGTGTGCCCCGGCATGCCTGGGTATGTGTAGCAATGCCCCCACACCCTCTGAGCCAAGGACCGTGATCGACGTGAAGGTCGGCATCCCCCGCGAGGTCAAGAACAACGAGTTCCGGGTGGCCATCACCCCCGCCGGCGTGCACGAGCTGGTGCGCCACGGCCACCAGGTCGTCGTCGAGCGGAACGCCGGTGTCGGCTCCTCGATCCCGGACGAGGAGTACGTCGCGGCCGGCGCGCAGATCCTGGAGACCGCCGACGAGGTCTGGGCCTGCGCCGACCTGCTGCTGAAGGTCAAGGAGCCCATCGCCGAGGAGTACCACCGCCTCCGCAAGGACCAGATCCTCTTCACCTACCTGCACCTGGCCGCTTCGGCTCAGTGCACGGACGCCCTCCTGGAGTCCGGCACCACGGCGATCGCCTACGAGACGGTCGAGCTCGCCAACCGCGCCCTGCCGCTGCTCGCCCCGATGTCCGAGGTCGCGGGCCGCCTCGCCCCGCAGGTCGGCGCCTACCACCTGATGGCCGCGGCCGGCGGCCGCGGTGTGCTGCCCGGCGGTGTCCCGGGTGTGCCGGCCGGCAAGGCCGTCATCATCGGCGGCGGTGTCTCCGGCTGGAACGCCGCACAGATCGCCATCGGCCTGGGCTTCCACGTGACCCTGCTCGACAAGGACATCAACAAGCTCAAGGAAGCCGACAAGATCTTCGGTACGAAGATCCAGACCGTCGTCTCCAACGCCTTCGAGCTGGAGAAGGCCTGCCTCGACGCCGACCTCGTCGTCGGTGCCGTGCTCATCCCGGGCGCCAAGGCCCCGAAGCTGGTCACCAACGAGCTGGTGTCCCGGATGAAGGCCGGAAGTGTCCTTGTCGACATCGCGATCGACCAGGGCGGCTGCTTCGAGGACTCCCACCCGACCACGCACGCCGAGCCGACCTTCCGGGTCCACAACTCGGTCTTCTACTGCGTCGCCAACATGCCGGGCGCGGTGCCCAACACCTCCACCTACGCACTGACCAACGCCACGCTCCCGTACATCGTGGAACTGGCCGACAAGGGCTGGGTGGAGGCGCTGCGCCGCGACGCCGCGCTGGCCAGGGGTCTCAACACGCATGACGGCAAGGTCGTTTACAAGGAGGTCGCCGAAGCGCACGGCCTGGAGCACGTGGAGCTCGAGACCCTGCTCGGCTGAGCCCGGTCACCAAGTCGCCAAGACGCATAAGGCGATACGTCAACACCGGTCGTCAACGCGCCGCACCCGGCCGGACCTTGCCCGACAAGGTCCGGCCGGGTGTGTGTATGGTCACTTTGCGACTTGCGGTCAACTCGCCTCGAACGTAACCCTTCGACCGATTCGCACACCGGTGAAGCCTGCTGTGCGACGGCCGTACGCCCTTGACAGCGGGATGTTTCATTGCCGACACATCCTGCCGGGTCCGGCGGATTGTGTTGCTGCGGACCGCCGACACGCCATAGAGTCGCCAACCGTCGGCATGGTGCCACGCTGACCTGTCTAGAAGTTTCCTGGTCACCAAGGAGGTAAGACGACTTGTGAATGAGTCGACATTTTCTCCCGGGGGTGGTCAACCAGGAATGCCTACGCGGGGTCACGGCTCCACGGGGCTCGAGGCTGTCGGCTCCGTCGCTGTCCGAACCTTCGCAGCCCACCAGAGCCAGAGCAGCCCTCACATGGCTCTGTCAGCACTCCAGAGCATGGATGGCCATCACGTGAACGCCATGGCCGGCGACGGAAGTGGCGCGCCCCACAACCACTTCGCCGACTACGACGAACTGCCCGAAGGGCACTTCTACGACCCCGATGCCGAGTACGAGCCGGATCCCGAGTACGCGGCCACGCTCGCGCCCGACGCGGCCCGCCAGCGCCGTGAGCGCGTCGGTCCGACCGGACGCCCGCTGCCGTACTTCCCGATCCCGGGCCCGCTGACCGACCACGGCCCCGCGAAGATCATCGCGATGTGCAACCAGAAGGGCGGCGTCGGCAAGACGACGTCGACCATCAACCTGGGTGCCGCGCTCGCGGAGTACGGCCGGCGCGTGCTGCTCGTGGACTTCGACCCGCAGGGCGCGCTGTCGGTCGGTCTCGGTGTCAACCCGATGGAGCTCGACCTCACCGTCTACAACCTGCTCATGGAGCGGGGCATGTCGGCGGACGAGGTGCTCCTGAAGACGGCGGTCCCCAACATGGACCTGCTGCCCAGCAACATCGACCTGTCCGCCGCCGAGGTCCAGCTGGTCTCCGAGGTCGCTCGCGAGTCGACGCTCCAGCGGGCGCTGAAGCCGCTGCTGCCCGACTACGACTACATCGTGATCGACTGCCAGCCGTCGCTCGGCCTGCTCACGGTGAACGCGCTGACGGCCGCCCACAAGGTGATCGTCCCGCTGGAGTGCGAGTTCTTCGCGCTGCGCGGTGTCGCGCTGCTCACCGAGACCATCGAGAAGGTCCAGGAGCGGCTCAACCCGGACCTGGAGCTCGACGGCATCCTCGCCACGATGTACGACTCCCGAACCGTGCACAGCCGCGAGGTGCTGGCGCGCGTGGTCGAGGCCTTCGACGACCACGTCTACCACACGGTCATCGGCCGCACGGTCCGCTTCCCGGAGACCACGGTCGCCGGCGAGCCGATCACCACGTACGCCTCCAACTCCGTCGGTGCCGCCGCCTACCGCCAGCTCGCCAGGGAGGTGCTCGCCCGGTGTCACGCCGAGTGAGTCTGCCCGGGGCCGACGAACTGTTCCGTACGACAGGGGGGATGGCGCTCCAGGCGTCCACTCCCCGGCGCCAGGCGGGCGGCGAGGCCCGGGTGCCGGCTCCCGCCGGGGAGAGCGACCCGGCGGCCGCCGCGGCGGAGGACGCGCCGCAGGCCGTCCCCGTGCAGAGCGGTGACGGCGACGGTGCGGAGCACGTGGCGGCGGTCGATACGGAGCCGGCCGAGGCCGGCGGCCGGGATCGCTCCGCGCGGGCCCGTACGGCGGCGCAGGAAGGTTCTGCCGCCGCCGCGCAGCCGCGCAAGCGGGGCCGGGCCGCCGCGCGCCGGCCCAGCGGGCGCGAGCGCCACGACGAGAAGATCACGGTCTACGTCTCCGCCGAGGAACTGATGGACCTCGAGCACGCCCGCCTGGTGCTCCGCGGCGAGCACGGCCTGGCGGTGGACCGCGGCCGCATCGTCCGCGAGGCGGTGGCCGTGGTCCTGGCCGACCTGGAGTCCCGCGGCGAGGCGAGCATCCTGGTACGGCGGCTGCGGGGCCGCTAGGGGCCTTGCGAGCGGCTGCCCTCGGGGCGGCCGGTCCGGCGTGCCCGGCTTGCAGGCTGCGGGGTCGATAGGGCGCTGCTGGGTGGCTGCCCTTGGGTGGTGGCCGGCCCGGTGTCTTCGGGTGACCTGGGTGATTCGACGCGCGGGCGTCTGAGCGGTTGCGGGTCGCGGGGTGGCTGCCTGGGAGGCGGCTGGTCTGGGTGCGCGGGGACGTGTAGATCCTGGTGCGGCGGTTGCGAGGGCCGATAGGGCTGTGCGTGGGGCGGCCGGCCCGGTGTCTCCGGGGGGCCTGGGTGACTCGACGCGCGGGTGCCTGGTCGCGAGGGTGGCTGTCCGGGCCTGGGAAGCGGCCGGTCCGTGTGGCGGCTGGGGCGGGCGGTAGTCGGCTCTGTGAGCGGGAAGCGATAGCCTGCGACGGCCATGACCTCGAACGATGTTCCCGACCCCGGCGCACGCGCCGGCCGGAGGCGTGCCCTCGGGCGGGGGCCGGGCGCGGCGCCACCCCAGGTGGAGCCGGAGGCTGTCGCCGGAGAAGCGGAGGCGGCGCCCGTACGCGACACGAACAGCGAGCCCCGGTCGGCAAGTGAGGCGGAACCCCGTCCCGATGCCGTGGCCGGGCGGGAGCCGGAGCGCGGGCCGGGGAACCGGGCTGGAGCGACGGCCGAGCCGCCTCAGTCTGACCTGGTGTCCCCGGGGACGGGCGCAGAAAGCATGGCCGGGGCGCGGTCGGAACCTGTGCCTGCATCCGCTGTCGAACCGGTGTCGACGCCGGCGGCCGGGCGGGAGCCGGAGCGCGGGCCGGGGAACCGGGCTGGAGCGACGGCCGAGCCGCTTCAGCCGGACCTGGTGTCCTCGCCCCCCGCCGGGGTGGTGGCCGGTGGCGGGCCGGGGGCGGGCGCAGAAGGCATGGGCGGGGTGCAGCCGGAACCCGTGCCTGCATCCGCTGTCGAGCAGAACGCCGGGGCCGCTGTCGAGGCGGCGGCAGGTGACGGTGTTTTCAAGGTGCGGCTCGCCAACTTCGAAGGCCCCTTCGATCTGTTGCTGCAGCTGATCTCGAAGCACAAGCTGGACGTCACCGAGGTCGCGCTGTCCAAGGTCACCGATGAGTTCATGGCGCACATCCGCGCGATGGGGCCCGACTGGGACCTGGACCAGACGACCGAGTTCCTGGTGGTGGCGGCCACGCTGCTGGACCTGAAGGCGGCCCGGCTGCTGCCCACCGCCGAGGTCGAGGACGAGGCCGACCTGGCGCTGCTCGAGGCCCGGGACCTGCTGTTCGCGCGGCTGTTGCAGTACCGGGCGTACAAACAGATCGCGGACATCTTCAACCAGCGCCTGGAGGAAGAGGCCCGCCGCTACCCCCGCACGGTGGGGCTCGAACCGCACCACGCCGAGCTGCTGCCCGAAGTCGTCATCAGCATCGGCGCGGAGGGCTTCGCCAAGCTCGCGGTCAAGGCGATGCAGCCCAAGGCGAAGCCCCAGGTGTACGTCGACCACATCCACGCACCGCTCGTCTCCGTGCAGGAGCAGGCCGGGATCGTGATCGGACGCCTCAAGGAGCTCGGCGAGGCCAGCTTCCGCACGCTCGTCGAGGACACCGACGACACCCTGACCGTCGTGGCCCGCTTCCTCGCGCTGCTGGAGCTGTACCGGGAGAAGGCCGTCGCCCTGGACCAGGAGACCGCGCTCGGCGAGCTGATCGTGCGCTGGACCGGCGGGCCGGGGGACACGACACCGATGGTCACGGACGAGTTCGACCGGCCGCCCGAGGAGCCGAAGGAGGAGAAGGAAGCGTGAGCGAGGACACCGCGGAACTCCCGGCAGGGCCCCGTACCGTCGCCGACCTCGAGCTCAAGCCCGCCCTGGAGGCGGTCCTGATGGTCGTGGACGAACCCGCGACCGAGGAACACCTGGCGAAAATACTCCAGCGGCCCCGGCGGCAGATCGCGGACGCGCTGCGCGAGCTGGCCGACGAGTACACCGTGCAGGGCCGCGGCTTCGAGCTGCGCCTGATCGCCGGCGGCTGGCGCTTCTACACCCGTCCCGAGTACGCCGCCGCCGTCGAGGGCTTCGTCCTGGACGGCCAGCAGGCCCGCCTCACCCAGGCGGCACTGGAGACCCTGGCCGTCGTCGCCTACCGGCAGCCGATCAGCCGCAGCCGCGTCTCGGCCGTGCGCGGAGTGAACTGCGACGGCGTGATGCGCACCCTCCTGCAGCGCGGTCTGGTCGAGGAGGCGGGCACGGAACCCGAAACAGGTGCGATCCTGTACAGGACGACGAACTACTTCCTGGAGCGGATGGGCCTGCGCGGCCTGGACGAGCTCCCGGAGCTCGCGCCCTTCCTCCCGGAGGCTGAGGCGATCGAGGCCGAGACCCAGGAAGCCGTACCGTCGTTCGATCCGGACGCCCCGGACCCGGACGACGGTCCCGGGACGAACATGCCCAACACGACGACGACGGAACTTTGATGCGAAGCAGCGGTAGCGGCAGCGGCAGGAACAGCGGGCGCGGTAACCACCGCGGCGCGGGCAACGACAGGGACGAGCGGCAGGGACAGGGCCGTCCCCGCAAGCCCCGCCCCGAGGAGCGCCGCTATGACGTGGGCCCCGGCGCGACCAAGGACGGCCCCAAGTCCGGGCGCGGCGGCGCGGCCCGCGGCGGCGCCAAGGGCGGCCCGAAGCAGCCCCAGAAGGGCGGCCGTACGGACCCCGCGCGCTCCCGCGAGTACGAGACCCGGGTCGAGGAGCGCAACCGCGAGCGGTACGCGGGCAAGAAGGACATCAAGCTGCCCAAGACCTTCCCGGGCGCCGAGCAGGAGGGCGAGCGGCTGCAGAAGGTCCTCGCGCGCGCGGGCTACGGCTCCCGGCGTGCCTGCGAGGAGCTGATCGACCAGGCCCGGGTCGAGGTGAACGGCGAGATCGTCACCGAGCAGGGCAAGCGGGTCGACCCGGAGAAGGACGAGGTCAAGGTCGACGGCCTGACGGTGGCGACCCAGTCGTACCAGTTCTTCTCCCTCAACAAGCCCGCCGGTGTCGTCTCCACGATGGAGGACCCGGAGGGCCGCCAGTGCCTCGGCGACTACGTCACCAACCGTGAGACGCGGCTGTTCCACGTCGGCCGCCTGGACACGGAGACCGAGGGCGTCATCCTCCTCACCAACCACGGCGAGCTGGCCCACCGGCTGACGCACCCCAAGTACGGCGTGAAGAAGACCTACCTCGCCGCCATCGTCGGCCCGATCCCGCGCGACCTGGGCAAGCGCCTGAAGGACGGCATCCAGCTCGACGACGGCTACGCCCGCGCGGACCACTTCCGTGTCGTGGAGCAGACCGGCAAGAACTACCTCGTCGAGGTCACCCTCCACGAGGGCCGCAAGCACATCGTGCGCCGCATGCTCGCCGAGGCCGGCTTCCCCGTCGAGAAGCTCGTCCGCACCTCCTTCGGCCCCATCACGCTGGGCGACCAGAAGTCCGGCTGGCTCCGCCGCCTGTCCAACACGGAGGTCGGCATGCTGATGCAGGAGGTCGAGCTCTAGGCACGGTGCCGGGTTCGGAGCCCGCGCCCCGAACGGGCGCGGGGAACTGCGCGGCCGGCCACAGTCCGCCCGAGGCCGCCGTACGTCTGCGGGTGCCGAGCTCTTGGGCGCCGGGTGACGTAGTCCCGCGGGCAGCCGGTGCGTGAGGGACCTGCCTGACCGCCTGCAACCTGCTCAAGGAGGACGGGCTGCGGTGGCAGGAGGCCAGTCAGGTCGGGTCCAAGGGGTGCGGGGCGAACATGCGGGTGGCGCCCGTCGGGCTCGCGCCGGGGCTGAGTGACGAACAGCGTGCCGGGGCCGCCCAGTTGCAGTCCGTGCTGACGCACGGGCATCCCACCGCGCTGGCCGCGTCCGACCTCACCGCGCACGCCGTACGACTGCTCGCGCACGGGGTCGAGACGGGCGGGCCGGTGCGGATGCCGGCCACCGGCCTGCTGTGCTTCCTGCTGTTTCCCGAGGAACCGGTCACCGCGCTGCGCCGGGCCGCTTGCACCTCCGGCGACTCCGACTCCATCGCCTGCCTCACAGGGGCCTTCGCGGGCGCGTTCTCGGTGCGGGCGCCTGGCCGGCCGGGTGGGCGGAGCGGATCGAGTACCGGGGCGAACTACTGGAGCTGGGCGCGCTCTGGGACGCTTAGGCCATGATCGACGATCTCGACATGGACCTGACGCCCGTGATAGCCGAGCAGCCCGACCCCCTGCTGTTCGCCACGGTCTCCGGCGCGCATCTGTACGGCTTTCCCTCGCAGGACTCCGACCTGGACCTGCGCGGCGTCCATCTGCTGCCCGCCGCGGACCTGGTCGGGCTGCGGGAGCCGGAGGAGACCCGGTCCCGGATCTGGGTGCGGTACGGCGTCGAGATGGACCTCGTCACCCATGACCTGCGCAAGTTCGTACGGCTGATGCTGCGCCGCAACGGCTATGTGCTGGAGCAGCTCCTCTCGCCCCTGGTCGCGCACACCACCGACGCGCACCAGGAGCTGGCCGCGCTCGCGCCCGGCGTGCTGACGAGCCATCACGCCCACCACTACCGGGGGTTCGCGGCGACGCAGTGGCGGCTGTTCGAGAAGACCGGCGAACTCAAGCCGCTGCTCTACACCTTCCGGGTCCTGCTCACCGGCATCCACCTGATGCGCAGCGGCGAGATCCAGGCCCACCTGCCGACCCTGCTCGGCACCGGCCCGGACGCGCCCGCCTACCTGCCCGATCTGATCGCGGCGAAAGCGGAGCGGGAGCACGGCAGCGCCGAGGTGGACCACGCACGCGTGGCCGCCGACGTCGAGAAACTGCACACGGTACTCGACGACGCCCAGGCCACCTCAGCCCTGCCCGACGCACCCACCGCGTACGACGCCCTCCACGACTTCGTCATCCGGGTCCGCCTGACAGGCTGAGCCGCGGCGGGTGCTCGACGAGGTCCGGGCAGCGCCAGGCCTGCCTGGCTGGCGCGCGGCGGATGCGGATCAGGAAGTCTCCGACGCGGCGGTGGTACGGCTCGGCACGTGCGCGTGGTCGCTGACGGTGAGAAGCCGCACGCGGTGCTCGATGAGGTCCGGGCCGCGTCAGTCCTGGCCGGCTGATGCGCGGCGGGTGCGGATCAGGAAGTCCTCGACGCGGCGGTGGTCCGGCTCGGGTGGTAGGGGGGTGCGGTGTGACCAGGTGTCCGTCTCCGCGCCCAGGCGGGCCATCCAGGCCTCGACGTCCGGCCAGGGGACCTCGCCGCGCTTCACCGCCAGCAGCGCCTCGCGCCGGTCGCCGACGTCGATCGTCAGCTCGCCCGTGCGTAGGAGGTCGCCGGCGCTCATCAGCAGCCGCAGCAGATGCATCGCGTGCTTCCAGCGCGGGGCGCCGTGGGTGCGGACGTCGGCCTCGAGCTTCCTGTGCTGGCCCAGGGCGTACCGGGTGAACGAGTCGTGGACCCGGCGGGAGAGGAACGCCCCGCGCAGCGACAGCAGTTCGCGCCCGGTGTCGTCGATGTGCTCCACCAACGGCGAGTGCAGGCACTCCAGGACGTTCGGGTTCGCGCGCAGCGCCAGCTCGCAGAAGCGCTCCAGCTCCCAGCTGAACCGCTCCTCGCCCGGCCCCTCCACATGCGTCGGCGGCTTCTCGAAGCGCCAGAACAGGGGAGTGGGGGCGAGGAAGACGCCCCGGCGGTCGGTGTCACTGCCCTCCGTGGCCAGCCCGAAGGCGCGCGACCCCATCACGCAGGAGTAGATCGTGTGGTCGCGTACCAGGTCCTCGGGGTGCATGCCCGGGAGCGTACGCGGATCCTCAGGCGAGGCGGATGGATTTCCCGTCCACCGTGATCTTCTTCGGGGGCAGCGGCCTGTCGGCCGGGCCGCGGGCCACCGTACCGTCGGCGATGTCGAACCTGCTGCCGTGGCAGGGGCAGTCGATGGTGCCGTCCGCGACCTGGTTCACCGTGCAGCCCTGGTGGGTGCAGATCGCCGAGAAGGCCTTGAACTCGCCCTTCTTCGGCTGGGTGACCACGGCCTTCTGCTCCGTGAAGACCTTGCCGCCGCCGACCGGGATGTCACCGGTCGCCCCCAGATCCTTCCCGCCGGAGGTGTTCGAGGAGGACGAGGAATCCTCGCTGCCGCATCCCACGCACCCCGCCGCGAGCGCAGCCGCACCCGTTGCGAGGACCGTGCGCCGCGCCGGGCTGTGGGTCATGTCGTCACTCCGAACGTGCGGCCACCGAAGGCACCGAAGCACCGAAGCACCGAAGGCGCCGGATAACAAGCAATGCGGAACAGACTGTCACAGATCGCGCGTTTCGTGCGTCTCAGCGGGCGAGCGCCGGACACCGGGTGAGCGCGGGCTGACTACGCTGGACGGACCAAGAACCGAAACGCACGTCAGCAAGGAGCAGCGCCGTGGCGGTACGAGCGGTCCGGGGGGCCGTCCAGCTGGAGAGGGACGAGGCCGGACACATGGACGAGCAGGTCGGAGCCCTGCTCACCGCCGTCCTGGAGCGGAACGGGCTGACCGCCGACGACCTGATCAGCATCTGGTTCACGGCCACCCCCGACCTGCACAGCGACTTCCCGGCGGCCGCCGCCCGCAAGCTCGGCATCGTCGACGTGCCGCTGATCTGCGCCCAGGAGCTGGACATCGAGGGCGCCATGCCCCGGGTGGTCCGGGTCCTCGCGCACATCGAGTCGGACCGGCCCCGCGCCGACATCGCCCATGTCTACCTCGGCGCCGCGGCCGCCCTGCGCAAGGACATCGCCCAGTGAGGACCGCACTCGTCATCGGCACCGGGCTGATCGGCACGTCCGCCGCGCTCGCCCTCTCCCAGCGGGGCGTCGTCGTCCACCTCGCCGACCACGACCCCGAGCAGGCCCGTACGGCCGCCGCGCTGGGCGCCGGCACCGACGAGGCCCCCTCCGGCCCCGTGGACCTCGCGATCGTCGCCGCCCCGCCCGCGCATGTCGCCGCCGTCCTCGCCGACGCCGTGCGCCGGGGCGTGGCCCGCGGCTACGTCGACGTGGCCAGCGTCAAGGGCGGCCCGCGCCGCGAACTTCAGGCCCTCGGCCTCGACCTCTCGTCGTACATCGGCACGCACCCCATGTCGGGCCGTGAGAAGTCCGGCCCGCTGGCCGCGACCGGCGACCTGTTCGAGGGCCGCCCCTGGGTGCTGACGCCCACCCGGGACACCGACACCGAGGTGCTGAACCTCGCCCTGGAACTGGTCTCGCACTGCCGGGCGGTGCCGGTGGTGATGGACGCCGACGCCCACGACCGGGCGGTGGCGTTGGTGTCCCACATGCCCCACCTGGTCTCCAGCATGGTCGCGGCCCGTCTCCAGCACGCCGAGGAGGCCGCCGTACGGCTGTGCGGGCAGGGCATCCGGGACGTGACCCGGATCGCTGCCTCGGACCCCGGGATGTGGATCGACATCCTGTCCGCGAACCCCGGTCCGGTCGCCGACCTGCTCACCGACGTCGCCGCCGACCTGGAGGAGACCGTGCAGGCCCTGCGCGCCCTGCAGTCCTCCGACGAGGCCAAACGGCACGAGGGCACCGCCGGGGTCGAGGACGTGCTGCGGCGCGGCAACGCGGGGCAGGTCCGGGTGCCCGGCAAGCACGGGTCCGCTCCGCGGATGTACGAGACCGTGGCCGTGCTGATCGACGACCAGCCGGGTCAGCTGGCCCGCATCTTCGCGGACGCCGGCCGGGCCGGGGTCAACATCGAGGACGTACGGATCGAGCACGCGACCGGGCAGCAGGCGGGCCTGGTCCAGCTGATGGTCGAGCCGAAGGCGGTGCCGGTGCTGACGGCCGCGCTGCGCGAGCGAGGGTGGGCCCTGCGGCAGTAGGCGGGCGGCGGGCATGCACACGTCCAGGGCATGCGCGCGTCCAGACGAGTGACCCGTACCCAGTAACCTTGTGCAGGGCGCTCTCGCTCCCCGCACCCCGCTCCCCGCACCGCACCAGGAAGGTGTCCCCCGTGGAAAACGGCGCCCCGACCGCCAAGCCCGTGATCGTCGCGATCGACGGTCCCTCCGGCACGGGCAAGTCGAGCACGTCGAAGGCCGTGGCCGCGCAGCTCGGCCTGAGCTACCTGGACACCGGTGCCCAGTACCGGGCGATCACCTGGTGGATGGTGAGCAACGGCATCGACCTGGAGGACCCGACCGCGATCGCGGCCGTCGCCGGGAAGCCGGAGATCGTCTCCGGCACCGACCCGTCCGCCCCGGCCATCACGGTGGACGGCGTCGACGTGGCCGGCCCGATCCGCACCCAGGAGGTCACCTCCAAGGTCAGCGCGGTCAGCGCGGTGCCCGAGGTGCGGTCCCGGATCACCGAGCTCCAGCGTTCGCTGGCCGCCTCCGCGGAGACCGGCATAGTGGTCGAGGGCCGGGACATCGGTACGACCGTGCTGCCGGACGCCGACCTGAAGGTCTTCCTGACCGCCTCCCCGGAGGCCCGTGCCGCCCGCCGCAGCGGCGAGCTGAAGGGCGTGGACGTCCACGCCACCCGCGAGGCGCTGATCAAGCGGGACGCGGCCGACTCCAGCCGCAAGACCTCGCCGCTCGCCAAGGCGGGCGACGCGGTCGAGGTGGACACCACCGAGCTCACCCTCGCGCAGGTCATCGAGTGCGTCGTCACGCTCGTCGAGGAGAAGCGGGCCGGGAAGTGACCCAGCTTTCCGTTCCCTCCGAGAAGGGTGCCGAGGTCGGGCGGCGCATCGGCGTCGGCCTGATGTACGGGCTGTTCAAGCCGCGCGTGCTCGGCTCCTGGAAGGTGCCCGCGACCGGCCCGCTGATCTTCGCCGTCAACCACTCCCACAACATCGACGGCCCGATGGTCATGGGCGTGGCACCCCGGCCGACGCACTTCCTGATCAAGAAGGAAGCGTTCGTCGGACCGCTCGACCCGTTCTTGCTGGGCATCGGCCAGCTGAAAGTGGACCGCAACACCACCGACCGCACGGCCATCACGCAGGCGCTCGGCGTGCTGGAGCACGGGGGAGTACTGGGCATCTTCCCGGAGGGCACCCGGGGTGAGGGCGACTTCGCCTCGCTGCGCGCCGGACTGGCGTACTTCGCGGTGCGCGGCGGCGCGCCGATCGTGCCCGTGGCCGTGCTGGGAAGTTCTGAGCGTTCGAGCCGGTTGGTAAAGGCGCTGCCTCCGCTGCGTTCCCGCGTGGACGTCGTCTTCGGCGACCCGTTCGAGGCGGGCGACGGCAGCGGGCGGCGTACCCGCAAGGCGCTGGACGAGGCCACGGAACGCATCCAGAAGCAGCTCACCGCACACCTGGAAAACGCCAGGCGGCTGACCGGTCGCTAGGCCAGACTGAGTAGTGGATCAGCCGGCACAAACCGGGCGATCCACCGATCACCACGAATGAACGACGAGGTACGGACTCCATGAACGACCACATCCAGCCCGACGGCTCGGCCGAGCACGAGTACGAGCACGGGGCGCTCGGCGATGCCGAGTACGCGGAGTTCATGGAGCTCGCCACCGAGGAGGGCTTCGCCCTCGAGGACGTCGAGGGTGCCATCGAGGCGGCCGGCCACGGCCCGCTGCCCGTGCTCGCCGTCGTCGGCCGGCCCAATGTCGGCAAGTCGACTCTGGTGAACCGGATCATCGGCCGTCGCGAGGCCGTCGTCGAGGACAAGCCGGGCGTCACCCGTGACCGGGTCACCTACGAGGCCGAGTGGGCGGGCCGCCGCTTCAAGGTCGTCGACACCGGCGGCTGGGAGCAGGACGTCCTCGGTATCGACGCCTCCGTCGCCGCCCAGGCCGAGTACGCGATCGAGGCGGCCGACGCGGTCGTCTTCGTCGTGGACGCCAAGGTGGGCGCGACCGACACCGACGAGGCGGTCGTCCGGCTGCTGCGCAAGGCCGGCAAGCCCGTGGTGCTGTGCGCCAACAAGGTCGACGGCCCGAGCGGTGAGGCCGACGCGGCCTACCTGTGGTCCCTCGGTCTCGGCGAGCCGCACCCCGTCTCGGCCCTGCACGGCCGCGGCACCGGCGACATGCTGGACGCCGTCCTGGAGGCGCTGCCGGAGGCGCCCGAGCAGTCCTTCGGCACCGCCGTCGGCGGCCCGCGCCGCATCGCGCTGATCGGCCGCCCGAACGTCGGCAAGTCCTCGCTGCTCAACAAGGTCGCGGGCGAGGAGCGCGTCGTCGTCAACGAACTCGCGGGCACCACCCGTGACCCGGTCGACGAGCTGATCGAACTCGGCGGCGTGACCTGGAAGTTCGTCGACACGGCCGGCATCCGCAAGCGCGTCCACCTCCAGCAGGGCGCCGACTACTACGCCTCGCTGCGCACCGCGGCCGCCGTCGAGAAGGCCGAGGTCGCGGTCATCCTGATCGACGCGTCCGAGAGCATCTCGGTCCAGGACCAGCGCATCGTGACCATGGCGGTGGAGGCGGGCCGCGCGGTGGTCCTCGCCTTCAACAAGTGGGACACCCTCGACGAGGAGCGCCGCTACTACCTGGAGCGGGAGATCGAGACCGAGCTCGGCCAGGTCGCCTGGGCGCCGCGGGTGAACGTCTCGGCGCGTACCGGCCGGCACATGGAGAAGCTGGTCCCGGGGATCGAGACGGCCCTGGCCGGCTGGGAGACCCGGGTGCCGACCGGCCGTCTCAACGCCTTCCTCGGCGAGCTGGTCTCGGCCCACCCGCACCCGGTCCGGGGCGGCAAGCAGCCGCGCATCCTCTTCGGCACCCAGGCCGGCACCAAGCCGCCGCGGTTCGTCCTCTTCGCCTCCGGCTTCATCGAGGCGGGTTACCGGCGCTTCATCGAGCGGCGGCTGCGCGAGGAGTTCGGCTTCGAGGGCACGCCGATCCACATCTCGGTGCGGGTGCGCGAGAAGCGCGGCGCGAAGAAGAAGTGACCGAACGCGGCGAGAGGGCGGCCCCTGACCGAGTCAGGGACCGCCCTCTCGCCGTTCGTTCGTCAGGCTCCCCGGCGCGGGCCCGGTGGGAGCGCCGCCGGGACGTGGTGCATCCCGGTGTCGTGCTGCCGCCCGAACGTCCCGATCCGCTGCCAGGACGGCTGGTGCTGTCCGGTGCCGTGGCGGGCACTGTAGGCACCGGCGCTGTACGCGCTGTACGAGTTCGAGCCGTACGAACCCGTGCCGGTGCCGTGCGGGGCGTTCCCGAAGGCGGTGAACCCGAAGTCCTCTTCCCCGCTCCGGTCGCCCGGCAGCGTCCGGAAGGTCCTCACCCACTCCGCGTAGAGCGCGTCGTAGATCGGCGTGGCCGATGGCCTGCCGGGCGCCTCCTGCCCCGACCTGGCGGACGGAATGGGGGAGAAGGACGGGCGGCGGGACGGAACGTCGTATGCGTGCACGTATGTCCAAACGACCCCAGCCCTTCGGGGATGCGGCTCGGGAACGTGGCATTAGGGGTACGGCGGCGCCGTCAGGTGCCCGCGAGGGGCAGCGCGGCCGCGACCAGTTTGCCGTTGGCCGCGGCCTTGTCCAGGGCGTCCCGGAGCAGGTCCTCCCGCGGCTGGCGTCCGATGGAACCGACCGGTGCCGCGAACATCAGTACCTGCTGGTGCTTGTTGGCGGCGGCCCGCCATCCGTCCGTGACCTGCAGCGGCTGGTGCGCCTGCCACCAGGCCACCGGCTGCCCGCCGTTCGTGCCCGGCTGGAGCACCGCGTGCAGCTGACCGACCGCCAGCAGCACCGACCACCCGTGCAGCACCGGCGGCACGGCGGCGAGTTCGGTCACCGGCATGAACCCCTGCTCGATGAGCAGGGGCAGGAAGTCGTCGCCGGCTCCGGTGGTGCCCGGGCGCACGATCGGCGCGGTCGGCTCCACGACGAGTGCCGGGTGCAACTCCCCGGCGATCAGCACCAGTCCGCTGGTCACCCCGAGCACGGCCTGCTCGGGCACGGCCTGCTCCGGCCGGCCGCCGGAGGCGTGCGCCTCGCCGCTGATGGAGCGGACGGCGCCCTGCAACTGCTCCTCGGTGACCTGGACGACCTGTGAGGGCAGGCAGCCGGCGTGGGCGAAGGCGAGGACGGCGGTCTCGTCCCCGACGAACAGAACGGTGCTGGTGCGCTCCTGCTCGGAGTCGCCCGGGGTGCGGCAGGACGTGCAGTCGTAACTGCCCGGGGCGTTCTCTCCGGCGAGCAGCCGGTCGGCTTCTTCGTCGCCGATCTCGGCGCGTACGGCGTCGCTGACGTCGAGCATGCGCGGCACGGGTGGCTCCCTCGGGATGCGTGCTGGGTCGACCGGGTGGCTCCCGGCCCATGAGTTCCGGGGGTTCCGGGCTCATGAAGAAGACAACGGGCGATCTGTGGCGGGAGTCACGCCCCGAGGGGAACGGAATCGAACCATCCACCGCACAGGGTCACGGTCGGTGCGGAACCGTCTACTCCTCGTCAACTCGGCGTGTTGTCAAGGAACTTGATCCGGTGAAGTGGGTCACAGATCAGCTGGGCGCCTGGTTGACAAATCAGGAAATCAGCGAATGAAGTGGGTGACCGAAAATCGCCGATACCAGCGGTAACGTCGAACTGGCCTGCGACAACGCGGAGTTGGTTGATACCGACTGGTCGGGGTCCTTACATTCCTCGGCCGTGTGCAACTTGCACCGCTCGGGAACGTTCGCCGGCCGCGCCGCTCAGGCATCACCGCGGCGCCGGCCACGGCGGACAGGGCGGAGCGTGCGTACCGCGTCCATGCGCGGAACCGCGCCCCGCTCAGGGGGGCTCCCGGGTTCGTGGAGAGGGAATTACATGTCCGAATGTGCCGATACCACCCGTAGCACCGCTCGTCAGGACAGCGCTCGTAAGGACAGCGCCCGCAAGGGCCGTACGGCGGCGGTCCTCGCCGGGGCGGCGCTGCTCGCCCCGCTCGGACTGCTGGCGGCGACCGGCGACGCCGACGCGGCGGGCAACGGAGTGTGGGACCGCATCGCCCAGTGCGAGAGCGGCGGCAACTGGCATATCAACACCGGCAACGGCTACTACGGCGGACTCCAGTTCTCCGCCTCGACCTGGCGCGCGTACGGCGGCACGGCCTACGCGCCGACCGCCGACCAGGCCTCCAGGGAGCAGCAGATAGCCGTCGCCACCAAGGTCCAGGGCGCCCAGGGCTGGGGCGCCTGGCCGGTCTGCTCGGCCCGCGCCGGAGCCTCCGGCGCCGCACCGGCGGCCGCCTCCACCGGCACCACGGCCACCACGAAATCGGCCCCCTCGGCCCCGTCGAAGCCGGCCAAGGCGCCGCAGCGCTCGACGGAGCACACCAACCGCAGCTCGTCCCGCAGTGCCGCGCACGGCGACTACACCGTCCGCGAGGGCGACACACTCAGCAAGATCGCCGCGCGGCACGGGACCACCTGGCAGCGGATCTACGCCGCCAACAAGTCGGTCATCGGCGGTGACCCCAACCTGATCGTGCCCGGGCAGCGCCTGGCGGTCTGAGCCGCGCCGGTCCGAGCCCAGCCACTGTCCTCCTGAACTCCTCATGAGGACAGTGGCTGTCCGCATCCGCTGGCAGACTCGCATCCATGTTGGAGACCTCGGCACGTCTGCTGCGCCTGCTCTCGCTGCTCCAGGCCCACCGCGAGTGGTCCGGCGCCGACCTGGCCGAACGGCTCGGCGTCACCCCGCGCACGGTCCGCCGGGACGTGGACCGGCTGCGCGAGCTGGGCTATCCCGTGAGCGCCAGCCCCGGCACCGGCGGTGGCTACCAGCTGGGCGCGGGAGCCGAACTGCCGCCGCTGCTCCTGGACGACGACGAGGCGGTCGCCGTGGCGGTCGGGCTGCGGACCGCCGCCGGGCAGGGCATCGAGGGCATCGGCGAGACCTCGGTACGGGCCCTCGCCAAGCTGGAGCAGGTGCTCCCGGGCCGGCTGCGCCGCCGGGTGGGCGCCCTGAACGCGTTCACCGTGCCGATGCTGCGCGGACCGCGGCCCTCCGCCGTCGACCCGGCCGTCCTGACCGAACTGGCCAACCTCTGCCGGGACGCCGAACGGCTGCGCTTCGAGTACCGCACCCACGACGGGACCCCCGGCCGCCGCACCGTCGAACCGCACCGCCTGGTGTGCACCGAGCACCGCTGGTACCTGGTCGCCTGGGACCTCGACCGCGCCGACTGGCGGACCTTCCGCGTCGACCGCATCACGCCCAGGCCGCCGCACGGACCGCGCTTCACCCCGCGCGAGCCGCCCGCCGAGGATCTCGCCGCCTACGTCTCCCGCGGGGTCTCCACGCACGCGTACGCCTCGCACGCCGCCGTCCGGCTGCTGGCCCCCCTGGCGGAGGCCGCCGAGCGGATCTCGCCGTCCGCCGGGACGCTCGAGCCCGACGGGGCGGACGCCTGCGTTCTGCGGGCCGGCGCCGCGAACCTGGACGTGATGGTGGTGCACGTGATGATGCTCGGCTTCGACTTCGAGGTGCTGGAACCCGCCGGGCTCACCGGGGCCGTCAGAGCGGCCCGCGACCGGCTCTCACGCGCTCTGGGAGAGGTTCCTCCGCACGGCGGATCTGTGCCGGATCGGTGAATTTCTTATGCGGTGTCAGCTTGTGCGGCAGTGCATGGATTCGGAAGGGAACGGCGCTTTCCGCCGGGCTGTGCGGCACTATTCGACATGCCGGACCGGCACGCGAGAATTTCGTTCGATTACCCCGGGAAGCCGCACGGAAACCCTCGTTCGGGTGACGGAGTTCGGCCGAATCGGGCGTCGTGATCCTGTGACAGAAGTGTGACGGAGAACGGACGCGCGGCTAGCGTGGCCGTATGGCACCGATTCCCACTCCGTCAGCGGAGCCCCAGGACAGTCCGGAAGGGTACGTCGGCCTCGACGCGGCGCGGGCCGAGCGACTCGCGCGCGAGAGGGGGTGGTCGACGGTGCGGTCGCTGCCGCCGGGCGCGATCATCACGATGGAGTACCGGGCGGGACGGCTGAACTTCGAGGTGCGCGACGGCCGGGTGGCTCGCGCCTGGAAGGGCTGAGGGCCGCTCAGGTCCCGCGAACCACCGCACGGCGAAGGCCCCGGGTCCTGTCCTGCGAACAGGACCCGGGGCCTTCGCTTTCGCGGGGGTGGCTGTGCGTACCGGCCCCGCTGTTCCGGTCGGCGGTCAGCCGCCCGTGACGGGGCGGGCCGCCGGGGTCGCGCCGCGCGGGACGCGTTCCGGGTGCGGCGGGCGGCGGTTGCCCGCCGGGGTGACCGGGGGGCGCTCGGAACGGGCGGCGTGCGGACTCGGCGTCCGGTGGACCTGGGGCCGGGGCGAGTGGGCCGAGGAGACCGGCTCGCGGGCCGGGGCCCCCCGCTCGGCGGGCGCGGTGCGCGGCGTGAGCGCCACCGGGGTGACCGGGATCGGCGCGGGCGCGGGCGCGGTACGGCCACGACCGAGGCGGGCGCGCAAGCGGTCGCGCAGGTCGAACAGGGCGGCCTCGGTCCGGGCGATCGCCGGCTCGCACCACGGCAGCGCCAGCAGGATCAGCAGCCCCGCGGCCCAGCCCAGCAGCACGTCGCTCAGCCAGTGCGTACCGAGATAGACGGTGGCCATCCCGACGCCGAGCGAGGTCACGGCCGAGATCGCGGACAGCCAGCGGCGGGCCCTCGGGGTGGAGGCCAGATACGCCAGAATGCCCCATGTCACCACCGCGTTGGCGGTGTGGCCGCTGGGGAATATATCGCCGCCCAGACCCATCTCGTTCGAGCCGATGACGGTGGCGTAGTGCGGTCCGAGACGGCCCATGCCGAGCTTGGCGGCGCCGACCGTGATGTTCAGCAGCAGCAGCGAGGCGCCGAGGGTCATCAGCGGGCGGAGCGTGTGCTGCCGCCAGGAGCGCCAGCCCAGCCAGGCCGCGACCATGACGGCGGTGGGGCCGCGCTGGCCGAGCACCACGTAGTAGTCGACGAACCAGTGGATACCCGCCCACTGCTGGTACGGCCGGAAGAACATGACCTGCCAGTCGAGCCGGACCAGCCAGGAGGTGGTCACCACGGCCCACACGATCGCCAGGTAGAAGGCCAGGGTCGCCGAGAACAGGACGACCCGGTGCCGGCTCATCCTCGGCACGTCGATGTGGGCCGGCCGTTCCGGCTCACGGTCCAGCCTGGCGAACACCCGGTCCAGACGACGGGTGAGCTTTCGTTCGGTACGCACCCAATCGACGTTACAGCGGGTGAGCTCTCAAGCCGGTCCAATCAGTGGCTTTGTGATGACGATGTGATGTGGGAAACCTCTCAGGAGGGCTGTCAATTACGAGGATTCGACAATCCTCTCCGCTCGTCTCCCGCAATTCCTTTGATCATGCCGGGTGTTACTTATATGGCACTTATGAATTCGTTCACCGCGCGATGGGGTGGAATTCTCCGGGTGCTCATCGGGCGCGCCGGAACGATCACGGGGGACCGGAACCGTTCAGCCAGAACGCCCCGTAGACCGCGGTGGCCACCGCCAACAGGCCGGTGACCAGCGCGGATCGGGACGTTCGCGCCCGGGCGAGGGCCACGGCGAGGGGCAGCAGCAGCGGAAAGGCCGGCAGCAACAGACGCGGCTTGGAGCCGAAGTAGCTCGACGCGCACAGGGCGAGCGCGACCACGACACCCGTGTACACCAGCAGCGGCAGCGGCTGGCGCTGCCGTACTCCGATCAGGTACAGCCAGATCACCAGTCCGACGCCGGTGATCAGTCCGGCCCCGGCGAGGGCCGACGGAAATGACGTGAACTTGTCGGCCACGAAGCGGGCGAAGGCATATCCGAAGTCGAAGCCGTTCCGCCAGCCGGCCTGGACGTCCAGATAGCCGAGCGGACCCTTGCCGGTGCGATGGCCGACCCAGAGGACATAGGCGGCGGCGCCGAGGGGGGCGAGGAGCATGCCGAGGGCGCGTGACCGGACGGGTGCGCCGGTGGTGGGGAGAGGGGAGTGCGGGGTGACGGCCGCGCCGTCCGTCGTGTCGGAGGCGCGCTCCCCGCCCCGTGCGCCGTATGCGGCGGCCGTGCTCCGATCCCGCACGAACGAGACCACTCCCGCCGTCCACACCGCCGCGACCACCGCGAGCCCCACCGGCCGGGTCAGCCCGGCCAGCGCCGCCAGCGTGCCCGCGGTCACCCACCGGCCGGTCAGCACGGCGTACAGCGACCAGGCCGCGAGAGCGGTGAACAGCGACTCGCTGTAGGCCATCGACTGCACGATCCCGACCGGCAGCACCGCCCACAGCAGCACCGCGCAGACTCCGGCGCGCGGGCCGTACCCGTGGTCCGCCACCGCGAAGATCCCCCAGGCCGCGGCGAGCGAGGCGAGCAGGCTGACCACGAAGCCGGCGTCGGCGTACGACAGCGGGGTCAGCGCGTGCAGCAACCGCTCCAGCCAGGGCAGCAGCGGAAAGAAAGCCAGGTTGGAGTGGACGTCTCCGTTCGGCAGCCGCACCTCGTAGCCGTAGCCCAGTTCGGCGACCCGCGTGTACCAGAGGGCGTCCCAGCGGGCGGTGAGCAGCGTGTACGCGCTCTTGCCGCGCGCCGCGCTCCAGGCCACCAGGACGAGCAGGCCCAGGGCGCGGACGGCGGCGTACCCGAGGAGGGCCGGGGCCGCCCGGCGCAGGGGCGTGACGCGGGGCGGTGCCACGCGCGTTGCAAGGTCGGTCACGGGCCCGATTATCTGCCGGGCGCGGAACCGGACTTTCCACCGGGTCGTGGTCAAGGGAAGGAGAAGTGGTGTACGCCACATGTTTCCGCGGTGAGTGTGAGAGGTCCGCCACGTGGATGCGGAGCGAACTCGCGTACGCTGACGTGTCACTCGCGTTCGTATGCGCGGGCCGGAGATCCCACCGCTCCTCCGGCCGAAGTCACGGGACACCCCCAGCCCGTGAGCCCGCCGAACCCGAGGAAACTTCTGGGAGGTACGTGCATGTCCGGGACGACCACGGCCGCGTCCGCGCTGCGCCGTCGGGCGGCCGGGGCGAGTGCCAACCGCTGGGTCGTCCTCTTCGTCCTGTGCGTCAGCCTGCTCCTGGTCGCCCTCGACGCGACCGTGCTGCACGTGGCGGTGCCCGCCGTCACCGAGGACCTCAGGCCCGGCGCCATCGAACTGCTGTGGATCGTCGACATCTACCCGCTCGTCTGCGCCTCCCTGCTGATCCTCTTCGGCACGCTCGGCGACCGGGTGGGCCGCCGGCGGGTCCTGCTGCTCGGGTACGCGCTGTTCGGCGTCGCCTCCGCCGTCGCGGCCGTCGCGCCGAGCGCGCAGGTGCTGATCCTCGCCCGGGCGCTGCTCGGCGTGGGCGGTGCGATGATCATGCCGGCCACCCTGTCCATCCTTCGCCAGGTCTTCCCCGACCGGCGGGAGCGGGCGCTGGCGATCGGCATCTGGAGCGCGGTGGCCGCGGTGGGGGCGGCGGTGGGGCCGCTGCTCGGCGGTTTCCTGCTCGAGCACTTCTGGTGGGGTTCGGTGTTCCTGGTGAACATCCCCCTGATGCTGGTCAGTCTGCCGGTCGGGCGGCTGCTGCTGCCCGAGTCGAGGGGGGAGCGGAACGGTCCCTGGGACGTGGTCGGCGCGCTGATGGCGGCCGTCGGGCTGTTCGGGGTGGTGCTGGGGGTGAAGCGCCTCGGAGGCGGCGAGCCGGTGGCCGACGTGCTCACGGTGGCGCCGCTGGTGGTGGGCGCGGGGCTGCTGTTCCTCTTCGTACGGCGTCAGCGGCGGCGGCCGTATCCGCTGGTGGATCTGCGGATGTTCGCGCGGCCGGCGTTCAGTACGGCGGTCGGGTGCATCGTGCTGGCGATGCTCGCGCTGGTGGGGCTGGAGCTGATCGCGGCGCAGTACCTCCAGCTGGTGCTCGGGCTGTCGCCGCTCGCGACCGGCCTCAGGCTGCTGCCGCTGACCATCGCGGCGATGGCGGCCGGGCTGGCGGGGGCGCGGATGCTGCGGCGGTTCGGGCCGCGGCGGATGGTGTGCTTCGGGTTCTGCCTGACGGCGGCGGCCGTGCTGACGCTGACCGGGATGGGCGGGCGGGACAACGTGGGCCTCCTGCTGCTCGGCTTCCTGCTGCTGGGCTTCGGGCTGGAGACGACGCTGTTCGGGGCGTACGAGTCGATGCTGAGCGAGGCGCCGGCCGAGCAGGCCGGCGGGGCCGCGGCGATCGGGGAGACCTCCTACCAGCTCGGGGCCGGGATCGGGATCGCGCTGCTCGGCAGTGTGATGAACGCGGCGTACGCGCCCGGGCTGGCGTCCGTTCCGGGTGTCCCGGCGCCCGCGGCGGCCTCGGCGGGGCATTCACTGGGGGAGGCGTACGAGGTTGCCGCGCGGCTGGGCGGGGGGGCCGGGGGTGCGCTGCGCAGGGCTGCGCGGGAGTCCTTTGTGCACGGGCTGCACGTGACCCTGCTGGTGAGCGCGGGGCTTTTGCTGCTCGGGGCGGTGATGGCGCTGCGGTTGCCGCGGGTGATGCAGTGCGAGGGCGCTGCCGGCGAGGTGCCCGCGCCCCGTGAGCCTCAGCGGTCCCGCGTGTCCGCCTGACCGCTGCGCTCGGCTTCGGCGGGGGGTCTCCCACCCACGCACCACCCGTGCGGGTCAGCTGGGAGGTGGACGTCTCCTGCGGGGGATTCCCGCCGTCGGCGGCTGACCGCGGCGCACCGAGAGTGTTGGGGTGGACGGGCCGGGCCGGGCGTCGTAACGTCGGGGCGGAAATCGTGACTAGCGGTGCTAGTTTTATCGGAGGGTCCATGTCCGCGTCCTCGAAGTTGCCCCCGTTCGACCCGGCCGACCCGCTCGGCATCGACGATCTGCTGGAACCCGAGGACCTGGCCGTGCGGGAAACCGTGCGTGCCTGGGCCGCGGACCGTGTGCTGCCGTATGTCGCCGAGTGGTACGAGAAGGGCGAGCTGCCCGGCATCAGGGAGCTGGCGAGGGAGCTCGGCGGGATCGGGGCGCTCGGGATGTCCCTCACCGGGTACGGCTGCGCCGGGGCGAGCGCCGTGCAGTACGGACTGGCGTGCCTGGAGCTCGAGGCCGCCGATTCGGGGATCAGGTCCCTCGTCTCGGTGCAGGGATCGCTCGCCATGTACGCCATCCACCGCTTCGGCAGCGAGGAGCAGAAGCAGACCTGGCTGCCCCGGATGGCCGCCGGCGAGGTGATCGGCTGCTTCGGGCTCACCGAACCCGACCACGGCTCGGACCCCGCCTCCATGCGGACGTACGCCAAGCGCGACGGCGGGGACTGGGTGCTCAACGGCCGGAAGATGTGGATCACCAACGGCTCCGTCGCCGGTGTCGCCGTGGTGTGGGCGCGGACCGACGACGGGATCCGCGGGTTCGTCGTGCCCACCGACGCCCCCGGCTTCTCGGCGCCCGAGATCAAGCACAAGTGGTCCCTGCGGGCCAGCGTCACGAGTGAGCTCGTCCTCGACGACGTACGGCTGCCCGCCGATGCCGTACTGCCCGAGGTCGTCGGGCTGGGGGGCCCGCTCAGCTGTCTCTCCCACGCCCGCTACGGCATCGTCTGGGGCGCCATGGGGGCGGCGCGGTCCTGTCTCGAGACCGCCATCGACTACGCGAAGTCACGGGAGCAGTTCGGCCGGCCCATCGGCGGCTTCCAGCTCACCCAGGCCAAACTCGCCGACATGGCGGTCGAACTGCACAAGGGGATTCTGCTCGCCCACCACCTCGGGCGGCGCATGGACGCCGGCCGCCTGCGTCCCGAGCAGGTCAGCTTCGGCAAGCTCAACAACGTCCGCGAGGCCATCGACATCTGCCGGACGGCGCGGACGATCCTCGGTGCCAACGGGATCTCGCTCGAATATCCCGTGATGCGGCACGCGACCAACCTCGAGTCGGTGCTCACCTACGAGGGCACCGTCGAGATGCACCAGCTCGTGCTGGGCAAGGCGCTCACCGGGCTCGACGCCTTCCGCTGACCCCGGGAGCGGGGCAGGGCCGGTGAGCGGCCCTGCCTCAGCTCTGGTTGAAGAAGCCGTCCGAGTGACGGGATCTGGCCTCCCCGCTGACGATCTCGGTGTCCGCGGGCGTCAGCAGGAACACCCGGTTGGAGACGCGGTCGATGGAGCCGCGCAGGCCGAAGATGAGCCCGGCCGCGAAGTCGACCACGCGCTTGGCGTCGCCGGGCTCCATGGCCGTGAGGTTCATGATGACCGGCACCCCCTCCCGGAACAGCTCGCCGATGGCCCGCGCGTCCCGGAAGCTGTCCGGGGTCACCGTGCCGATCCGGCGGCCCTTCTCCTCGGCGACGTCCGTCGCCACCTTCACCCGCGGGTCGGTCACCCAGGCATCCCCGGGCTCGCTCCCCTCGGAGTAGTCGTCGTCGTAGTAACGCTCGTCATCGTTGTCGTCGACGAGGCCGAGCCACGCACTCGCCTTGCGTACCGATCCCATGGACGCCTCCTCTCACAGCAATCTTCTTGCTTCCGCATCCCTATGGTCATCCATGATGCGGACGGCGCGCCAAGTGGATAGACGCCGCGCGGGGGGTTTGTGACGGTACTGGTGCACAGCGGATCCGTCGAGAGCCCGTGTGCCCCAAGGGTCCTGCTCTACACGACTGCTGACTGAGAGTGAAATATTATTGTCACCGGCAGATGGGTGATGCGTGGTGCGTTCGGGTGAGCGTGGGGGCTGCTCCGAAACGACTGTCGGTCGATACGATGCCGCAGCTCAACGTCGTATCACTCCACGGGGGATCATCGTGTTCGGAATCGTCAGGCCCTGCAGTCACCGTCTCGGGGAAAGCCTCAAGACGGAGTGGCTGGCCCATTTGTGCGGTCTGTGCCTCGCGCTGCGCGGGGACCACGGGCAGTTCGCGCGCATAGTCACCAACTATGACGGGCTCCTCATATCCGTCCTGACGGAGGCTCAGGCGCGGCAGGACGGCCGGCTGCGGCGTACCGCCGGGCCGTGTCCGCTGCGCGGGATGCGCACCGCCTCCGTGGCCCAGGGCGAGGGCGCCCGGCTCGCGGCGGCCGTCTCGCTGGTGCTGGCCTCGGCCAAGGTGCGCGACCATGTCGCCGACGGCGACGGACTGCTGGCCCGGCGGCCGGTCGCGCTCGCCGCCCGCCGGGTCGCCGTCAACTGGGGACGCGCGGGCGCCCGTACCGGCGCGGACATCGGGTTCGACACCGCCGTGCTCGTCGACGCCGTCGACCGGCAGCTCGCCCTCGAGTCCCTCGCGGGCCCGGGAACGCCGATCCTGGCCGTCACCGAGCCCACCGAGACGGCGACCGCCGCCGCCTTCGCGCACACCGCCGTGCTGGCCGGGCGGCCGGGCAACGCCGAGCCGCTCGCCGAGGCCGGGCGGCTCTTCGGACGGCTGGCCCACCTGCTGGACGCCGTGGAGGACCGCGCCGCCGACACCGCGTCCGGCGCCTGGAACCCGCTCACCGCGACCGGCACCTCGCTCACCGAGGCCCGCCGGCTCGCCGACGACGCACTGCACGGCATCCGGCTCGCCCTGCGCGAGGCCGAGTTCGACGACGGGAAGCTGGCGCACCTGCTGCTCGTCCACGAACTGCGCCGCTCGGTGGACCGGGCGTTCGGCACCCAGTCCTGCGGGCACGCACCCGAGGCCTCCTTCGGCCCGCCCCCGGGCCCGCACGCGCCCAAGGCACCGGGAGACCCCCACGGCAACCCCTTCGGCGGCGAGCCGCCGCGCCCGGACAAGCGGGGCTTCTGGGCGGGCTGCGCCGCCGCCCTCGGCCTGTGCTGCACCTGCAAGATGTGCTGCGCCGACGAGTACGAGGGCCCCTGGTCGCGCAAGAAGCGCGAGGGCTGCTGCAGCGACTGCGACTGCGGCGACTGCTGCGACGCCTGCCAGTGCTGCGAGGTCTGCGAGTGCTGTGAGTGCTGCTCGTGCTGCGACTGCGGGCTGTGACTGCGGCCGTGACGCCCGTTCCGGTTCGTCGGTTCGTCAGTTCTTCAGCTCCGGCGGGGAGATCCGCGACGTGCCGATCGCCGAACCCGTCGTACCCCACTTCTTCAGGATCTTCTCGTACGTGCCGTCCGCGATGAGCTTGTTCACCGCGGCCCGGAAGGCCGGTGCCAGCTTCGTGCCCTTCTTGAAGGCGAAGCCCACGTCGAGCCGGTGGTACTCGTTGAGGAACTTCAGTCCCTGCTGGTGGGCGACGGCGTAGCGCAGGCCGTTGATGGTGGACATCACGATGTCGCTGCGCCCCTGCTGGAGGGAGGACCAGATGGCGCTGGACTCGGCGTAGGTCTGCACGTGGTACGCCTTCTTGCCGGCATCGGCGCAGACCTTCTTGTTGTCCTCCAGCGTCGCCTCGAAGGTCGTGCCGGCGCTGGTGGCGACGTTCAGGCCGCACAGCTGCTTCAGGTCGGTGACCTTCGACAGCGTGCTGTCCTTGCGGGTGGCGAAGCCCTGGCCGTCGTTGATGTAGGTGACGAAGTCGATGGTCCTGCGGCGTTCGTCGGTGACGCCGAAGTTGCTGGCGCCGAAATCGTACTTGCCGCTGTCGAGGGCGGGCAGGATGGCCTCGAAGCTCGCCTGCTCCACCTTGAGCCTGATGCCCAGTACCTTCGCCACGGCCTTGGTGAAGTCGACGTCCTGGCCGGTCAGGGTCTTGCCGTCGGCCAGGTAGGTGGTGCCGGGCGGGGTGCCGCCGACGCTGACGGCGACGGTCAGGCTCTTCACCCCCGAGGGCAGCAGCCCGGCGGCCGACGCGTCCTCGCCGATGCCGGAGACGACGTCCGTGGTGGGGACCTTGTCGGTCCTGGCCGCGGCGCCCACCGCGTCGGTGGAGTCGCCCGAGCCGGAGCCGCATGCCGTGAGGAGCAGCGTCGCCGAGGTGATCAGGGCAAAAGGTGCGAAATGGCGTTTACGGGTACGCGTGAACCTGTGCATCGTGTGCTGTCTCCTGGAAAAGGAAGGCATGCGGGAGCGCGAGGGGAGGGGTGCGCGTGTGAAGGCGAAGGAAAAGAGAGAACGCAAAAGCGCAGTAGGCGCAGTAGGCGCGGAAGACGCCCGACCGGATCAGGGGATCAGGGCGCGCAGCGGGGTCGGCTCAACAGGAACAGGACCACACGCGACCGAAGTCGATGTGGGAGCGGGTGACCAGCCACTGCTGTGGATGCATGGGCCAAGTGGAACAGGCATCCGGTTTCCCGTCAACCGACTTGAGACGTACCGCTCACATCATGGACAGCCTTGACAGTGAGGGGAAACGGCGCCGTACAGTCGACGCACGGCCCTGCTGAGGGGCTCGGCCGTAGCGTGCCGTGCGGCGCGCCCGTGTGAAGGCATCACCCGTGTTCCAGCTGCGTCACGGAGCCTTCCCATGTCTTCCGACACCCTCGCCAAAGTCCCCGCCGCGCCCGACATACCGGAGCAGGCCGACACCCCGCGGATCGTTCCGCAGCGGCGGCTCGGCCAGTGGACGGCCGCCGTCGTCGTCCTCGCCCTGCTCGGCCTCGCGGTCAACTCGGTCCTGCGCAACGAGGCGTTCCAGTGGGACGTCGTCGCCGCGTACTTCACCTCCGACTCCATCCTGCGCGGCCTGTGGCTCACGCTGTGGCTGACCGCGGTGGTGATGGTCCTCGGCTTCGCCCTGGGCACCCTGCTCGCCGCGTTCCGACTGTCCGCCAACCCCGTTCTGCGCGCCGTGAGTTGGGGCTACGTGTGGCTGTTCCGGTCGATCCCGATCCTGGTGCAGCTGCTGCTCTGGTTCAACATCGGGGCGCTGTACCCGCACATCCTCGGGGTGCGGACGGTCGACCTGCTCAGCCCGGTCGCCGTCGCGATCATCGGGCTCACCCTGCACGAGGCCGCGTACGCCGCCGAAGTGGTACGCGGCGGCATCCTCTCCGTCGACCGCGGCCAGATCGAGGCCGCCCAGGCGCTCGGCCTGAGCCGCCGGCGCCGCTGGTGGCGGATCGTGCTGCCGCAGGCCATGCGCTCCATCGTGCCGCCCGCCGGGAACATGCTGATCGGCGCCCTGAAGGGCACCTCCATCGTCAGCGTCATCGCCGTCAACGACCTGCTGTTCTCGGCACAGTTGATCTACCACCGCACCTACCAGGTCATCCCGCTGCTGATGGTCGCCACGATCTGGTACACCGTCGTCACCTCGGTGCTCGGCGTCGGCCAGCACTACGTGGAGAAGCACTACGCGCGCGGATCGGAGCGCACCCGATGAGCGCCGCCAGACCGGCACTGGTGATCGTCGGGGCCGGGCCGCGGGGGACCGGTCTCCTGGAACGCATCGCCGCCAACGGGCCCGAGCTGTACGCCGGCCCGGGCCTCGACATCCATCTCGTCGACCCGCATCCGCCGGGCGCCGGACGCATCTGGCGGGCGGCGCAGTCCCCGCTGCTGTGGATGAACTCGCACGCCGAGGACGTCACCATGTTCACCGACGAGACGGTGGAGATGGCCGGGCCGGTGCGCGAGGGCCCCACCCTGCACGAGTGGGCGGGCCTGGACGGACGCACCTTCGCGGACCGCCGGATCCAGGGCGACTACCTGCGCTGGGTGTACGACCGGGCGGTGGCCGATCTGCCGCCGGGCGTCACCGTCCACCACCACCCCCGGCGCGCCCTGCGCGTCAGCGGCTCGCCCGAGGGCCGCCAGCAGGTGTGGCTGGAGGGCCGCCCGCGCCCGCTCCTCGCCGATCTCGTCGTCCTGGCCGTCGGCCACCTCGACGCCGAACCCGACGCGGAACAGGCCGAACTGGCGGCGTACGCCCGTGAGCACGGTCTGGTGCACCTCCCGCCCGACTACACCGCCGACAGCGACCTCACGGCGCTGAAGCCCGGCGAACCCGTCCTCGTCCGGGGCTTCGGGCTCGCCTTCGTCGACCTGATGGTGCTGCTCACGGAGGGGCGCGGCGGCCGGTACGAGGGGGACGCCTACCTCCCCTCGGGCCGCGAGCCGGTCCTGTACGTCGGCTCGCGGCGCGGAGTCCCGTACCACTCGAAGATCGGCTACGACTGGACCGGCGAACGCCCCCCGCTGCCCCGCTTCTTCGGGACCGCCGAGGTCGGGGAACTGCTCGCGCGGCCGGAGGGCTTCGACTTCCGCCGGGACGTGTGGCCGCTGGTCGAGAAGGAGCTCGGCTTCGCCCACTACCACCGGCTGTTCACCGCCCACCCCGAGCGGACGGCCATCGCCTGGCGGGACTTCGAGGAGAAGTACGCCGCGGGGGACGCCGCCGGCATCGAGGCCCTCGTCGCCTCCGCCGTACCGGACCCCGGCGACCGGCTGGACCTCGCCGCGCTGGACCATCCGCTGGACGGGGTGCGGTACGGCTCGCACGAGGAGTTCCAGGACGGGCTGCGGGAGTACATCGAGGGCGACCTCGGTCGACGGCACGACGCCCGGTACAGCGCCGACCTGGCGGTCTTCCTCGGGCTGCTGTCCGTCTACGGGCAGCTGATCCGGCTCGGCTCCATCGGCCCCTGGTGGCACGGCTTCTTCAGCTACCTCGCCTCCGGACCGCCCGGACCCCGGCTGCGGCAGATGCTCGCCCTGTCCCGGGCGGGACTGCTCCGGTTCGCGGGCGCCGAGCTGACCGTCGCCGCCGAGGACGGGGTGTTCCGGGCGTCGAGCCCCACCGTGCCCGGCTTCTCGGTCGAGGCACGGGCGCTGGTCGAGGCACGGCTGCCCGAGCCCACCGTCGGCCGGGCCCGCGACACCCTGCTGCGCGAACTGCACGCCGACGGGGCCGCCGAGACCCCCGACGGGCTGCTCCGGGTGGACCCCGCCGACGGGCGGATCCTCGACCGGGACGGCCGGCCGCACCCCCGGCGCTTCGCCCTCGGCCCCTACACCGACGGCCGTACCCCGGGCGCCTTCACCCGGCCGCGCACCGGCGGCCCCGCCTTCCGCCAGAACGACGCCACCGCCCGGGCCGCGCTGGCCTTCCTGCGGGACCTGGCGCGTCCCGCCGCCGCGTGACGCGGCCCCACCACACGTCCTCCAGCAAGGGGTTCACTCGATGAGCGACACGGTTGACACGGCCGACATGGTCGACATCAGGTCCGTCCACAAGAGCTTCGGTTCGCTCGAAGTCCTCAAGGGCATCGACCTGCGGGTGCGCGCCGGTGAGGTCACCGTCGTCCTCGGGCCCTCCGGCTCCGGCAAGTCGACGCTGCTGCGCACCATCAACCACCTGGAGAAGGTGGACCGGGGCACGATCAGCGTGGACGGCGCCCTGATCGGCTACCGGCGGTCCGGCGACAAGCTGCACGAGCTGCCCGAGCGCGAGGTCCTCAGACAGCGCACCCGGATCGGCTTCGTCTTCCAGAACTTCAACCTCTTCCCCCATCTCACCGTGCTGGACAACGTCGTCGAGGCACCGGTCTCCGCGCTGAAGCGGCCCCGCGGGCAGGCGGTGGAGCAGGCCCGCCGGCTGCTCGCCCGGGTGGGACTGGCCGACAAGGCCGACTCCTATCCCCAGCAGCTGTCGGGTGGTCAGCAGCAGCGGGTGGCCATCGCCCGCGCGCTCGCCCTGGAGCCGAAGCTGCTGCTCTTCGACGAACCGACCTCCGCGCTCGACCCCGAGCTGGTCGGCGAAGTCCTCGACGTCATCAAGGACCTGGCCGACCGGGGCACCACGATGATTGTCGTCACGCACGAGATCGGCTTCGCCCGCGAGGTCGCCGACACCGTCGTCTTCATGGACGGCGGCCGGATCGTCGAGCAGGGCGCACCCGCCGACGTACTCGACCGGCCGCGGCACGAGCGGACACGGGCGTTCCTCTCCAAGGTCCTCTGAACCAGGACCGCCACACACACTTCATGGTCCCCGAGAAAGGGCTCCGCCACATGAGCTCATCGCACGGCCGGGCGCTGCTGCACCTGGCCGCCGCCGTCGACCTGCCGTCGACGGACGACGCCGGTTCCCATGTGGAGCTGGCCCGGCTCGCCGAGAGCGGCGGGCTCGACTTCGTCACCCTCGACGACACCACCCTCGACGACACCTTCGAGCGTCCCGGCCCGGACGCGCTCGCCGTGCTGTCCCGGGTGGCGCCCGCCACCCACCGGATCGGCCTGGTCCCGGCCGTCACGGCCACGCACGCCGATCCCTCCCACGTGCGGACCGCCGTCGCCGCCCTCGACCGGGTCAGCCGTGGCCGGGCGGGCTGGCGGCTCGACGCCCCGGCCGGCGAGGGTGAAGTGGCCGAGGCGGCCGCACGGTTGTGGGACGGCGCGCCCCGGTCCCCACAGGGCCACCCCGTCCGGGTGGTCGACGCCACCGAGGGCCCCGCCCGGCCGGCCGCGGCCCGGCACGCCGACGTCGCCCTGGTCCACGCCGCCGACCCCGGGCAGGTCGCGGCCGTACGGGACCGGCTGCGGGCGTCGGCCGCCGAGGCCGGGCGGGACCCGGACGGCCTCCGGGTCCTGGCCGGCCTGATCGTCGACCTCGGCGACGGCGAGCACGCGGCCGAACCGGGCCACGGCGGGGGCGGCCCCCGGCAGACCGCCCGGGGCCCGCTGTACCGGGGCGGCCCCGTCGACCTCGCGGAACTCATCGCCGCCTGGCACGCGGACGGCGTCGCCGACGGCTTCCACTTCACCCCGGCCGAGCCGCGCCGGGACCTGGAGCGGCTCGTCAACGGCACCGTCGCGCTGCTCCAGCACCGCGGCCTGTTCCGCACCTTCTACCCGGGCAGCACACTCCGGGAGCACCTGGGCCTGGCCCGGCCCGCCCGTCCGGTGCGGTCCGCCCCGGTATGGAATGGCTGAACCCACATGGAATTGTTGATCAGCATATGGAAGGTTTGAGCACATGACGACGGACGCATCCGACGACTGGAAGCGGTGGCACGAGGACCGCGTGGACGCGGTGTCCGCGCCCTACGGGCCGCTCTCGCTCATCGGCACGCACTGGATCGAGGACTATCCGGAGGGACGACTTCCGGACATCCCCGGTGCCTGGGCGGTGGACGGTGACGCGGTGCTGCTCACCGCGACCGGGGCCGACGGCCTCACCGTGGACGGCCGGCCCTTCTCCGGCGCGATACGCCTGGCCGCCGACGGCGGGCCTCAGGAGTCGTCCCGGGTCGCGCTCGGCGGTCGGCGGCTGGTCGTGCTGATACGTGAAGGAGTCTGGGGAGTCCGGGACTACGACCCGGACGCCGAGGCCCGCCGGACCTTCAGGGGCATCGAGGCCACCTCGTACGACCCGCGCTGGTCGGTGCCCGGGCGCTTCACGCCGTACGACGGGACGCGTACCGTCCGGGTCGGGAACGCGGACGGGGTGGAGCGCGGGCTCGGCCTCGCCGGTGAACTGGCCTTCGCCCTGGACGGGCGGGAGTCGACACTCCAGGTGGCGCGGCAGGCGAGCGGTGCACTGTGGGCGGTGTTCGCCGACACCACCAGCGGCGACACCAGTTACCGGTTCCGCTTCCTGTACCCGGCCGCCCCCGACGCCGACGGCCGTACCACCGTCGACTTCAACCGGGCCGTCCTGCCGCCGTGCGCCTTCGCCGACCACTTCCTGTGCCCGTTCCCGCCACCGGGGAACACGCTGGACGCCGCCGTCGAGGCGGGGGAGCGGCGACTGTTCTGAAACGGCTGCGCCTGGCGGGAACTGAACGGGCGTCAATCGCCTGAATCGCATCAAGAACGCACACAGACGACACGGATCGCACACAGTCGCACGGCCGAAAGGCGCCCTTGCGCCTACCGGCCGTTCGGCCGAATACTCCCCCACAGCGCTTGTCAGGGGCACGGCATGCCCGAATCCGGGCGCCGACACTCCCTGGCTGCGCCTCACGGGCCCCGACCCCACGCGGGCCCCCGACTTCCCCTGGGAGGGAACGAAACGTGAGGATCAAGCGCAACACCCCCCGCGGCCCCATCGCGAGACGGACCCGGCTGATCGCCGTGACCACCGGCTTCATGGCCGCAGCCGCGTTCGCCGTCCCCACCGCGAGCGCGAGTGACGCCCAGACCTTCAGTACCGCCCAGCTCAGCACGGCGAGCGGTGCCGTGCTCAAGGCGGACATCCCCGGCACGGCCTGGGCCGTCGACAGCAAGACCCATCGGGTCGTCGTCACCGTCGACAACACCGTCTCCAAGGCCGAGATCGCCAAGATCAAGCGGCAGGCGGGTGCCAACGCCGGCGCCCTGACCGTCAAGCACACCGCCGGCAAGTTCAACAAGCTGATCACCGGCGGCGACGCCATCTACGGCGGCTCCTACCGCTGCTCGCTCGGCTTCAACGTGCACAGCGGGAGCACCTACTACTTCCTGACCGCGGGCCACTGCGGTGAGGTCGCCTCGACCTGGTACAGCAACTCCGGTCACACCACGACCCTGGGCACGAACGTCAGCTACAGCTTCCCGGGCAACGACTACGCGCTGGTCCGCTACACCAACTCCTCGATCGCGCACCCGAGCGCGGTCGGCAGCCAGACCATCTCCAGCGCGGCCACGCCGTCCGTGGGCACGACGGTGTACCGCCGCGGTTCCACCACCGGCACCCACAGCGGCCGGGTCACCGCGCTGAACGCCACCGTCAACTACGGCAGCGGTGACATCGTCTCCGGCCTGATCCAGACCACGGTCTGCGCCGAGGGCGGCGACAGCGGCGGCCCGCTGTACGGCGGTTCCGTGGCCTACGGTCTGACCTCCGGCGGCAGCGGCGACTGCTCCTCCGGCGGTACGACCTTCTTCCAGCCGGTCACCGAGGCGCTGAGCGCCTACGGCGTGAGCGTCGGCTGACGATCCCTCTGGTCGCCTCCGGGAGGGCCCCCGCGCGCGAACCCGCGTGCGGGGGCTCTTCCTTGCGCGGCAGGGGGCGGCGGGGGTGGCGGGGGCGAAAACAAGCCACGGCTGGATGTCACTGTCCGCTGCAGGTTACTCGCGCGTAGTGTTTGCAGTGCGAATTCCTCTGGGCGGCCGCCGGTGGTCGCGGAGGAAGGGGGCGCACGACGTCGCCGTACGCGCGTCCTGAAGTCGACCTTGTGTGCTCCCTGTGCGGTTCGGAAGAGTGGGCGCCCGTCAACCAGCCTTCCGGCCCGCGGGTTCCCCACGACCTCCGGGCCGCCCCCCCCACAGGAGGACGTGAGTTGAAGCACCGACGCATACCCGGGCGACGGATGGCCGTGGCGGGCGCGGGTGTCGCCGCACTGGTCGCCGCGGGAGTCACCTTCCAGAGTGCGAACGCCAGCGAGCCCGCGAAGTCCGCCGCACCGCAGATCCTTTCGGCCCCGGCGGCCGGAAAGCTCGCCACCACGCTCGTCGGCGACCTCGGCGCCGACGCCGCGGGCACGTACTACGACGCGAAGGCGAAGAGTCTCGTCGTGAACGTGCTCGACGAGACCGCCGCCGGAACCGTCGAGGCGGCCGGCGCCAAGGCGAGAATCGTCACGAACTCCCTCGCCGAACTCGACGGCGCCCGCACGACGCTGAAGCAGGACGCCACCATCCCCGGCACCTCCTGGGCCACCGACCCGGTCAGCAACAAGGTCGTCGTCACGGCCGACAGGACGGTCTCGAGGACGGAGTGGGCCAAGCTCACCAAGGTGATCGACGGGCTCGGTGGCAGAGCCGAACTCAAGCGGGGAGCCGGGGAGTTCAAGCCCTTCCTCGCGGGCGGCGACGCGATCACCGGCTCGGGCGGGCGCTGCTCGCTCGGCTTCAACGTGGTCAAGGGCGGCCAGCCCTACTTCCTGACCGCGGGTCACTGCACCGATGCCATCTCGGCCTGGTCGGACTCCTCCGGTGCCGTGATCGGCAAGAACGAGCGGTCCAGCTTCCCGGGCAACGACTACGGCCTGGTGAAGTACACCTCGGGTACCGCCCACCCGAGCGAGGTCGACCTCTACAACGGCTCCGCCCAGAAGATCACCGGCGCGGCCGAGGCCACCGTCGGCATGAAGGTCACCCGCAGCGGCTCGACCACCCAGGTGCACTCCGGCACGGTCACCGGTCTGAACGCCACGGTGAACTACTCGGAGGGCACCGTCAGCGGCCTCATCCAGACCGACGTGTGCGCCGAGCCCGGTGACAGCGGCGGCTCGCTCTTCTCGGGCAGCAACGCGATCGGCCTGACCTCCGGCGGCAGCGGCGACTGCACCGCCGGCGGCGAGACGTTCTTCCAGCCGGTCACGGAGGCGCTGTCGGCCACGGGCGCCCAGATCGGCTGATACGCCGAGTATCCGCCGAGTATCAAACGCCGAGTACACGGCCTCCGGAAGTCCCGCCCCAGTCCCGCCCCGCGCGCGAGGGGCGGGGCTTTCCGTGTTTGCGCAGGTGGGACGCGCCGGAATGCATGTCGCACACTTGTTCGGGGATGGGGGTATGGTGGGGGTGGGAGTAGGGAACTGATGTTCGAGAGCCGGTCGGGGCTCACCAGTGCGGGAGGTGCGTGTGCCGGGTTTCACGCATCTGCACACCGTCTCCGGGTTCTCCCTGCGCCACGGCGCCTCGCACCCGGAGCGGCTGGCCGAGCGCGCCTCCGAACGGGGCATGGACGCCCTCGCCCTCACCGACCGCGACACCCTCGCCGGCACGGTCCGCTTCGCCAAGGCCTGCGCCAAGGCGGGCGTCCGCCCGCTGTTCGGCGTGGAGCTGGCGGTGGGGGAACCAGAAGGGCGAGCGGGGCGGGACGGCGTCGAGCGCCGGGACGCCGTCGTGTCGGCGGAGCGCCGCCGTACCCCCGTCCGCGGCGGTGCCTTCATCGATGAGTCGACACCCCGCGTGACCTTCCTCGCCCGGGACGGCGCCCGTGGCTGGGCCGGCCTGTGCCGGCTGGTCACCGCCGCCCACACCGCCGAGGGCACCCCGCTGCTGCCCTGGCCCGACAACCACGCCGACGGTCTGACCGTCCTGCTCGGCCCCGCCTCCGACGTCGGCCGCGCCCTCGCCGCGGGCCGCCCCGACCGGGCCGCGAAGCTCCTCGTGCCCTGGCGCGAGGTCTATGGCGACGCCCTGCGCCTGGAGGCCGTCTGGCACGGCCGCGAGGGCACCGGTCCCGGCTCCCTGCGCCTGGCCGCCCGCACCGTCGGCTTCGCCGCCGAGCAGCGGATCCGGCCGGTGCTCAGCAACGCCGTCCGGTACGCCGACCCCGGCCAGGGCCCGGTCGCCGACGTCCTGGACGCCGCGCGCCGCCTGGTCCCCGTCGACCCCACCAAGGAGCTGGACTCCGGGGAGGCCTGGCTGAAGGACGCCGGGGCGATGCTGCGCGTGGCCGAGCGGGTCGTGGAGGCCGCGGGCTACCGGCGCGAGGCCGCCCACCGCCTGCTGGAGCAGACCCGGGCGACGGCCGCGGAGTGCCTGGTCGACCCCGAGGACGACCTCGGCATCGGCACCGTCCACTTCCCCGAGCCGCACCTGGTCGGCGCCGGCCGTCGCACCGCCCAGCGGGCGCTGGCCTCGCGGGCGGCGGCGGGCATGGTGCTGCGCGGCTACGGCACCCGGCGCGCCTACTGGGAGCGGATGCACCGGGAGCTGGACATCATCGCCCACCACGGGTTCGCCTCGTACTTCCTGACCGTCGCCCAGGTGGTGGACGACGTACGGGAGATGGGCATCCGGGTCGCCGCGCGCGGTTCCGGCGCGGGCTCCCTGGTCAACCACCTGCTCGGCATCGCGCACGCCGACCCGGTCGAGCACGGCCTGCTGATGGAGCGCTTCCTGTCCAAGGAGCGGGTCGTGCTGCCCGACATCGACATCGACGTGGAGTCCGCGCGCCGCCTGGAGGTCTACCGGGCGATCATCGACCGGTTCGGCACCGAGCGGGTCGCCACGGTCGCGATGCCGGAGACGTACCGGGTCCGCCACGCGATCCGGGACGTGGGCGCGGCCCTGTCCATGGACCCGGCCGAGATCGACCGCGTCGCCAAGTCCTTCCCGCACATCCGCGCCCGGGACGCCCGCGCGGCCCTCGACGAACTGCCCGAGCTCAGGGAACTGGCGGGGGAGCGGGAGAAGTACGGGAAGCTGTGGGAGCTGGTCGAGGCCCTCGACGCCCTCCCGCGCGGAGTCGCCATGCACCCCTGCGGAGTGCTCCTCTCCGACGCCTCCCTCCTGGCCCGTACGCCGGTCATGCCGACCAGCGGCGAGGGCTTCCCCATGTCGCAGTTCGACAAGGACGACGTGGAGGACCTCGGCCTGCTCAAACTGGACGTGCTGGGCGTGCGGATGCAGTCGGCGATGGCGCACGCGGTCGCGGAGGTGAAGCGGGCGACGGGCGCCGAGGTGGACCTGGACGGAGTGCCGCCCGGCGACCCCGCGACGTACCGGCTCATCCGCTCCACCGAGACGCTGGGCTGCTTCCAGATCGAGTCGCCGGGCCAGCGGGACCTGGTGGGGCGCCTGCAGCCGGCGACCTTCCACGATCTCGTCGTCGACATCTCCCTCTTCCGGCCCGGTCCGGTCGCCGCCGACATGGTGCGGCCGTTCATCGAGGCCCGGCACGGGCGGGCGCCCGTCCGCTATCCGCACCGCGACCTTCAGCGGCCGCTGGAGGAGACGTACGGGGTCGTCGTCTTCCACGAGCAGATCATCGACATCGTCGCCATCATGACCGGCTGCGGGCGCGGCGAGGCGGACCGGGTGCGGCGCGGGCTGTCGGACCCGGAGTCGCAGGGGCGGATCAGGTTCTGGTTCGCGCAGCACGCGGCGGCGCACGGCTATGACGCGGAAACGATTCAGCGGACCTGGGAGATCATCGAGGCCTTCGGCTCCTACGGCTTCTGCAAGGCGCACGCGGTCGCGTTCGCCGTACCGACGTACCAGTCGGCCTGGCTGAAGGCGCATCACCCGGCCGCCTTCTACGCGGGGCTGCTCACGCACGACCCCGGGATGTACCCCAAGCGGCTGCTGCTGGCGGACGCGCGGCGGCGCGGGGTGCCGGTGCTGCCGCTGGACGTGAACGTGTCGGGGGTCGCCCACCGGATCGAACTGGTGTCTGAATCGAGGGTGTGGGGGCTGCGGTTGGCCCTCTCCGACGTGCACGGCATCAGCGAGGCCGAGGCGAAGCGGATCGCCGGCGGGCAGCCGTACGCCTCGCTGCTGGACTTCTGGGAACGGGCCCGCCCGAGCCGCCCGCTGGCCCAGCGGCTGGCCCAGGTCGGCGCGCTGGACGCCTTCGGCGCCAACCGCCGCGACCTGCAACTGCACCTGTCCGAACTGCACCGGGGCGCCCGGGGCGCGGGCGGCGGCCAACTCCCCCTGGCCGGCGGGCGGCAGACCGCCCCGGCCGGGCTGCCCGACCTCACCTCGGAGGAACGGCTCAGCGCCGAGCTGGGCGTGCTGTCCATGGACGCCTCGCGCAACCTGATGGACGACCACCGGGAGTTCCTCCAGGAGCTGGGCGTGGTCTCGGCACGCCGGCTGCGCGAGGCGCGGCACGGCGAGACGGTACTGGTCGCGGGCGCCAAGGCGGCCACCCAGACCCCGCCGATCCGGTCCGGCAAGCGGGTCATCTTCAGCACGCTGGACGACGGCACGGGCCTGGTCGACCTGGCCTTCTTCGACGACTCCCACGACGCCTGCGCGCACACCGTCTTCCACTCCTGGCTGCTGCTGGTGCGCGGAGTGGTGCAGCGGCGCGGCCCGCGCAGCCTCAGCGTGGTGGGCTCCGCGGCCTGGAACCTCGCCGAACTGGTCGAACTGCGCGCCGAGGGCGGCCTCGACGAGGTGGCGGCACGGCTGGCGGAACCCGTTCCCGGGCGGCACGGGGACGCGGCCGAGGGCCGGACGATCCGCATGCCCACGGGGTACGAGATGCACCCCTGGGCCGATCTGCGTCCCGCGGGTGAGGACCCGGCGGGTGGAAAGAAGCTGTGGCACCAGAGTCCGGGGAGTGCGGGATGACGATTCTCTGCGTACGTTTCCAGCTGCCGGCGACGGACGAGGCGGCCCTGTCCGGGCTGCTCGGGTTGCTGGAGGAGTTCACCCCGGTCGTCGAGGCACTGCCCCCGGACGGGGCCCTCGCCGATCTGCGCGGCGCGGAGCGCTACTTCGGGCGCGACGCCGTCGAGCTGGCGGCGGTGATCCGGGTCCGGGCCCTCGCGCTGTACGGCGTCGACTGTGTGATCGGCGCCGGGCCGGGCCCGCTGCTGGCCCGCATGGCACTGCGCGAGGCACGGCCCGGGACGACCCGCGCGGTCCCCGCGGACCAGGACGCCGTCAGGGAGTTCCTCGCCGACCGCCCCGTGGCCGCACTCCCCGGCGTAGGCACCGCCACCGCCCGCACCCTGTGCGAGTACGGCCTCGACACCCTGGGCCGGGTCGCCGCCGCACCCCTGTCCACGCTCCAGCGGCTGGTCGGCGCGAAGGCGGGCCGCGAGCTGCACGAGAAGGCGAACGGGATCGACCGCGGCCGGGTGGTCCCGAACGCGGTCTCCCGGTCGCTGGCCGCCGAACGTCCCTTCGGGCTGGACGAACTGGACCCGGACCGCCACCGCGGGGCCCTCCTGTCCGCCGCCGACGAACTGGGCTCCCGGCTGCGCGCCCTGGAGAAGGTCTGCCACACCCTGACCCTCACCGTGCGCTACGCCGACCTCCCCCACTCTCGAACAGGCTCGAGCGGGGGGACCCCCACCTCGACGACCCGCAGCCGCACCCTCAAGGAGCCGACCGCGCACTCCGCGGCGCTGACCAGGACGGCGTACGGCATGTACGAGGCCCTCGGCCTCCAGCGCGCCCGGGTCCGCTCCCTCACCCTGCGCGCCGAGGGCCTCACCCCCGCCGACCAGGCTCCCTACCAGCTCACCTTCGACCCCGTGGACGACAAGGCCCGCCGTATCGAGGAGGTCGCGGACCGCGCGCGAGCCAAGTTCGGACCCCGGGCCGTGATGCCGGGGGCGCTGGCGGTCAGTTGGCCCAGGGCGGCGTGATGCGCGTACCGTCGGCCAGCTCCGCCTCCAGACCGACGGAGGTGGTGACCCAGGAGACCGCGGTGTGATCGGTGGGGTTCTCGACGGCGAGGGTCGTGCCGGGGTTGACGATCACGGTGTCGCCGGCCGTGATCCGCTCGGTGCGGCCGTCGAGCGTGATGAGCAACTCGCCGATGAGCAGGTGGAAGATCTCCTCGCGGTTGACGGTGTGGGCCGGTGCCTTCGTCCCGGCGGGTATCTCGCCCCGCCAGGCGCACAGCTCTTTGGCGCCGGTGAGCGGGGTGGCGTAGGAGACGAAGCGAGCACCGTGGATCTCGTGGGTGGTGGCCTCGGACGAGCGGATGACGGGCATGGGTGTCCTCTGAATCCTCTGGGGTGGCCTGGACTCGACTGGTCAAGTAGCTTGACTGTTCCGCTCAATGGTCAAGCTGCTTGACCATTTCGTCAAGGGTGTTTGAATTCCTCCGTGCAGAACTCCGAAGCCATGGCCTTGTCCGCCGCCCTGCTCGCCGTCGCCGGCGAGCTCACGCAACGCATCAACGACGGGGTCGTGGCCCGGGGTTTCGAGGGGATGCGGCCCGCGCACGGCTTCGCCTTCACCCGGCTCGCCCCGGACGGGGCGACGGTCACCGAGCTCGCCGCGCATCTGGGGGTCACCAAGCAGGCGGCGAGTCAGCTGGTCGAGGAGATCGTGCGCAAGGGGTACGCCGAACGGCGGCCGCATCCGGGGGACGCCCGGGCGCGGCTGATCGTGCTGACCGAGCTGGGGTGGGCCTGCACCCGGGCGGCGGAGGAGGCGGCCGCCGAGGTCGTGGGGGAGTGGGCCGAACTGCTGGGTGAGGGGGAAGTTCGCGTGTTGCGTGATGGTTTGGTGCGGATCGCGCCCTACGGTCCGATCAGGCCTGCCTGGTGACGGCCCACTTGAAGTCGGGTGGACCGCTGACTATCACTGGAAGTTTTTACTGACGCGTAACTTCACCCAACCGCTACTCGTCCGTAACTTGATGAGTGAACAGCATCCCGTGATCCGGATCACAGGGCGTAAGGCCGTCGAACTCCCTTGAGCCGCAAGGAGATCACCCGATGCTGCCCTGGAAGCGAGCACTCAGACCCCTGGCCGCCCTGCTCCTGACCGCCGCCGTCGCCATCGCCCCCGCCGCCACCGCCCACGCCTCCACCAACCCCAGCAGCGGCTGGAACGACTACTCCTGCAAGCCCTCCGCCGCCCACCCCCGCCCCGTCGTCCTGGTCCACGGCACGCTGGGGAACTCCGTCGACAACTGGCTGTCCCTCGCGCCGTACCTGAAGCACCGCGGGTACTGCGTCTACTCCCTCGACTACGGACAGCTGTCCGGCGTCCCCGTCTTCTACGGGCTCGGCCCCATCGACAAGTCGGCGGAGCAGCTCTCCGACTTCGTCGACAGGGTGCTCGCCGCGACCGGCTCGGCCAAGGCCGACCTCGTCGGCCACTCGCAGGGCGGCATGATGCCCCGCTACTACCTCAAGTTCCTCGGCGGGGCCGCCAAGGTGAACGCCCTCGTCGGCCTCGCCCCCGACAACCACGGCGCCACGCTGAGCGGCCTCACCAACCTGCTGCCGTACTTCCCCGGCGCCGAGGACCTGATCAAGGCCACCACCCCCGGCCTCGCGGACCAGATCCCCGGCTCGGCCTTCCTCGCCAAGCTCAACGCGGGCGGCGACACCGTCCCCGGAGTGCGGTACACGGTCATCGCCACCAAGTACGACGAGGTGGCCACGCCCTGGCGCAGCCAGTACCTGAGCGGCCCGGACGTCACCAACGTCCTGCTGCAGGACCTGTGCTCGCTCGACCTCTCCGAACACGTGGCGATCGGACTCTTCGACCGCATCGCCTTCCACGAGGTCGCCAACGCCCTCGACCCCGCCCACGCCACCGCCACGACCTGCGCGTCGGCGTTCAGCTGACCACCGCCGGGGCTTGTCCGGCCTGAGCCGCCGGACAGGTCCCGTGGGGTGATCCGAAACTAACCCCTGGGACCCGTGAAATCCCCTGCCGAGGGCGGCTCGTGGAGATCCTTATGCCGGCGTTAAGGAAGCACTGAGGCTGCGCTCAGGTAGGCGCCGGGTCAGCTGTCCGGCCACCAGGTGCGGGCGATGTCCTTGCGCACTTCGGGGCGGCCCGCGGGGCGCTCCTCGGCCTCGTCGTGGACGCGGCGGGTGTCGGGCCTCTTCAGGGGCTTGTGCACGGTTACGCGGCGCATGGTGGCCTCCTTCAGTGCCTACCGAGTTCCGTGTTGTCACGGAGGCAGACCCTTTCGGGGAGAGTTCCTCATCGGTCGGGGTCTGTCAGTGGCGGCTGTCACGATTCGGATGTCAGTGGCGGGTGTCACTCTTGCGGCATGGCAAACAAGAGTGATGAGGCGAGCGCGGTGAGTGTCGACTGGGACACCGAGGCCGCCGGCTTCGACGAGGAGGCGGACCACGGTCTGCGCGACCCGCGGGTCCGTGCCGCCTGGGCGGCCCGGCTCGAGGCGTGGCTCCCGGGCCGCCCCGCCGACGTCCTGGACCTCGGCTGCGGCACCGGCAGCCTCTCGCTGCTCGCCGCCGAGCGGGGCCACCGCGTCACCGGTGTCGACCTGTCCCCGCCGATGCTGGAGCTGGCCCGCGCCAAGCTGGCCGGCCGTGACGCGGTGTTCCTGCTCGGTGATGCGGCGGCACCCCCGGTCGGGGAGCAGCGCTTCGACGTCGTGCTGGTACGGCACGTGCTGTGGGCGCTGCCCGACCCGGCCCGCGTGCTGCGGCACTGGCGCGGACTGCTGCGGCCGGGAGGACGGTTCGTGCTGGTGGAGGGCGTGTGGGGGACGGTCTCCCCGGCCGGTATAGCCGCGGACCGGCTCGTCGGCCTGCTGGAGCCGGTCGCCCGACAGGTGCGCGTGGAGCGGCTGTCGCAGGACACAGCGCTGTGGGGGAAGGACGTCGACGACGAGCGGTACGCGGTGCTGGCGACGCTGTGAGCCCCCGGCGGGCCTCAGGCCAGCAGGGCGTCGAAGCCGCCCCCGCGGGCCAGGGCCTCCAGTTCGTCGAGCGCGGCCAAGGCCGCCTCGGCGGCTCGCGGATCCCGCTCCGCAAGTCCGCTCTCGGCGAACTCGTCCTCGTCCAGCCGCCGTACGTCGCCGCCGTCGGCGGAGCGCCACAGGTCCAGGTCGAGGTCCTCGACGACCAGCTCCGTCCCGGAGACGACCGCCGGGCGGGTGATGTCGCAGTACCAGCCCTTCACGCCACCGTCCGCGGCCCGGACCTCCTTCACCGCGTACCAGCGGTCACGCCAGTAGTACTCGGTGAAGACGTCACCGGGCTCGAAGCGCACGAAGCCGAAGTCGCGGACCCCGGCGCCCGCCCAAGGGGCCCGTACGGCGACCCGGGTGCCGTCGTCCCCGATGAGCTCGCCCTCGTAACGGATCTTCGTCCGGCCGCCCTTGACGAGCACGACCTCCACCACCGTCGCCGCGTCAGCCGAGTTCGCGGACATGACGTACCTCCGTCGCGCAGACCTCGTACCCGAACCACTTGTTGATCGCCAGCATCGGGCCGTTCCCCGCGTCGTTGCCGGTGAACGCCTCGCTGAGCCCGGCCGCGCGGGCCCGGTGCAGGGAGTCGTTCTTGGCCAGCTTGGCCAGGCCCCGGCCGCGGAAGGCGCGCGCGGTGCCGGTCATGACGGTGCCGTAGCGGGTGCCGCCGTCCGTGCGGGCCACGCTGAAGGCGGCGGGGCGTCCGTCGATCACGGCCACCGAGGTCAGTTCGCGGCTGATCAGCGGGTGGTGCCAGGTCTCTTCGAGCCAGGCCTCGTAGTCCGTGAACTCGTAGGCGATGTCGCTGGGTTCGTCGGACATCGTCTCCGCGTCCAGCTCGAACAGCGGACGCGGATCGTCCGCGAAGTCGGCCCCGGTACGGAGTTCCACGCCCGGCGGGAGTTCCGTGTGCGGCGGCAGGGTGCCGTGCGCCAGGTCCAGCCGGAGGAAGTGCGCGGAGCGGCTGGGGCGATAGCCGTGCCGCTCGGCGAAGGCGCGGCTGCCGGGCTCGTCCAGCACCCACGCGAACAGCTTCTTCGCCCCGCGCTCGGCCAGGTGCTCCTCGGCCGCACGGACCAGGAGCGAGCCCGCGCCGCGGCGCGTCCGCCCGGGGTGCGTGTACACGTTCACGTAGCCCACGCCGGGCTCCGGGCTGTCGTGGACGATGCCGACCTGGGCCGTGCCGATGATCTCGCCGTCCTCCTCGGCGACGAGCGGGCGGTAATGGCCGTCGGGGTGGGCGTGGGCGAGGTCGTGGGCGAGGGAGTCGGGGGTGACCAGAAAGAAGGGGAGCCCGAGTCGCCGGACGAGGGCGAAACCCTCGGCGTCGGCCCGGACATCGGGACGCAGGTCGCGCACGATCACTGTCATGGGGCCGCACGGTATGCGGCGGCCGTGCCCGGATGCCTCTTATTTTCCGGCGGGTACGAGAGAATCGGCCCGTGACCTTGAAGATCCACATCGACGACAGCGCGCCGCCGTACGAGCAGGTGCGGGCGCAGATCTCCGAACAGGCCCGGTCCGGTGAACTGCCGGTGGGATACCGGCTGCCGACCGTGCGCGGGCTGGCCGAGTCGCTGGGGCTCGCGGTGAACACGGTGGCCAAGGCGTACCGGGCGCTGGAGACGGACGGGGTGATCGAGACGCGGGGCCGCAACGGAACGTTCGTGGCTGCCGCCGGCTCGGCTGCTGTTCGGGAAGCGGCGGCTGCGGCTCAGGCCTACGTCGAGCGGGTGCGGAGGCTCGGGCTGGACGAGGCCGCGGCGCTTGCCGCCGTGCGGGATGCCCTGCGGGCGGCTTATGGGGAGTGAGTGGGGCTTGGGGGAGTTCGGCACCGCCGGGAGGCGACGGCGGGGCTGAGCGCCGTTGCCGCGGAGAGAAAATCGCGGCGCGAACGGTCAGCGGTGGGCCGTCAGGTCCGGTGTGCGGGTCGGCGTCAGGCCCGCCTTCGTCGCCGCCTTGCCGAAGGTCACCGCGTCGGCCACCGCCGCGCCGCCCGGGTCGTTGTTGAAGTAGGCGTAGACGTCGTCGGCCCTGGACCAGGTGATGGCGATGCGGTCGGCCCACGTCTCCAGGGAGCGGCGGCCGTAGCGTGGCCACGGCTGGGCGCGGCCCTGGTGGAAACGGACGTAGCCCCAGTCGGTGGTGCGCCAGAGCGGGGTGACCGGGCGGGCGAGGACGTCGGCCCAGCACAGGGCGGCGCCCCGGGACTCCAGTACCCGGCGGATCTCGGGCGTCCACCAGGAGTCGTGGCGCGGCTCGACCGCGACCCGTGTGCCGGAGGGGAAGCGGGCGAGGCAGGCGTCCAGCAGGCCGGGGTCGGCGCGCAGGGTCGGCGGGAGTTGGAGCAGGACCGGGCCCAGGCGGTCACCGAGGCCCGCCGCGTGGGACATCAGGCGCCGCACCGGCTCCCCGGGATCCTTCAGGCGCTTGATGTGGGTGAGGTAGCGGCTGGCTTTGACCGCGACCACGAAGTCCGGCGGCACGCGGGCCCGCCAGGACTCGAAGGTCTCCCGCGACGGCAGCCGGTAGAACGCGTTGTTGATCTCCACCGTGGCGAAGAGCCGTGTGTACTCCTCCAGCCACAGCCGCGTCGGGACCCCGGCCGGGTAGACGAGGTCCCGCCAGTCCTTGTACTGCCACCCCGAGGTACCGACGAACAGGGGCATACATCCATCAAAGCACTACAGATACAGCCCCGCGTCCGCCCCGTCCCGCGCCCCCGGAACCGAGGTCGGTGACGTGCCCCGGCGCAGCGCGTACAGCTCCGCCAGCGTCGCCCCGTCCCGGCCCACGGTGTCCTCCTGGCCGTCGGCCCCGCCGGCCTCACCGCCGAGCCAGGCCACCGCCTCCTGACGGGTCAGCCTGCCGACCTCGATCCGGGCGAGGCAGCGGCCGGGCCGGACCACCGCGGGGTGCAGGCGCTCCAGGTCCTCGTTGGTGGTGACGCCCACCAGGACGTTGCGGCCCTGCCCGAGCAGGCCGTCGGTCAGGTTCAGCAGACGGGACAGGGCCTGGCCGGCCGTGTGCTTGGCCTCGCCGCGGATCAGCTCGTCGCAGTCCTCCAGCAGGAGCAGCCGCCAACGGCCCTTGCCCGCCGCGTCCTCCTCGCCGATCGCGATGTCCATCAGATAGCCGACGTCGGAGAAGAGCCGCTCCGGGTCGAGCACGCAGTCCACCTGGCACCAGTCCCGCCAGGAGCGGGCGAGCGTGCGCAGCGCCGAGGTCTTGCCGGTGCCGGGCGGGCCGTGGAGCAGCAGCAGGCGGCCCGCGATGTCCTGAGGGGTGGTCTTCATCAGGTGGTCCATCGCGTCGGCCACCGGTGCGGTGTAGTTGGCGCGGATCTCCTCCCAGGTGCCCGCGGAGATCTGGCGGGTGGTGCGGTGCGGGCCGCGCCTGGGGGAGACGTACCAGAAGCCCATCGTCACGTTCTCCGGCTGCGGCTCGGGCTCGTCGGCGGCGCCGTCCGTCGCCTCGTCGAGCACCTTCGCCGCGAGTTCGGCGCTGGTCGCGGTCACCGTGACGTCCGCGCCGCGGTTCCAGCGGGAGACCAGCACGGTCCAGCCGTCGCCCTCGGCGAGGGTGGCGCTGCGGTCGTCGTCGCGGGCGATGCGCAGGACGCGGGCGTCACGGGGCAGCAGCGTCACGCCGGAGCGGACGCGATCGATGTTGGCGGCGTGCGCGTACGGCTGCTCGCCCGTCGCGAAGCGGCCGAGGAACAGCGCGTCGACGACGTCGGACGGCGAGTCGGAGTCGTCGACGTTGAGCCGGATCGGCAGAGCGTCGTGTGGGTTCGCAGACATGCCGCCATGATCCGGCACGGACCCGCCCCGTGCACCCGGTTTCCGCCGTGCCGCCCCCTCCGTCCTGTGACAAGTCTACTGTTGTCCCTGATGGGACGTCATGGGTGGAATTCGTATGCTCGGCGGTGGCGGCTCACCGCCCTGCTCGGTGTGGGTGTGGCCGCTCTGGCCCTGGTGGTGACCCTGATCAACACGCTTCCCGGCAGCGGCGGCACCGCGGGGACCTCACGCGACGGGGACAAGGTGCACGGCACCCCGGCCACCCCGGCGAAGCGCCCGGAGCCCTCTGTGGGCTGGGGCTTCACCCACACCCAGTTCAGCGCCGACGAGGGCGGCGGGACGGCGACGAAGCGCGTGGCGGAGCGGCTCTCGCAGAGCGGCGGGCTGCCGCAGAACCAGCACATCATGGGCTGGGGCGCCGACAACCCCGAGCCGGTCAAGGGCCGTTACGACTTCACCGCGATGGACCGGCGCATCGACTTCGTCCGCGCCTCCGGCGGCACCCCGGTGATCACACTGTGCTGCTCACCGGACTGGATGAAGGGCGGCAAGGCGGGCGTCGGCAACACCGACTGGAGCCGGTCCGCCCTGGAGACCGCCCCGACGCCCGCCCACTACCAGGACTTCGCCGACCTCGCCGCGACCGTCGCCAAACGCTATCCGGACGTACGCCACTTCATCGTCTGGAACGAGTTCAAGGGCTTCTGGAACAACGCGGACGGCCGCTGGGACTACGAGGGGTACACCCGGCTGTACAACCTGGTCTACAAGGCGCTGAAGAAGGTGGACGCGGACATCATGGTCGGCGGCCCGTACCTCGTCATGGACAGTGTCGACCCCCGCCAGAAGCAGGACGCCTCCACCGCCCTGCGGGGTGCCTGGGGTGCCATGGACCAGCGGGTCCTGGACGCCTTCGGCTACTGGAACGCGCACAAGGCCGGCGCCGACTTCGTGGTGGTCGACGGCTCCAGCTACACCAAGGACGACGACCTGCTGCCGGACGAGTTCGCGGCGACCCGCAAACTCACCGCCGTGAGCGAGTGGGTGCGGCGGCAGACCCACGACCTGCCACTGTGGTGGGCCGAGTACTACGTCGAGCCCGCCGACGGCGACGACGACCGCTCGGGCTGGTCCGAACAGCACCGGGTCGCCGTCCAGGCCACCGGGATGATCGCCATGGTCGAGGGCGGCGCCGACTCCGGCTTCTACTGGAACCCGGAGGAGGAGAAGGGAACCGGCTGCCCCGGTTGCCTGTGGACACCGACCGACACCCCGGGCGGCGGCGCGGAGCTTGCGATGTACGGCCTCGTCGAGCGGTTCGGGAAGGCCTTCCCGCCGGGGAGCAGGTACGAGACCGTCTCGGTCGCCCCGGACGACGTGCCCGACGTACGCGTCCTCGCCACCGACAAGGCCGTCCTGGTGGTCAACACCCTGAACCGGTCGATCAGCGCGAAGGTCGACGGAAAGCGGTTCGGCATGCGGGCGTACGAGGTGAAGTGGCTCGCCCGGTGAGCCGGATCAGCCCGACGAGCCACGCGCGGCTCATTTCATCGTCGTGAACCGCTGCACCAGCGAGGCCAGCACCACCGCGAGCAGCGGCAGCGAGAACCAGAAGCTGCCCTGTAGCAACCGCAGTTGCCGCACCCCGGGCCGCACCGCGACCCGGACCACCTCACGCGCGGTGAGCAGCAGCATCAGCGCGACGGCGGCGAGAGCCCCGACCACCGACCACGGGGTCCAGGTCACCTGCGGCCCGATCGGTCCGGGATCGGGCCTCGGCACCTTGCCCGCGGGCTGCTCGCGCAACGCGTACATGGTCACGTCGTCGTTGGCCAGGACCCTCGTCAGTTCCTGCCGGTCGTCGAGGTTGCGGATCAGCCGGGACTCCCAGCCCGCCGGGTAGCCCACGTCCATCCGCAAGTACGTGACCTGACTCTGATTGATCATCAGATACGAGTGGGGACCCGCGTCCTTGAGCGCCTTGACCAGGCCCGACACCAGCACCGGATCGGTCGGTGCCAGAGTCGGCACATAGTTCACGCGCTCCATGTCCTTCGCGCCCCACGGCATCGCCGGCGTCACGTTGTTCACCGTGTCGTTGCTCAGCCACAGCAGGCGCACCGTCGGCCGGTCGTGGGCGTAGACGTAGTCCATGGCCGCGACCTCGCCGGGCCGGATCCGCTCGAACGCCTCGTTGCCCCAGCGGGCCACCAGGAAGCCGCCCATGAGCAGCAGACCCGCCAGCAGCGCCGCGAGCGGGGCCAGCCGGCCGCGGTCCTTCTCGCGTTCCGCGGCGGTGGCGCCGGTGCGCGGGAAGAGGGCCAGACCGGCCAGCAGACCGGCACCGGGCAGCGCGAACATGAAGACCCGCAGGGCCATCTCACCGCCGTACGACTGCATGCCGAAGCCCAGGAACGGCACGAAGGTGAGCACCAGCAGCGACCGCTCGCGGTACCTGTTCCAGCGGCGGCGCAACCAGCCGAGGCAGGCGAACGTCATCACCCCGCCGGCCAGCAGCACCCGTGTGTACAGGACCAGCTTGTGCGTGGGGTCGCCGCCCTGGATACGACCGGACACGGACGTCGACACGTTGCTGCCGACCCCGCCGACCCCGCCGAACAGCTCGTCGAAGTGCCCGGACCAGTACGGCTCGGCCATGAAGCCGACCCACACCGCGACCAGCACCGCGAACAGCATGGGCAGCCCGCGCAGTTCCGACTTGCCGACCAGCACCAGCGCCGCGAGCACCCCGAGCATCACGAACGGGGTGAGCTGGTGCGCCGGGACGCTCGCCGCGTACAGGCCGATCAGCACCATGAGCAGCACGGCCCGCTGCCGCCGGCCGGCCGGCTCGACCTCCGCCTCGCCGGGGCGGAACCTGCCCCACAGCGCGTGCGGGGCGCGGAACCAGACCAGGAGGACCGCGACGAACACGAGGTACAGCAGATAGGTGAAGCCCTGCGGGGAGAAGTAGTCCTGGCCGACCCAGCCACCGAGCACGAACACCCACACGCCGGTCCACTTGGCCCGCCAGCTCGCCCGCAGCGCGCGGGTCAGCAGGAATATCGGGGCCAGGTAGGCGAGTTGGATGGCCAGCGGCCACCAGCGGATGATCTCCGTGAAGTCGGTGACGCCGCAGGCCCTGCCGATGAACGCGGCCGCCGCGAAGAAGCCCGGCCAGCTCCAGCGGGCGTCCAGGTCCGGCACGGCCGACCCGGTGCGGTCGATGTAGTCGATGAACCCCAGGTGCTGCCAGGCCGTCGCGAACCGCGGCTCGGTCTCGATCACGGCGGGCAGCGCGTGCAGGGACACCACCGTCGCCAGCAGCGTCGCGAGCAGCAGCGCCCGGTGCTCGCGGGCCGGCCGGAGCAGCGCGGCGAACACCACGACCAGCAGCGCCGCGCCGGCCAGCGTCGGCAGCGGCAGTACGGAGACCAGGCCGAGCCCGCCCATCCCGTCCAGGCGGCCCTCGTCGAGCCGCAGCGCCGGTACCCAGTACAGCAGCAGCGCGGCGATCAGCAGGCAGCCGAGGAGGAGACCGGTGCGGGTGGGCAGCAGGCGTTCTGGGAGCGAGCGCGGTGGCCGCGGGGGTTCCGGTACGGCCACCTCGGTCTCGATCTCCCGCAGCAGCGAGGCCTCGGCGGGGCCCAGCGACGCCTCCGCGCCCGGCTCCCTCTCCCACTCCCGTGGCAGCGGCACCCCGGCCGGCGGGGTGCCCGGTCCGGGGCGCACGTCGGGGCGGCGCTCCTGGTGGTCGAAGTCGACGTGGATGCCGAGCGCGAGGGTGTCGCCGTCCAGCGCCCAGGCCGGTCCCCGCCTGCGCGGCTCGGACACGGCGGGGACCTCGCGCGCCCCCAGGTCGGCGAGGTCCCCGTCCGGCGCCGCCGCCTCGGGGACGGTGTCCGGCGCGGCCCTGACGGTCCTGAACAGCTTCGGTGCCGCGATCGCCACGATCACCGCGAGAGAGGAGATCTCGGCCACGCCCGCACCGCTGAGGCCCATGCGGGGCAGCAGCAGCAGCGTCAGCCCGAGCACCAGCACGCACAACAGCCCCTGCAGCCAGGCCAGTGGGGCGGTGCGGCTCTGCGCGCGCAGCACCGCGAAGTACGTCTCCATCACCACGCGCAGCAGCGCGCCGACCGCGAACCAGCGCAGCAGCGGGGTCGCCGCGTGCGCGTACCCCGGGCCGAAGACGCCGAGGATCCACGGCGCTCCGAGGAACAGCAGCCCGCAGATCGGCAGCATGATCCGCGCCATCCGCTTCAGCGCCGCCCGGGTGTTGGCGGCCAGCCGCCCCGGCTCGTGCGAGCCCTCGACGGTCAGGGACGCGCCCATGTTGATGGCGAGCAGGTTCACCGTGCCGCCGATGGTGGTGGTGATGTAGAAGTACGCGTTGTCCTCGGAGCTGACCTGCGCGGCGATGATCACCGGGACCAGGTAGACCACGGCGAGGGAGAACAGCGAGCCGGTGTAGTCCCCGGCGAGGAACCTGCCGATCTCCTTCACCGAGGGCGGCTGGGCGTGCTCCTCGGTCGCCTTCACATGCCGGGGGACCAGTTTCCGGAACACCAGCAGGCCGAGCGGCACCACGGAGGTGGCGATGGCCAGCACCCAGGAGGCGAAGACGCCGGTCGTCGGCATCGTGGCGGCGAGTGAGACCAGCAGCGCCAGCTTCACCGCCGAGAACACCGTGTTGCCGACCGGCACCCAGGGCGCGCTGCGCAGACCGGTCAGCACGCCGTCCTGGAGGGTGAGCAGGTTCCAGGCGGCGATGGCCATGATGAAGCCGAGGCCCTTGACGGTCCCGTGCAGGAACCGGTACGACGGCCCCCAGGTGTCCAGGGTGAGCAGGAAGACCCCGGCCGCGAACGCCACGACGACCGAACTCGCCAGGTACGTACGGGCGATGAGGCGTCCGGTGGAACGCCCCGACACCGGGATGAACCGGGCCAGGGCGCCCGTCAGGGTCACCGCGGTCAGCCCGGCGAGGAGTTTCATCGCGGCGATCGCGGCCGAGCCCTGGCCCACCGCGGACTCGGAGTAGTAGCGGGCGGCCACCAGCCAGTAGCCCAGGCCCAGGACCGCGGAGATGCCGGTGTTGAGCATCAGCGCGTAGGCGTTGCGGAACAGCTGGTTGCCGCCCGGGGACCGGCCGCGCCCCGGCAGGCGGAGCCGGCGCCCTGGCTGCCCGGGCGCCTCGGTGGCGGTGGTCGCGGCCTCGGTGGTGGTCGTGTCAGACACGGGAACGGATGGCCTTCCGGACCTGGCGGGCTCTGCGGACAACGGCGTACCCCTTGGTGAGGGCACGGTCCCGGGCGAAGGCGCGGGCGATCGAACGGCCTTCGAGCAGCCGCGCGAACTCCTCCGCGTCCGTGCCGCGGCGCACGGTGACGCGCCGCAGCGCGTACGGGCCCTGGCGGCGGCGGGCGAGCGCGTTGCCGACGGCCAGGGCCTGGGCGAACCCCGCCGCGCGTACGGCCCGGCGCACCCGGCGGCTGGAGTAGCCGTACGGGTAGGCGAAGGAGGCGGGTACCGTGCCCAGTTCGCCGGCGACGATCTCCTGGCAGCGGACCAGCTCGGACCGCAGCGTGTCGTCGTCGAGCTGGTCGAGCTGCGGGTGGGTGTGGCTGTGCCCCCCGATCTCCACGCCCGCGCCCGCGAGGTCCCGCACCTGGTCCCAGTCCAGCATGGTGTCCAACCCGCCCCCGGTGTCGTGCACGCCCCGGATCCAGCCCGTCGAGACGAACAGCGTGGCCGTGAAGCCGTGCTTGGCGAGCACGGGCAGGGCGTGCCGGTGGACGCCCTCGTAGCCGTCGTCGAAGGTGATCAGGACCGGGCGGTCGGGCAGTGGCCGCCCCGACCGCCAACTCGCCGCCAGCTCCGCCGTCCCGATCGGCGTCCGCCCCAGATCCCCGGCCATCGCCATCTGCTCCGCGAACGCCTCCGGCGTGACGGACAGGGCCCGGGTGGCGGCGTTCGGCGAGGTCGCGACCGAGTGGTACATGAGGATCGGCACGGGTGCGTCCGTCATGCGCGGCCCCCGTCCTCGATGCGCACGACGGAGAACACGGTGCCGCCCCGCCGGGCCCGCACGCTCCCCACCGCGTAGCCTCCTGCCGCCGTGAGCACCCCGGCGACGATCGCGCCCGCCCGGCCCGCGCCGCCCGGGCGGGCCAGCAGGGCGTCCCGCAGGCCACGGGCGATTCCCGCGGGCAGTACCCGGGTGGCGTACCGGCGTTCCGACTCCAGCCCCTTGTCCGCGCCGACACTGCGGGCGACCAGGGCCTTGGAGAGGCCCTCGGCGTAGACGCGGGTGCGGAAGTAGGCGAAGTGCTCGCGCGCCCCGGGCACGCGGTGGTGGATGACCGCCCGGTCGTCGATGAGCAGGATCGCGTCGGGCCGGGCGCGGGTGAGCCGGATGCACAGCTCGGTCTCCTCGCAGCCCAGCGGGCGCCGGTCGCCGTCCCGGCCGATGCCGGTGGCGAAGCCGCCCGCCGCGTCGAAGGCCGTACGCCGGAAAGAAGCGTTTCCGCCCAGGACGTTGCGCACCCGGACTTGCCCGGCCGGCAGGCCCCGGTAGGTGCAGCCGACCACCCAGTCGAACTCCTCCGGGAACCAGGCGGGGCGCCGCCCCGACGCCCACACCGGCTCCGTACGGCCGCCGACGGCCATCACCCGGGGATCGGCGTACCCCTCGGCGAACCGCCGCAGCCAGTCCCGCTCGGCCACGGCGTCGTCGTCCAGGAAGGCGATCACCTCGCCGCGGGAGGCGGAAATACCGGTGTTGCGGCCCGCGGACAGGCCGCGGGGGCCCGCGTTGGCGAGCACCCGCACGTCACCGGCCTCCTCACCGGCCTCCTTGTACTGACTGGCCAGCCGGTCCAGGAGCATCGGATTGTGGTCGACGACCAGGAGCGTCTCCAGCGCCGGATACGACTGCGCGCGCACCGAGGAGACCGCCGCGAGGATGTCCTCCCAGCGGTCCTCGGTGTACACGCAGATCACGACGGAGATGTCGGGATCGCTCAAGACACCTCTCCCTGCCCGGCGTTCAGCATCGGCGAGTGCTGGGCGGCCATACGGCGCAGTGCCCGGCGGTTGGAGCGCTCTCTCAGGATCACCCTGAGCACCCGCAGCCCGTCCCGGACGGCCCGCAGATTGCTCGTGCCGTGGATGCGGAGGTACTCGTGGCTCGGGATCTCCTGCACCTTCAGCCCCGCCTTGACCACCCGGATGTTCATCAGGGTCTCGACCTCGAACCCGGTGCAGTCGAGGTCGATCTTGTCCAGGCAGTGCCGCCAGAACGCGTTGTAGCCGTAGCAGAGGTCGGTGTAGCGCGCGCCGAACTTACGGTTGACGACCGCGCACAGCGCCCGGTTGCCGAGCTTGCGGATGAAGGTCATGTCGTCCGTGCCGCCGCCGTTGGCGAAGCGTGACCCCTTGGCGAAGTCCGCGCCGGAGACCAGCGCGGAGACATAGCTGACGATCTCCTGCCCGTCGGCGGAGCCGTCCGCGTCGACCATCACGATGATGTCGCCGCTGCACGCCTCGAACCCGGAGATCAGGGCATCCCCCTTGCCCTTGCCCCGCTGTTCGACGACCTTGACCTTCGGCCACAGCTCGCGTGCGACCTCCACGGTGTCGTCCGTGGAATTGCCGTCCACGAGAACGACCTCGTGTATCCAGTCCGGCAGCGTCTTGAAGACGTACGGGAGATTCTCCGCCTCGTTCATGGCGGGAATCACCACGCTCACCGGCGGCGCGATGGCCAGGTGAGAGGAGACGGGCCGATAGGTGGTGGCGATGAAAGGATCATTGCCTGGATTGGGCGGGTGGAGAACGGAACTCATGAACGGTTGTCCCTCTCGTCCGGTGGGCCGCCCGCCCCTGGGCGGCCCGCTCTGTGTCCGGTTCGAAAGGGGGGTTCTCACCCACGGCACGGCGAACGGATCTCCGAGCACACGGGTGAGCTGGCAAAGCTGGCCGGCCTGCCGCGAATCGTCGGCAGCCGGTCGCGCGGCACGGCTCGGTCACCCCATTCGGTCACCGAGCTCGGCACCCCCCTACCGCGCCCCGCGCCGGAACGCCGTGGCCCTGAGCCCTCCCCTGGAGCCGTTGTCGACGGACCGATGCGGGTGAGATGTCTGACGGTATTGACGATTGAACCCGTATGGCAAGGCCTGGACCGAAGCCTCACGTTTTTGTTGGTTTCGTCATTACATGTGTCTCGAACGGACCTTTCCCATCCGTTTGAGAATTCTGTCCGCCGGTTCGAACAGTTCCGGCCGCGACATCACCGTGTTGCGCAGCGCCCGGACCGGGGCGCGCCGCGCCCGGTGTCCGACCGCCATCGGGTGACGCCTGGTCACCCACCCTTCGGACACGGCGATTTCGCGTGTCTTCAGGGAGTCCTTGTATTCCTTCTGGCCCCGGCCGAGATCGAGATGGGCGATGCCGTCCGCGGCGGCCGCCTCGGCCATCCGCAGATGCAGGATCAGTCCCGGTGAGTACTTCGCGAACGCCGGGTCGTACGCCGGGAACCAGCAGGCCAGTATTCGCTCGGTGCGCAGCCCGAAGTGGGCGGCGACCGGCCGGCCGTCCGCGTACAGCACCGACAGGATCCCGGCGAACGGTTCGGAGCGGGTGTGGAAGAGCCGGGTCACCAGCCGGGTGATCCACTCGTGCGCGAAGCGGTCACTGCGCCCCGTCCGGCGGTACTGCGCGGACTTCCACGCCATCAGCGTGTTCAGGGCCTCGGGGTCGCGCTCGTCGTGGACGTAACGTACGGTGCCCGCGTCCCGGCCGAGCTTGCGTTCCTTGGCGAGCGTGCTCCGGGTGAACTTGGGGGAGTGGGCGCGAAGTCGGCCCAGATAGGCCTCGTAGCCCTGGTCGACGTCCATGACCGGGGACGGGAAGGTGCCGGAGGCCGAGGCCTCGAACGGCTGCTGGCCCTGGACCAGATGGTCGAACTCCCACAGCGCGAGCCCGCAGGCCCGCAGTAACTCCTGGGCGTCCCAGGTGAAGCCGGGCCGGTGCACCAGGCCCTGGCAGTCGGAGACGCCGAGACCGACCGCCCGGCCGACGCCGGTGGCGGATCTCTGGTACGGGAAGAAGGCGGCGGCCTCGCCGTCCTCGTGGACCACCGCGATCCGCACGCCGCGTCTGACCCGGCCCACCGCGAGCGCGAACTCCGGGGACAGGAACGGGTTCGCCAGTTCGGGGGTGCCGTGGAGATGGGCCTTGGCCTGCATCGCCGTCCAGGCCGCCCGGTCGGCGGCGCTCAGTTCACCGGGGCGGTACACCCTGATGTCCACGTCACACGCCCTGTCTTCTCGCCGTACGGCCCTGTCTTCTCGCCGTACGGCCGTGCGGCAGCCGCAGCAGGACCAGCAGGAGCAGGAGGAGGCTGAGCACGGTCACGGCGGCGGCCCCGCCGCGCACCGACCAGCGGTGCACGGCCAGCATGCCCTGCGCCACCAGCATGTTCACGGCCACCGCACCGGCCACCGAGGCGAGCGAGCGGCCGAACGGATCCAGCCCGCGCAGCGCCGCCGCGATGGCCGCGGCCGGGGCCGCGAGCAGGAAGAACAGCACGCACGGGCCGCGCAGGAACCAGTGCGAGCCGGTGAGCGCGAGCAGCGCGCCGACCCCGCTCACGGTCGTGGCGGCCCCCGCGAGCAGCGGCGACAGGTCCCTCCCCGGCCCTGGTCGCGCACGCTCGGTGCCGTCCGTTGCGGCTGACTTGATGCCTATGTTCTGCATGGGCGACTTTGCCCCCCGAAGCGCCGGATGCCGGGCTTCAATGTCGCGCAGCCCCGAGGGGGCCGTCAAGATGCGGAGGCCCCGCGCACGGCATCTTGTCCGGCTTTAAACATGCGCTGGGGTGTCGCTTGAAGGTCACCTGTGAGTCACCTCGTCGAACATAAACAAACAGGCAGAGAGCGTACGAAATCGATCCTGTTGGGGCGTCAAAAGTCTTGGCATGAACACTTCCCGTCAACACGCGTAGTTGCTACGACGGTTGAGGCAGAGATCCTGCTAAAGGGAGGTTCCATGAGACGTTCCCGGTTTACGGCATTCGTGACCTCACTCCTCCTCGCCACCGGCCTCGCCCTCACCGGGGCGGCCACGGCGCAGGCTTCCCCCCTCGCCGCGACCGGCGGTTACGTGGCGCTCGGCGACTCCTACTCCTCCGGAGTGGGTTCGGGCAGCTACATCAGCTCCAGCGGCAGCTGCGACCGCAGCACCAAGGCGTACCCGTACCTGTGGAACGCCGCCCACGCCCCGTCCTCGTTCGCCTTCAACGCCTGCTCCGGCGCCAAGACCGGCGACGTGCTCGCCAATCAGCTCGGCTCGCTCAGCACCTCGACCACCCTGGTCTCGATCACCATCGGCGGCAACGACGCCGGCTTCGCCGACGTCATGACGACCTGTGTGACCGGATCCGACAGCACCTGCCTGTCCCGCATCAACACCGCCAAGGCGTACGTCGACTCGACGCTGCCCGGCAGACTCGACAGCGTCTACTCGGCGATCAGCGGCAAGGCCCCGTCCGCCCGTGTCGTCGTGATCGGCTACCCCCGCTTCTACCAGCTGGGGACGACGTGCATCGGCCTCTCCGGGACCAAGCGCGCCGCGATCAACGACGCCGCCGACTACCTGGACACCGCCATCCAGAAGCGCGCCCTGGACCACGGCTTCGTCTTCGGCGACGTCCGCACCACGTTCTCCGGCCACGAGCTGTGCTCCGGCAGCGCCTGGCTGCACAGCCTCAACCTGCTGGACATCAGCGAGTCGTACCACCCGACCGCCTCCGGCCAGTCCGGCGGCTACCTGCCCGTGTTCACCAACGCGGCCTGATCCGCTCAGTCAGAGGCCGAAGCCGAGGAGGAGGCCCCGTCCGACGGGGTCTCCGCCGTCGCGCAGGTCACCGAGAACGGCACCTGGTCGGACGTCGTACGCACCGGGCCGCGCACCTCGACGCCGATCGCGTTCTCGACCGTCCCGCTCTCCGAGTACGTCGTCACGACCACCTTGTCCTGCTTGGACTTCCCGCCGCCCGCCGGGAACGACAGCGTCTTCCACCCCGAGTCCGAGACCGAGCCGCTCTTCGCCACCCACCGGTACTCGACCTGCGCGGGCAGCCGGCCCACCGTGAACGTCGCCGTGAACGCGGGCGCCTGAGCGCTCGGCGGCGGACAGCTCCCGGAGTACTCCGTGTGCGCCCCCGTCAGGGTGACGTGCACGGACTGGGCCGGGGCGGAGCTCACCGGGCTGCTGCTCGGCGAGGGCGGCGGGGCACCCTTGGTGGAGTCGGTGGTGCGGGTGGGGGCCGGGGAGCTGAAGCCGCTGCCCTTGTCCGTGCTCGCCCCACCGCTGTTCTTGTCGTCCTCGCTGCCGTGGTTGAGCAGCGCGTACGTCAGCCCGGCCAGCGCCAGGGCGACCGCGACCAGGCCCACGACCAGGACCACGCCGGCCCGCCGGTCGCGGCCCCGCTCCGGCACGGGCGCTGTGGCGGTGCGGACCGGTACGGGTCTCGGCGGTGTCGGGGACGACGGCCGCATCGGACGGGTCGGGGCCGTCGGGGCGTACGACGCCACGGGCACGGTGTCCGCGCGCGGCGCCCCGCCCGCGGCGACGAGCCGCAGGTCCTGCTCGGCCAGTTCGGCCGGCAGCCGTTCGGCGGGGTCCTTGCGCAGCAGCCCCTCGATGACCGGGGCGAGCGGCCCGGCCCGGCGCGCCGGCGGCAACTCCTCGTCGACGACCGCGCGCAGGGTGCTCAGCGGCGTGTCGTGACGGAACGGGGAACTGCCTTCGACGGCCGCGTACAGCAGCACGCCCAGCGACCAGAGATCCGACTCGGGACCGGGCGTGCGCCCCAGCGCGCGCTCCGGCGCGAGGAACTCGGGCGAGCCGATCACCTCGCCGGTCATGGTCAGCGCGGAGCTGCCCTCGACCGTGGCGATGCCGAAGTCGGTGAGCACCACCCGGCCGTCGTCGGCCAGCAGCACGTTGGCCGGTTTCACGTCCCGGTGCAGCACCCCGGCCGCGTGGGCGGCGCGCAGCGCGGCCAGCACCTCGGCGCCGATGTGCGCGGCGCGCTGCGGGGGCATCGGGCCCTCCGCCTCCAGCTGGTCGCCGAGGGACATCCCGCGCACCAGCTCCATGACGACCCAGGGCCTGCCGCCCTCCATCGCCACGTCGTACACCGTCACCACATTGCGGTTCGCGACCCGCGCCGCCGCCCAGGCCTCGCGCTCCAGCCGGGCATACATCCGCTCCACGTCCGCCGTGGGCAGCCCGGCCGGGGCCCGCACCTCCTTCACCGCGACCTCACGGTGCAGTACCTCGTCGCGGGCCCGCCACACGGTTCCCATTCCGCCCTCGCCGAGCGGGGACAGCAGACGGTAGCGGCCGGCGATCACACGTTCACTGCCCGATTGTCCGGACACGGGTGCCCCCCACGGCATCTCGCGTGATTTCTCCACAAACGTAGCTCAGCCCAGTGCGGATGCCGCCCCCTTGAGCACCAATCCGGCGCCCAGGACCAGCACGACGAACGCGGACGCCAGGGGTGTGCTCCGGCGCACGAGAGCCGCCGCGGGGCCCGCGGTCCAGCGGGGGCGCTTGTTCAGCACCCGGTTCATTCCGCTACCCAGCTTGACGACCGCGAACCCGGCCGCGGTGAGGGTGAGCGCCAGCCCGACCCCGTACGCGACGACCAGCAGCAGCCCGAACCACGCCTGCCCGAGGGCCGCGGCGCCCACCAGCACCACGACCGCGGAGGGGCTGGGCACGAGCCCGCCGGCGAACCCGAGCAGGATCGTGCCGCGCAGGGTGGGGGCGGTCTCGTGGGTGTGGGTGAAGCCGCCGTGGGTGTGCTCGACGGCGGCGCCGTTGTGCTTGTGGTCGTGGTCGTGGTCGTGGTCGTGGTCGTGCGAGTGGTCGTGGTCATGGTGCTCGTGCGCGTGTCCGTGCTCGTGCTTGTGACCGTGGCCGTGATCGTGACTGTGATCGTGCCCGTCCCCATGGCTGTGGCCGTGGCCGTGGCCGTGGCCGTGGCCGTGCGCCTGCTGCCGGTTGCGCAGCGCCCGCCGTACGAGGTTCGCTCCCGCGATGGTCACCAGCAGGCCGCTCGCGATGCCCAGCCAGGCGATCACCGAGGGGGTCGCGGCCGATCCGGCGGTGACGAGGAGCCCGAGGGCCACCACGCCCAGGGTGTGGGTGACCGTGACCGAGGCGGCCAGCGGGAGCACGTCCCGCATGCGGGCCCGGCCGCCCCGGGCGGCGGCCGTCGCGGCCATCAGGGTCTTGCCGTGGCCCGGCGCGAGGGCGTGCATCGCGCCGAGGCCGATCGCGATGAGCAGGGCCAGGGAGGCGAAGCCGAGGGTGAGGTCGTGGCGCGCGACGAGGTTGTCCAGCGCGCGGGTCCAGCGGTCGGCGCCGCGGGGCAGGATGGAGGAGGCGGGGGCGGCCTGGTGCTCCGCGGCGAGGGCCGGTCCGCCGGGCCGCGCGTGCACGGAGGCGCTGACGGTGTCGGCCGGGGAGGACAGCAGGTCCTTGGGGTAGGCCGTCAGTTCGTGGGACACCGATGTCTTCGGCACGTCCGACGCGGTGAGCGTCGTGCGGTCGCCGCGCGCGGTGATCTCCCGCCAGCCCGGTCCCGTGGTCGTGCCCGCGCTGTGGAAGCCGAGGGTCACGGTGTCGCCCTTGGGGAGCGGGGCGGTGAACCGGCACTCCACCCGCAGGGTGTTGAGCCCTGCCTGGCCGGGCCGCAGTTTCGCGTGCGCGGTGCCGGCCGAGAGGGCGGTCGTACGGCCGTCGACGGTCAGCTTGCTGCCCTCGGCGGCCGTGGCACACCGCTGCCGGGCCCACTCGGTCAGGCCGCCAAGCCGCTTGATGTCGGGCTTGGCCTGGGTGGCCGGGATCTCGGCGAGGTCCTCGACGTGGTCGACGCGGAGCTGTCCGGGGGCGGCGACGAGACCGTCGTACCGGTTGACGGTGAAGTTGCCGAGCGGGTGGGCGCTCGCGGCCGTGACGGGCAGCAGCACGAGCGCGCCGGCGGCCAGGGCGGCGGCGAGGAGGCGGCGGGGCTTCACTTGGCCGCCTCCAGCGCCTTGCGGGCCTCGCGGGCGCCGAGCGGGGAGAAGCCCGGGTTGAGCTTCAGGGCCGCGGTGAGCGAGGCGCGGCCGTCCTTCCGGTGGCCGGTGGCCAGTTCGATCATGCCGCGGTGGTAGAGGAAGGAGGCGTTGTGGTAGCCGGTGGCGGTGGCCCGGCGGGCGTGGTCGAGGGCCTCCTGGTCCTTGCCGTTGACGTGCAGGGCCCAGGCCAGGGCGTCCGCGGTGTGCACGGTGTGGCGCCGGGCCCACTCGGCGCGGGCGGCCCGCAGGGCGGCGGCCTTGTCGCCGTGCTCGGCGGCGGCCAGCGCGGTGTCGAGGTCGGCGTTGACGCCGTTGGCCTTCGCCAGGGAGATCCATGCGTCGACGAGGGCGTACTGGTCCTCGGCCTTGGCCTTGTCGCCGTCCTGGCCGCGCGCCTCGTACAGCTCGCCGAGCTCGACGAGGGGGCCGGGCAGCGGATACCGCGAGACGACGAGCTCCATGCCCTTGATCGCGGCGGCCCGGTCACCGCTCGCCGCCTGGGCGCGGGCGCGGCCCTCCAGGGCGGGGAGGTAGTTCTCGTCGGCGGCCAGGGCGCGTGCGTACCGGTGGAGCGCGGTCTTGTAGTCGCCCTGGTTCCAGGCGAGTTGACCGAGCTGGGCGGAGACGTAGGCGATGTCGCCGCGGGAGGTGGCGTTGGACAGGGCCTGCTCCAGCACCCGGCGGGCCGTCTTCACGTCGCCGCGCAGCTCGTGCACGTAGGCGTACCGGGTGAAGACGGGTACGCCGGGCTTGCGCTCGTCGGCCGTGTCGGCGGCCTTGGACGCCTCGTCGTACCGGCCGAGTTCGACGAGTGCGTCGATACGGGAGGACAGGGCGCGCTCGCTGTAGGGGTTCTGCTTCAGAGCCCGGTCGGCGTAGGTGAGGGCCAGTGCGAACTGGTGCCGGGCGGCGGCGAGCGCGGCGAGGCCCGCCAGCGCCTGGTCGTTGTCCGGGGACAGCCGCAGCGAGCGCTTCAGGGCCTTCTCCGCCTGCGGATACCGGGAGGGGTCGCCCTTGGTCCGCGCCTGCTCGTCGTAGGCCAGCCCGAGGGTGGCCCAACTGCCGTAGTCCTTCGGCTGGGTGCGCAGATGGGCCTGGAGGGAGGCGATGGTCGCGTCGAGGTCGCCGCTCGCGAGCAGCCCCGGGTTGACGGCACTCGAGGCCGCCGCCACGGTCGCGGGCGAACCGTCCCGCGCCGCACCGAAGGCGATCGCCCCGCCGGTCAGCGCGACCGCCAGCAGCGCCGCACACCCGGCGAGCCGAGCCGCCCGCCACCGCCGCCCGGCCTCCCCGACCCGCCGCACGGCGGCGACCCGCACATCCGCCCCGGACGCCTCGCGGTCCGCCGCGGGAATGAGCTCTGCTTCAGTGGACCCAGTTTCAGTGGACCCAGTTTCAGTGGACTCGGTTTTCTGACCAGGGAGTTCAGCCCGCGGGGCGGGGGATGTCTCAGCGGCGGGCGGGAGTTCGTCCCCGTCCACCTCGGACACGGGGTTGTCGTTCGTGCGCGGGGACATGCCCTCTCCTGGGTCGCCTGGTCGTTGCGGGAAGTCGTGGGACGGCGCGGCCCGCGCCGTGGGGGAATGGATGCGCGGGCCGCGCCAGTCGGTGGGGGTGGAGCGTGGGGCTCAGTACGGGCGCTGGATGCGCCGGCGCCACCACGCCACGGCCGCACCGATCAGCAGGATTCCGGCCGCACCCGAGGCCGCCGACCCGGCGATCAGGACCTTGTTGTCGGTGCCGCCGCCGGAGCCCGCCGGCTGGAGCGCGTCACCGAGCTGGCTGCGGACGTCGGCGCCGCTGGTCGTGCCCTTGGCGAGAGCGCCGCGCGAACCCGGGGTCGGCTCGGCCACGTACGGGAAGTACTTCTCGAACTTCTTGTCGTTCGCGTTGACCGCGTCGCTCAGGTCGTTCTTGGCGCCGACCAGTTCGCCCTCCATGACCTGGAGCGCCTCGTCGACCACGTCGTCGGTGAGGCGACGGCCGTTCGGGAAGCCCGCGTTGTCACCGTCGAGCACACCGAGCCGCTTGGGGTGCATGGCCGGCTTGATCGAGGTGTTGAGGCGCAGCTGTTCCGAAGGCTTCACGTAGGGCGGCTGGTTGAGGCCCTTGACGCCCTTCAGGAACACGTCGACCAGGTCGTTGCGCGGCTCCTTCGGAGCCTTGATCTTGTAGATCGACTCGATGAGCTTCGGCAGCTCGGGGTTGGTCACGTTCTTCAGGAACTGCGCGTCGTACGCCGGCGAGGACGCGTTGAACTTGTCCTTGTCCTTCAGCGGGTTGACGACCTCGTTCACCAGCGGGTTGCCCAGGCGCGAGACCTGCGAGTAGTAGCCCTGCGCGTTCTTGCGCTGCGTGGTCGAATAGATGCCGACGATCGGCTGCTTGCTCGACTCGCGGATCAGGTCGTTGGGCACCTGCAGGGCGATCGTGTTGACGTTGTAGCCCTTGAGCGTGTCCCGGCCGACCTCGCTGAGGTTCCCGCCGTACAGCAGGTCGAAGACGCGCAGGTCCAGGAAGAACGGGTCGTCCGCCTGCCCGGCGAAGGTCGCGCCGCCGTTCGCCGTCTTGTAGATCGCCTGCGAGCGCAGCTTCGCGTAGTCCGGCATCGACGCCTTGCCGACGTCCGACGGGGCCACCGGCACGCTGTCCGCGACCCGCGACTTGTAGACCTGCTTGCCGTGCTTCAGCTTGATCAGGTCGATGTCGTACGTCTGCGTGACGTTGAGGTCGGGGTCTTTCAGGCTGTCGACCACACCGGTGTTGTAGAGGAAGGTGTTCTCGTTCTTCCGGTGCGTCTTGAAGGTGTAGCGGAAGATCAGGTCGTCCTGGGCGTCACCGTTGTTGTCGACATGGAGGTCGTACTGGGCGTCGTCCGCGAACGTGAAGAAGTTCGGTCCGCCGGCCGGGTCCTCCATGGGGATCCAGTTCGCCACGATCGTCGTCGTGTCGGGCTTGTCGGGGCTGACGAACGCGTACACGTCGGTGTTGTCGTACTGCGGGGTCCCCGAGATGAGCGGGGCCTCGCGGTGGCTGGAGGCGAAGGCCGCCCCGGGTGCCAGTGCGGCGGCGCCGGCGGCTGCGAGCCCACCGGCGGCCAGCGCACTGCAGACGAGAGTGGCGAGGCCCTTGCGCCCCGCGCCGCTCCTGGAAAAGTGAGGTGTCATGCCGTCCGTCCTCAGTCCCAACTTGCTTGACGGACGGGTATACGGAGCAGAGGGCGGGTTCGGATTGGTCTCGAAGAAAAAATCTTTTTCGAGTTCGTGACCCGCGTTTTCGGCCCTGGGATACGTAAGCCCTGCTGGAGGTGTGTCCGTTGGGCAGGGCCGGGGTGACAGGAGCGGGTGTGGCGGGATGGGGCCGGTGCGGCCGCGGAGAGGGGGACGGGGTGGACGCGGACGAACTCCTGGTGCGCGTGGCCGGCGGTGACCAGAAGGCGTTCGAGCAGCTGTACGGCATGGTGTCCGGGCCGGTGTTCGGGCTCGTGCGCCGTGTGCTGCGCGATCCCGCCCAGTCGGAGGAGGTCTCCCAGGAGGTGCTGCTTGAACTCTGGCGCTCCGCCGCCCGGTTCGACCCCGGCCGGGGCAGCGCCCTGTCCTGGGTCCTCACCCTCGCCCACCGTCGCGCCGTCGACCGCGTGCGCAGCGCCCGCGCCGCCGGCGAACGGGAGCAGCGCGAGGCACTGCGCGCCTCCGGCCCCGCCTTCGACCAGGTCGCCGAGGAGGTCGAGGCGGGGCTGGAGCGCGAGTGGGTACGGCGCTGCCTGGCCCGCCTCACCGCGCTGCAACGGCAGTCCGTCACCCTCGCCTACTACGACGGCTACACCTACCGCGAGGTGGCCGAGCGGCTGTCGCTGCCGCTGGGTACGGTCAAGACGCGGATGCGCGACGGACTCACCCGGCTGCGCCAGTGCCTGGGAGGTGCCGCATGAGCCTGCTCGACCGGCTGCTGCGCCGCGAGGACCTGCACTCGCTCGCCGCCCCCTACGCCCTGGACGCCCTGGAACCCGCCGAGCGCGTCCGCTTCGAGAAGCATCTGAGGAACTGCGACCGCTGCACCGCCGAGGTGCGCGCACTGGCCGAGGACGCCGTGCGCCTGGCCTGGTCCACGGCCGCCCTGCCGCCGGCCGCGATGCGCGACCGGGTGCTGGCGGCGGTCCGGGCCACCCCGCAGGACCCGGCCCCGGCGCAGGCCCGGGAACACTCGCCCCAACTCCCGCCGCACGTCTGGGGTGCGCAGCCCCCTCCGGCCCGCACCCGTGCGCCTCGCCCGCGCCCCCTCTTCGTCCCGTTCGCCACCGTCACGGCCGCCGCCGCACTCGTCGTCGCCGGGCTCTTCGCGGTCGAGGCCAACCGGACTCAGGACCAACTCGACGCCGCGCGGGCACAGTCACGTGACATCGCCCACGTTCTCTCCGCCTCGGACGCGCGTGCGACCAGCGGCAAGGACACACAGGGAAGGACTATCGGAGTGATCGCTTCCGCCTCCGAGGGCCAAGCCGTCGTCACGCTCAGCGGATACAGCGCTCCGCCCAGCGGACGGGTGCGCCAGCTCTGGCTCATGCGCCCCGGCGTGCAACCGCGCTCCCTGGGGCTTTTCGACGGTGACACGCCCTTGATCGCAACAGGTCTGGGCAAGTCGGCGATGTCACTCGCCGTAACCGTGGAGCCCGACGGTGGGTCAGTGCAGCCCACCACGCAGCCAATTGCCCAACTCGCGTTGAAATCGGTCGGATTCGGAGAGTAATCATCAACCCCCTTGCTGGGTAGGTGAATCCTGCGACCGTGATACACGCATGCCTCGCCGGGGCGATAGGGTTACCCTGCCCGGGCCGGGTGGACTCGTACGGGTGGGGAGTGACATGGAGCAGATAACAGTGCGCAGCAGGGCGCGGGTCCCTGCGATCACCTGCGGGAGCAGCGCGACCAGCTCGCGCTTGGACCGCCATCTGTCGGTATTGGGCGGTCCCGCCATACCGCAGCGGGAGACGGTCGAGGCGACCTCGCTGATGCGTGAGCTGACCGCACGTGAGCCCGCGCACGAGCGCAGCGGCAGGGGTGCCCGGGTCCGCCGGGTCTCGCTCTTCGCCCCCCTGCGCCGACTGCGCCGCTCGCTGTTCGGCGGCAACAAGCACTGAGCCCCGCCCGCGCTCAGACCACCACACCGTCCCGGCGCAACGCTGCGATCTCGTCGTCCGTCATCCCCACGGCACGCAGCAGCGCACCGGTGTGCTGTCCGAGCGCGGGCACGTCACCCATCCGAGCCTCGTCCCCGCCCGGCAAGGTGATCGGTGGCAGCAACGCCCGCAACGGCCCGACCGGCGAACCCACCTCCCGCCACCGCTCCCGGGCCGCCAGCTGCGGATGCTCCGCCACCTCCCGCAGGTCCCTCAGCCGGGCACACGCGATGCCCGCCGCCTCCAGGCGCGCCAGCGCCTCGTCCGCCGTCAGCGCGCCCAGCGCCTTGGCGACCAGCGCGTCGGTTCGCTCCCGGTTCGCGACCCGCGCCGGGTTCGTCGCGTACGCGGGATCCGCGCCCAACTCGGGCTGTCCGACGACCTGCTCGGCCAGCCGCCGCCACTCCCGGTCGTTCTGCACCGACAGCAGCACCCGCCCGCCGTCCGCCGTCGGATAGGCGTCGTACGGCGCGATGACGGCGTGCGCCAGGCCGGTGCGCGCCGGGGGAGCGCCGTCGTGCATCGTGTGGTGCAGCGGGTGGCCCATCCACTCGGTGAGCGCGTCCAGCATCGACACCTCCACCGGCCCGCCGCGCCCGGTCGTCCCGCGCCGCACGAGCGCCGCCAGCACCCCTGAGAAGGCGTACATGGCCGCCGCGATGTCCGCCGCCGGGATCCCCGCCTTCACGGGCTGCTCCGGCGTCCCGGTCACCGACACCAGCCCCGTCTCACACTGCACGAGCATGTCGTAGGCACGCTTGTCCGCGTACGGGCCCGATGCCCCGTACCCCGAGATGTCCACCGCGACCAGCCGCGGATGCGCCGCGCACAGCGTGGCCGCGTCGAGGCCGAGCCGGGCCGCCGCGCCCCGCGCGAGGTTCTGCACGAACACGTCCGCGTCCGCGACCAGCCGCAGTACGAGATCCAGGCCGCGCGGGTCCTTCAGGTCCAGCGCGATGGACTCCTTGCCGCGGTTGCACCACACGAAGTGCGAGGCCAGCCCGCGTGCCGCGGAGTCGTAGCCGCGCGCGAAGTCGCCGCCGTCGGTCCGCTCCACCTTGATGACCCGGGCGCCCAGGTCGGCGAGCTGCCGGGTCGCGAAGGGCGCGGCCACGGCCTGTTCGACGGCGACGACTGTGATGCCCTCCAGGGGCAGGGGGAGTCGGTCCATGGGAAGTCGGTCCATGGGGTGGATCATCGCCCCCGACCGGCGGTTCTGTCAGCCGTGCGCGTAGCGGCGGACCGCGAGCGGCGCGAAGACGGCGATCAGCGCGGCGCACCACACCAGTGACCCCGCGACCGGATGGGCCACCGGCCAGGCCGCCCCCTCGGGCACGGGCGCGTTGCCGAACAGGTCCCGCAGCGCCGTGGTCACCGCGCTGATCGGGTTCCACTCGGCGAGCGTGCGCAGCCAGCCGGGCAGGTTGCCGGTCGGGATGTAGGCGTTGGACAGCAGGGGCAGCATGAAGGTGGCGCCGCCCAGCTGGCCGGCCGCCTCCTCGCTGCGGGTCAGCAGCCCGAGGAAGATGCCCACCCAGGTGCAGGCGAACCGGAACAGCAGCAACAGCGCGACCGCGGCCACCGCGTCGAGCGCCGATCCCTTCACCCGCCATCCCATGGCCAGTCCGACCAGCAGGAACGGCACCGTCCCGGCGGCCGTGGTCACGAGGTCGGCCAGCGCCTGCCCGAGTGGGACGGCGGCCCGGCTCATCGGCAGCGTGCGGAAGCGGTCCATCACGCCCCGGTGGGTGTCCTGGGCCGCCTGGAACATGCCCGCCATGATCCCGCCGGCGGTGGTCGCCACCAGCAGTCCGGGGACGAGGAAGGAGCGGTACTGCGCGCCGGGCATCGCCAGCGCGCTGCCGAAGACGTAGCCGAAGAACAGCAGCATGCTGATCGGCATCGTCTGGGTGAGGATCAGCAGTCCGGGGTTGTTGCGGATCCGGCGGAGCTGGCGTCCCAGCATCGCGCCGCTGTCGTACGCCAGCATGCTCATGCCGCGGCCTCCTCGAGGTCGGTGCGGTCGGTGCGGTCGGTGCTGTCGGTCAGCCGCAGGAACACGTCGTCGAGGGTCGGGGACCTGAGGCTCGCGTCGAGCAACGGCAGGCCGGCCGCGTCGAGTTCGCGGACCAGGCGGGGCAGGGTGAGGGTGGTGTCGGTGGTGACGGCGCCGACGCTGTGCCGCTCGTGGTCGAGCGCCGGCTGTCCGCCGGTGATCCGGTCGAGCACGGCGGCCGCCTCGTCCAGACTGCCGGGATCGGCGACGACGACCTCCGCGTACACCCCGATCGCCGCCTTCAGCTGGGCCGGGGACCCCTGGTGCGCGACCCGCCCCCGGTCCACCAGGGCGATGTCGTCGGCGAGTTGGTCGGCCTCCTCCAGGTACTGGGTGGTGAGCAGCACGGTCGTGCCGTCCGCGTTCAGCTCGCGCACGGCGTCCCAGATCCGGTTCCGGCTGGCCGGGTCGAGCCCGGTCGTCGGTTCGTCGAGGAACAGCACGTCCGGGCGGCGTATCAGGCTCGCCGCGAGGTCCAGGCGGCGCCGCATCCCGCCCGAGTAGGTGGACGCGGGCCGGTCGGCGGCCTCGGCCAGGCCGAAGCGGTCCAGCAGCTCCGCGGCCCGCTCGGCCGGGCCCCGGACCCGGTGCAGCCGGGCGAACAGCCGCAGGTTCTGTCGCCCCGTGAGGTCGCCGTCGACCGACGCGTACTGCCCCGTGACACCGATCCGGCGCCGCACGGCCGCCGCCTCCCGTACGAGGTCGTGCCCCGCGACCCGCGCCGAGCCCGCGTCGGGCGTGAGCAGCGTGGTCAGCAGCCGTACGGCCGTCGTCTTCCCCGCCCCGTTCGGGCCCAGCAGCCCGCAGACGGTGCCCTGCGCGACGGCCAGATCCAGCCCGCGCAGGGCGTGCACAGCGCCGAAGCGCTTCTCCAGACCTTCACTGAGTACAGCGTACGTAGAAGTCATGTGTCGACCATAGCGCACTACGTACGATGTACGTAACTAAGATGGTGGGGCGAGGTGATGATCGATGGCAGGCCGAGGGGCCGTACCCGAAGTGATCTGGGCGCGCCCCGAGCGCGCCGGGCGAGGCCCGCGGCCGGCGTACACCCGCGCCGACATCGCGGCCGCCGCCGTACGCATCGCAGATGCCCAGGGGCTGGACGCGGTGTCCATGCGGCACGTCGCGGCCGAACTGGGCTGCGGCACGATGTCGCTGTACAACTACGTCCCCCGCAAGGAGGACCTGTACGAGCTGATGGTGGACGCGGTCAGCGGCGAGCACGAGCTGTGGGAGCCGGCCGGTGACTGGCGGGCCGACATGCTCCGCGTCGCCCACCAGACCCGCGGCCTGATGCACCGCCACCCCTGGATGCCGCGCCTGATGTCCCCCGTGTACGGCTTCAGCCCCCACGCCCTGCGCTACATCGAGCACTGCCTGGCCTGCCTGGACCCGCTTCCGGCCGCCTACGGCACGAAGATCGAGCTCGTCGCGATGCTGAACGGCGTGGTGACCACGTACGTCCGCAACGAACTCGACACCGCCGAGCGTGTTCGCTCCCTGCCGTGGTCCGAGGACGAGGAGAACGCGGTCCGCATCGCCTATCTGGGCGGTCGGATCGCCTCCGGCGCGTATCCGCGGATGGCGGCGGCCTTCACGGCGGATTCCGGGCCGATCGATCTGGAGGCGGTGTTCCAGCGGGCGCTGGAACGGGTACTGGACGCCTTCGACCCGGACCGGGGCGCCCGCTGACCGACCGATGGCCCGCTAAAGCAGCGCGAACTGCCCCTCCGGGCCCTCCTCGTGGTGGTCGAGGACGGAGGCGGGGCGGTGGGACCACTCCGGGGCCGGGAGTACGCCCGCCTCGCGGAGGTCGGTGGCCGTGACCGGGGCCGTCTGCTCCAGCTCTTCCCGCCGCGGCTTCAGCTCCGCCAGGAGCGCGAGCACCGTGATCAGTTCCAGCAGCTCCGATGTCCAGGTCTGCGGCCAGGAGCCGGGGCTGATCGCGGCGAGGGTGCCGGGCTCGGCGGGGGTGGTGCGGGTCGCGAACCACTGCTCCACCACCCGGACCCCGGCGACCTCGAAGTCCCATGCCTGTGGCGGTACCGGCGAGATGCGGCCCTCGTCGAGATGCAGGGTCTCCTCGTCGCGGTCGTAGTGCAGGGTCAGCATGGGGGTCCCCCCGCTCGAGCGCAGTCGAGAGTGGGGGAGGACTGGCAGGGGCGCGCGGACGTAGGGGCGGCGCCCGCCGGGGAGCTTGGGACGTTCGCCGTCGCGGCGCATCAGCCAGAGCATGCGGTGGCCCAGCCGTACGCCCCGGGCCCAGAGTTCGGCGTCGCCGGTGAGCGGGACGGAGAGGTCCGGGCGGGTCGTGGCCAGGATCCAGGCGAGCACGTCCAGCGGGGCCGGGGACAGGCCCAGACGGGCGGCCAGGAAAGCCGGCAGGCCCGGTGCGAGGTTCGGTTCCCCGCCCCCCGGGCGCCGGTACAGCGGGCGGATGCGGCCCGGCCGAAGGAGGGGGAGGCGGGAGGTGGCCAGGAGGGGTGAGCCCAGGGCGGGGATGTCCCCGGCCGTCTCCACGGTGAAGACCTGGTGCTCGTCGGCCACCCGCCACAGCTCGGGGCGGGCCGCGTCCAGCAGGCGGTGGTCGGGGATCAGCCACTGCTCGTCGAAGGGGGCCGCGAGCACCCGCACGGGTTCCGGGCAGGGGCCCGAGGCCCGCACCAGCTTCTCCGTGCCGCTCGACTGGCCGGGCAACTGCCCCACCGCCGAATGCGGCGTCCGCGAACGCGTCGACTCGAACAGAGCCTCCCGATCCGCCCCCTCGGCCTTCAGCAGAACATCCCACCGGGCTCTCAGCGAGCCCGGATCAGGCGCCGTCGGCCAGGCGCGGCCCAGCCGCAGCGGTGCGACGGACCACGGCATGAGGTCCGCCAGCAGCGGAGCGTCGTCGTGCGTCACGCTGGGCATCGTACGGCAGCCCCCAGAAGAGACACGGGCCCACCACCGCGCACCCGCGCCCGCCACGACGTCCCGTCGCGGCCTGCGCGCGGATGTGGCCCTGCACGATCACTCCGTGGGCGGCCGGCGTCTCATCGCGGACTCCGCGCGGCGCGATTGCTTACGGTGACCCATGGGCGGCTGACGGTCGGTGCGCCCTGGTGATGAGCCGGCGGTCCGTCGTGGCTTTCGTGCGGGCGTGCCCCGTCATGACGCACCGCAGAGCGCCGCCTGCGCAACGCGGCTGCCGCCCGGCCACGCCCCTCGCTGCGGGCTCCGCAGACGGCCGGCGGGCCGTCGCGGGCTCCGCGCGGCGCGACCGGCGGCTGACGGGGCGCCACAGCCTGCGGGGGTGCGCTGTGGTGATGAGTCGGCGGTCCGGCGCGGCTTTCGTGCGGGTCGGCCCTGTCGTGGCGTACCGCAGGCTGTCGGCTGCGCAACGCGCCTTCCGCGCGGACGCGACCCGTCGCCGCGAGCTCGCCCGGCGGCCCATCGCGGAACCAGCGGAGCGCCTACGCGTCCAAGGTCACCGTGAAGGAGAAGCGGTCGCCCCGGTAGTGGATGATCGCCACGTCCAGGGCACGGCCGGCGGTGTCGTAGGTGATGCCCGTGTAGTGGAGGATCGGGCTGAGCAGGGGGACTTGGAGCAGGCGCGCGGTGTCGGGGTCGGCCAGTCTGGCCTCCACGGTGTCCGTGATGCGGCTGATGTCCGCCCCGACCACATCCCGCAGCACCTTGGTCATCGGCCAGCGCACCAGGTCGTCCAGGTCGATGCGCGCGGCCAGTTCGGGACGGATGTGGTTGCGGGCGTGGTTGGTCGGCTCGCCGGTCTTCTCGTCGCTGCGCAGCCGGTGGTACGTGGCCACCTCGGCGAGGTCCGGGAAGTACTCGGCGAGTTCGGCCGGCACGGCCGCCCTGCCGTGGTCCAGCAGTTCGGTCGTCATGCCGGACTGCTGGGCCACGATCGCGTCCACCGAGCCCAGCAGCCGCACGGGAGCGCCCCGCAGGGCGTCCGGCTCGATGAACGTGCCGCGCCGGCGGTGCCGGGTGATCAGCCCCTCGTCCTCCAGCTCCTTCAGCGCCTGCCGCATGGTCAGCACACTGACCCCGTAGTGCTCCGCCAGCCGCTCCTCGGTGGGCAGGCGGAGCGGATCCCGCGGCGAGCGGCCGAGTATCGAGGCGCGCAGCGACTGCGACACCTGGTACCAGAGCGGCAGCTTGCGGTTCAGGACGATGGAGTCGGGGGCGAAGGAGGTCACGGGGCCATCCGTACCTGGAGCAAATCCTCAGTGCAAGGGGCGGAAGTGCCGCTCGAGGCCCTGCCACACGTCGTCGTACCGCTGCTGGAGGTGGTCCGCCCGCTCCGCGTGGGGCGTGAGCGTCACCGGCCAGCGCGTCTCGAACATGAACGCGAGCCCGTCATCGATTTTCTGCGGCTTCAGCTCGGCCGCGCTCGCCCGGTCGAACGTCTCCCGGTCCGGGCCGTGCGCCGACATCATGTTGTGCAGCGAACCGCCGCCCGGCACAAAGCCCCCTTCTCCGGCGGTCTTCGCATCGTAGGCGCCCTCGACCAGGCCCATGTACTCGCTCATCACGTTCCGGTGGAAGTACGGCGGCCGGAAGGTGTCCTCGCCCACCAGCCAGCGCGGCGCGAAGACCACGAAGTCGACGCCCGCCAGCCCGGGGGTGTCCGAGGGGGAGGTCAGCACCGTGAAGATCGACGGGTCGGGATGGTCGTAGGAGATCGTGCCGATGACGTTGAAGCGGCGCAGGTCGTAGACGTACGGCACATGGTTGCCGTGCCAGGCCACCACATCGAGCGGCGAGTGGTCGTACGTCGCCGACCAGAGGTTGCCGCAGAACTTGTTCACCACCTCCACCGGCCCCTCGACGTCCTCGTACGCGGCGACCGGCGCCCGGAAGTCACGGGCGTTGGCCAGTCCGTTGGCGCCGATCGGGCCGAGATCGGGGAGGCGGAAGGGGGCGCCGTAGTTCTCGCAGACGTAACCACGGGCAGTCGGGCTCTGCCCGCCATCCGATGCCGTGTCGAGCAGTTCCACCCGGAAGCGCACCCCCCGCGGCACCAGCGCCACATGTCCCGGCTCCGCGTGCAGCAGCCCGAACTCCGTGCGCAGCAGCAGCCCGCCGCGCTCCGGCACGATCAGCAGCTCACCGTCGGCGTCACTGAAGACGCGCTCCATGGAGGAGTTGGCGTGATAGAGGTGCACCGCCATGCCCGCGCGCTGGGCCGCGTCGCCGTTGCCGCCCAGGGTCCACAGGCCCGCCAGGAAGTCCGTCCCGGCCGGCGGCTCGGGCAGCGGGTTCCAGCGCAGCCGGTTCGGGTCCGGCACGGTCTCGGTGAAGGGGGCCGTGCGGATCGCGCCGTTGTCGGTGCGGACGAAGGAGGGGTGGGCGGCCGAGGGGCGGATCCGGTACAGCCAGGAGCGCCGGTTGTGCGCCCTGGGCTCGGTGAACGCCGAGCCGCTGAGCTGTTCCGCGTACAGGCCGAGCGGCGCTCGCTGCGGGGAGTTGCGGCCCTCGGGCAGGGCGCCGGGCACCGCCTCCGTAGCGTGCTCGTTGCCGAATCCGGACAGATAGGCCAGTGCCTCCGCGGTCTTGCGCGCGTCCCCGCTCATGATCGCTCCCTTGCGAACCTGATTCCTATGTATCACCGTAGGATTGCGTTTTCGCGGACGCAAGAGGGACCGGCGTCCTGCGGGGGTCCGGCGTCCCTCGGGGGTCCTACAGGGGTCCTCCGCGAGAGGTAGGGACGGAACCAGACTTCAGAAGGATTCGCGTCCCGGCGCGCTGTTCTAGAGTCCCGGGCATGTCGTGGAAGCGGGGGCTGCTCGCCGCGCTCGTCGTCTGCGTCCCGCTGCTGACCGGACCGGCGGGCTGCGGCACGAGCGACGCGAGCGAGAGGAAGGACGGGGGGTCACCATCATCGGTGGGCAGACTCCTCGACGAGACGGACGGGGAAGGGCGGCACTACCGAGAGGTCGGCAAGGACAAGGCACCCGAGGTCGGTATCGAGGTGACGCCCGACGCCGGCGGCAGCTGGGACGTCCGGCTGACCGTCCGCGACTTCCGCTTCTCCGCGCCGGGCGCGAAGGCGCAGGCGGTCGCGGGGCGGGGGCTGGCCTACCTCTTCGTCGACGGCGGTCAGGTGACCCGGCTGCGCACCCCCGGGTACCGGCTCGCCGCCCGGTTCGTCCCGCACGGTACCCACCACCTCACCGCCCGCCTGTACGCCGACGACGGCACGGTGTGGGCGGTGCACGGCAAGCCGGTGGAGAGCACGGCCGACATCACGGCGTCCGGGGCGGAGTCGTCACCGCAGTCGCCACCGGAATCGCCACCGGTGTCGTCGCCGGTGTCCTCGCCCTGACCCGGGCGAGATGAGTGCATGGGCCATCCGTCTCCGTACCAGGGGGCGAGGTTCACCGGAGTCCGGCGGGAAGGCATCATGAAGCCCGTGCCCCACGATGCGACATCGCTGCGCCGGGCGCCCGTGCAGCGGCGCAGCGCAGAACGGCTGACCAGGATCCTCGACGCCTGCGCCGACCTCCTCGACGAGGTCGGCTACGACGCGTTGAGCACGCGGGCCGTGGCGCTGCGCGCCGGGGTGCCCATCGGCTCCGTGTACCGCTTCTTCGGCAACAAGCGGCAGATGGCCGACGCGCTCGCACAGCGCAACCTCGAGCGGTACTCCGAGCGTGTCACCGACCGCCTGAAGGACGCCCGGCGAGGGGACTGGCGGGCGGCGATGGACGCCGTCCTGGACGAGTACCTGGCCATGAAGCGCACTGCGCCCGGCTTCTCCCTCGTCGACTTCGGCAACCAGATCCCGGTCGGCGCCCGGCACGCCGAGCCCAACCACCGGGTCGCCGACCGCCTCACCGACCTCCTCTCCGGCTATCTCGGCCGCGACCCCGACGACGAACTCCGCCGCGTCTTCCTGGTGGCCGTGGAAGCCTCCGACACCCTGGTCCAGCTCGCCTTCCGGGTGGACCCGGACGGCGACGAGGCGATCATCGGGGAGATCCGGGAGCTGCTGAGGGCGTATCTGGGGCGGGTGCTGGACTGAGGCGCCGCCCGTGGCTCAGCGCCGACGTCGCCGCGGACGCGGAGTGCTGAGTGCCGCGCACGCCGACGCCCCGAGCGGTACGCCGCCCCACGCCATCCCGGGTCAGACCCTCCCCATCATGCATACCGGTCGGTATGCTCCCCTCATCCGAGGCGTCAGCGCCGCCGCCACCACCGGGAGGACCCGTGTCCCGCACCGCCCTGCGAATCTGCCCCCTGTGCGAGGCCACCTGCGGCCTGACGCTCACCATCGACGGGACCCGGGTCACCGGTGCCCGGGGTGACCGCGACGACGTGTTCAGCAAGGGGTTCATCTGCCCCAAGGGCGCCTCCTTCGGTGCCGTCGACGGTGACCCGGACCGGCTGCGCACGCCCCTGGTCCGCAGGGACGGCGAGCTGCGCGAGGCGAGCTGGGAGGAGGCCTTCGATGCCGTCGCCGCGGGAATCCGGCCTGTCGTCGAGCGGTACGGGGCGGACTCCGTCGGCGTGGTCCTCGGCAACCCCAACGTGCACACCATGGCCGGCGGACTCTACCCGCAGGTCCTGGCCGGCGCGCTGCGCACCCGCAGCCTGTTCACCGCCTCCACGCTCGACCAGATGCCCAAGCACGTCTCCAGCGGGCTGCTGTTCGGCGACGCCAACGCCATCCCCGTGCCGGACCTCGACCACACCGACCACCTGCTGCTCATCGGCGCCAACCCGCTGGAGTCCAACGGAAGTCTGTGCACGGCCCCCGACTTCCCCGGCAAGCTCAAGGCGCTCAAGGCCCGCGGCGGCACGCTCGTCGTCATCGACCCGCGCCGCACCCGCACCGCCAAGCTCGCCGACCGGCACATCGCGATCCGCCCCGGCACCGACGCGGCTCTGCTGGCGGCGATGGCGTACATCCTCTTCGAGGAAAAGCTGGTCGACCTCGGCGAGTTGACGCCGCACGTCCAGGGGCTCGGCGAACTGGAGGCCGCCGTCGCGGACTTCAGCCCGGAGGCGGTGGCCGAGGCCTGCGACGTACCGGCCGCCGAGATCCGTACCCTCGCCCGCGAACTCGCCGCCGCCCCCACCGCCGCCGTCTACGGCCGCATCGGCAGCTGCACCGTCCCGCACGGCACCCTCGCCAGCTGGCTCGTGGACGTCCTCAACATCCTCACCGGCAACCTCGACCGCCCCGGCGGTGCCCTCTTCCCGCAGGCGGCGACCGACAAGACGCCCCGCCCCGCCGGACCCGGCCGCGGGTTCGCCCTGGGCCGCTGGCACTCCCGGGTGAGCCGGCACCCCGAGGCGAAGGGCGAGCTGCCGCTCTCCGCGCTCGCCGAGGAGATCGACACCGCCACCGAGGAGGGCGAGCCGATCCGCGCCCTCATGGCGGTCGCCGCCAACCCCGTGCTGTCCGCCCCGGACGGCGACCGGCTCGACAAGGCCCTGGCCTCCCTGGACTTCATGGTCAGCGTCGACCCCTACCTGAACGAGACCTCGCGCCACGCCCACGTCGTGCTGCCCCCGCCGCCGCCGTCGCAGAGCCCGCACCACGACTTCGCCTTCAACACCCTCGCCGTACGCAACCAGGTCCGCTACAACCGCCCCGCCGTTCCCCTGGAGCCCGGCCGGATGGCCGAGACCGAGATCCTGGCCCGCCTCATCCTCGCCGCGACCGGCATGCACGGCGCCGACCCGGCGGCCGTCGACGCCATGGTGGTCGACCAGACCCTCGGCAAGGCCGTCCAGGACCCCCACTCCCCGGTGCACGGCCGTGACCCGAAGGAACTCGCCGCACGACTCACCGGCGACACCGGCCCCGAGCGGCGGCTCGACATGATGCTGCGCCTCGGTCCCTACGGCGACGGCTTCGGCGTACGACCGGACGGACTGAGCCTGGCCAGGCTCCTCGAACACCCGCACGGCATCGACCTCGGCCCGCTGGGCTCCCGCCTGCCGCAGCCGCTGAAGACCAGGAGCGGCAAGGTCGAGCTGCTCCCGCGGCCCATCGCGGACGACCTGCCCCGCCTGCGCGAGGCCCTGCGTGAACGCGCCGACGGGCTCGTTCTGGTCGGCCGGCGCCATCTGCGGTCCAACAACAGCTGGATGCACAACGTGCCCGCCCTCACCGGCGGCACCAACCGCTGCACCCTGCACATCCACCCCGAGGACGCCGAACGCCTGGGCGTGCGGGACGGGGCGGCCGTCCGCGTCAAGGGCGCCGGGGGAGAGGTCACTGCCCCCGCCGAGGTCACCGACGGCGTGCGCCCCGGTGTGGTGAGCCTGCCGCACGGCTGGGGGCACGACCGCCCGGGCACCCGGATGAGCCACGCCGCCACCGACCCCGGCGTCAACGTCAACCAGCTCCTCGACGGCAGCCTGCTCGACCCGCTGTCGGGCAACGCGGTCCTCAACGGAGTGCCCGTCGAGGTCGCCGCCGTGACCGAAAAGCTCACCCCCGTGACCTGAGCAAAGCCGTGACCTGGCATTTTGCGCTTATTGCTCGCAGGTCAACGTCTTGTTAACACCGTTTGAACGGACCTAACGTCAACGCACCGCCTGCCCGGTGGGATGTTCAAGGGCGAACGTTAGGTATCCACTCATGCTGACCATCCTCGGCTTCGCCATGATCGCGACCTTCCTGGTCCTGATCATGCTGAAGAAGATGTCGCCGATCGCGGCGCTCGTGCTGATTCCCGCGCTGTTCTGCGTGTTCGTCGGCAAGGGCGCCAAGCTCGGCGACTACGTCCTCGACGGCGTCACCAGCCTCGCCCCCACCGCGGCGATGCTGATGTTCGCGATCGTCTACTTCGGTGTGATGATCGACGTCGGCCTCTTCGATCCGATCGTCCGGGGGATCCTCAAGTTCTGCAAGGCCGACCCGCTGCGGATCGTCGTCGGCACCGCCGTCCTCGCCGCGATCGTGTCGCTGGACGGCGACGGCTCGACCACCTTCATGATCACCGTCTCGGCGATGTACCCGCTGTACAAGCGCCTGAAGATGAGCCTGGTCGTGATGACCGGTGTGGCAGCCATGGCCAACGGCGTGATGAACACGCTGCCCTGGGGCGGCCCGACCGCCCGCGCCGCGACCGCGCTGAAGCTCGACGCCAGCGACATCTTCGTGCCGATGATTCCCGCGCTCGCCGTGGGCCTGCTGTTCGTCTTCGCCCTCGCCTACGTCCTCGGCCGCCGCGAGCGCAAGCGGCTCGGCGTGCTGACGCTGGACGAGGTGCTGGTGGAGGAGCCGGAGACGGAGACCGTCCTGGTGGGTGCCGGTTCGGGCAAGGGTGCCGCTGCCGGCAAGGGTGACGGCAAGGCCCCCGTGCGCACCGGTGGCGCGGGCTCCGGCACCGACGCGGACGCCCTCGGGGACGAGGACGAGGACGACGGTCTGCAGGGCCTCGACCCGGACCGGCCGACCCTGCGGCCCAAGCTGTACTGGTTCAACGCGCTGCTCACGGTCGTCCTGCTCACCGCCATGATCATGGAGTGGCTGCCGATCCCGGTGCTGTTCCTGCTGGGCGCGGCCCTCGCGCTGACCGTCAACTTCCCGCACATGCCCGACCAGAAGGCCCGCCTCGGGGCGCACGCCGAGAACGTCCTCAACGTCTCCGGCATGGTCTTCGCCGCCGCCGTCTTCACCGGCGTCCTCCAGGGCACCGGCATGGTCGACCACATGGCCGAGTGGCTGGTCTCCAACATCCCCGACGGCATGGGCCCGCACATGGCCTTCGTCACCGGCGTGCTGAGCATCCCGCTCACGTACTTCATGTCGAACGACGGCTTCTACTTCGGCATCCTCCCGGTGCTCGCCGAGGCCGGCCACGCACACGGCGTCTCCTCCCTGGAGATCGCCCGCGCCTCCCTCGTCGGCCAGCCGCTGCACATGTCCAGCCCGCTCGTCCCGGCCGTGTACGTGCTGGTCGGCATGGCGAAGGTGGAGTTCGGCGACCACACCAGGTTCGTGGTCAAGTGGGCGGCGCTGACATCGCTGGTGGTGCTCGGGGCAGGAATCCTCTTCGGCATCATCTGAGCCCCGCATCCCGTCCCCCTCGTCCCGTCCCCCTCGTCCCGATCCCCCCATCCGATCTCCCCGTCTGATCTCCCAGGGAGGAAACGTCCATGGCGCCCGGTGGGAACCGCGGCTGGCTGCTCCGCCTCGTCATCGCCTTCGGCTTCGCGCAGGGGGCGGTGTCGATGGCCCGGCCCGCCGTCTCCTACCGGGCCCTCGCGCTGGGAGCGGACGAGCGGGCGGTCGGTGTGATCGCGGGCGTGTACGCCCTGCTGCCGCTCTTCGCGGCCGTACCGCTCGGCCGCCGCACCGACCACGGCCGCTGCGCGCCCCTGCTGCCCGTCGGCGTGGTCCTGATATCCGGCGGCTGCGTCCTCAGCGGCCTCGCCGGCTCGCTGTGGGCGATGGCCCTGTGGAGCGGGGTGATGGGCCTCGGCCACCTCTGCTTCGTGATCGGCGCCCAGTCGCTGGTGGCCCGGCAGTCCGCCCCGCACGAGCAGGACCGCAACTTCGGCCACTTCACCATCGGCGCCTCGCTCGGCCAGCTGATCGGGCCCGTGGCGGCGGGCGCGGTGATCGGCGGCCCCGACATGGCGGGCTCCAGCGCGCTGGCCCTCGTGGTGGCGGGGGCGGGCGCCGCGGTCGCCTTCACCTCGCTGTGGCGCATCGAGGACCGTACGGCCGTCACGTCCCGCGGCGCGGGCGGCGAGCGGGTGCCGGTCGGCCGCATCCTGGGCGCCAGGGGAGTGCCGGCGGGGATGCTCATCAGCCTCTCCGTGCTGTCGGCCACCGACATCCTCACCGCCTACCTGCCGGTGGTGGGCGAGCACCGGGGCATCGCGCCGTCGGTCGTCGGCGTCCTGCTCAGTCTGCGGGCCGGTGCGACCATCGCCTGCCGGCTCGTCCTCACCCCGCTGCTGCGGCTGCTCGGCCGCTCCCTGCTGCTGACCGTGACCTGTCTGCTGGCGGCCGTGCTGTGCGCGGGTGTCGCGCTGCCGGTGCCGGTGTGGGGGCTCGGCCTGATGCTCGTCGCGCTCGGCTTCTGCCTCGGGGTCGGTCAGCCGTTGTCCATGACGACGGTCGTCCAGGCCGCCCCCGACGAGGCCCGCTCCACCGCGCTCGCGCTGCGTCTGACCGGCAACCGTCTCGGCCAGGTCGCCGCGCCCGCCGCCGCGGGCCTGGTCGCCGGGGTCGCGGGGGTGGCCGCGCCGTTCGTGATGCTGGGTGCGCTGCTGCTGCTCTCGGCGGGCGGTGCGCTGCGTGGTCCCGGGGCCCCGGAGGCGGCGTCCCGGGCGGCCGGGCCGGCGGCGCGGGAGGGCCGTACGGGGCCTGCGTTGCGCCGGTCGGGCGACAGCTGACGGCGCGTCGGGCGCCGCTGCCGCGAGGGCAGGGGTGGTTGTGAAAGAGAGTCAGATAAAAGGTCGATTTGTATGAAAATCGTCTGACTTGGAGGACTGCCCATGCCCACCTTGACACTCCCACCCGCCGTCGCCGGCCGGCTCGGCGTCGGTGCCCTCACCGTCCTCACCGCGGCGGGAGCCACCTGGCTGGCGGCGCCGAGCGCCGTGGCCCAAGGGGAGGCGGGTGACATCAGGATCCACCGGGTGGGCGTGCCCTTCGGCGTCTCGAAGGACGACCCCGTGGTCTGCCGGTTCTACCTCGACGCCGTCAACTTCGACACGCTGCCGAGCGTGGCTTACACGATCGTGGCTCAGCCGCCGCTGCCCACCAGTGCCACCGTGACCGGGACCATCGCGCTCGGCCCGGGCTCCGGTGCCGGGCACACCGATCCGCTGGGGCTGGCGGACGGGCAGTACCGGCTCACCTGGACCGCGGGTGCCACGCCGAGGGAGAAGATCTTCCGCGTCGACTGCCACGGCCAGCCGGACCACGGGCCCGGCGGGGACCCCGGCCGCATCGAGGACCACGGGCATGACGGGGCGGCCGCGCCGCACGACGGCGACGGTCCGCGCGACGAGGGCGAGGGGGCGCGCGGCGACGGTGACGGGTCGCGCGGCGACAGCGAAGGACAGCGCGACGGTGACGGTCCGCGGGGCGGTGTCCACGCGGGCGGTGGCGGTCTCGTCGACACGGCCGGGGCGTACACCCCGCTGACCGCGGCGGCTGCCGTGGGCCTGGTCGTGGTCAGCGGAGCCGTGTACTTCCGGCTGATCCGCCGGCGCCCCCATGGTGCCGCGTAGGCGCAGACGCAGGCCCTGGCACCGGACCCGTGCCTACCGTCTCGCCAGGACGGCCGTGCTCGTCACCGTCCTGGCGACGGTGGTCCGCTGCGGCGGGCACGAGGGGCCGGCGGCCGGCCCGGCCGGGGCCGGCGGGCCCACCCAGGCCGGGCGGGCCGCACCTCCGCCCCAGCCGCTGCCGCGATCACCGGCGACCGCCCTGCGGGTCCCCTCGCTGGGGGTGGACGCGCCGATCGTGGGCGTACGGCTCGGCCCCGACCGCCAGCTCCAGACGCCACCGCTGGACAAGCCCAAGCTCGTCGGCTGGTACCAGGGCGGGCCCACCCCCGGTGAGACGGGTACGGCCGTCGCCGTCGGCCACCGCGACACCCGGACCGGCCCGGCGGTCTTCGCCGCCCTCGCCCAGGTGCCGCCGGGCAGCCGGATCGAGGCCGGGCGCGCCGACGGCCGTACCGCCGTCTACACCGTGGACCGCGTCAAGGTCTTCGACAAGGACGACTTCCCCGACAAGGAGGTGTACGGCCCGAGCCGCCGCCCCGAACTCCGTGTCCTCACCTGCGGCGGCCTCTACAACCGCAGAACGGGCTACACCAGCAACGTGGTCGTCTTCGCCCACCTGACCGCAACGCGGTGACCTCCGGCGGTTCGCGGGCGCCGGCCGACGGTTTCCGCTGCGGCTCGCCGGCTCCTCTGCGGTCACCGCAGGTCCCTCGCCCCCGCCGCCCCTACCCATTCCCATCCCCAGGGGCTCCGCCCCTCCGACCCCGCCAGGGGGCTCCGCCCCCTGTAACCCCCGCGGGGCTCCGCCCCCGCACCCCACCGGTGGCTGCCGCCCCCAAGCCCCTGCGGGGCTGCGCCCCCCAAGCCCCTGCGGGGCTGTGCCTGTGCACCCAACCGGGGGGGCTGCGCCCCCAAGCCCCCTGCACTCGACCGGGGGCTGCTGCCCAAGCCCCTGCGGGGCTGCGCCGCCTGGACTCCCGTGGGGCTGTGTCTGTGCACTCGACCGGGGGCTGCGCCCCCAAGCCGTGGCGGGGCTGCTGCCCTGAACCCCTCGCGGGGCTGCGCCCTGCGCCCCCAAGTCCCTGCGGGGCTGGGCCCCTGCACCCCGCCGGGGGGCCAGGGGGCGCAGCCCCCGGACGGGGTCGAAGGGGCGGAGCCCCTGGAGGACGGGAAGGGTAGGGGCGGCGGGGGCGAGGAACCTGGCGCTGACCGCAGCGCCGTCGACCGTTCGAGCGGCGGCCGGTTCGCGACGGGCGGCGCCCGCACGCGGGAAAGCGCGGCAGCGATTCAGCGCCAAGCGCAGCGCTGAATCGGGGCGTCCGCTTTCTCGCCTGGCGGACGACGGCGCCCGATCTCGGCCGTTCTCTTCCCCCGGGTGCACACATTCCGTTAACTTCCGTGACTCACAGGCCTCTTACGACCGCGACCGCCCCCGGGGACAGCTGCCATGACACGCGCCATCTCCCTGCACGACGTGAGCAAGACCTACGCGCGAGGCGTCCGCGTGGTGGACCGGTTGTCGCTGGAGATCACGCCGGGGGAGTTCCTCGTGCTGCTGGGGCCCTCCGGCTGCGGCAAGTCCACCGTGCTGCGGATGATCGCCGGGCTGGAGGAGATCGACGAGGGTGAGCTGCTGCTCGACGGCGAGTACGCCAACGACCTCGCCCCGTCCGACCGGGACATCGCGATGGTCTTCCAGAACTTCGCGCTCTACCCGAACATGACCAGCCGCGACAACATCGGCTTCCCGCTGCGCATCGAGACCCCCGGCGCGGACCCCCGTACCCGCGTGGACGCCACCGCCCGCATGCTCGGCATAGAGGACCTCCTCGACCGCTTCCCGAGCCAGCTCTCCGGCGGCGAACGCCAGCGGGTCGCCATGGGAAGAGCCATCGCCCGCCATCCGTCCGCCTTCCTGATGGACGAGCCCCTGTCCAACCTCGACGCCAAGCTGCGCAACCACCTGCGCGCCGAAATCTCCCAGCTCACCCGCGAGTTGGGCGTCACCACGGTGTACGTCACGCACGACCAGGCCGAGGCCATGTCGCTCGGCGACCGGGTCGCCGTCCTGCGCGGCGGTCTGCTCCAGCAGGTCGGCACCCCGCGCGAGGTGTACGCGCTGCCGCGCAATGTCTTCGTCGCCGCCTTCATCGGCACCCCCCGCATCAATCTGATCCGCGGCCTGGTCCGCGCTCCGCTGGACGGCGCGATGACCATCAGCCTCGGCAAGCAGGCCCTGCCCCTGCCCGAACCCCTCTGCCTGGACCACCGCCTGCTGCGCGTGCAGCAGGGCCGCGAGGTGATCGTCGGCCTGCGCTCGGAGGCCGTCCGCATCGCCAAGCACAAGGCCGCCCGCCCCGGCGAGGTGCCGATCACCGGTCTCGTGCGGCACCTGGAGTTCCAGGGGCACGAGATGCTGGTCCACTTCGACACCGGTTCACGCCCCGCCCTCGTGCCCGAGCTGGAGGCCCCGCGTCCGCTCGCCCGCCCCGCCCGGCGCCGCCGCAGGGAGGGCCCCGGCGTCCTGGACCGGCTGCGGGAACGGGCGAGCTCACTGCGCGCCGGCCCGGTGGTGGTCCTGGAACCCCCGGCCGACGCGGACCCCGGCCCCGAGCCCCCGGAGGGCCGGCTGCCCGGCGACCTGGTCGTGCGCACCACCCCCGACCTCCAGCTCCGCCACGGCATGCAGATCCCCCTGCTCGTCGACCTCGCCCACCTCTTCGTCTTCGACCAGCACGGCGACCGGATCTGCCCGTCCCCCGCGCGATTGCCCGACCTGGAAGAGTGAGCCCCCGAAAGGGCGTGCTGGCGCGCGAAAACTATCGCCGCTAGTTTGTGAGCCGTGCGACGGCCCACGAGTCGGACGACTCGACACGGCATGCCACGCCCAGCCGGGAGGAAGCAGCATGAAGCCACACGACGGCCTCTACATCGACGGCGCCTGGCGCCCCGCCGCGGGCGGCGACCTGATCGAGGTCGTGAACCCGGCCGACGAACAGGTCATCGGTCGCGTCCCCGCGGCCTGTGCCGAGGACGTCGACACCGCGGTGCGCGCCGCCCGCGCCGCCCTCCCGGCCTGGGCCGCGACACCCCCGGCCGAGCGAGCCGCCCGGCTGGCCGCGCTGCGGGACGCGCTCGTGGCCCGCCAGGAGGAGATCGCCGAGACGGTCACCGCGGAACTGGGCTCGCCCCTGAAGCTGTCGCAGGCCGTCCACACGGCCGTGCCGATCGCGGTCGCGGGCTCGTACGCCGAACTGACCGCCACCCACCCCTTCGAGGAGAAGGTCGGCAACTCGACCGTCCACCTCGAACCCGTCGGCGTGGTCGGCGCGATCACCCCCTGGAACTACCCCCTGCACCAGATCGTCGCCAAGGCCGCCCCGGCGCTGGCCGCGGGCTGCACGATCGTCCTGAAGCCCGCCGAGGACACCCCGCTCACCGCCCAGCTCTTCGCCGAGGCCGTGCACGAGGCGGGCGTCCCCGCCGGGGTGTTCAACCTGGTCACCGGCCTCGGCCCGGTCGCCGGCCAGGCCCTCGCCGAGCACCCGGACGTCGACCTGGTCTCCTTCACCGGCTCCACCGCCGTCGGCAGGCGGATCGGCGCGGTGGCCGGCGGCGCGCTGAAGAAGGTCGCCCTCGAACTCGGCGGCAAGTCCGCCAACGTGATCCTGCCGAGCGCCGACCTCGCCAGGGCGGTCAACGTCGGCGTCGCCAACGTGATGACCAACTCCGGCCAGACGTGCAGCGCCTGGACCCGCATGCTGGTGCACACCGACCAGTACGACGAGGCCGTGGAGCTGGCCGCGGCCGCCGCCGCCAAGTACGGCGACCGCATCGGCCCGGTGGTGAACGCCCGGCAGCGCGACCGCGTGCGCGGCTACATCGAGAAGGGCGTCGCCGAGGGCGCCCGGCTGGTCGCCGGTGGTCCCGGATCCCCGCGCGAGCGCGGCTACCACGTCAGCCCCACCGTCTTCGCCGATGTCACGCCCGAGATGACCATCGCCCAGGAGGAGATCTTCGGCCCGGTCCTCACCGTCCTGCGTTACGTGGACGAGGAGGACGCCCTGCGCATCGCCAACGGCACGGTGTACGGCCTCGCGGGCGCCGTCTGGGCGGGTGACGAAGCCGAGGCGGTGGACTTCGCCCGCCGCATGGACACCGGCCAGGTCGACATCAACGGCGGCCGCTTCAACCCCCTCGCCCCCTTCGGCGGTTACAAGCAGTCCGGGGTCGGCCGCGAACTCGGCGCCCACGGACTCACCGAGTACCTCCAGACCAAGTCCCTCCAGTTCTAAGGAAGTACGCGAGCCATGGCCGTACGAGCCGCCGTCCTGCCCGCCATCGGCGCACCCCTGGAGATCACCGGAATCGAGCTCCCGGACCCGGGCCCCGGGCAGGTCCGCGTCCGCCTCGCCGCCGCCGGTGTGTGCCACTCCGATCTGTCCCTGTCCAACGGCACTATGCGGGTACCGGTCCCGGCGGTCCTCGGCCACGAGGGCGCGGGCACGGTGGTGGCCGTGGGGGAGGGCGTCACGCACCTGGCCCCCGGCGCACCCGTGGTCCTCAACTGGGCGCCGTCCTGCGGCTCTTGCCACGCCTGCACGCTGGGCGAGGTCTGGTTGTGCGCCAACGCCCTGAACGGCGCCGCCGACGTGTACGCCCGTACCGCCGACGGCACCGAGCTCCATCCCGGCCTGAACGTCGCCGCGTTCGCCGAGGAGACGGTCGTCCCCGCCACCTGCGTACTGCCCCTCCCGGACGGCGTCCCGCTCACCGACGCGGCCCTCCTCGGCTGCGCCGTCCTCACCGGCTACGGCGCCGTCCACCACTCGGCAGGGGTGCAGCCGGGCGAGACGGTCGCGGTGTTCGGCGTGGGCGGCGTCGGCCTCGCCACCCTCCAGGCGGCCCGGATCGCCGGAGCCGCCCGGATCATCGCGGTGGACGTCTCCCCCGGGAAGGAGGAACTGGCCCGCGGCGCGGGCGCCACCGACTACGTCCTCGCCTCCGAGAACACCCCCCGCGAGATCCGCGCGCTCACCGGAAAGCAGGGCGTCGACGTCTCCGTGGAGTGCGTGGGCCGCGCGGTCAGCATCCGCGCGGCCTGGGAGTCCACCCGCCGGGGCGGCCGTACGACGGTCGTCGGCATCGGCGGCAAGGACGAGCAGGTCACCTTCAACGCCCTCGAGATCTTCCACTGGGGCCGCACCCTGTCCGGCTGCGTCTACGGCAACTGCGACCCGGCCCGCGACCTGCCCGTGCTCGCCGAGCACGTACGGGCGGGCCGCCTGGACCTCGGCGCGCTGGTCACCGAGCGGATCGCCCTCGACGGCATCCCGGCCGCCTTCGAGAACATGCTGGCGGGCAAGGGCGGCCGGGCGCTGGTGGTGTTCTGAGCCTCAGGGCACCCGCTCGGACCGCGGCTCCGGCTCGGGAGCCGCGGTACGGGCCGCCCGGGACCGGGACACCGCCACACCGGCCAGACACAGCACCCCGCCTGCCAGCGTCAGCAGCCCCGGCACCTCGCCGAGCGCCAGCCAGGACATCAGCACGACCAGCGCGGGCACCGCGTACGTGGTCGCGCCCATGCGGCTCGCGGTCGTACGGGCGAGGGCGTACGCCCAGGTCGTGAAGGCCAGCGCGGTCGGGAAGACGCCCAGGTAGACCATGTTGAGTGTGGCCGAGAGCGGGGCAGCGGCCGCGTCGTGCACCAGCTGCCCGGCGAACGGCAGGCAGACCACGGCCCCGATGAAACACCCCCACGTCGTCGCCTGGAGCGCGCTCGCCCGGGCCAGGGCGGGCTTCTGGGCGACCACCCCGGAGGCGTACGCGACCGCCGCGAGCAGGCACAGCGCCACCCCGAGCAGCGAGGAACCGCCCTCGCCGGACATCGAAAGGCCCACGGTCACCGCACCGGCGAACGACACCGCCATCCCCGCGAGCAGCCGCGGCGGCATCGGATCGCCGAGCAGCCGCGCGCCGAGCAGGGCGATCAGCAGCGGGCCGATGTTCACGACCAGGGCGGCCGTACCCGCGTCGACCTGCTGCTCGCCCCAGTTCAGGACCACCATGTAGCAGCCGAACCAGAGCAGCCCGGATATCGCGATCCCGCGCCAGGCCGGCCTCGGCGGCATCCCCTCCCGCCGGACGAGACAGATCAGCCCCAGCGCCAGCGCTCCGGACAGCAGCCGCCCGAGCGCCAGCGCACCCGGTGAGTACGCGGCACCCGCGCTGCGGATCGACACGAAGGCGGAGGCCCACAGCACGACGGTGACGACGGCCGCGCCGGCGGCGAGCACCTCGGGGCGTCGGGCCTTCGTGGACGGGGTGGCGTTCATCATGCTCCTGAGGTTAGGAGGAGAGGTGGGGTGCGGGCTCGCGGATTTCGGACGGGCAGCCGGGCTCAGCGGAGCGCGCCCTCCGCTATCCCCAGCAGTTCGGACAGCGCCCGTTCGCCCGACGGAGTCACCTTCACCGCGCGCTCCGAGCCGATGCGTACGCACCAGCCCGCGTCCAGGGCGTGCCGGCACAGGGCCGCGCCCGCGACGCCCGCGAGGTGGGGGCGGCGCTCGGTCCAGTCGAGGCAGGCGCGGGCCAGGGGTCGGCGGCCCCCGCGCTCCAGGCCGATGCCGGCCGAGCCGAACCACTCCAGGCCGGCGTCCGTGAGCGCGAACCCGGTCTCCTGCTGCAGCAGCCCGCGCGCGGTGAGCGCGTCGGTGACCGCGATGCCCAGCCGCCCGGCGAGGTGGTCGTAGCAGGTGCGGCCCCGGGCCATGGCCGACCCGGCGCCGGCCTCCCGCAGGGTGCGCGGGCGCCGGGCGGCGGCGGGCGCGACCTGGGCGGCCAGGTCCTCCACCAGTTGCGCGACCCGCGGGCCGGCCAGCCGGACATACCGGTGCCGGCCCTGCCGTTCCCCGGTGAGCAGCCCTCCGGCGACCAGCTTGCCCAGGTGCTCGCTGAGCGTCGACGCGGCGACCCCGGCGTGCCGGGCCAGCTCACCGGCCGTCCAGGCCCGCCCGTCCAGCAGCGCCAGCAGACACGCGGCCCGCGTCTCGTCGGCGATCAGCCCGGCGAGCGCCGCGAGGCCCGGTGCCTGGGGGTCCCTGGTGGTCATGCCTCCCAGCATGCGGCACGAACACTTCGGTGGCCGCCGAAGTGTCACCCGCCTGCCTGCTACTCGCCGCGGCCGACCTGCTCGTACTGCCGCACCAGCCCGTCCAGCAGTGCCGTCAGGCCCGTCTCGAAGGCCCGCTCGTCGATCTTCTCCGGCTGGTCGGCGAGCAGGTGGGCCTGGCCGAGGTGGGGATAGTCCGCGGGGTCGTACGCGCTCTCGTCGTCCACGAAGCCCCCGGCGAAGGAACTCAGCGCGGAGCCCATGATGAAGTACCGCATCAGCGCGCCGATGGAGGTGGCCTGCGCCGGGGGCCAGCCCGCCGCCACCATCCCGCCGTAGACGGCGTCGGCCAGGCGCAGCGCGGCCGGGCGGCGCCCGGGGCCGCGGGCCAGGACCGGGACGACGTTCGGGTGGTCGCGCAGGGCGGCCCGGTAGGAGACGGCCCAGTCGTGCAGCGCGGTCCGCCAGTCCCGGCCGTCCTCGAACATCGACAGATCGACCTGGGCGCTCACCGAGTCGGCCACCGCCTCCAGGATCTCGTCCTTGGTGCGGAAGTGGTTGTAGAGCGAGGGCCCGCTCACGCCCAGTTCGGCGGCGAGCCGGCGGGTGGAGACCGCCGACAGGCCTTCCGCGTCCACGAGTTCCCGTGCCGTCGCGACGATCCGGTCGGTGCTGAGGAGGGGCTTGCGCGGTCGGGCCATGGCGCACATAGTAGGGCTGCGTACCGAAACTAGCAGTGCTAATTTAAATGTGCGGCTTTCAAATGTGCGACTTTCAAAAGAGGTGATCTCGTGGTGTACCTGGGGCTCAGTGCGGAGCAGACCGCGGTCCGGGAACTCGCCCAGGACTTCGTGGCGCGTGAGATCACCCCGCACGTGGTCGCCTGGGACCGGGCCGAGGAGGTCGACCGCGGCATCGTGAAGCAGCTCGGCCGGCTCGGTTTCCTTGGTCTGACCATCGACGAGGAGTACGGCGGCTCCGGCGGCGACCACTTGGCGTACTGCCTGGTCACCGAGGAGCTGGGCCGCGGCGACTCGTCCGTGCGCGGAATCGTCTCCGTCTCGCTCGGCCTGGTCGCCAAGTCGATCGCCGCCTGGGGCGACGAGGAGCAGAAGCGGAGCTGGCTGCCCGGGCTCACCTCGGGCGAGTACGTCGGCTGCTTCGGCCTGACCGAGCCGGGGACCGGGTCCGACGCGGGCAACCTCGCCACCCGCGCGGTGCGCGAGGGCGACGACTACGTCCTCAACGGCACGAAGATGTTCATCACCAACGGCACCTGGGCCGATGTCGTCCTGCTCTTCGCCCGCTCCACGGACGCCCCCGGCCACAAGGGCGTCTCCGCCTTCCTCGTGCCCGCTGACACCCCGGGCCTGACCCGCCGCGCCATCCACGGCAAGCTCGGCCTGCGCGGGCAGGCGACCGCCGAACTGGTCCTCGAGGACGTGCGGGTGCCCGCCTCCGCGATGCTGGGCGAGGAGGGCAAGGGCTTCTCCGTCGCCATGTCCGCCCTCGCCAAGGGCCGGATGTCGGTCGCGGCGGGCTGCGTCGGCATCGCCCAGGCGGCGCTGGACGCGGCCGTCCGCTACGCCGGGGAGCGCGAGCAGTTCGGCCGGAGCATCGCCCACCACCAGCTCGTCCAGGAGCTGATCAGCGACATCGCCGTCGACGTGGACGCGGCCCGGCTGCTGACCTGGCGGGTCGCCGACCTCGTCGACCGCGGCCTGCCCTTCGCCGTGGAGTCCTCCAAGGCCAAGCTCTTCGCCTCCGAGGCGGCCGTCCGCGCCGCGAACAACGCCCTCCAGGTCTTCGGCGGTTACGGCTACATCGACGAGTACCCGGCGGGCAAACTGCTGCGCGACGCCCGCGTGATGACCCTCTACGAGGGCACCAGTCAGATCCAGAAGCTGCTCATCGGCCGGGCGCTGACGGGGGTTTCCGCGTTCTGAGTACCGACCTGAGTACCACGGCGGATGTGGCACGGGCCACGTCCGCCGAAGCTTGTCCCCATGAGTGACACATCGGTCAAGCAGCAGAGCACGGCCGCGTTCTACGGCCAGGCCGTCGCCTCCTTCGCGCTCGCCATGATGGCGACCACCGTCGGCATCTTCCGTCTGGATGCCAACGCCTGGGTGCGGGGTTTCCTCGGCATCGCCGTTCTCTACCTGGTCACCTCCGCCTTCACGCTCGCCAAGGTGATCCGGGACCGCCAGGAGGCCGGGCAGATCGTGAGCCGGGTGGACCAGGCCCGGCTGGAGAAGCTCCTCGCCGAGCACGACCCTTTCGAGAAGCTCTGAGAAGCTCTGGATGGGGCCCTGAGAAGCCCCGAGCGGGCACACTAAGCGCTCGCTCAGCTTCGGCGGTATGGTGGAGCTCCTGTACCGAGAGGGGCGAGCGAGCGATGAGTACGGCTCAGGAGACGACCGGCGGCGAGATCGAGCCGTGGGAAGAGGTCACCCCTGACGCGGCACGGCGACTGCTCGTCGCCGCCGTGGAGGCCTTCGCCGAGCGCGGCTACCACGCGACGACGACCCGCGACATCGCCGGCCGCGCGGGCATGAGCCCGGCCGCGCTCTACATCCACTACAAGACGAAGGAAGAGCTCCTTCACCGCATCAGCCGGATCGGCCACGACAAGGCCCTGGAGATCCTGCGCACGGCGGCCCGGGGCGAGGGCAGCGCCACGCAGCGGCTCGCCGAGGCGGTGAGTTCCTTCGTGCGCTGGCACGCCGGACGGCGGACGACCGCCCGGGTCGTGCAGTACGAACTGGACGCGCTCGGGCCGGACGCCCGCGCCGAGATCCTCGCGCTGCGCCGCCAGGTGGACGCGGAGGTGCGCGGGATCATCGACGAGGGTGTGGCGTCGGGCGAGTTCCAGGTGATCGACGTGCACGGCACCACCCTCGCGGTGCTGTCCCTGTGCATCGACGTCGCCCGCTGGTTCAACGTGGACGGTCCCCGCACGCCCGAGCAGGTCGGCGCGCTCTACGCCGACCTCGTGCTGCGGATGGTCGGGGCCGGGTAGGACAGCCCGGCCCGCTCAGAGGTAGTAGCGGGACACCGACTCCGCGACGCAGACCGGCTTGTCGCCGCCCTCGCGCTCCACGGTGAAGCCCACGGTGACCTGGACGCCGCCGGTGACGTCCTCGACGCCGGTGATCTGCGCGGTGGCGCGCAGCCGGGAGCCGACGGGTACGGGGGCGGGGAAGCGGACCTTGTTCGTGCCGTAGTTGACGCCCATCTTCACGCCCTCGACCTTGATCAGCTGGGGGCCGAAGAGGGGCAGCAGCGACAAGGTCAGATACCCGTGCGCGATGGTCGTCCCGAACGGGCCCGCGGCGGCCTTCTCCGGGTCGATGTGGATCCACTGGTGGTCGCCGGTGGCGTCCGCGAAGAGGTCGATCCGCTTCTGGTCGACCTCCAGCCAGTCGGTGTGGCCCAGCTGCTCGCCCACGGCCGCCTTCAGCTCGTCGGGGGAGGTGAAGATCCTCGGTTCCGCCATGTCCAGGGCCTCTCGCGTCACGGTGTCGATGGCATGCCTAAGCGACTGCTTAGCATGGTCGGTGCGGGGGTCGATGTCAACGACAGGCGGTCGGTAGGGTCGGCGGGGTGCCCCAGATCCCCGAGAAGATCCACGAGCTGACCGTCGGCCAGTTGTCCGCGCGCAGCGGTGCCGCCGTCTCCGCCCTGCGCTTCTACGAGTCCAAGGGCCTCATCAGCAGCCGGCGCACGCCTGGCAACCAGCGCCGCTACACCCGCGACGCGCTGCGCCGCGTCGCCTTCGTGCGTGCCGCCCAGCGCGTCGGCATCCCGCTGGCCACGATCCGCGACGCCCTCGCCGAACTCCCCGAGGAGCGCACCCCCACCCGCGAGGACTGGGCCCGCCTCTCCGAGGCCTGGCGCTCCGAACTCGACGAGCGCATCACACACCTGAGCCGCCTCCGCGACCACCTCACCGACTGCATCGGCTGCGGCTGCCTCTCCTTCAGCGCATGCGTCCTGTCCAACCCGAACGACACCTTCGGCGAACGGCGGGCGGGTTCCCGGCTGCTGGTGGAGTCTCCCCAGGGCTGAGGAGGGCATGGGCCGGGGCCGCCCGCGTGGCCGCGGGCCGCCGACCTGCTCACTCGTACTCCGTCCCGCCCTTCCGTGTCAGATAGGCCGGGCTGACCGCCTTGGCGATCGCCCGTCCCCCGGTCACGGGGCTGTACCGCTCGACCGCGGGCCGGATCACGACTCCCTCCCGCAGGTGCAGCTCCCGCCTCGACACGGTCTCCCGTCCGCCGGCCAGCTCCAGCACCCGCTCGATGTCGTACGCCCCCTCGAACAGCCGTGGCACCAGAGGCAGTTCCCCCTCCAGCAGCTCCACCGCGTCGAGCCAGCGCACCGCCCCGTCGACCTCGGCCGACACGTCGAACACCGCGTACCCGAGCGTCTCGCGCCGCCCGTCGGCCCCGTACGTCAGGTCCTGCACGCCCGCGCCGTACACCTCCCCGAAGATCCCGATCCGCCGCGCCCCCAGCCGCCGGGCGAGCCCCGCGGCTGCCTCGGCGACGCCGTGTCCGCGCACGGCCCGCCAGTACAGGTTCCGCGGGTCTTCCTTGAGGGCCAGGGACTTGGCTCCGAAGCCCTTGGAGGACACGTACACCCGGTCGTCGTCGGCCACGTACGTCAGCAGGCAGGCCGAACCGTGCAGCTTCTCGGTGAGCACCACCGGCTCGCCCGGCGTGAAGATGTCCGGATAGCGCTGGATGTTCTCGATATCCACCCAGGGCAGCAACTCGGGCGCGGACTCCACATCGCCGTCCATGGTGGGCGGCACCGGCGGCACCCACTTGGTGATGCCGAGCAGCTCCGCGAAGTCGGTGCCCTCGGCCGCGGCCCGCGCCAGATCGACGCCGGTCAGCGCCTTGGGCCGGCACACGATGCCCTGCGACACCTCCCCGCGCAGCCGCACCGCCTTGACCCGGTCGTGGTCGCCACCCGCGAGCCGCCCGGTCAGTCCCAGCTCCTCGATCAGCGGGGCCGGGAGCACGGACTGCTCGGGGATGTACACGGCGGCCTCACCGGTGCGGTACGCGCCCTTGGCGACGACGGCCCGGTACAGGCCCACCTGGGCCAGCTCGAGCGCGTCGGCATTGGGGTGCTCGTGGACGGTCAGCACTTCGGCGGTGACGCGGTGGGGGTCCCCCCGCTCGAGCGAAGTCGAGAGTGGGGGAGTCGACATGGGGACTCCTGGGGTGCTCAGAAGGATTTCATCGACCCCAACTGTCCCCACGGCAAAGGGGTGGAGCGACCGGATTTGGGACTGCTAGGGTCCCGGCCCCGACGCCCCCCCCCGCCACCGACCTGGCGTAGACGGGGGTGCGGCATCCCCTGCGCACCCCGCTTGGGTCAGGCCGATATGAGCAGTCGTCCGCGCCTGACGTACGCCAGGGACTCGGGGGTGAGGACGGGTCGGGGGACGAGGATGCCGCAGTCCGTGCAGACCGGGCCCGACGAGGGTTCGTGGTCCAGGTCGTACCTCCAGACGAGGCGTTCCCCGTCGCACACCGGGCAGGCCGAGCCCGGTTCGCGCTCCAGGGCGGCGATCAGGCGCCGCAGCACCTCCGCGAGGGGTTCATCCGGGTGGACGCGGGGGTCGTCGCACCAGGCGACCCCGAAGCCGCCCCAGGTCAGCCGGTGCCAGTCGTCCACGCTGCCCGGCCGGCGCAGCCCGTCGTGCTTCTCCTTCTTGCGGCGCTCGGCGAACTCCACCTCGTAGGCGAGCCAGACCGCCCGGGCCTCCTCCAGCTCCTCCAACGCGGCCACGAGCCGCGCCGGATCGGGGGAGCGGTCCTCGGGACCGAACCCGGCCCGGGAGCACAGATGGTCCCAGGTCGCCCTGTGCCCGTAAGGCGCGAACCGCTCAAGGCACTTGCGCAGCGAGTAGCGCCGCAGCGCCAGATCGCACCGCGGATCGCGCACCTGTCTCGCCAGACTCCGGAAACCGGCCATCGCCCTGCACCTCCGTCACACCTGTACCTGTACTTCGGTCACTTCGGCGTCGTCGTACGGAGTCCTCGTACCGACGTCGACGAGTAGACGTATCGACACGCCATCCGGCTCCATACGTTTTCCGATGCCCTCCCATAAGACGCCCCGGGTTGACTGCCCGGCCAAACCCGAAAGCCTCTGTAAAAAGTGACGCATGTTCATCTTCACTCCCGGGGATACCGGCGGTAACGTCTGCGCACCCCCACTCCCCAGGAGCTGCCATGGTCCGGCGCGTCCCACGCACCACACTCGACAGACTGAGAACTCCCCGCAGGTTCTCCGGGTTCCTGAAGTCGGCATCGATATGCGTCCTCATCGCCGGTCTTCTGTCTCCGCTGACCCAGGTGACCGCCAGCGCGGCCACGGCCTCCAACGACTACTGCGGCGGCCAGTGTTCCGACATCCTGCCGCCCGGCGAGAACGGCAACGCCACCCTCGCCCAGGTACTGCTCAACCAGGCGTTCGGCACCCAGCCCAGCCATGCCGAGGACCAGCTCGGCCCCTACGCCAACCTCGCCACCGGCTACTCGACCCTCACCGACTCCACCATCAATACGTTCTTCAACGACGCTTCGTTCGGCGTGCCCTCCGACCAGGTCGCCTCCACCGAGAAGCCGGCCGGCCGCGGCGACGTGACGATCGTCCGCGACAAGAAGACCGGTGTGCCGCACATCACCGGTACCACCAGATACGGGACCGAGTTCGGTGCGGGCTATGCCGCCGCCGAGGACCGGCTGTGGCTCATGGACGTCTTCCGGCACGTCGGCCGCGGGCAGCTGACCACCTTCGCGGGCGGCGCCGCGTCCAACCAGGGCCTCGAGCAGGAGTTCTACCGCAACGCGCCCTACACCGAGGCCGACCTCCAGGCGCAGATCGACAACGCCGTCGCCAAGAACGGCGCCCGCGGCCAGCAGGCCCTCGCCGACGCCAACGCCTATCTCGCCGGCATCAACTCCTACATCGACGCCTCCGACAGCGGCCGTTATTTCCCCGGCGAGTACGTCCTGACCGGCCACAAGGACTCCATCACCAACGCCGGCACCATCGACCACTTCAAGATCACCGACCTGGTGGCGCTGGCCTCGGTCATCGGTTCGCTGTTCGGCTCCGGCGGTGGCGGCGAGGTCAACAACGCCCTGTCCCTGATCGCCGCCCAGTCCAAGTACGGCGTGGAGGAGGGCACCAAGGTCTGGGAGTCCTTCCGTGAGCGCAACGACCCCGAGGCCGTCCTCACCGTCCACAACGGCGAGAGTTTCCCGTACGCGTCCAAGCCGGACGACGCCCAGGGCGAGGCACTGCCCGACGCGGGCTCGGTGACCCAGGAGCCCCTGGTCTACGACCGGACCGGCAGCGCGGCCACCGCCAGTGCCACCAGCACCTCCGCCACGGCGGCGAAGACGACCCTGAGCTCCGCCAAGCGCGGCATGTCCAACGCCCTCGTGGTCAGCGGCAAATACACCAAGAGCGGCCACCCGATCGCCGTGTTCGGACCGCAGACCGGCTACTTCGCCCCGCAGCTGCTCATGCTCCAGGAGATCCAGGGCCCGGGCATCAGCGCCCGCGGCGCCTCCTTCGCGGGCTTGAGCATGTACGTCGAACTCGGCCGCGGCCAGGACTACTCCTGGAGCGCGACGACCTCCGGCCAGGACATCATCGACTCCTACGCGGTCGAGCTGTGCCAGGACGACTACCACTACCTGTACCACGGCACCTGCACCGCCATGGACAAGGTGGAGCAGGCGAACGCCTGGAAGCCGACGACCGCCGACGGCACCGCGGCCGGCTCGTACACGATGCGGGTGTGGCGGACCAAGTACGGGCCGGTGGAGTACCGGGCCACGGTCGGCGGCAAGAAGGTCGCCTACACCACCCTGCGCTCCTCCTACCTGCACGAGGCCGACTCGATCATCGGCTTCCAGATGCTGAACGACCCCGACTACGTCAAGGGCCCGGCCGACTTCCAGAGCGCGGCCCAGCACATCAACTACACCTTCAACTGGTTCTACGCCGACTCCCAGCACACCGCGTACTACAACAGCGGCGACAACCCGGTGCGCGCGAGCGGAGTCGACGCCGAGTTCCCGGTGTGGGGACAGGCGGCGTACGAGTGGAAGAACTGGGACCCGGCCACCAACACGGCCGACTACACCCCGGCCTCCGCCCACCCCAACTCCGTCGACCAGGACTACTACGTCTCCTGGAACAACAAGCAGGCCAAGGACTACACCACCGCCTCCTGGGGCGACGGGTCCGTGCACCGCGGCAACCTGCTCGAGGACCGGGTGAAGAAGCTGGTCGCGGCGGGCGGGGTGACCCGTACCGCGCTGGTGAAGGCCATGGCGGACGCGGCCCTCGCCGATCTGCGGGCCGAGGACGTGCTGCCGAAGCTGCTGAAGGTGGTCAACAGCAGTACGGTCACGGACTCCACCGCGGCCGCGGCGGTCAGCAAGCTGCAGGCCTGGGTGACCGCGGGTGCCAAGCGCACGGAGACCTCGGCGGGCTCCAAGACGTACGGCAACGCCGACGCCATCCGTATCCTCGACGCCTGGTGGCCGCTGCTGGTCAAGGGCGAGTTCCAACCCGGCCTCGGCAGCGACCTCTACACCGCCGTCACCAACAACCTGCCCGTCGACGAGGCGCCGTCCGCCGGGCACGGCCCCACCGGTTCGCACGCCGGCAGCTCCTTCCAGTACGGCTGGTGGAGTTATGTCGACAAGGACATCCGGGCGGTGCTCGGGGAGTCCGTGCAGGGCGGCCTCGCGCAGAAGTACTGCGGTGGCGGCAGCCTCAGCTCCTGCCGGGACATCCTCATCAGCACGCTCAAGACGGCGGCCGGAATGACCGCGGCCCAGGTCTACCCCGGCGACGACCAGTGCTCGGCGGGCGACCAGTGGTGCGCCGACTCGATCGTCCAGCGCACCCTGGGCGGCATCAAGCACGGCAAGATCAGCTGGCAGAACCGCCCGACCTTCCAGCAGGTCGTGGAGTACACCTCTCACCGGTGACACCGGGGTGCCGGCGGCGGGGTCAGGTGACGCGCCCCGCCGCCAGCACCACCCGGGCCAGCTCCGGGTGCACGATGTCGCTGTGCGCGCCGGCCGGCGGGCCGCCGTTCCGGACGACCGCCGCCGCGTCGACGTTCACGCATCCCGAGCCGGGCAGCCGGCCGCCCAGCGCCTCGGCCAGCGTCAGCGCGCGCGTGCCCGGCACCGCCTGCACCCCGTCGTGGCCCATCGCGCCCCACTCGGGGCCCAGTACGTGCCCGATGTCGAAGCACGCCACCGACCGCGGATCGTCCGCCATGCGGGAGGCCAGCGGGTAGAACGTGCCCAGGGCCGCGTCGTAGTGCGAGTAGCAGCACACCACCGGTCCGTCGACGCGCCGGTGCAGATCCCGCAACGCCCCGGCCGCACGCGGGTCGTGCGGCAGCTCGGCCGCGAAGGCGTAGTGCGAGAAGGCCCCCTGGAGCAGCGTCACGGACTTCACCGCCCGCACCCCCTGGGGCAGTCCGCGCAGCGCGAAGGACACCAGCCGGCCGCCGAAGCTGTGCCCCACCAGGTGCACCCGCACCCCGGGCGCCGCACCGGCCAGCCGCCCGATGGCCGGGCCAAGGCCGTGCTCCCCGACGGTGCCGGCCCGCCGCTTCATCGCGTAGTACGTCGCCTGGCGCAGCAGCTCACGTGCCCCGTGCCACGGGTTGGGCAGCGAGAACCCCTCGGCCGGGCCCGGGGACTCGAGCGCCGCCAGGGCCTGCCCGAACTCCTCGCAGGCCGCCGCCGTGTCCCCGCAGAGCATGCCGGGCTCGCCGTCCGCGGCGGTGTCCGTCGCGCACCGCGCCTGCGGCCCATCCGGGGCCACCTCGACCAGGAGCCGCACCAGCCGCCCGAACTCCTCCAGCGCCGCCTCCTCGGGTGGCTGCCGGTCCAGCAGCCCCGCGATCCGGTCGACCACGGTGGTCCGGTCGGGGAAGGTCCGCAGCAGCGCCTGCCGGGTGTCCTTGTCGAGCGCGGGGCGCGGCGCGGCCTCGGCCTCCACAGCTGCCACGGACCTGGGGAAGTCCGGGATCGGCTCGTCCGAGAACCGCATCGAGGGCCACACCACACCCACGTACCCGATCCGGGCCTGCGGCGCGAGCCCGGGGATCGGTGCGAAGAAGCGGCGGTAGAGCGCGGTCGCCTCCGAGCGGTCGTTGTTCCAGCCGTGCGAGAAGACGATCAGGTCGTGGACGCCGTGGCCCGGGACCTCCCTGAGCAGCCGGTCCCGTTCCCGGCCGTCCACGTCCCCGTCCGCGTCGAAGGTCAGCTCCCAGTAGGGAGTCACACTCATCGCAGGATCCGCCATGACAGGCCCCCTCGTCCCCCGAAGTGGTGCGATGTGGACGCATCGTCCTACCGGGGGACGGAGTTGGCCATACGTCGCGTCTCACCGGTAGCGGAGGTACTCCTTCCGGATCTGTCGGAACGCCGCCAGTTCCTCCTGCCAGGCACCGGCGACCTCGTCCGTGCCCGCGCCGGCGTCGATCATCGTGCGGACCCGCGCGGAGCCCGTGAGCTTGTCGATCCAGTTGTCGGAGCGCCAGCCGAAACCGCTCCAGACCCGCTTCGCGGTCGCCAGGAGCGCGATCCCGGTGCGTACGGGGTCGTACGCGGCCCGGTCGTGCACATGGATCTGCACCCCGCCGACGGTCTTCCCCTGGAACTTGGAGAACGTCGGCGCGAAATACGCCTCCCTGAAGCGCACCCCCGGCAGCCCCAGCCCGTTCACCGCCTCGGCCCACCGCCCGTCGATGCCGTCCGCGCCCAGCAGCTCGAAGGGCCGGGTCGTGCCGCGCCCCTCCGAGAGGTTGGTCCCCTCGAACAGGCAGGTCCCCGAGTACACCAGCGCGGTGTCCGGTGTCGGCATGTTCGGGCTCGGCGGCACCCAGGGCAGCCCGGTGGCGTCGAAGAACTCCGGCCGCCGCCAGCCCGTCATGAGTACGGTCTCTGGCGCGACCCGGCCGCCCAGGAACTCCGCGTCGAACAGCAGCGCGAGCTCGGCCACCGTCATCCCGTGCGCCTGCGCGATCGGCTGCCGGCCGACGAAGGTGGCGAACTCCCGGTGCAGCACCGGCCCGAGGGCCGACCGCCCGGTCACCGGGTTCGGCCGGTCCAGTACGACGAACCGCTTGCCCGCGAGCGCGGCGGCCTCCATGCAGTCGTACAGGGTCCAGATGTACGTGTAGAAGCGCGCCCCGGCGTCCTGGATGTCGAAGACGACGGTGTCCACACCCGACGTGGTGAAGACGTCGGCCAGCGGCTGCCCGCTCTTGAGGTAGGTGTCGTAGACCGGCAGCCCGGTCGCCGGGTCGTCGTAGCGGCCCTCGGAGCCGCCGGCCTGCGCGGTGCCCCGGAACCCGTGCTCGGGCCCGAAGACCGCCGTCAGCCTGACGCGGGGGTCGGCGTGCATGACGTCGACGATGTGGCGGACGTCCCGGGTGACGCCGGTCGGGTTGGTGACGATGCCGGCCTTCTGGCCGGACAGGAGGGTGTAGCCGTCGGCCGAGAGGTGGTCGAATCCGGTTCGCACACGCTTGCCGGGTTCCGTCGTCGCGACGGGTGCCGCGGGCACTGCTGCCATCGTGGCCGATGCGAGAAGACTCCGTCTGGCCAGGCGCATGGGGGACCTCCGTGAGTGTGGAAGGCGCATGCCGAGTGTGGCCGGGTCACCCTTCCTTTTACACATACCGACTGGTTAGTCTGGCGAGGCAGAGCCGAGTCGCGTCGTGTCGAAGGAGACCGTGGTGGAAGCCGTGCAGGATGCGGGAGTGGTCGTCACCGGGGCGGGTGGCGGCATCGGGGCCGCGCTGGCCCGCAGGTTCGCCGCCGAGGGGGCCAGGGTCGTGGTCAACGACCTGGACGCTGGGCGGGCCGAGGCCGTCGCCGAGGAGATCGGCGCGATCGCGGTGCCGGGTGACGCCTCCGGAACCGTCGGCGACGCCCGGGACGCGCTCGGCGGCACGATCGACGTCTACTGCGCCAACGCGGGCGTGGCGTTCGAGGACGCGGGCGCCGGCGAGCCCCTCGACGAGCGGTCCTGGGCGCTGTCCTGGGACGTCAACGTGATGGCCCACGTCCGCGCGGCCCACGCGCTGCTGCCCGACTGGCTGGAGCGCGGTCACGGCCGGTTCGTCTCCACCGTCTCGGCCGCCGGTCTCCTCACCATGATCGGCGCACCCTCCTACAGCGTCACCAAGCACGGTGCGCTGGCCTTCGCCGAATGGCTGTCGCTCACCTACCGCCACCGGGGCCTGAAGGTGCACGCGATCTGCCCGCAGGGCGTCCGCACCGACATGCTGGCCGCGACCGGCAGCGCGGGCGACATCGTCCTGAAGCCCACCGCGATCGAACCGGATGACGTCGCTGACGCCCTGTTCAAGGGCATCGAGGAGGACCGCTTCCTGATCCTGCCGCACCCCGAGGCGGCCGACTACTACCGGGCACGGGCCACCGACCCCGACCGCTGGCTCCGCGGCATGAACCACATCCAGCGCCAGTGGGAGGAGACCCGGTGACCGAGTCCCGTTACGCGGCCAAGCCCTGGCTCGGCCTCCTCGACGACGCCCAGCGCGCCCCGATCCACCCCGACGCCTCCCTCGTGCACGCCCTGCGCCGCGTGGTCACCGAGACCCCGGACCGCACGTTCCTGACCTACTTCGACGGCCGCCTGACCTACCGCGAGGCCGACGAACTCAGCGACTCCCTCGCCGGGCACCTCGCCGCCCGCGGCCTCGTGCGCGGCGACCGGGTCGCCATCCTGCTGCAGAACTCCCCGCACTTCGTGCTCGCCCTGCTCGGCGCCTGGAAGGCGGGCGCGACCGTCGTCCCCGTCAACCCGATGTACAAGTCCGGCGAGGTCTCCCACGTCCTGCGGGACGCCGAGGTGACCGCACTGGTCTGCGCCGACCGGGCCTGGGAGTCGTACCTGCGGAACACCGCCGCCGGCTCCACCGTGCGGATCGTGCTCACCGCCTGCGAGCTGGACCTCCAGACCCGCGACGACGCACGCGTGCTCTCCTTCGAGCGGCTGCCCCAGGCCGCGGACGCCGACGACCTCGCGACCGTCGCCCGGCAGGGCGACAAGGCACCCGACAACCGTGCCCCGGCCCCGGACGACACCGCCCTGATCAGCTACACCTCGGGCACCAGCGGCACCCCCAAGGGCGCCACCAACACGCACGCCAACATCATGTACAACGCCGAGCGCCAGCGGACCGGCCTCGACCTGCCCGACGCGCCGGTCTACTTCGCGCTGGCACCCCTGTTCCACATCACCGGGATGGTCTGCCAGCTCGGTGCCTGCCTGGACAGTGCGGGCACGCTGGTGCTGGCCTACCGCTTCGAACCCGGGGTCGTCCTGGACGCGTTCGCCGAGCACCGGCCGCACTACACGGTCGGCCCCTCGACCGCCTTCATGGCGCTGACCGCCCAGCCGGCCGTCACCCCGGACCACTTCTCCTCCTTCCGCGTCATCTCCTCGGGCGGCGCGCCCCTGCCGCCCGCGCTGGTGGAGAAGTTCCGGGCGGGCTTCGGGCCTTACATCCGCAACGGCTACGGGCTGACGGAGTGCACCGCGCCCTGTGCGAGCGTGCCGCCCGGCCGGGAAGCACCCGTCGACCCGGTCTCCGGGACGCTGGCGGTCGGCGTGCCCGGCCCCGACACGGTCGTACGCATCGTCGACGACCAGGGCGCGGAGGTGCCCTTCGGCGAGCAGGGCGAGATCGTCGTACGCGGCCCGCAGGTCGTACCCGGCTACTGGCGCCGGCCCGACGCCACCGCCGAGACCTTCCCCGGCGGCGAACTGCGCACCGGCGACATCGGCTTCATGGACGAGCAGGGCTGGCTGTACGTCGTCGACCGCAAGAAGGACATGATCAACGCGTCCGGCTTCAAGGTGTGGCCCCGCGAGGTCGAGGACGTCCTCTACACCCACCCCGGAGTGCGCGAGGCGGCCGTGGTCGGGGTGCCGGACGGCTATCGTGGCGAAACCGTCAAGGCGTACATCAGCCTCCGTCCCGGCGCGGAGGCGGACCCGGACGCACTGGCCGCCTACTGCAAGGAGAGACTGGCGGCCTACAAATACCCGCGCCAGGTGGAGATCCTGCCCGACCTGCCCAAGACGGCAACTGGCAAGATCCTGCGTCGGGAACTGCGCTCCCGCGCGCACGACAGTCAGTAGAACTACAGAAAGGCAGGTGGCGGCAGTGCCCAGGACGACGGACTCAGACGGCACCCCCGTCCCCCAGCGGTTGCTCGCCGCCGCCACCCGGCTCTTCGCCGAGCACGGCTATGACCGCACCTCGGTGCAGGAGATCGTGGAGGCGGCCGGCGTCACCAAGGGGGCGCTGTACCACTACTTCGGCTCCAAGGACGACCTCCTGCACGAGGTGTACTCGCGCGTGCTGCGCATCCAGCAGGAGCGCCTCGACGCCTTCGCGAACGCCGACGAGCCCATCGAGAAGCGGCTGCGGGGGGCGGCGGCCGACGTGGTGGTCACCACCATCGAGAACCTCGACGACGCGATGATCTTCTTCCGCTCCATGCACCACCTGAGCCCGGAGAAGAACAAGCAGGTGCGCGCCGAGCGCCGGCGCTACCACGAACGCTTCCGTGCGCTGATCGAGGAGGGGCAGCGGGAGGGCGTCTTCTCCACGGCCACCCCGGCCGACCTCGTGGTGGACTACCACTTCGGTTCCGTCCACCACCTGTCGACGTGGTACCGCCCCGACGGGCCGCTCAGCCCCCAGGAGGTCGCCGACCACCTCGCCGACCTGCTGCTGCGGGCGCTGCGCCCCTAGCAGCGCACTGGTAAGGGGCGGCCGCCCTGGCGACCGCCCCTTACCCATGCCTGGTGCCTTACAGGTACTTCTTCAGTTCCCGCCGCGCCAGCGACCGCTGGTGCACCTCGTCGGGGCCGTCCGCGATCATCAGGGTGCGGGCGCTCGCGTACAGCTCGGCGAGCGGGAAGTCCTGGCTCACACCGCCCGCGCCGTGCAGCTGGATCGCACGGTCGATGATGTCCACGACCGCACGGGGCGTGGCGATCTTGATGGCCTGGATCTCCGCGTGGGCGCCCTTGTTGCCGACCGTGTCCATCAGCCAGGCCGTCTTGAGCACCAGCAGCCGCAGCTGCTCGACCGTCACCCGGGCGTCGGCGATCCAGTTGTGGACCACGCCCTGCTGGGCGAGCGCCTTGCCGAAGGCCGTGCGGGAGACGGCCCGCCTGCACATCAGCTCGATCGCCCGCTCCGCCATGCCGATCAGCCGCATGCAGTGGTGGATACGGCCGGGACCGAGCCGGGCCTGCGCGATGGCGAAGCCGCCGCCCTCCTCGCCGATCAGGTTGGACACCGGCACGCGCGCGTGGTCGAAGATCACCTCGGCGTGGCCGCCGTGGGAGTGGTCCTCGTAGCCGAACACCTGCATGGCCCGCTTGACCGTGACACCAGGCGTGTCGCGCGGGACCAGCACCATGGACTGCTGGCGGCGGATGTCCGGCCCGTCCGGGTCGGTCTTGCCCATCACGATGAAGATCTTGCAGTCCGGGTTCATCGCCCCGGAGATGTACCACTTGCGGCCGGTGATGACATACTCGTCCGCACCGTTGGAGGCTCGCTCGATGAGCGTGGTGATGTTGGTGGCGTCCGAGGAGGCCACCTCCGGCTCGGTCATCGCGAACGCCGAGCGGATCTCACCGGCGAGCAGCGGCTCCAGCCACTGCTTCTTCTGCTGCTCGTCGCCGAACTGCGAGAGCACCTCCATGTTCCCGGTGTCCGGCGCCGCGCAGTTCGTCGCGGTCGGCGCGAGGTGCGGGGAGCGGCCGGTGATCTCGGCGAGCGGCGCGTACTGGAGGTTCGTCAGCCCCGCCCCGTACTCGGCGTCGGGCAGGAAGAGGTTCCACAGGCCCTGCCTGCGGGCCTCCGCCTTGAGCTCCCCGACCACGGCCGGGGTGTCCCACGGCGAGGCCAGCGCGGCCCGCTGCTCCTCGGCGACCGGCTCGGCCGGGTAGACGTACTCGTCCATGAAGGCGAGGAGCTTGGCGCGCAGTTCCTCCGTGCGCGCGTCGAACGCGAAGTCCATGCCGGTCAGCCTTCCTGAAGAGTGGTCAGTCCGTGGTGGATGAAGACGGGGACGAGCTCGCCGATCCGGTCGAAGCCGCGCCCGACCGTCTGGCCCAGTGTGTACCGGTAGTGGATGCCCTCCAGGATCACGGCCAGCTTGAACCAGGCGAACGCCGTGTACCAGGAGACGGCCGAGACGTCCCGGCCCGAACGCGCGGCGTACCGCTCGATCAGCTCGGCCGGGGACGGGTGCCCGGGAGCCTCGGCGGTGGTGGAGACCGGCGACTCGGGCATGCCCAGCGGCTGGCTGTACATCACCAGCAGGCCCAGGTCGGTGAGCGGGTCGCCGAGGGTGGACATCTCCCAGTCGAGGATCGCCTTGATCTGGTCGTCGGCGCCGATCAGGACGTTGTCGAGGCGGTAGTCGCCGTGCACGACGGTGGGCGCGGGGGAGTCCGGCAGCCGCCGGCCGAGAGTGGCGTGCAGCTCGTCGATGCCGGCCAGTTCGCGGTTGCGCGAGGCGTCCAGCTGCTTGCCCCAGCGGCGCAGTTGCCGGTCCAGGAAGCCCTCGGGCCGGCCGAAGTCCGCCAGGCCCACCTCGGCGGGGTCCACCGCGTGCAGCTCCACCAGGGTGTCGACGAGGGACAGCACGGCGTTCCGGGTACGCTCCTCGCCCAGCGGGGCGAGCTGGTCCGCGGTGCGGTAGGGGGTGCCCTCGACGAACTCCATCACGTAGAACGGGGACCCGAGTACGTCCTCGTCCTCGCACAGCAGCACCGGGCTCGGCACCGGTACGTTCGTCGGGTGCAGCGCGCTGATCACGCGGTGCTCGCGCTTCATGTCGTGCGCGGTGGCCAGTACATGGCCGAGCGGGGGCCGGCGTACGACCCACCGGGAGGTCCCGTCGGAGACCGCGTAGGTGAGGTTCGACCGTCCGCCCTCGATCAGCCGGCCCGTCAGCGGGCCGGTCACCAGTCCGGGCCGTTCCCGGTCGAGCAGGCCGCGCAGCCGGTCGAGATCGAGTCCGGGCGGATGGTCGGGGCTCATACGTCGCTCCTACGAACGGTGAACAGGATACGACTCATGATGCCGACCGGTCGGTATGTCGTCCAGTAGGAGGACCAAACGTGATCGGTGCCACGATAGGCCGACGGCTCCCCGGGCGCTTGCCGGGGAGCCGTCGGCCGCTGCCTGCCGGCCGGTCAGTGGTCGTCCCAGTGGCCGTCGTGCTCGGCGTGGCGGTGGCCGTCGTGCACGTAGTCGACGTGGTCGCCGTGCCGTACGCGCGCGTGCCCGCAGCCCGCGCCGTGCCGGTGGTCGTGTCCCTCGTGGGTGACGTGCCCGGCGGGTTCGCACTCGTCCCAGTGGCTCTCGTGCTCGCGGTGCAGGTGCCCGTCGTGCGCGTAGTCGGTGTGGTCGCCGTGCGGCACCGCCGTGTGACCGCAGCCCGGGCCGTGGGCGTGTGTGCCGTGGAGGGTGTGTTCCTGGTGAAGGACGGTCATGGCGCTCACCTTCGGGGGGTACGGGGACGTGAACGTCGACGACGCCGGTGACAGTGACAGTGACGACACTGACGGCGGCGGCGACACCACAGGCTGCCACGTAAACGACTCATATCGGGTCATCCCGCTTGCGTGGCGTCCGCGTACCCCGGAGGGTCGGTGACATGAAGGGCATCCACTACAGCCGCTACGGCGGAGCAGAGGTCCTCGAGTACGGCGAGCTGCGCGATCCCAAGGTCGGCCCCGACTCGGTGCTGGTGAAGGTGCGCGCGGCGGCCGTCAACCCCGTCGACTGGAAGTGCCGCGAGGGCTATCTGGACGGCCTCCTGGACGCCGTCTTCCCGGTCGTCCCCGGCTGGGACGTCTCCGGCGTCGTCGTGCGACCGGGGGCGGCCGTCACCGAGTTCGCCGTCGGCGACGAGGTCATCGGCTACGTCCGCGAGGACTTCCTGTCCCGGGGCACCTTCGCCGAGTACGTGGCCGCCCCCGTGCGCACCCTGGCCCGCAAGCCGCGCAACCTCACCCACGAGGAGGCGGCCGGGCTGCCGCTGGCCGGACTCACCGCCTACCAGGTGCTGGTCAAGACGCTGGAGGTCAAGCGGGGCGAGACCGTTCTGGTGCACGCGGCGGCCGGCGGGGTCGGATCGATCGCCGTCCAGCTCGCCGCCCACTTCGGGGCCCGGGCCATCGGTACGGCGAGCGAGCGCAACCACGACTTCGTGCGCGGCCTGGGCGGCGAACCGGTGACGTACGGAGACGGCCTGGCCGAGCGGGTGCGAGGCCTCGCCCCGGAGGGGGTGGACGCGGTCTTCGACACCGTCGGCGGCGACGCGCTCAAGGCCTCTGTGAACCTGCTCGCCCCCGAGGGCCGGCTGGCGTCGATCGCCGACCCGGACGTGGTCGGCTCCGGCGGCCGCTACTGCTTCGTACGCCCGGACGCGGAGGACCTGGGCCGCCTGTCCGAGCTCGCCGAACAGGGTGCGGTGTCGGTGCATGTGTCCGAGACCTTCCCGCTGGAGCGGGCGGCGGACGCGCACCGGGCGAACCAGGAGGGCCGGACCCGGGGCAAGATCGTGGTGACCGTGGATTGGTCGAAGGAGACGGAAGCGGATTCCGGGCAGTAGCGGACTTAGGGGTCCTTGCACTATGAGCGCCCGATCAGGTCGCGTGGTCTGGTGCCGTGCATCGCAAGGCGCCGGAAAGCCCTCGTAGCGGAGCTACTAGGGCTTTCCGGCAACGCGGCGAGGTGCGGTGCCAGGCCGCGTGACCCGGGCGGGCATAGTGCAAGGACCCCTTAAGGGCCCACCGGCCCTACACGACGAGCGCGGCGGCGCACACCGCCATCGCCACCGTGCACAGCACCGCCGCCAGGGCGTGGCGCGGGGCGAGCGCGGCGATCCGCTCGGCCGGGCTCGCGAGCGCGCGGATGCGGTGGTGGGCGACCAGCAGGAAGCCCACCCAGAGGCCGCCGCACAGGGCGCAGGCCACGATCCCGGTGGCCGATACCCCGCCGTGCAGCGCGGCCCGCAGCGCGAGCACGGAGGCGACCGCGTACGACAGCGTGGTGCGCCGCCAGGCGAGCCGGGTCCGCTCCGGCTGCAGCCCTGGATCACGGCCGGGGTCACGGCCGGGGTCCCGATCGGTCGTCACCCGGCCCACCCGGCCAGCACGACCACGACCATGGCGATGGCGACCACCGCGACGACCAGGCTCAGCACGGCGGGGAACCGGGAGGCGGGCAAGTCCTCGCCCCGGCGCATGGCCCGCTCGCAGCGCACCCAGTGGTTCACCGCCCTGAGCGAGCACAGCACACCCGCCGCGAGCAGGGCCAGCGCCAGCCCGACGCGCCAGCCCCAGCGCAGCTCGGGCAGGAACTGGTCCACCGCGAACCCGCCGCCGATCAGCGCCAGCGCGGTCCGCAGCCAGGCCAGGAAGGTGCGCTCGTTCGCCAGCGAGAACCGGTAGTCGGGCGTACTGCCCTCCTCCCGCACCCGCTCCGGCGCGAACCACAACCGGACGTTCCGTACGAACTCGATCACACGGCCGACCCTACCGGGGCGTCACGGGGCCGCCCGGAACGCCCTCAGCCGCTCGTACGCCGCCAGCCCGTCCGGCACCCACGCCCACGCGCCGAGCCGCCGCTCCACCTCCTCCTCGGGCAGGAAGTCGTACCAGGCCACCTCCTCCACCTGCGGCCGCACCGGCGTCTCGCAACGGACCTCGTACACCGCCGACCACCAGCTCTGCCCGGCACCGTTGTCGTAGAGGAACTTGAACAGGAACGCCGGCCGGGGCAGCCCGCTCACCCCCAGCTCCTCCTCCGCCTCCCGCAGCGCCGCGTCGTCGTAGGACTCGCCCGCCCCGACGACGCCCCCGACGAACATGTCATGCAGGGAGGGGAACACCAGCTTGGTGGGCGTACGCCGGTGCACGAAGAGCCGGCCGGCACCGTCCCGGGCCTGGATGAACACGCATCGGTGGCGCAGTCCGCGCGCGTACGCCTCCCCACGCGGGGACCGCCCGATGACCTGGTCGTTCTCGTCGACGATGTCGAGGATCTCGTCAGCAGCGCTCATGGCCCCATCAAAGCAGGGCGGCCCCGCCGGGGAGCCGGGCCGGGTCAGTGCGGCTGGAGGTCCCGCGCCCGCTCCTGCTCCGCCGTACCGCGCGGCATCGCCGGGTGCAGCCCCAGCAGCATGATCCCCGTGACGATCGCCGCGAGGCCCGCCGCCTCCCAGGCCAGCGCGCCGGTGTCGGTGCGCAGCCGGTCGCCGAGGAAGCCCACCCCGCACAGGATCCCGGCCAGCGGCTGGGTCGCGGTGAGCGCGGGCAGCGACATACGCAGCGGGGCGGTCTCGAACGCGCTCTGCACGAGGAGCAGCCCGGTCACGCCGAGCGCGACCACCCCGTACGGCTGCCAGCCGGTGAACACCTCGGCGAGCCCGCCCTCGGAGAAACGCTCCCCGCTGACCCGGGTCAGCGCGTCCTGCACGCCGTACAGAAGCCCGGCCGCGCAGGCCAGCAGGACCGGGCCCCAGCTCAGTCTCGAACGTTTGGCGTACGTCGTGAGCACCAGGGCGACGCCGACCATGGCGCCGATGATCAGCCAGTGCCGGAACGGGTCGGCGACGGCGGTCCCGCCGCGCGGCTGCCCGGCCACGATGAACGCGGTCACGCCGCCCGCGAGGAGCGCGAGCCCGGCCCAGCCCTGGTGGCCGAGGACCTGCCGGGTCCGGTACCGGGACAGGGCGAGGGCGAACAGCAGGTTCGTGGCGAGCAGTGGTTCCACCAGGGAGATCTCGCCCTGGCCCAGGGCGATCGCGCCCAGGACCATGCCGGCCACCATCAGGCCTATGCCGCCCAGCCAACTGGGCACTCTCATCAGGTCGAGCAGCAGCCGGAACGACAGGAAGTCGCCGAGCGGTGCCTTCTGGGCGGCGGCCTGCTGGAGCACGAACCCGAAGCCCAGACAACAGGCCGCGCTCACGGCGAGAATCAGAACCAGAACCGACACGCTGCGTACCTCGATCATCCGGCCGGGCCACGGAGTGCGTAGTGGCCGACTGTAGCGCTCCCGGGTCGGCGTTGCCCCTGGGAGTACCCGGAACTGGGCAGTTGACTCGGTCACGCTGCCCGGGGGGACGCGTGGGCGGCGGCGGACCGTACTGCCATGGTCCGTTGGCCGGGCCGGTGGCGCCATGGCACACACCACAGGGTGACCTGCGACGCGGTGTCCCCGGGGGCGCTCGCGGGGCCGAGTGGATCACAACTGGCCCATGGGGAAAGGTGGTTGACGCGTATAACACCTCGCCTTCGCTTGACGGAAACTGTTGGCTGAGGGTTTGCTGTGCGTGATCGGCCGATACCGGCCCGCCACCCGCCCGGACGCCGACACCCAGCCCCGCCCCCGAGGAAGGCCCCCCGCTGTCCCCAAGCCGCTCCCGCACCCCCCGGGCCACCACCGACACGCGGTCGGCCGACCGGCCCGATCCCGCGCCCGACCCGCCCGTTCCCGCGCCGGGGATTCCCTGCGGGGGCGCGCCTGTTCCGGTGTCCCGCACGGCGGGCACCGCCGCGTCCGGGGCGGGGACGGCCGACGCGGCCGAGCCTGTGCCTGGCAGCGAGCCGGGCGCCGCGCCTGTGCCGGCGGTCGACGGTGAGTTGGGCCGCGGGCCCGGGGCTGCGGCCGGTGGCGGACGGCGCGTCGGGAACGCGGCCAGGTGGGGCGGGTTGGGCGCCGGGGCCGTGCCGGAGGTCGGCGGCGGGTGGGACTTCGGTGACGTACCCGTGGGCGGTGGCGTGTCGGGCGGCGGGTCGAGGAGCGCGGCGGAGTCCGCCCCGGTGCCTGACCGAAGCACCGTCCCCGCCTTCGATCCCGCCCACGACGACGCCGAACTGGTCGCCGCCCGCGCAGCGCTGGCGCAGGGCCGTCGGCAGGCCGCCCGCGCGCTTCTGCAGCGCACCGGGGACGACTGGGACCGGCGGGGACACCGTATCGCCGTCCTCGCTCAGCACCCGTACGCCGCCGCCTGGGCCCGCGACTGGCTGGGCGCCGAGCCCCGGTCCGCCGACGCCGCCGCGCTCCTCGCCCTGGCCTTCGTCCATCGTGCCCGGCGTGGGAAGGAGGGGCGCGGCCCGGCCCGGGACGCCTGCCGTGCCGCGGCCGCGCTGGCGCCCGCCGACCCCACCCCGTGGCTCGGCCTGCTCTTACTCGAGCGGGCCGCCGGCAACGACGACACGGTGGCCCGGATCTTCGGCGAGGTGCGCGACCGGCACCCCGAGCACCACCACGCCCACCACTTGATGGTCGCCCGGCTCGCCGAGCGTGACGCCGGCCGCGGCCCGGACCCGCTGCACGAGGTGTACGACTTCGCCGACCGGACAGCCGCCCGGGCCCCCGCCGACTCCCCGCTCGCCCTCCTGCCCGTCATCGCCCGCGCCGAGCGCTACCGCGTACTGGCCACGGCCGGCTTCGAGCCCGCCGACCCGGCCGGCTCCGCCCACTGGACGGGGAGCCGCGCCCGGCAGGCGACCCGGGCCGCGTTCGACTGGTGGCTGGAGTGGGAGCACGACGACCACCCGCGCCGGCACGTCGACCTGAACTTCCTCGCCCACGCCATGGCCTGCCAGGAGCGGACCGCCGAGGCCGCCGCCCTGTTCCGGCGCATCGGCCGGCACGCCACCGAGGCCCCCTGGTCGTACCCGCACCACGACCCGTGCACCGCCTTCCGCACGGCCCGCGGCCGGGTCCTCGGCAGCTGACCCGGCCCGCGTCCGACGCCTCGCCATGCGACGGACAGACGCCTCTCCATGAGACGGACATGAGAAGTGATTACGGAATCCTGACGGGAATCCGTGATCACTGGCCCGCCGGGCCGCAAGAGTGCTCGAATGAAAAGGTGAACCCCGAACAACCCGAGTCCGAACAACCCGAGGACGAGGGCCGCCCCATCGGCCGCCGCGTCTTCCTCGGCACTCTCGGCCTGGGCGCCCTGGGCGTGGTCGCCGCGCCCGCCCTTCAGCGTGGCATGGAGTCCTTCCTCGGCACGGTCTCCGGCAAGGACCCGACGGGCCTGACCGGCCTCCTGCCGAACGGCGGCGGCTTCCGCTACTACTCGGTGGCCGCCTCCGTCCCGCACAAGGGCCCCGCGGACTACCGGCTCAAGATCGACGGCCTCGTCGACCATCCCCGCACCTACACCCTGGCCGACCTGCGCGCCCAGCCGCAGACCCGGCTGGTCAAGGACGTGCAGTGCGTCACCGGCTGGCGCGTCCCGGGCACCCCCTTCCAGGGCGTCCGCCTCGCGCACCTGCTGGACACGGCAGGCGTGCGCGAGGGCGCGAAGGCGATCCGCTTCACCTGCTTCGACGGCACGTACACCGAGAGCCTCACCCTGGACCAGGCCCGCCGCCCCGACATCCTGGTCGCCCTGCGCATGCAGGACAAGGACATCGGCCACGACCACGGCGGCCCGGTCCGCCTGTACGTGGCGCCCATGTACTTCTACAAGTCCGCCAAGTGGCTCTCCGGCATCACCGTCACGGACCGCGTCCAGGAGGGCTACTGGGAGAGGCTGGGCTATGACGTCGACGCCTGGGTGGGCCGCTCGAACGGACGGACAGATGAGCCTACGAGCTGAGACCCCCGCCCCGCCGAGCGCGCGGATCCACCGCTTCAGCCGGGCCGAACGGTGGGTGCACCGGACGACGGCCGTGCTGATGGGCGTGTGCGTCGCCACCGCGGCCTGCCTCTACATCCCCCAGCTCGCCATTCTCGTCGGCCGTCGCGAACTGGTCGTACGCATCCACGAGTGCGCCGGCCTCGCCCTGCCCGCACCGGTCCTGCTCGGCCTCGCCTCCCGCGCCTTCCGCGCCGACCTCGGCTTCCTCAACCGGTTCGGCCCGCACGACCGGCTCTGGCTGCGCGCCGCGCTGCGCCGCGACCGGCGGCCCGTAGCCCGCCCGGCGGCCAAGTTCAACGCCGGGCAGAAGGTCTACGCCGCCTGGATCGCCGGGGCGACGCTGGTGATGCTCGGCACCGGCCTGATGATGTGGTTCACCCACCTCACCCCGCTGATGTGGCGCACCAGCGCCACCTTCGTGCACGACTGGCTGGCCCTGACCATCGGCGTCGTCCTCGGTGGTCACATCGGGATGGCCCTGGCCGACCCCGAGGCCCGCCGCGGCCTGCGCACCGGTTCGGTGAGCCGGGAGTGGGCGGAGCGCGAACATCCGCTGTGGCGGCCCTGACGGAAGGCCGCGGCGGCCGTGCCGAGTTCCTCCCCGGGGTTCACAGCACGCTCGTCATTCCGCCGTCGACGTACAGCACCTGCCCGCTGACGAAGTCCGCCGCGGGGGAGGCGAGGAACAGCACCCCGCCCACCAGGTCCTCGGTACGGCCCCACCGGCCGGCCGGGGTGCGCCGCCGCACCCAGGCGCTGAACTCCTCGTCCTCGACGAGGGGCCCGGTCAGCTCGGTCTCGATGTAGCCGGGGCCGAGGCCGTTGACCTGGACGCCGTGCGGTCCCCAGTCGGCGCACATGCCCTTGGTGAGCATCTTCAGCGCCCCCTTGGTCGCCGCGTACGGCGCGATGCCGGGGCGGGCGACCTCGCTCTGCAGCGAGCAGATGTTGATGATCTTGCCGTGGCCGCGGGCCGTCATCCGCCGGGCCGCTTCCCGGCCCACCAGGAACGCGCTGGTGAGGTTGGTGTCCAGGATGCGGTGCCAGTCGGAGTCGGTGAACTCCAGCAGGGGCGCGCGCAGTTGCATGCCCGCGTTGTTGACCAGGATGTCCAGCGGGCCCACCCGCTCCTCGGCCTCGGCGATTCCGGCGGCCACCGACGGGCCGTCGGTCACGTCGAACGCGGCCGTGTGCACCCGGTCGCCGGGCAGTGCGGCTGCGGCCTCGGCGAGCCGGTCGGTGTCCCGTCCGTTGAGGACCACCGTGCACCCGGCCTCGACCAGCCCGCGGGCGAGGGCGAGTCCGATGCCCCGGCTGGAGCCGGTGACCAGGGCCGTGCGGCCGCCGATGTCGAAGAGGGGGTGAGCCGTCATCGCCGTACTCCTAGATCACGAGGGACAACAGCAGGACCAGTCCGCCGGCGACCACGGAGATGATGGTCTCCATGACCGACCAGGTCTTGACGGTCTGCCCGACGCTCAGCCCGAAGTACTCCTTGACCAGCCAGAACCCGGCGTCGTTGACATGGCTGAAGAACAGCGAGCCGGCGCCGATGGCGAGGACGAGCAGCGCGGTGTGCGTGGTCGACATGTCGGCCGCCAGCGGGGCGACCAGGCCGGCCGCCGAGACGGTCGCCACCGTCGCCGAACCGGTCGCAAGCCGGATCGCCACCGCGATCAGCCAGGCCAGCAGCAGCGCCGGGATCGACCAGTCCTTGGAGATGTCCAGGATCATCTGACCCACACCGCAGTCGATCAGGGTCTGCTTGAAGCCACCGCCCGCACCGACGATGAGCAGGATGCCCGCGATCGGCATCAGACCCTTCTCGACGGTCTGCGAGATCCGCTCCCTGGAGAACCCGGCCGGCCGGCCGAGCGTGAACATGCCGACGAGGACGGCCGCGAGCAGGGCGATCAGCGGGGAGCCGACGACGTCGAAGACCCGCTGGGTGGTGTTCGCGGGGTCGTCCACGACGAGGTCGACCAGCGCCTTGACGAGCATGAGGACGACCGGCAGCAGCACGGTGGCCAGCGTGGGCCCGAAGCCGGGACGCTTCTCCAGCTCCTCGGAGGCGCGCGGCGGCAGCATCCGGTCCGGAACCGGCACGTCCACCCAGCGGGCGGCGACCTTGGAGAACAGCGGGCCGGCGATGATCACCGTGGGGATCGCGACGAGGATGCCCAGCGCCAGCGTCACACCGAGATTGGCCTTGACCGCGTCGATCGCGACCAGCGGGCCGGGGTGCGGCGGCACCAGCCCGTGCATCACGGACAGGCCGGCCAGCGCCGGGATGCCGATCCGCATCAGTGAGTAGTTGCCGCGCTTGGCGACCATCAGCACCACCGGGATCAGCAGCACGATGCCGACCTCGAAGAACAGCGGCAGGCCGATCACCGAGGCGATCAGCACCATCGCCCACGGCATCGCCCGGCCGCCCGCCTTGGCGAGGACCGTGTCGACGATCTGGTCCGCGCCGCCGGAGTCGGCGAGCAGCTTGCCGAGTATCGCGCCGAGCGCGATCAGGACACCGACACCGGCCACCGTGGTGCCCAGGCCGGTGGTGAAACTGAGGATGGCCTTGTCCAGGGGCGCCCCGGCGACGGCCCCCAGCGTCAGCGACCCGATGGTCAGCGCCAGGAAGGCATGGAGCTTGAACTCGGTGATGAGCAGGACGATGACGGCGATGCCCACCAGGACGGCGATGCCCAGCTGTGCGTGGCCGGCCGAGGTGATCGGCGCAGGCGCGTCCGCTGCCAGCATCTCGACACTGAGTCTGGTCACGGTTTCCCTTGCGGTTACGGGGGACGGGGGACGGGGGAGGGGTGTGGGGGTGTGGGGGTGTGAGGAGGTGGCGGGTGGCCGGGTTACCGGGCGGCCGGATCGGGGAGCTCGTCGAGCGCCGCCACGGCCCGTTCGGTGATGGCCTCCGGACCGCCGGAGACGTCGACGACGACGCCCGCCTCGTCCGCCTGGAGGGGTTCGAGGGTGGCGAACTGCGAGTCGAGCAGCGCGGTGGGCATGAAATGGCCCTGACGGTGCGTCATACGATCCTCGATCAGCGACCGTTCGCCCGCCAGGTGCACGAACACGATGCCGGGAGCCGCCGCCCTGAGCCGGTCACGGTACGACCGCTTCAGCGCCGAACAGCTGACCACCCCGCCGAGCCCGGCCCGCCCGTGCGCCCACGCGCCGATGGCGTCGAGCCACGGCCACCTGTCGGCGTCGCCGAGCGGGATGCCGGCCACCATCTTGTCGATGTTGGCCTGCGGGTGGAAGTCGTCGGCCTCGGCGTAGGGAACGCCGAACCGGGCGGCGAGCAGCGGACCGATCGTGGTCTTGCCCGTGCCGGCGACGCCCATCACCACGACGACGTGGGGGGTACGCATCTCTGCCTCGCTGTCTTCGTCGACATCTGGCGCCTTCACGGACGCCGACGACACTGAAACCGATTAGGTACGACTAATTCAAGAGTCTGTGACAAATAAGTCTGACTTTTTGGCCCAGTGATCCACCGCGTACGCTGAGTGCATGAGCACACCGGGCCGGGGGCTGCACGGCCATGTACTGGACACCCTCGGTCCCGCCATCACCGCGGGCGAGTACCCTCCGGGCAGCGTTCTGCGCACGGACGAACTCGCGCAGAGCTTCGATGTGTCACGGTCCGTGATGCGCGAGGCGGTGCGCGTGCTGGAGTCCATGCATCTGGTCGAGTCCCGCCGCCGGGTGGGCGTGACGGTCCGGCCCAAGGCCGAGTGGAACGTCTACGACCCGCAGGTCATCCGCTGGCGCCTGGCGGGCGCCGACCGCCCGCACCAGCTGCGCTCGCTGACCGTCCTGCGTTCCGCGGTCGAACCGGTGGCGGCGGCCCTCGCCGCGAAGAACGCCACGGCCGAGCAGTGCGCCGAGCTCACCGAGTGCGCCCTCGGCATGGTGGCCAACTCACGCGGCCGGCGGCTCAAGGGGTACCTCGTCCACGACGTCGCCTTCCACCGGGTGATCCTCACCGCCTCCGGCAACGAGATGTTCGCCCGCCTCGGCGACGTCGTCACCGAGGTCCTCACGGGCCGCACCCACCACGAGGTGATGTTCGAGGACCCCGACCCGGCCGCCGTCACCCTCCACGTCCAGCTCGCCGAAGCGATCCGCGCCGGCGACGCGACCCGTGCCGAACAGCTGACCAGGGAGATCACCGTGGGCGCCCTCCACGAACTGGACATCCTGGCGCCCTGATCCGGTGCCTGCCGCGCATTTCTCAGGAGTGATGCGCGGCCACCACGATCACGACATACGCGCAGGCGACGACCGCGCCCAAGAAGGCGACGACGTCGGCGATCACCGCGCAGCCGAGCAGCCCTGAGACGCCGGCGATCGCCGCCCAGCCGAACCGCGTCGCGCGTTGGGCCCGCCGGACCGCGTCGCGGTGGTCAGCGTCGTCGTACCAGTCGCGGCCGTCGTACCAGTCGCGGCCGTCGTCGCACCGGTCGCGCTCAGTCATCCGGGAATTCCCCGTCGACGTACACCCACGCCCCGTCCACCCGCTCGAACCGGCTCCGCTCGTGCAGCGAACCGCCCCGGTAGGAGGCCCGGAACGTCACCGTCCCGGTGGAGTGGAAGGCCGACCCGTCCGCGGTGTCCAGCACCTCCAGGGCCGTCCACCTCATCCCCGGATCGAGGTCCAGCCGCGCGGGCCGCGTCCGCGGATGCCAGGTGCGCAGCAGGTAACCCGCGTCACCCTTCACGAACGCGCTGTACCGCGACCGCATCAACGCCTCCGCACTCGGCGCGGCGGCACCGGCGTGATAGCGGCCGCAGCACTTCTCGTACGGCTCGGACAGCCCGCACGGGCAGAAACGCGAGGTCATGGACGCCATTGTCGCAGCACCCGTCAGCACCCGTCAGCACCCTTCAGCACCCGTCAGCACCCTTCAGCACATCTCAGACGGCGACCCGTGCGTCGGGCCGGGGCAGCGGCGGCAGCCGGGTCTCGTGCAGCCAGGCGGTGAACAGATCGTGCAGCGGCTCGTCCGCGAACCGCGCGGCGTGTGCGGTGAATACCGCCGTCGACGCGGAACCGCCGCGGTGCAGCCGCGTCCACTCGCGCAGCATCCGGAAGAACGCCTCGTCACCCAGCGCACAGCGCACCGCGTGCACGGCGAGGCCGCCGCGCTCGTAGAGCCGGTCATCGAACATCAGCTTGCGCCCCGGGTCGGCGAGCCGCAGGTCCTGCGGCAGTGAGGACAGCAACCGGTGTGCGGAAGAGGCGTGTTGGTGGGCGCTGCGGCCGCCCGAACGCTCCGACCACAGCCACTCCGCGTACTTGGCGAAGCCCTCGTTCAGCCAGATGTGCCGCCAGTCGGCGATGGACACGCTGTTGCCGAACCACTGGTGCGCCAGCTCGTGCGCCACCAGCCGCTCCGAACCCCGCGCCCCGTCCACGTGGTTGGCGCCGAACAGCGACAACCCCTGTGCCTCGACGGGCACATCGAGCTCCTCCTCCGTGACCACCACGGCGTACTCGTCGAAGGGATACGGGCCGAACAGCTCCTCGAACAGCTCCATCATCGCGGGCTGGCGGGCGAAGTCCCGGGAGAAGTGGGGCAGCAGCTGCGCCGGTATGTGCCCGTGCTGCGGGACGCCCCCCGGGCCCGGGTCGCCGAGCAGCACCGTCTGGTACTTGCCCATCGCCAGCCCGACGAGATAACTGGACGTGGGCGCGGACTGCTCGTACACCCACGTGGTCGTCGAGGCCTTCGTCGTACGGGTCAGCAGACGCCCGCCCGCGACCACCGCGTACGCCGACGGCGTGGTGATCGAGATCTGGTACGACGCCTTGTCGGAGGGCCGGTCGTTGCACGGGTACCAGGACGGCGCGCCCACCGGCTGGCTCGCCACCAGCGCCCCGTCCTCCAGCTCCTCCCAGCCGATCCCGCCCCAGGGGCTGGTGACCGGCTTGGGGTTGCCCGACCACTGCACCTCGACCGTGAACGCGGCCCCGGCACGGACCGGCTTCGCGGGACGCACACGCAGCCGGCCGGCCCGGCGCGTGTAGTGCGGCTGGCGGCCGTCCACCCGGACCCGGCCCACCCGGAAGTCGGCCAGGTTCAGCTGGAACTCGGTGAGCGGCGAACGCCCCGCGATGGCGTTGATACGGGCCGTGCCCGACAGCCGGTTCGGACCCGGGCGGTAGTCCAGCGTGAGCTCGTAGCGGTGCACCCGGTACCGGAAGTCACCGTTGTCCGGGAAGTACGGGTCCTGCCCCGCCGACTGCTGAACCGCCACCGCTGTTTCCGCTCCCTGCGCCGCGCTGCCACTCCGTGCCGGTACCTCGCTCACCGGTCCCGAGTGGCCCGCGTTCAGGGACGCCATGCCTCGATCGGGTTGCCGAGCCAGCGGGTGCCGTCCGGAACGGACTCCGCGGCCATGACGAGCGACGCGGGACCCAGCGTCGTACGGGCCCCGACCGTGCTGCCGGGCAGCACGATCCCGCCAGGGCCCAGCGTCGCGCCCTCACGGAGGACCACAGTATCCGTCCGCAAGATCCGGTCGTGGAAGAGGTGCGTCTGCAGCACACAGCCACGGTTCACGGTGGCCGCGTCCTCCAGGGTCACCAGGTCGGACTCGGGCAGCCAGTAGCTCTCCACCCACACACCGCGCCCGATCCGAGCGCCCAGCCCGCGCAGCCACGCCGTCATCACCGGCGTACCCGGCACCGAACCGGCCAGCCACGGCACGGCCACCACCTCGACGAAGGTGTCCGCCAGCTCGTTACGCCACACGAAGCCGCTCCACAGCGGGTGCTCCCCGCTGCGGTGCCGGCCCACGAGCAGCCACTTCGCGACGACCGACACGAGCCCGGCCGCCGCACCCGCCGCGAGCAGCATCAGCCCGGACAGCAGCGGAGCCCAGCCGCCCAGCAGGCACAGCGCCGCCACCGTCAGCACGGCCAGCGCCGCCGAGCACAGCACCGGCACGATCCGGCACAGCTCCACCAGACCCCGCGCCCACAGCAGCCGGGCCGGCGGGTCGTACGTACGGCTCTGGTCGCCGTCGCTCGCGCTGCGCGGCAGCTTCACCGGCGGCAGCCCCAGGTAGGAGCTGCCCTTCTTCGCCTTCTTCGGGGTCGCCGACAGCACCCCCACCAGCCCGCCGTCCGGCACGGACCGGCCCGGCGCGGTCATCCCGGAGTTCCCCAGGAAGGCCCGCCGCCCGATCTCCGCGCGCCCGATCCGCAGCCAGCCGCCGCCCAGCTCGTACGGCGCGGTCAGCGTGTCGTCGGCCAGGAACGCGCCCTCGCCGACGGTGGTCAGGCTCGGCAGCGCGAGCACCGTCGACACCTCGGCGCCCCGCCCGATCCGCATCCCGAGCAGCCGCAGCCACACCGGCGTGACCAGCCCGGCGTACAGCGGGAACAGCGTCTCCCGGGACCGGTCCATCAGCTGCGTGACGGTCCACGCCTGCCAGCCGATCCGGCCGTGCGTCGGATACGTGCCCTCGCGCAGGCCCAGGCTCAGCAGCCGCACGCAGACGAGGATCAGCAGCGCGTACGCCAGCCCGAAGGCGAGCGTGGCCGGGACCAGCGCGAGCGCCGCACCCCGCAGGGCCGCGCCGAGACCGGCGCCGGGCGCCACGAACAGCGTGGCCACGGCGAGCGCGGCGGCACCCGCGACCACCGGCAGCAGGGACAGCGCGGCACCGGAGACGCCGTACATGAACCGCCAGAAGGCTCCACGCCGGGGCCGGTCCTTCGGCCAGTTCCGCTTGGCCTTGCCGAGCTTCACGGCGGGCGCGCCCGCCCAGCGCTGACCGGTCGGAATCTGGCCGGTGACGGCCGAACCGGGCGCCACCTCGGCCCGCTTGCCGACCCGAGCGCCCGGGAAGAGCATGCTGCGGGTACCGACGACGGCGTGCGCGCCGACCCTCACCGGGCCGATCTCCAGGCGGTCGCCGTCCAGCCAGTACCCGGACAGATCGACCTCGGACTCCACGGCCGCGCCCCGGCCCAGCTTGAGCATGCCGGTGACCGGCGGCAGCGAGTGCAGGTCGACGTCCTGCCCGACCTTGGCGCCCAGCGCCCGCGCGTACCGCTGCAGCCAGGACCCGGTCAGCGAGGTCGCCCCGCTGAACTCGGCCAGCCGCTCGGCGGTCCACAGCCGCAGATGCACCCCGCCACCGCGCGCGTAGCGCCCGGGCCGCACACCGCGCAGCAGCAGCCGCGCCCCGCCCGCGGCGATCGCCAGCCGGCCGGGCGGGCTGAACAGCAGGACGGCACCGGCCGCGACCAGCCACCACGGGGCGGTCGGCAGCCAGGAGTATCCGGGCAGCAGATCGCCCAGCGCGGTCAGCGCCACCGTCCAGCGCAGCCCCAGCAGCGTGAACAGCGGCACGAGCAGCAGCAGCTGGATCACCTTGGCCCGCGTCGGCACCGGGGCGACGGTGCGGCGGGCGCCGTCGTCCTGCGCGGACTTCTCCAGGCGGCGGGCCAGCTTGCGCAGGGTGGGCTGCTGGTAGAGGTCGAGGACGGCGGCGCTCGGGTAGCGGGTGCGCAGCCGGGTCGTGAGCTGGGCGGCGGCCAGGCTGCTGCCGCCCATCGCGAAGAAGTCGTCCGAGGCGCTGGTCACCGGGATGCCGAGGACCTCCGTCCACTGCTCGGCGAGCCAGGCCTCGGTGCCGTAGAGCTGCTCGGCCGGACCGCCGGTCTCCAGGCCCTCCAGCGGCCAGGGCAGCGCGCCCCGGTCCACCTTGCCGCTGGTCCGGGTGGGCAGGTCCGCGACCGGCGCGAGCAACGGGACCAGCGCCGCGGGCAGCTCGGCGCGCAGCTTCTCGACGGCCGCCGCGTGGTCCCAGCCCTCCTGGGTGACGACGTAGCCCACCAGGAGCTGGTTGCCGCTGCGGGCGGTGCGCACGGCGGCGGCCGCCCCCGCGACCCCGGGCAGCGCCTGGAGGGAGGCGTCCACCTCGCCGAGCTCGATGCGCCGCCCGCCGAGCTTGATCTGCTCGTCGGCCCGCCCGAGGAACACCAGCCCCTCGGGGTCGGCCTTGACCAGGTCACCGCTGCGGTACGCCCGCTCCCAGCCCAGCGACTCCAGCGGCGCGTACTTCTCCGCGTCCTTCTCGGAGTCGAGATACCGGGCGAGCCCCACCCCGCCGATCACCAGCTGTCCGCTGCCGCCCATCGGCACCGGCTCCCCAGCCTCGTCGACGACCGCCAGCTCCCAGCCGTCCAGCGGCAGCCCGATCCGGACCGGCTCCTCGCCCGACATCAGCGAGGCGCAGGCGACGACGGTCGCCTCGGTGGGCCCGTACGTGTTCCAGACCTCGCGCCCCTCCGTCACCAGCCGCTGCACCAGCTCGGGCGGGCAGGCCTCACCGCCGAAGATCAGTAGCCGTACGTCGTTCAGTGTCTCCGGCTCCCACAGGGCCGCCAGCGTCGGCACCGTCGAGACGACGGTGATCTCCTGCTCGACCAGCCAAGGCCCGAGGTCGGCACCGCTGCGGACCTGCGACCGGGGCACCGGGACCAGACAGGCCCCGTACCGCCACGCCAGCCACATCTCCTCGCACGACGCGTCGAAGGCCACCGAAAGCCCCGCCATGACCCGGTCGCCGGGCCCGATCGGCTCCTCCGTGAGGAACAGCGCGGCCTCGGCGTCCACGAAAGCGGCGGCGCTGCGGTGGGTGACGGCGACGCCCTTGGGCTTGCCGGTGGAGCCGGAGGTGAAGATGATCCACGCGTCGTGCCCGACGCCCGGCCGGGCGGCCGGGACGTCACCGCGGCCGGTGACCGCCAGCTCGTGCCCGGCCCCGACGACGGCCCGCACCTGAGCCTCCCCGAACACCAACTCGGCCCGCTCGTCCGGGTCCTCGGCGTCCACGGGAACATAGGCGGCACCCGCGGCGAGCACGGCGAGGATCGCGACGTACAGATCGTTGGTGCCGGACGGGACCCGGACACCCACCCGGTCACCGCGGCCGACCCCGGCGGCGGCCAGCCGGCGCCGCAACCGCTCGACATCCGCGGCCAGTTCACGGTAGGTGAGCTGCGTCGTGCCGTCGTCCAGGGCGAGTTCGTCCGGGTACGACCGCACGGACGCGTCGAAGATGTCCACGAGCGTGCGCGGGGAGGCCGCCTGGCCCCCGGAGAAGCGTGCCGTGTCGCCGAACCGTTCGCGGATCTCTTCGTCGAGCAGGCCAAGAGCATTGCTCTCGTGTATGGCTGCCATCGGTCCTCGCGTCTCGATCCCGGAAGCCTCCGGGGCGCTGGCGGGCCCGCAGGTCTGCCTGGGGTTGTCCGGCTCCAGCTCCGTAACAAGCCGGAAATATTAGTACGACGGTAGACTTCGGGCCTGTTCACGGCCACTCGGGTGGGCTGTTCGGGGGATGCGTGAGGGCCGGCCGGAAGCCGGTGACCTGGCGGTCTTCGGACGGGACGAGAGATGGCCCACACGGGGCGTCCGGGACCGCGGAATTCCCGTCGCGCGGCCCGGGAACGGACCACGACAATGACGCGATGATCGGCAGACGCATCACCTATCGCACGGCGGACGGCAAGCGAGTACCCGGGACCTGGCGACATGCCTTCATCCGCAATTTCGACTACCACCTCACCGACTTGTTCATCTACGCGGACGGACTCGTCGACTGCTGGGGCCTGGTGACCCTCGAGGAGTTCGAGGAGAAGCTGCGCAGCGGCTGGGTCGCCACCGAACTCCCCGAAGGCGCCCGGGCGTCCGGGCACGAGCTGGCCGCCTGGAGGTTCAGCGATCCGCAGACCTGGCTGACCCCCGAACTGCTGCTCGCCGAGATACGCGACACCATCGACCAGCTCAACGGCCGCCCGGATTCGACGGATCGGTGCCTCGCGGCCGTCGACGCGTTCCTGGCCGACCGGACCGAGGAGAAGCGGGCCGCGGCACGGGCCGCCTACCTCGCCATCCCCGAGACGCGGCGGCACTACGCGCTCGGGGACATGGACCGCAAGGACCAGCCGCTCCAGGCTCTGGTGGCTGGGCCCGGCGGGCGCATGGAATGGCCCGACGCCGTGGTCACGCGGGAGCTGTACGACGAAGCGGTCGCCTACTTCGAGGACCGGGCGAAATGGATCGCCGAACGGCCCTCACGCGTCCCGGCGGACGGACCCGCGACCCCGGTCGCCCCCGCGATCCACCTCTACCAGAGCTACCCGGTGAAGGCATCGGACGATCCGGGTGTCAAAGCCCTCCGCAACGACTACCCCGCACCGGTCGACATCGAGGGTGTCACCTATCCCTCCGTCGCCCACGCCTACTGGGCCCTGTCGACCGACGACACCGAAGCACGCGCGGCGATCACCGAGGCCGACACCTCGTTCACCGCCAAGGACCTGGCGTCCCGCGCCGGCCGGAGCGACGGCTGGGAGCAGGCCCGCACGGCCGTGATGGCCGGCCTGCTGCGGGCCAAGTACACCCAGCACCCCGCCTTGGCCCGGATCCTCCTGGCCACGGACGACGCGACCCTCGTCTACGACGACAGTGACTCCGGCTTCTGGGGCGACAACGCCGGCCGCGGCCGGAACTGGACCGGCCGCCTGCTCGAACTCGTCCGCTCGGAACTGCACGCCGCGCGGATGGCCGCGCCACAGCCCTGACACGCGAAAGACCCCTGCTCAGCAGGGGTCTCAGCTGGTGTCCGAGGGGGGACTTGAACCCCCACGCCCGATAAAGGGCACTAGCACCTCAAGCTAGCGCGTCTGCCATTCCGCCACCCGGACAAGGTGTCTGTCGTGCGGGGTTTCCCCGCGGCGACGAGGGAAACATTACCAGGCTTTCAGGGGTGGCCGATCACACCCCGTCCCCGGTCGCGCCGGGCGTGAACGGCGTGTGACGGGCCGGGACCGCTCTTGGGGCCGCGCCGGGCGGGGAGGCAGGATGAGGAGGACCGACCAGCAGGCACAGCGGGAGGAAGCAGCGTGAGCGAGACGGACACGGCCAAGGCCGTCACCGGCGAGGACGAGGTCGTGGACCTCTGCCGCGAGCTGATCCAGATCGACACCAGCAACTACGGAGACCACTCGGGCCCGGGCGAGCGCAGGGCCGCCGAGTACGTCGCCGAGAAGCTCGCCGAGGTGGGGCTGGACCCGAAGATCTACGAGTCGCACCCCGGGCGGGCCTCGACGGTGGCCCGCATCCAGGGCGAGGATCCGTCCCGGCCCGCGCTGCTGATCCACGGGCACCTGGACGTCGTACCGGCCAACGCCACCGACTGGACCCACGACCCCTTTTCCGGGGAGGTCGCCGACGGATGCGTGTGGGGGCGCGGCGCCGTCGACATGAAGGACATGGACGCGATGACGCTGGCGGTCGTGCGCGACCGGCTGCGCAGCGGGCGCCGGCCTCCCCGGGACATCGTGCTGGCCTTCCTCGCGGACGAGGAGGCGGGCGGCAGGTTCGGGGCGCGGTGGCTCGTCGACAACCACCCCGACCTCTTCGAGGGCGTCACCGAGGCGATCAGCGAGGTCGGCGGGTTCTCGTTCACGGTCAGCGAGCAGCGGCGGCTGTACATGATCCAGACCGCCGAGAAGGGCCTCCACTGGATGAAGCTGACCGTGGCCGGCACCGCAGGGCACGGCTCGATGATCCACCGTGACAACGCGATCACCGAGCTGACGGAGGCCGTGGCGCGCCTGGGCCGGCACACGTTCCCGGTGCGGGTCACCAAGACCACCCGGGCCTTCCTCGACGAACTCGGCGACGCGCTCGGCACCGAGCTGGACCCGGAGGACATGGAGTCCACGCTCGCCCGGCTCGGCAGCATCGCCAAGCTGATCGGCGCGAGCCTGCGCAACACGGCCAACCCCACGCAGCTGGGCGCCGGGTACAAGGTCAACGTCATTCCGGGCGAGGCCACCGCGGGCGTCGACGGACGCTTCCTGCCGGGGTACGAGAAGGAGTTCCTCGCCGACCTCGACCGGATCCTCGGGCCGAAGGTGAAGCGGGAGGACGTGCACGCCGACAAGGCCGTCGAGACCAGCTTCGACGGGGCGATCGTCGAGGCCATGCAGTCCGCGCTGCTGGCCGAGGACCCGGCCGCCAAGGCGATCCCGTTCATGCTCTCCGCCGGCACGGACGCCAAGTCCTTCGACGACCTCGGCATCCGGGGCTTCGGCTTCGTGCCGCTGAAGCTGCCGCCGGAGCTGGACTTCGCGGGCATGTTCCACGGCGTGGACGAGCGGGTGCCGGTGGACGGGCTGAAGTTCGGCGTGCGGGTGCTGGACCGGTTCATCGACGCGTCGTGAGGCAATGGGCCCGGCTATTCGGGCGCCCGTGCGAGATCGACTGAGAAGAGTGAATGCGACCATAAGCTCGTAGCTCCATTACTCCCTCCTCGTTACAGGTAATGCGATCAGCAACACGGGATCGCTTTTGCCAACAAGGAGGAATAATGCTCAAGAAGGTCGTCGCTGCTGCGGCTGCCACCGGTGGTCTGGTTCTCGCGGGCGCGGGTCTGGCCGTCGCCGACTCGGGTGCTCAGGGTGCCGCCGTGCACTCCCCGGGTGTCGTGTCCGGCAACGTCGTCCAGGTGCCGGTGCACGTCCCGGTGAACGTGTGCGGCAACACGGTTAACGTGATCGGGCTCCTGAACCCCGCCTTCGGCAACACCTGCATCAACAAGTGACGTCGTCTCTCTGAGGGACGTCCGTACGGTCGGCCCCGGAGCGCGCGCCATGCGCTCCGGGGCCGACCGGTCTTTTCGTGAAATGCAGGATGTGAAGGCAGGGGGGAATTCAGTAATGCGACAGGGCACCCGTAAGGGCCTGATGACCGTGGCGGCCGCGACCGGCGTCATCGCCGCGGCGAGTGGCTACGCCCACGCGGACGCGGGCGCGAGCGGCTCCGCGTCCCACTCGCCGGGCGTACTGTCCGGCAACACCGTCCAGGCGCCGGTGCACGCGCCGGTGAACGTCTGCGGCAACACCGTGAACGTCGTCGGGCTGCTCAACCCCGCGATGGGCAACCACTGCGTCAACCACGGCGGTTCCGGCGGCGCTCACGCGAGCGGACACACCGGCGGCTCGCCGGGCGTACTGTCCGGCAACACCGTGCAGGCGCCGATCGACGCGCCGGTGAACGCGTGCGGCAACAGCGTCGACGTCGTGGGGGCGTTCAACCCGGCGGTGGGCAACCACTGCGCCGACCACGGCGGCTACGGTCACGGCGGCTCCGGCGGTTCTCACGCGGGCGGTCACACCGGGGGCTCGCCCGGTGTCGGCTCGGGCAACCATGTCCAGGCGCCGGTCGACGCCCCCGTGAACGTGTGCGGCAACAGCGTCAACGTCATCGGCGCCGGCAACGCCACCGCGGGCAACGACTGTGCCAACGGCGGGAGCCACGGTGGCGGCCACGGGACCCCTCCGGGAGGTGGCGGCGGTACGACTCCGCCGGGGCAGCCGGGGCAGCCGGGGCAGCCGGGGCAGCCGGGGCAGCCGGGGCAGCCGGGAAACCCGGGGCAGCCGGGAAACCCGGGGCAGCCGGGAAACCCGGGGCAGCCGGGAAACCCGGGCCAGCCGGGCCAGCCGGGAAACCCAGGCCAGCCGGGCCAGCCGGGAAACCCAGGCCAGCCGGGCCAGCCGGGAAACCCGGGACACCCGGGCACCCCGGGACAGCCCGGTCACCCCGGGGCACCGGGCGGCTCCTCGCACGTCGGCCAGCAGGGTGGACGTACCCCCGCCCAGCCGTCGGACGCCGCGCAGCTCGCCCACACCGGCGGCGACCTGCCGCTGGGCATCGCCCTGCCCGCGGGCGCGGGCATGCTGCTCGCGGGTGCGGTGCTCTACCGCAAGGCGCGGGCCTCGGCGTGACGCACGTCCGGTGACCCCACCGGCCGGGAAACGGAGCGGGCCCCGTCGATGCGGGGCCCGCTCCGTCTCAGTCGCCCTGCCTCACCACGTGGCGCGCACCTGGCGGATGATCCGCCGGCGCAACCGCACCTTGCGGCTGCCGTCGCGCAGCAGGCTCAGTCGGTCCAACTCCCAGTTCCCGTACTCGGCATGGTCCGTCAGCAGGCGTGTCGCCTCCTTGCGGGAGACCCCGCGAGGCACGTACACGTCGACAAATTCGTATTCCGGCATCGCATCTATTGTGCGGGCTGGGGCCCGGTACGGATAGCGTCTGCACTATGTCTGATGCTGCGCAGCCCACCGCTGCCGAGGTACGCGCCGCCGCCGAGGCGGTCAAGACCGCGCTCGACCGCCACCTGGCGGCGGTCGAACGCAGGTCGGGTGAGGACGACCCGGCCGTCTACGAGGCGTTCAACCAGCTGGCGGCGGCCGCCGAGGCGTACGACGAGCTGCTTTACGACCGCTACGACGAGGTCACCCCCTTCGAGATCCCCGCCGCGGAGGACTCGCTGCCGCCGTACACGGGCCCCGAGGAGCCGAACGCGATCAGCGTGCTGATCCGCCGTGACTACGCCGTCGCGGAACCCCAGCGGCTGCAGGCGCAGGCCCAGCGGGTCGAGGCGGCGGACTACGACGACGGCATGGATGCCTCCAGCACCGTCCACGGCGCGCTGGGCGTCCTGTTCGGCGAGTTCGAACCGGACGAGATCGCCTCCCGTCACAAGGAGTTCGGCCTGGAGGAGGGCGACTCCACGCTCTGGGTCACCGCCGCCGACGAACCCGCCGAGCCCGGCGAGTGGCTCGAGGCACCCTTCGAGCAGATCGATCCGCAGCGGGTGGTCTGCCGGTTCGACGTCAGCGCGGTGTTCGACGAGGAGACGGACGACGACCACGACGACGCCGACGACAACGACGAGGCCGACGACTTCGAGGACGCCCTCGACCTCGACGGGGACGAGGACCTCGAACCCCTGGACGCCGAACGCTGACCCGGGCGGCGGTGCCGTACGGCCCTCGGGCCGGTCCGGCACCGCCCCGACCGCTCAGTCCGCCGCCGGGACCTGCGTTCTCAGCAGCACCGGCAGCCGCGTCGTCCGCGGCTTGGCCGGGATCTCGGCGACGGCCCTGGGCAGCGCCTGCTCGACGCCGTGCACCACGGACAGATGCCGGCTCGCCCGGCCGAAGGCCGTGTACACCCACGGCCGGCTGAGGGCCTGGGCGGCGTCGCCGGGCAGCACGACGACCACCGCGGGCCACCGCACACCGACCGCCTGGTGCGCGGTCAGCGCCCACCCGTGCCGCACGGACTGCTCCACCCGTTCCCTCGGTACGACGACGGGGGCGCCCGCGCACGACAGGTGCAGGCCGTCGGCGTCGGCCTGCACCACGTGGCCGGGCAGCGTTCGGCCCGGGGCGGGGGAGTAGGCGATCCGGTCGCCCGGGTCGAAGCCGCCGAAGCGGCCGGGGCCCGGGTTGAGCCGCTCCTTGAGCGCCGTGTTCAGCGCCCGGGTGCCCGCTGCGCCCGAGTGGCCCGGGGTGATCACCACTGTCTGCTCGGGCGGTACCCCGATGGCCCGGGGCACGGAGTCCGCGACCAGCTGCACGGCCCGGTGCACGGCCTCGCCCGCGTCCCGGACCGGCACGATGACGATCTCCTTGCCGGGCGCCTCGACCTGGTTCAGCTCGCCGACGCCGACGCCGGAGACCAGCTCGCCGAGCGGGCCCGGGTCGGGGACGCGGGAGGCGACCTGCGGGCACACGCGCGCGGCGAGCAGATCGGCGAAGACCCGGCCGGGCCCGGCCGACCACAGCACCCCCGGGTCCCCGGTGAGCACGAGGCGGGCCCCGTCGGGCAGCGACTCCACGATCATCGCCGCGCTCTCCACATCGAGCTGCGGGGCGTCCAGCATGATCAGCAGATCCAGGTCCAGGCTGCCCTCGGCGTCCCGGCCGGGTCCCTCGGCACCGGCCAGCAGACCGGGAACGGTGACGACGGACTCGACGCCCTCTCCCTCGTCCCCGGCGTCGAGCAGGGCCGCGAACCGGTGCCGTCCGTCCGGCGTGTGGCAGGCCGCCACGGCCCGCAGCCCGGCCGCCCGGGCCGCGGTCAGCAGGGCCGCCGGTTCGGCGCGCGCAGCCTCACCGCCCGTGTGCAGCACCAGCCCGTGCCCGGCGACAGCCCGCACCAGCTCCGCGGCGCCGCCGGACGCGGCCACCGCCTGCCACTCCTCGGCGGCCTCCTTGGGCAGCGAGTTGACCAGACGGGCCAGACCGTCGGCGAGGCTCTCCTCGGCGAGCGCGTACCGCTCCAGGCCGACGAGCACGCGCACCGGCCGCTGCTCGTCGCTCTCCTCCCCGTCCTCGCCCTCCACCGGCCGGGCCGGGGCGCCGGGCTCCTCCAACGCGTCCTGGAAGACCAGGGCCTCGCCCTCCGCGAGTGCGCTCTGCACGGCCGCGTCCGGATCGGGCACACCCTGCCGGCCCAGCGCGTCGGTGAGCGCGGGCAGTTCCAGGGCGGTGTGTCCGGCCAGGGCCGCCTGCTCCAGCAGCCAGCCGGTCACCGCACGGCCCCGCCGCTCGTCGTCCGGCCCGCACTCCGCGCCGAGCAGCGCCCGGGCGAATCCGTCGGCCTGCTCGGGACGCACCCCGGCGACCCGCAGCAGCTGCCAGGGGTCCTCGCGCAGCACGGCATCGGCAGCCTCGCCGAGAGCCGCGGCGACCTGCGGCGCGAGCGCCTCGGGTGCGCCACCCTCGGCGAGCACGCCCCGTACGGCCGCGACGGCGTCCGCCGCGGGACCGGCGGCGGCCGGGGCGGCCTGCGGACGCCGCACGGGCTCCGGGGCCGGCCGCCGCGGCGCCGGCGCCGGCTCGCCGAACACGGTGGCCGCGGGCTTCTCGCCGCCCTCCACCGCCCGCACGGCCGCCAGCAACTCGGCGGCCTTCCCACTGAGCTTGCCCCCGCCGGCGACCGGCCCCGCCTTCTCGGCCTTCCGCCGCGCGATCCGCTCCCGCTCAACCCGCTGCGCCGCCAACTCGGCCTCGGCCTCGGACACCTCGGGAGCGGCGTCCCCGCCTTCCCCGCCCGACTCAGCCGGCCCTTGGGCCTCGGCTGCGGACGCGTCGCCCTCGCCGGCCGGCTCGCCCGGGCCGGCCCCATGGGCGTCTTCGGCAGCTTCGCCGGGCGCGGTCTCACCGGCCGCCTCGTCCGCTCGTCCGGCGGTCAGGGCGGTTTCCGCGCCCTCCCCGACCGGCTCACCCCGGCCCGCCGGGCCGGTCTCACCTGCCGTACCGGCCGCGGTGCCCGCGGCGCCCGTTCCTCCGGTGGGCCCGGCGGTCTTCCCGGCCCCTCCCGCCGATCCGTCGGAGATCGCCGTGGTCTCAGGGTCCGTGCTCACAGCGTGCTCCAGTCGTGATCGGGATAGCGGTGCACGGGCGCCGACACGTCGTCGAGCGCCCGGCAGATCTCGTCAGGAAGACTAAGGGCCTCCACTGACAACGCGGCCGTGAGCTGCTGCGCGGTGCGCGCGCCGACGATCGGGGCGGCCACGCCCGGCCGGTCGCGGACCCAGGCGAGGGCGACCTGGAGCGGGGTCACCGCGAGCCCGTCCGCCGCCGTGGTCACCGCCTCCACGATGCGGGTCGCCGTGTCGTCGAGGTACGGCGCGACGAACGGCGCCAGGTGCTCCGAGGCGCCCCGCGAGTCCGCGGGAGTGGAGTTGCGGTACTTGCCCGTCAGCACCCCCCGCCCGAGCGGCGAGGACGGCAGCAGCCCCACACCGAGGTCCAGCGCGGCCGGCAGCACCTCGCGCTCGACTCCGCGCTGGAGCAGCGAGTACTCCAGCTGCGTGGCCGCCAGCCGGGTCCGCGTCCCCGGCGCCGCGAGCTGCCAGGTCGCCGCCTTCGCCAGTTGCCAGCCGCAGAAGTTGGAGACGCCCACGTAGCGGGCGCGCCCACTGCTCACCGCCAGGTCCAGAGCCTGGAGCGTCTCCTCCAGCGGAGTCTCCGGGTCGAAGGCGTGGACGTGCCACAGGTCGACGTAGTCCGTGCCGAGGCGGGCCAGGGAGGCGTCGAGCGCGGCGAGCAGGTGACCGCGCGAGCCGTCGAAACGGCGGTCGGGGTCGGGCACGCTCCCCGCCTTCGTCGAGATGACCAGGTCGCGGCGCGGCACGAGCCCTTCCATGAGCTGCCCGAGCAGATACTCGGCCTCGCCGGCGCCGTACACGTCCGCGGTGTCGACGAGGGTCCCGCCCGCCTCCCAGAACGCCTTCAGCATGTCCGCGGCGTCGTGCTCGTCGGTGTCCCGGCCCCAGGTGAGGGTGCCCAGCCCGATCCGGGACACGCGCAGGCCGGTACGGCCCAGATGCCTCTGCTCCATGCTGGCCGAGATTACTGGCCAGAACTGGGCCGTGGGTTGCCTGTGGATAACCGATTTCCCACCCCGGCCGGAGCCCACGGGCCCCCGCGCCGCCCCATCGTCCGCCCACCCGCGCTAGGGTCGCTCCCACAAGGACGTTACTGATGGGTAAGGGGAATCGGCCATGCAGCTCGGGATCAACCTCGGCTACTGGGGCGCGGGAATGGACGCGGACAACCTGGCCGTCGCGCAGGAGGCCGACCGGCTCGGCTACGCCGTCTGCTGGGCCGCCGAGGCCTACGGCTCCGACGCGGCCACCGTGCTCTCCTGGGTCGCCGCGCAGACCGAACGCATCGACGTGGGCTCCGCCATCTTCCAGATCCCGGCCCGGCAGCCCGCGATGACCGCGATGACCGCCGCGACGCTCGACTCGCTCTCCGGCGGCCGCTTCCGGCTCGGCCTCGGCGTCTCCGGGCCGCAGGTCTCCGAGGGCTGGTACGGCGTCAAGTTCGACAAGCCGCTGGCGCGGACCCGCGAGTACGTGGAGATCGTACGGAAGGCGATGACCCGCGAGCGGCTGTCGTACGAGGGCGCGCACTGGACCCTCCCGCTGCCCGGCGGCCCGGGCAAGCCGATCAAGCTGACCGTGCACCCGCAGCGCGAGCACATCCCCCTGTACATCGCCGCCATCGGGCCGAAGAACCTCGAGCAGACCGGTGAGATCGCCGACGGCGCGTTGCTGATCTTCCCCTCGGCCGAGCACCTCGAGGACACCACGATCACGTACCTGCGCGCGGGCCGGGAGAAGGCGGGCAAGACCCTCGACGGTTTCGACGTCTGCCCGACCCTGCCGCTCGCCGTCGGCGAGGACAAGGACGTGCCTCAGCTCGCGGACGTCTTCCGCCCCTACACCGCGCTGTACGTCGGCGGCATGGGCAGCGCCAAGCAGAACTTCTACAACCAGCTCGCCCGGCGCATGGGTTACGAGAAGGAGGCCGCCGAGGTCCAGGAGAAGTACCTCTCCGGGGACAAGCAGGGCGCAGCGGCGGCGATCCCGCACGACCTCATCGACAAGACCACTCTGCTGGGCTCCGTCGACCGCATCGCCGACCGGATGAAGGCCTACGCCGCCGCCGGTGTCACCACGCTCAGCCTCGCCCCCGCCGGCTTCACCCTGGAGGAGCGACTCACCTCCCTGCGCGCCGGCGTCGAGGCCCTGGAACGCGCCGGTCTCGCCTAGGGGGTGTTTCGAAAGTCCTGTGCGGTGCCCGCGGTGTCCGGTGCGTGCTCTCGGCGTGCCGGACGAAAGCCCTCGTACTGGACGTACTTGGGTTTTTGGCCGGTGCGGCGAGAGTGCGTGCCGGGCGCCGTGGGTGCTGTGCGGGACTTTCGAAACACCCCCTAGCGGGCTCCGCGGCCGTGGTGGGGGCTCGGGGGGTCTTCCCCGCCACGGCCGTCAGTAGAAACAACGCGCCCGGGCCCGCGCGGTTACGCTCCCGCCGCGACCCCGATGCTCCTTCTTCCGGCCCAGTCGGCCGCCGTAAGTGTTGCAGCACCCGCGATGCCGCATTTGACTCGTTCTTTGCGGAAACCTTCGGAAAGGTGCCCTCATGCTTTCGGCGAAGCGTGTGTTCCAGGAGATCCTCGACGACGAGTCCTTCCGGCTCTTCTGCTCCATCGCGGCCGGCGGCGAGGCACAGGGCGGCTGGGAGAACGGACGGATCGCCGCGCTCGTCCCCGAGGGCGAACAGGCACTCGTTCCCAAGATCACCCGGCACGGCGCCGACGAGGACAAGCACGGGCGGATCTTCCACGCCCTGATGCGCAAACGCGGCCTGGAACCGGTCCCCGTCCCGCCCGAGACCGACTACACGATGCTCCTGGAGCGGCGCGGCATCGGCCTAGCCCACGACCGGCTCCGGCGGGACGAAGCGCTGAGCGTGCGGGACATCATCGTCTACCTGGCGCACAGCCGGGTCACCGAACAGCGCGCCGCCGAGCAGATGCTGCTGCTCCGCAAGCACTTCGCCGCCGACCCGGAGGTGGGCAGGGCCGTCCGCATGATCTCCCACGACGAGGACGACCACCTCGCCTACACCCACGAGGAACTGCTGCGCTTCGCGGCCTCCGGCTACGGCCGGCTGATCCAGCGCACCCTGCGCGAGTGCGCGCTCGCCGAGATCCGCGTCCACCGGGACGTCAGTCTCGCCGTCATGGCCCGGATGGGCCGCGTCCTCGGCTGGTCCAGGACCAGGCGCGCGGTGCTCGCGGCGGGCATCCGCGCCGTGTACCGCTACGAGCGCGCAGCGGGCTGGCGGCGCATGGTGTCCCTGCGCATGCCCGAGCGCCGCAACCCGCTCGGCGGCCCCGCGACCACCGCCCCCGAGTTCGCCTGAGACGCCCGGTCACAGCCACTCGCGCCGCTTGAACAGGCGGAACATCATGACTTCCAGAGCGGCCATCACCAGGATCACGACCGGGTACGACCACGCCCAGTGCAGCTCGGGCATGTCGTCGAAGTTCATGCCGTAGATCCCGGCGATCAGCGTGGGGACCGCGGCCATCGCCGCCCACGCGGAGATCTTCCGCATGTCGTCGTTCTGCCGGACGCCGGTCTGCGCCAGATGGGCCGACAGGATGTCCGAGACCAGCCGGTCCAGGCCCTCCACGGACTCGTTCACGCGCGTGAGATGGTCCTGCACGTCCCGGAAGAAGGGCCGGGCCCTGTCGTCCACGAAGGGCACCCCGCCCTCGCCCGCCGGCACGGTGCCGGCCAGCCGCGTCATCGGCAGGGCCAGCGGACCGGTCGCCCGGCGGAACTTCAGGATCTGCCGCTTGAAGGTGTAGATCCGGGAGGCCGTGTTGCGCGAGCTGCCCGGGTCCGGCGAGAACACCTCGGTCTCCAGCTCCTCCATGTCGGTCTGCAGCTCGGTCGCCACCTCCAGGTAGTGGTCGACGGTCGCGTCGCAGATCGCGTACAGCACCGACGTCGGACCCTTCTCCAGCAGCTTCGGCTCCTCCTCCAGCCGGCGCCGCACGGCCGCCAGCGGCGAACCCTCGCCGTGCCGGACGGTCACCACGAAGCCGTCCCCCACGAAGATCATCACCTCGCCGTTGGAGACGGCGTCGCTCTCCGGCTCGTACACGACCGGCTTGAGCACCACGAACAGCGAGTCGTCGAACACCTCCAGCTTGGGCCGCTGGTGGGCGTTGAGGGCGTCCTCCACCGCCAGTGGGTGCAGCCCGAACTCCTCGGTGACCCGGTCGAACTCCTTCTCCGACGGCTCGTGCAGCCCGATCCAGACGAACCCGCCCGCCGCCCGCGCCGCCGCCAGCGCGTCGGACAGGTCCTCGGGCCCCTCGCTGCGGAGCCCGTCCCGGTAGATGGCACAGTCGATGATCAAGAACCCCAACCTCCCGTCGCCCGCGCGCCGCGGCCCAGCCGCGTGCGCCTACGCTGGTCCGCATGCCCACGTTGATCCTCGTAAGGCACGGACGGTCCACCGCCAACACCGCCGGACTGCTCGCCGGCTGGACGCCCGGCGTCGCCCTGGACGAGCGCGGGGCCGCGCAGGCCGCCGCGCTGCCCGGGCGGCTCGACGGGCTGCCCCTCGCGGAAATCGTCAGCAGCCCCCTGCAACGCTGCCAGGAGACCCTTCAGCCGCTGCTGGACGCCCGGCCGGGCCTGCGCCTTCACACCGACGAACGGATCGGGGAGTGCCACTACGGCGACTGGTCCGGCCGCAAGCTCGCCGAACTCAAGGACGAGCCGCTGATGGAGGTGGTGCAGGCGCACCCGTCGGCCGCCGCGTTCCCCGGCGGCGAGTCCATGCGCGCGATGCAGACCCGCGCGGCCGAGGCCGTACGGGAGTGGAACGCGCGCGTGGAACGCGACCACGGCGCCGACGCCGTGTATCTCATGTGCTCTCACGGTGACATCATCAAGTCTCTCGTCGCGGACGCGCTCGGACTGCATCTCGACCTGTTCCAGCGGATCTCCGTCGAACCGTGTTCCATCACCGCGATCCGTTACACCCGTCTCAGGCCGTTTCTCGTTCGTCTCGGGGACACCGGGGATTTCGCCTCCCTCGCGCCGCGTGCGGAACCCGCCGGGGATGACGCACCGGTGGGAGGTGGTGCGGGCGCACCGTGATCGTCGGGCGCAGTAGGGTGAAGCGTCGCGTTCGCGCACAGCCCCCCTCACGCACTTCCGATTCGCACTCTCGATCCAATGGAGACAGGACGTGTCCCGTCAGGTGTTCCTCTACGACCCACCGGACCGCTTCGTGGCCGGCACAGTGGGGCTGCCCGGGCGCCGTACGTTCTTCCTCCAGGCCTCCGCCGGCCCCCGGGTGACCAGCGTGATCCTGGAGAAGACCCAGGTCGCCGCGCTCGCCGAGCGCATGGACGAGCTCCTCGACGAGGTCGTACGCCGCAGCGGCGGCCAGGCCCCGGTCCCCGCGATGGCCCCGTCCGAGGTCGCCGACACCGAACCGCTGGAGACTCCCGTCGAGGAGGAGTTCCGCGTCGGCACCATGGCGCTGGCCTGGGACGGCGAGGAACAGCGGATGATCGTCGAGGCCCAGGCCCTGGTGGAGCTGGACGCCGACTCCGAGGAGGACCTCGCGGAGGCCGAGGAGCGGCTGCTCCAGGACGAGGAGAACGGCCCCCCGATGCTGCGGGTCCGGCTCACCGGCGCGCAGGCCAGGGCCTTCGCCAAGCGCGCCCTCGACGTCGTGAACGCCGGGCGGCCGCCGTGCCCGCTGTGCAGCCTCCCGCTCGACCCGGAAGGACACGTATGTCCGCGCCAGAACGGATACCGCCGCGGAGCGTGACCGGCGCCGCCCTCCTCGCCGAGGGTGAGCTGACCGTGCGCGGACGCATCCGCGACGCCTCCAACGCGGCGCTCTACTGCACGGTGGCCCACGACGGCCAGGAGGCAGCCTGCGTGTACAAGCCAGTCGCAGGGGAACGCCCGCTGTGGGACTTCCCCGACGGCACCCTCGCCGAGCGCGAGGTGGCGGCGTACGCGGTCTCCGAGGCGACCGGCTGGGGCCTGGTGCCGCCCACCGTGCTGCGCGACGGTCCGTACGGCGAGGGAATGGTCCAGCTGTGGGTCGAGGCGGCCCCCGACGCCGAACTGCTCGCCCTGGTGGACGGCGAGGAGCCGGAGCCGGGCTGGAAGGCCATCGGCTTCGCCGAGGCCGACGAGGGACGGACCGCGCTGCTCGTGCACGCCGACGACGAGCGGCTACGGCGCCTCGCGGTGCTGGACGCCGTGATCAACAACGCGGACCGCAAGGGCGGCCACCTGCTGCCCACCCCGGACGGACAGCTGTACGGGATCGACCACGGGGTCACCTTCAACGTGGAGAACAAGCTGCGGACCCTGCTGTGGGGCTGGGCGGGGGAGCCCCTGACCGCCGAGGCCGTCGGTGTCCTCAAGGGTCTCAAGGACGGCATGGCCGACGGAGGCGTCCTCGGCGCCCGCCTGGCCGGGCTGATCACGTCCGCCGAACTGGACGCCACACGCGCGCGTGTCGACGCGCTGCTCACCGCGGGCAAGCACCCGGAGCCGAGCGGCGAGTGGCCGGCGATTCCCTGGCCGCCGGTGTGAGCACACCGGCGGCCGGAACACAAGATCGCCTTTCCGGCCGTCCGGCCCGGTCCGGTTCGTTCACGCCACTTGCGGGCGGTTAGGCTCATGTACATGCATGCCTGGCCCGCTTCCGAGGTCCCCGCCCTGCCTGGTCAGGGTCGCGACCTGAGGATCCACGACACCGCGACCGGTGGTCCCGTCACCCTCGACCCCGGTCCCGTCGCCCGTCTCTACGTCTGCGGCATCACCCCGTACGACGCCACGCACATGGGGCACGCGGCGACCTACAACGCGTTCGACCTGGTGCAGCGCGTGTGGCTCGACACCAAGCGGCAGGTTCACTACGTCCAGAACGTCACCGACGTCGACGACCCGCTACTGGAGCGGGCCGAGCGGGACGGCGTCGACTGGGCCGCCCTCGCCGAGAAGGAGACGGCTCTCTTCCGCGAGGACATGACCGCCCTCAGGATGCTCCCGCCCCGGCACTACATAGGCGCTGTCGAGGCGATACCCGGCATAGTCCCGCTCGTGGAGCGGCTGCGCGATCTGGGCGCGGCCTACGACCTCGAGGGCGACATCTACTTCTCCGTCGAGTCCGACCCGGACTTCGGCAAGGTCTCGAACCTCGACGCCGCGGCGATGCGGCTGCTGTCCGCCGAGCGCGGCGGCGACCCCGACCGGCCGGGCAAGAAGAACCCGCTCGACCCGATGCTGTGGATGGCCGCCCGCGAGGGCGAACCCAGCTGGGACGGCGGCTCGCTGGGCCTTGGCCGGCCCGGCTGGCACATCGAGTGCGTCGCCATCGCCCTGGACCACCTCGGCATGACCTTCGACGTCCAGGGCGGCGGCTCCGACCTGGCCTTCCCGCACCACGAGATGGGCGCCTCGCACGCCCAGGTGCTCACCGGTGAGTTCCCCATGGCCCGGGCGTACGTGCACGCCGGCATGGTCGCCCTGGACGGCGAGAAGATGTCGAAGTCCAAGGGCAACCTGGTCTTCGTCTCCCAGCTGCGGCGCGACGGCGTCGACCCCGCCGCCATCCGGCTCACCCTCCTCGCCCACCACTACCGGGCCGACTGGGAGTGGACCGACCAGGTGCTGGCGGACGCCCAGGACCGGCTCGCGCGGTGGCGTGCCGCCGTGTCCCGGCCCGACGGACCGCCCGCCGAGGCGCTCGTCGAGGAGATCCGCGAGGCCCTCGCGAACGACCTGGACGCCCCGGCCGCCCTGGCCGCCGTCGACCGGTGGGCCGCGCTCCAGCAGGAGCAGGGCGGCACCGACACCGGCGCCCCCGGCGTCGTCGCCCGGGCCGTGGACGCGCTGCTGGGTGTGGCCCTGTAGCGCTCACGGCGTTAGTGGACGAAACTGCGCACCACGCCAGGCCCGGCGTGGCTCCTCCTGGCCACCGCGACCGTCACCGTGGCGCTGGCCGCCGTGGTGTCCGTCCTCGCCACCTGCCCGCGGGCCGACTGCGGCACCGACGTCACCCGGCTCGCGGGCAGCGGCGTGTACCTGGGACAGGCCCCCGTCGCGGTGCTGGCCGTGCTCACTGTCGGCGGCGAGTACAGCACCGCGCTGATCCGCACCACCCTGGCCGCTGTCCCGGGCCGCCCGACGGTGCTGGCCGCCAAGGCGCTGGTGCTCACCGTCGCGGTGGCCGCCATCGGGACTCCCACCCTGCTCGCCTCGCTGCTGGTCGCCCGGATCGTCGTGCCCCGTCACGGATACGCGCTCGCGCTTGCCGAGGGGCCCGTCCTGCGGGCCGGCGCCGGCTCGGTCGCCTACCTGGTGCTCATCGCGATCCTCGGCCTGGGCGTCGCGGCGGTCGTGCGTGACTCCGCGGCCGCGATCGGAGCCGTTCTCGGACTGCTCTACCTCCCGCCGGTCCTCACCCGGATGGTGACCGACCCGCGGCTGCACCGCCTGCTCGAACAGGTCGCACCGATGACCGCCGGACCGGCCGTCCAAGCCACAACGGACCTGCACCGGCTGCCCATCGGCCCCTGGGCCGGCCTGGGCGTGCTCGCCGCGTGGTCGGCCGGCGCACTCCTCACCGGCACGGTTCTGCTCCGAGTGCGCGACACCTGACCCGCACCGGGCGGCGCGGCCGCGTTCAGTCCTCCGACGAGTCGTCGTCCTCGGCGCTCGGCTTGGGCGGCTTCGGCGGCCGGGTGCGGCCGCCGGGGTTGTCCCTCCGGTACGAGGACGGCGACCCGTCCCCACCGTCCGCCGTCGCGTGCCCGCCGGGCGGGTTGACGTCCCGGCGCCGCAGATACCGCTCGAACTCGCGGGCGATCGCCTCGCCCGAGGCCTCCGGCAGCTCGGCGGTGTCCCGGGCCTCCTCCAGCGTCTGCACGTACTCGGCGACCTCGCTGTCCTCGGCGGCCAGCTGGTCCACACCCACCTGCCAGGCACGCGCGTCCTCCGGCAGCTCGCCCAGCGGGATACGCAGGTCGAGCAGGTCCTCCAGCCGGTTGAGGAGGGCCAGTGTCGCCTTCGGGTTCGGCGGCTGCGACACGTAGTGCGGGACGGCCGCCCACAGGGACACCGCCGGGACACCGGCGTGCGTGCAGGCCTCCTGCAGGACACCGACGATCCCCGTGGGGCCCTCGTACTTGGTCTCCTCCAGGTCCATCCGCTGGGCCAGGTCCGCGTCGGACGTGACCCCGCTGACCGGGACCGGACGCGTGTGCGGGGTGTCACCGAGCAGCGCGCCCAGGACGACCACCAGCTCGACGCCCAACTCGTGCGCGAAGCCCAGCAGCTCGTTGCAGAACGAGCGCCAGCGCATGGACGGTTCGATGCCGCGGACCAGCACCAGGTCGCGCGGCTTCTCGCCGCCGACCCGCACCACCGACAACCTTGTCGTCGGCCAGGTGATCTTGCGCACTCCGCCGTCCATGAACACCGTGGGGCGGTTCACCTGGAAGTCGTAGTAGTCCTCGGCGTCCAGCGCCGCGAACACCTCGCCCTTCCATTCCCTCTCCAGATGCGCGACCGCGGTGGAGGCGGCGTCGCCGGCATCGTTCCAGCCCTCGAACGCGGCCACCATGACCGGGTCGATCAGCTCGGGAACCCCCTCGAGCTCGATCACCCAGTGCCTCCTTCCGACGTGCCCTCGCGTACGTCCCAACCTTACGGCGTCCGGCGGGGGCGCCCGCAGCCCCCTTACGAGGGGGAGTGAACGGATCACTGCCCCGATCGCCACCCCGGAACACCCCTGGGCCGAGGGCATCCTCACCACTTTCCCGCGGGTTGTGCACAGGGACTTCACAAGGGCGCGTCACAGGGTGCTGCGCAGCCACTGCTCCACGCTCGCGATGTGCACGGTCGCCCACGAGCGGGCCGCCTCCGCGTCCCGGTCGCGCAGGGCCGCCAGGATCGCGCGGTGCTCGCGCAGAGTGCGGCTGACCGCGTCCTCCTGGGTCAGACCGCGCCAGATCCGGGCCCGGGTGGTCGGCCCCGACAGACCGTCCAGCAGCGAGCACAGCACCGAGTTGCCGGAGCCGCGCACGATGCTCCGGTGGAACTCCAGGTCGCAGGCGACGAGTTCCTCCACCGAGGGCGCGGCGCCCAGGGCGTCCAACTGTGCGCTCAACGCGTCCAGTTGCTGCTCACTGATCCGCGAGGCGGCCATCGCCGTCGCGGCGGGCTCCAGGATCCGGCGCACCGCCAGGAACTCCAGGACCGTGTCGTCGCGGTGGAAGTCGACGACGAAGCTCATCGCCTCCAGCAGCAGTTGGGGATCCAGACTGGTGACGTACGTCCCGTCGCCCTGCCGCACGTCCAGGATCCGGATCAACGACAGCGCCCGCACGGCCTCCCGCAGGGAGTTGCGCGACAGCCCCAGCTCGGCGGCGAGCTCGCTCTCCTTCGGCAGCCGGTCGCCGGGCCGCAGCGCACCGGAGACGATCATCCCCTTGATCTTCTCGATCGCCTCGTCGGTGACCGCCATGGTGGGCCTCCCTGTCGCTCAGACCTCCGATGTGTCACCACATTATGGGGGCAGACCGCCAGGCCCGGCGGTCGCTGCCGGCGCACGCGAAAGGGGCGGCCCCATCGGCGTGGAGCCGCCCCTCTCGGTTCCCGGCCCCGGTGCGGCGGGGGCCGGTCGACGATGCCGGCCCTGGTCAGGGGAAGAGCCGGTCACCGTGGCCTTCTTCTTGTGCGCCTTGCTTGTGCCGTCCTACTTCTTGTCGAGCAGGTCCTGCACCTTCGCGCGGACCTCGTCCGTGGCCAGGCCGCGGATCGTCAGCGTCGTACGGCGGCGCAGCACGTCGTCCGGCGTCTCGGCCCACTCGTGGTCGCGGGCGTAGACGACCTGCGCCCAGATCTCCGGGGCGTCCGGGTGGACGCGCTCGGCCAGCTCCGGGTTGTCGTTGGCCAGCCGGGCGATGTCGAAAGCCAGCGAGCCGTAGTGGGTGGCCAGGTGCCTGGCGGTGTCCGCGGCCATGCGCGGGCCCGGCGCCGGGTGGTCCACCAGCAGGCGGTGGGCCACCGCGCGCGGGTTGGCGACGCCCGGCAGCGGCAGCTTCTTCGGCAGGGAGGAAATCGGCTCGAAGTCGTCGCCCAGCGGCTGACCGGGCAGCGCCTCCAGCTTCTGCATGACCGTACGGCCGATGTGCCGGAAGGTCGTCCACTTGCCGCCCGCGACCGACAGCATGCCACCCTTGCCCTCGGTGACGACCGTCTCCCGCTTCGCCTTCGCGGTGTCGCCCGGGCCGCCCGGCAGCACCCGCAGTCCGGCGAAGGCGTAGGTGATCAGATCGCGGCTGAGCTGCTGGTCCCGGACGGAGAACGCGGCCTCGTCCAGTATCTGGGATATGTCCTTGTCGTTGACCGCGACATCCGCCGGGTCGCCCTCGTACTCCTCGTCGGTGGTGCCGAGCAGCAGCATGTCCTCCCAGGGGAGGGCGAAGGTGATGCGGTACTTGTCGATCGGCGTGGCGAGCGCGGCCTTCCAGGGGGAGGTGCGCTTGAGCACCAGGTGCGCGCCCTTCGACAGGCGGATGGACGGCGCCGCGTTCGGGTCCTCCATCCTGCGCAGGTGGTCGACCCACGGGCCGGTCGCGTTCAGCACGAGACGGGCGTTGACGCCGAACTCGTCACCGGAGGTGCGGTCGCGCAGGTCGGCGCCCGTCACCCGGCCCTTGGTGAAGCGCAGGCCGGTGACCTCGGCGTGGTTGAGGACGGCCGCGCCCGCCTCGACGGCCGCGCGGACCGTCATCAGCGCCATGCGCGCGTCGTTCATCTGGTCGTCGCCGTACACGGCCACGGCCTTGAGGTTCTCGGTGCGCAGCTCGGGCACGTCCTGCGCGGCCTTCGCCGGGCTCAGCAGGTGGCCGACGCCGTCACCGAAGGCGGAGAGCGCGGAGTAGGCGAACACGCCCGCGCCGAGCTTCGCCGCGCCGTGCGGGCCCCCCTTGTACACGGGGAGGTAGAAGGTGAGCGGGTTCGCCAGGTGGGGGGCCACCTGACGGGAGACCGCACGGCGCTCGAGGTGGTTCTCCGCCACCAGCTTCACCGCGCCGGTCTGCAGGTAGCGCAGACCGCCGTGGAGCAGCTTGGAGGAGGCGGAGGAGGTGGCGCCGGCGAAGTCGCCGGCGTCGACCAGTGCCACCCTGAGGCCGGACTGCGCGGCATGCCAGGCGGTGGAGATGCCCAGGATGCCACCGCCGATCACGAGAAGGTCGTACGACGCCTTGGAGAGCTGCTCCCTGGTCTCGGCCCGGCTCGGGAGGGAGCCGGAGGCCGGGTGTGTCCCCAGGGCAGGTACGGACTGCAGGGTGGACTGACTGGTCATTTCTGGTACTTACTCCTCGTCAGAGCTGTCTGGGCCGTGTGGAGCCGCTCAGCCCTCGTCCTCGATCCAGCCCATGGTCCGGTCGACGGCCTTGAGCCAGTTCTTGTACTCGCGGTCGCGGATGTCCGCGTCCATCTGGGGGGTCCACTCGGCGGCCCGGCGCCAGTTGGCGCGCAGTTCGTCCGTGCTGGACCAGAAGCCGACGGCCAGGCCGGCGGCGTAGGCGGCGCCGAGGCAGGTGGTCTCGGCGACCATCGGGCGCACCACCGGTGCGTCCAGAACGTCGGCGAGGGTCTGCATCAGCAGGTTGTTGGAGGTCATGCCGCCGTCGACCTTCAGGGCCACCAGCTCGTCGCCGGAGTCCTTGACCATGGCGTCGGCGATCTCGCGGGTCTGCCAGGCGGTCGCCTCCAGCACCGCACGGGCGAGGTGCGCCTTGGTGACGTACCGGGTCAGGCCGGCGATCACACCACGGGCGTCGGAGCGCCAGTGCGGGGCGAACAGACCCGAGAAGGCCGGTACGAAGTAGGCGCCGCCGTTGTCCTCGACCGAGAGCGCGAGCGTCTCGATCTCGGCCGCGGTGGAGATCAGGCCCATCTGGTCCCGCATCCACTGCACCAGGGAGCCGGTGACGGCGATCGAGCCCTCCAGCGCGTAGACCGTCGGCTGCTCGCCGATCTTGTAGCCGACCGTGGTCAGCAGGCCCGCGTAGGAGTTGATGATCTTGTCACCGGTGTTCATCACCATGAAGGTGCCGGTGCCGTAGGTGGACTTGGTCTCGCCCTCGGAGAAGCAGGTCTGGCCGAACAGGGCCGCCTGCTGGTCGCCGAGCGCGGAGGCGACCGGGATGCCGCCCAGCAGGTCGCCGAGCTTGCCGCCGGTGACCTCGCCGTAGATCTCGGCGGAGGAGCGGATCTCGGGCAGGATCTGCAGGGGCACGCCGATCGACTCGGCGATCTTGTCGTCCCACTGCATCGTGTGCAGGTTCATCAGGAGGGTACGGGAGGCGTTGGTCACGTCGGTGACGTGCTTGCCGCCGTTGACACCACCGGTCAGGTTCCAGATGACCCAGGTGTCCATGGTGCCGAAGAGGATGTCGCCCGCCTCGGCGCGCTCCCGCAGGCCGTCGACGTTGTCGAGCAGCCAGCGGGCCTTGGGGCCGGAGAAGTAGGAGGCCAGCGGCAGACCCGTCTCGCGGCGGAAGCGGTCCTGGCCGACGTTGCGGCCGAGCTCCCGGCACAGGCCGTCGGTACGGGTGTCCTGCCAGACAAGGGCGTTGTGGACGGGCTCGCCGGTGTTCTTGTCCCACAGCACGGTGGTCTCGCGCTGGTTGGTGATGCCGATGGCCTTGATGTCGTCGCGGGTGATGCCGGCCTTCTGGAGGGCTCCGGCGACGACCTCCTGGACGTTGGTCCAGATCTCGTTGGCGTTGTGCTCGACCCAGCCCGGCTTCGGGAAGATCTGCTCGTGCTCCTTCTGGTCGACGGAGACGATACGGCCGTCCCGGTCGAAGACGATGCAGCGCGAGGAGGTCGTGCCCTGGTCGATGGCGGCGATGAACGGGCCGGCAGTGTGAGCGTCGGTCACTGTGTGCTCCTGGGGAATCCGTGGTTGAGGGGCGTTACGTACGGCGCGTGCTCATGGATCGGGGCCCGGGCCGCCCGGAGGCGGCCCGGAGCTCCTTAAGCGAATGCGACGTTGTAGATGCCTGCAGCGATCGCGCCGCCGATCAGCGGACCGACCACCGGGATCCAGGCGTAGCCCCAGTCGGAGCCGCCCTTGTTGGGCAGGGGCAGGAGGGCGTGCACGATACGCGGACCGAGGTCACGGGCGGGGTTGATCGCGTAGCCCGTGGGGCCGCCGAGGGACAGGCCGATGGAGACGACCACCAGCGCGGTGATCAGCGCACCCAGGGTGCCCAGGCCGTTGCCCTTGTCGTTCAGGCCCTGTGTGAGGACGGCGAGCACCAGCACGATGGTGCCGATGATCTCCGTCGCGAGGTTCTGCACCGCGTGCCGGATCTCCGGACCGGTGGAGAAGATGCCCAGGACCGGGCCGGCGCCCTTCTCCTGGGCCTCGACGGCCTTGGCCGCCGTGGCCTGCGCACCCGGACCGCCGACGATCTCCTTGTCGGTGAGGTGCGCCTGGAACTGGCCGTAGTAGGCCACCCAGACCAGGCTCGCGCCGATCATGGCGCCGAGCAGCTGACCGCCCCAGTAGGTGGGGAGGTTGCTGAAGTCATGGTCCTTGATCGCGAGCGCGAGGGTCACGGCCGGGTTGAGATGGGCGCCGGAAAGCGGCGCCGAGGTGTAGACAGCCGTCAGAACGGCGAAACCCCACCCGAAGGTGATGGCGAGCCAGCCGGCGTTACGGGCCTTTGAGGCCTTCAGCGTCACGGCGGCGCAGACGCCACCGCCGAGCAGGATGAGTATGGCGGTACCGATGGTCTCGCCGATGAAGATGTCGGAGCTGGACACCCGCGACTCCTTTGTCCTTCGTCCAGGGAAGCCGAACCCCGGGTCCCTCCGGGGGTTCAGCGCCCTCGGGGGTGAGAGCGATGCCGGCCCTTGGCGTTGTCACACTCTAGCGCGTATTGCCGGTAGGTGTTCGACAATGCCGACCGATGGACGGGAGTCTTGCTCCGGCCTCAGGCACGCGTCAAGAGTTCTGTTATCGAATATGCGATCGTTATTGATCGCGGCGAGTTATCGATCTGCGGGCGCGTGAAGCGCGGGTATGCCTGTTATGTCCCTTTCAGGGTATGGCGAGAGCCGGAACGCCGCTCAGCGTCCCGGTCCATGTCCCGCGTACCCCGCCGGCGCCCTCCCGGCGCTCAGAACCGCCCGGCGCCCAGGTCCCGTGACACCGCGCGGGCGCAGTCCCGCACCGCGGCGATCAGCTCGGGACGCAACTCCCCGTCACGGCACATCCGCTCCACGGCGCCGGTGATCCCCACCGCGCCCACCGGCATCCGCCGCCGGTTGTGGATGGGCGCGGCCACCGAGGCCACGCCGTCCCAGGTCTCCTCCACGTCGGCCGCGTAGCCACGCGCGCGCGTGAGGTCGAGGATGTGCTCGAAGTCGGCCCACTCGCAGGTCGTGCGGTCCGTGAAGGCCTTGCGGTCGGCCTCCAGCGCCTCGCTGTGCGCGACCGGGTCGTACGCCGACAGCACCTTGCCCAGGGCCGTGGAGTGCAGTGGCTGCATGGCCCCGATCTCCAGCACCTGCCGGCTGTCGTCGGGCCGGAAGACATGGTGCACGATCAGGACGCCCTGCTGGTGGAGCACGCCCAGGTAGACGCTCTCCCCGCTGGAACGGGCCAGGTCGTCGGTCCACACCAGGGCGCGCGCCCGCAGCTCGTGCACGTCCAGATACGTGGTCCCCAGGCGCAGCAGCTCCGCGCCCAGCTGGTAGCGCCCGGAGGCGTCGTCCTGCTCCACGAAACCCTCCTGCTGGAGGGTGCGCAGGATGCCGTGGGCGGTGCCCTTGGCGAGGCCCAGCGAGGAGGCGATGTCCGACAGGCCGAGCCGTCGCTCGCCGCCCGCGAGCAGCCGCAGCATCGCGGCCGCCCGTTCGAGCGACTGGATGTTCCGTGCCATCGCCGTACAGCCTCCGTCCCCTTCATCCGTCACCGCTCGCGTCAACTGACGCCGTTCGGCAATGTCGAACACTACCGGTCCATGACGACCGCCCGCCAATGGTCGGTCGGTACTTGTTACGTCACACGTGGCCCCGACGTGGTTCACAGGCCACACTCGTCCGCCTCGTGGACGCCATGCCCATCCAAGCCCACTCCCGGTTACGCTGGCGCCGTGCGTCTTGCCCGGGCCTGCCCGGGCAGCCGCATAGCCGACAGCCGTCGCATCCCAGGGAGCCCCTTAATGGCCTCGTCGCCGCTGACCCCTTCCACCGACAGCCGGACCCGCGCGTCCGCGCTCCGAGAGGCACTCGCCACCCGCGTGGTGGTCGCCGACGGAGCCATGGGCACGATGCTCCAGGCGCAGGAGCCGACGCTCGAGGACTTCGAGAATCTCGAGGGTTGCAACGAGATCCTCAACCTCACCCGTCCGGATATCGTCCGTTCGGTCCACGAGGCGTATTTCGCCGCGGGTGTGGACTGTGTGGAGACCAACACCTTCGGCGCCAACCTCACCGCTCTGGGGGAGTACGACATCCCCGAACGCACCACGGAGCTGTCCGAGGCCGGAGCCCGCATCGCCCGCGAGGTCGCCGACGAGTTCGGCGCACGCGACGGCCGGCAGCGGTGGGTGCTGGGCTCGATGGGTCCCGGTACGAAGCTGCCCACCCTCGGCCACACCACCTTCGGTGCCATCCGGGACGCCTATCAGCAGAACGCCGAGGGCCTGCTCGCCGGCGGTGCCGACGCCCTGCTGGTGGAGACCACGCAGGACCTGCTGCAGACCAAGGCCTCCGTGGTCGCCGCCCGCCGTGCCATGCGCACAGCCGGCTACGACGTGCCGCTGATCGTGTCGGTGACGGTGGAGACGACCGGCACCATGCTGCTCGGCTCGGAGATCGGCGCGGCGCTGACGGCGCTGGAGCCACTCGGTATCGACATGATCGGCCTGAACTGCGCCACCGGCCCGGCCGAGATGAGCGAGCACCTGCGCTACCTCACCCGGCACTCCCGGACCCCGCTGTCCTGCATGCCGAACGCGGGTCTGCCGGTCCTGACCAAGGACGGCGCCCACTACCCGCTGACGGCCCCGGAGCTGGCGGACTCCCACGAGACCTTCGTCCGCGAATACGGCCTGTCCCTGATCGGCGGCTGCTGCGGCACCACCCCCGAGCACCTGCGCCAGGTCGTCGAACGCGTCCGCGACGTCACCCCGCCCCAGCGTGATCCCCGGCCCGAGCCGGGCGCGGCCTCGCTCTACCAGTCCGTTCCGTTCCGGCAGGACACCGCTTACCTGGCGATCGGTGAGCGGACCAACGCCAACGGGTCGAAGAAGTTCCGCGAGGCCATGCTCGAGGCCCGCTGGGACGACTGCGTGGAGATGGCCCGGGAGCAGATCCGCGAGGGCGCGCACATGCTCGACCTGTGCGTGGACTACGTCGGCCGCGACGGCGTCGCCGACATGGAGGAACTGGCCGGCCGCTTCGCCACCGCCTCCACCCTGCCGATCGTGCTGGACTCCACCGAGGTCGACGTCATCGAGGCGGGCCTGGAGAAGCTGGGCGGACGCGCGGTCATCAACTCCGTCAACTACGAGGACGGCGCCGGCCCCGAATCCCGCTTCGCGAAGGTCACCCGGCTGGCCGGGGAGCACGGCGCCGCTCTGATCGCGCTGACCATCGACGAGGAAGGCCAGGCCCGTACCCCGGAGAAGAAGGTCGAGATCGCCGAACGGCTGATCGAGGACCTGACGGGCAACTGGGGCATCCACGAGTCGGACATCCTCATCGACACCCTGACCTTCACCATCTGTACCGGTCAGGAGGAGTCCCGCAAGGACGGCATCGCCACCATCGAGGCGATCCGGGAGCTCAAGCGCCGCCACCCCGACGTACAGACCACCCTCGGCCTGTCGAACATCTCCTTCGGCCTCAACCCGGCCGCCCGGATCCTGCTGAACTCCGTCTTCCTCGACGAGTGCGTCAAGGCGGGCCTGGACTCGGCGATCGTGCACGCCTCGAAGATCCTGCCGATCGCCCGCTTCAGCGAGGAAGAGGTGCAGACCGCTCTCGACCTGATCCACGACCGCCGCACCGAGGGTTACGACCCCCTGCAGAAGCTCATGCAGCTGTTCGAGGGCGCCACCGCCAAGTCGCTCAAGGCGGGCAAGGCCGAGGAACTGGCCGCTCTCCCGCTGGAGGAGCGCCTCAAGCGCCGCATCATCGACGGCGAGCGCAACGGCCTGGAGGCCGACCTCGACGCGGCCCTCGAGACCCGGCCCGCCCTGGACATCGTCAACGAGACGCTGCTGGACGGGATGAAGGTGGTCGGTGAGCTGTTCGGCTCCGGCCAGATGCAGCTGCCGTTCGTGCTGCAGTCCGCCGAGGTGATGAAGGCCGCGGTCGCCCACCTCGAGCCGCACATGGAGAAGTCGGACTCCGAGGGCAAGGGCACGATCGTGCTGGCCACGGTGCGCGGCGATGTCCACGACATCGGCAAGAACCTGGTGGACATCATCCTGTCCAACAACGGCTACAACGTGGTCAACCTGGGCATCAAGCAGCCGGTCTCGGCGATCCTGGAGGCGGCCGAGGAACACCGGGCCGACGTGATCGGCATGTCGGGGCTGCTGGTGAAGTCCACGGTGATCATGAAGGAGAACCTGGAGGAGCTCAACCAGCGCGGCCTGGCCGCCGACTACCCGGTCATCCTGGGTGGCGCCGCCCTCACCCGGGCGTATGTCGAGCAGGATCTGCACGAGGTCTACCAGGGCGAAGTCCGTTACGCCCGGGACGCGTTCGAGGGCCTGCACCTGATGGACGCGCTGATCGGGGTCAAGCGGGGCGTGCCGGGGGCGAAGCTGCCGGAGCTGCGGCAGCGCCGGGTGCGGGCGGCGGCCGGCGTCGAGGTCGAGGAGCGGCCCGAGGAAGGGCACGTGCGTTCCGATGTCGCCACCGACAACCCGGTGCCCGCCCCGCCGTTCTGGGAGACCCGGGTGGTCAAGGGCATCCAGCTCAAGGAGTACGCGAGCTGGCTGGACGAGGGTGCGCTGTTCAAGGGGCAGTGGGGGCTGAAGCAGGCCCGCACCGGTGACGGCCCGACGTACGAGGAACTCGTCGAGACCGACGGCCGCCCGCGCCTGCGCGGCCTGCTGGACCGGCTCCAGACGGAGAACCTGCTGGAAGCCGCGGTCGTCTACGGCTACTTCCCGTGCGTGTCCAAGGACGACGACCTCATCATCCTCGACGAGCAGGGCAACGAGCGCACCCGCTTCACCTTCCCGCGCCAGCGGCGCGGCCGGCGCCTGTGCCTGGCGGACTTCTTCCGTCCGGAGGAGTCCGGCGAGACGGACGTGGTCGGTCTGCAGGTGGTCACCGTCGGCTCCCGGATCGGCGAGGAGACGGCCAAGCTGTTCGAGTCCAACTCCTACCGTGACTACCTCGAACTCCACGGCCTCTCCGTGCAGTTGGCCGAGGCCCTCGCCGAGTACTGGCACGCCCGCGTCCGTTCGGAACTGGGCTTCGCGGGGGAGGACCCCAGCGACATCGAAGACATGTTCGCGCTGAAGTACCGCGGCGCCCGCTTCTCCCTCGGCTACGGAGCCTGCCCCAACCTGGAGGACCGCGCCAAGATCGCCGGGCTTCTCCAGCCGGAGCGCATCGGCGTGCATCTGTCGGAGGAGTTCCAGCTGCACCCCGAACAGTCCACGGACGCGATCGTGATCCACCACCCCGAGGCCAAGTACTTCAACGCCCGCTGAGCCCGTTCGAGCAACGGACCGGAGGTCCGGGCGACGGGCCCCGAGCGGTAAGCCAGGCATTTCATCAGCGAGAGTCGTACACTGGTCGGTCCACCGCAGGCCGGTTCCCGCATGGGAGCCGGCCTGCTCGCCCCTTCAGGAGGTGCGCGCCGATGACCAGCACGGTCCCCGCGCTCGGAACCCGTACGGCGGAAGGCTCAGCCCTCCAGGCGGTGCTGCTCGACATGGACGGCACCCTGGTGGACACCGAGGGCTTCTGGTGGGACGTCGAAGTGGAGGTCTTCGCCCGTCTCGGTCACATCCTCGACGAGTCCTGGCGCCATGTCGTGGTCGGCGGGCCCATGACCCGCAGCGCGGGCTTCCTCATCGAGGCGACCGGCGCCGACATCGCCCTCGCCGAGCTCAGCGTGCTGCTGAACGACGGATTCGAGGACCGTATCGGCCGTGCCCTGCCGCTGATGCCGGGCGCCGCCAGACTCCTCGCGGAGCTGTACGAACAGCAGATCCCGACGGCCCTGGTCTCCGCCTCGCACCGCCGCATCATCGACCGGGTGCTGGGCTCGCTGGGGCCCCAGCACTTCTCCCTGTCCATCGCCGGCGACGAGGTGTCGCGCACCAAGCCGTACCCGGACCCGTATCTGCTCGCGGCCGCCGGACTGGGTGTGGATCCGGCCAGATGCGCGGTCGTCGAGGACACCGCGACCGGGGTCGCGGCGGCCGAGGCCGCGGGCTGCCACGTGGTCGCGGTGCCGTCGGTCGCCCCCATCGCCCCGGCCACCCGGCGGACCGTCGTGACCTCCCTGGAAGAGGTCGACCTGGCATTTCTGCGCGGCCTGATGACACAAATGCGCTAGCCGTTCACCCAGCGTGCAAAGTCCATTGGACAAAATGCCGCCGTAGTACACCCGAGCGCGTACAGCGGAATTCGAAGCAGGCCGCGCGACCGAATTCCACCACTGAACAACCGAGTTGGAAGTGTGACGTTCAGCACTCCATCGGGGCTCGACATGCACGCCGATGTGTGCTGCTCACCCCCGTCCGGAGGGCATTCACACGTCCTTGTGTCCCGATTCATGGAACGCTGCACTAATCCTGCCGCTGTCGGGTTTTCGGTGTGTCCGCGCCCGGTTTCACTGCGTGATGGGAACTCAACTCCGGCGGCTGTGAACCCTCCTGCAAGCGCGGTCTAATCTCGTTGCGAGAACATCGCCCTTACCCCGTGATCCGCCGCGACACCCATGCATGCCGGGTACACGGATTCAAACAGCCCTGGAGAAACCCGAGCATGAACCGCAAGACTTTGGTGCTGCCGGCCGTCGTCGGCCTGCTCGCGCCGGTGCTCGCCGCGTGCGGCGGAGACAGCAGCGGGAGCAAGAGCGGCGACGCCATCGTTGTCGGCACCACGGACAGGTTCACGGCCACCAAGAACGCACCGGCCCCGCTCGACCCGGCCTACGCCTACGACGTCGGCACCTGGAACATCCTGCGCCAGACCGTGCAGACCCTGATGATCCAGCCCAAGGGCGAGGGCGACCCCGTACCCGAGGCCGCCGAGAGCTGCGGCTTCACCGACAGCGGCAACGAGCGCTACGCCTGCAAGCTGCGCGACGGCCTGAAGTTCGCCAACGGCGACGCCATCACCGCCCAGGACGTGAAGTACTCGATCGAGCGAGCGCTGCGCATCAAGGCCGACAGCGGTGTGTTCGGCCTGCTGTCGACCGTCGACACCGTCGAGACGCAGGGCGACCGCGAGGTGATCTTCCACCTCAAGACCGCCGACGCCACCTTCCCGTACAAGCTGTCCACGCCGGTCGCGGGCATCGTGAACCCGAAGGACTACGCCAAGGACAAGCTGCGGGACGGCTTCTCCATGGACGGCTCCGGCCCCTACACCTTCTCGGCGGACGTCAAGGACGACGCCATCGACTCCATGACCTTCAGCAAGAACCCCAACTACAAGGGCAGCCTGAAGGTCAGCAACGACAAGGTGCAGATGCGTTCCTTCGCCGACGCCGACGCCATGGGCGCCGCGATCGACAAGGGTGACATCGACGTCATGACCCGCACGATGTCGCCGGCCCAGATCAACAAGCTCGACGCCGGCACCGACGAGAACGTCGACCTCGTCGAGATGCCCGGTCTGGAAATCCGCTACCTCGCCTTCAACACCAACGCGCCCACGGTGAAGACCACGGCGGTCCGCAAGGCCATGGCCCAGGTCATCAACCGCGGCGAGCTGGTCTCCAAGGTGTACGGCTCCCAGGCCGAACCGCTGTACTCGCTGGTCCCGGCCACCCTCACGGGCCACTCCAACTCGTTCTTCAACAAGTACGGCAACCCCAGCGTCACGAAGGCCAAGTCGCTGCTGACCAAGGCCGGCATCGTTGCCCCCGTGAAGCTGACCCTGCACTACACGACCGACCACTACGGCCCTGCCACCAAGCAGGAGTTCGAGGTCCTGCAGAAGCAGCTCAACAACAGCGGCCTGTTCGACGTCAGCATCCAGGGCACGCCCTGGGACACCTTCCGGCCCGCCGAGAAGAAGGGCAAGTACGACGTCTACGGCATGGGCTGGTTCCCGGACTTCCCGGACGCCGACAACTTCCTCGCGCCGTTCCTCGACAAGGACAACACCCTCGGCTCGCCGTACGCCAACGCCGACATCCGCAACACCCTGATCCCGCAGTCGCGCCGCGAGGCCGACCGGCTCACCGCCTCCAAGAGCCTGACGGCGATCCAGGACACCGTCGCCGACGACGTCCCGATCCTGCCGCTGTGGCAGGGCAAGCAGTACGTCGCCGCACGGACCGACGTCACGGGCACCGCCTACGCCCTGAACTCCTCCTCCACGCTCCAGCTGTGGGAGCTCGGCCGCGGTGTGAGCAACTGACGCTCTCTCCTCCACCCGGGGCCGCTGACCGCGGCCCCGGGTTTTGAGCACGACGAAAAAGGCACGACCAATGAACATGCGCACCCAGTGGCCGCTTCTGCCCGTTCTGGCCGGGCTGGCCTCCGGTCTGCTGACCGGCTGCGGCTCGGGGAGCGGTGACTCCGGGGGCAGCGGCTCCTCCGTGGTGATGGGGATGTCCGACGACGTCCTCGCCACCGACCCCGCCTCCGGTTACGACCCCGGCTCCTGGCTGTTGTTCAACAACGTCTTCCAGTCGCTGCTGAGCTTCCCCAAGGGCGGCACGGAACCCGAGCCGGAAGCGGCCAAGGAGTGCGACTTCAGCGACACCCAGGCCAAGGTCTACAAGTGCACCCTCAAGGACGGCCTGCAGTTCAGCAACGGTGACACCCTCACCTCCGAGGACGTGAAGTTCTCCTTCGACCGCATGCTGAAGATCAACGACGCGGCCGGCCCCGCGATCATGTTCCCGATGCTCGGCAAGGTCGAAACCCCGGACGCCAAGACCGTGGTGTTCCGGCTGAAGGTGCCCGACGCCACCTTCCCCAGCAAGATCGCCTCCGGTGCCGGCTCCATCGTCGACCACCGCCAGTACGACGGCGACGCGCTGCGCAAGGACGACAAGGCCGTCGGCTCCGGCCCCTACCAGCTGGACTCCTTCGGCAAGGACGAGGCCGTCTTCTCCGTCAACTCCCACTACAAGGGCACCGCCGAGGTGAAGAACTCCGGCGTCACCCTCAAGTTCTTCCACGGCAAGCAGGCCGACCTGAAGGACGCCCTCGTCCACGGCAAGGTCGACATCGCCTACCGCGGTCTGACCGCGGGCGCCGTCGCCGACATCCAGAAGCAGGACGACAGCAGCGGCGTCGAGGTCATCGAGGGCACCAGCGCCGAGGTCCAGCACCTCGTCTTCAACATGGACGACCCCGTCGCCGGAAAGCTCGGCGTCCGCAAGGCCATGGCCTACCTGCTCGACCGCGACGCCCTGATCAGGAACGTCTACGAGGACACCGCGACCCCGCTGTACTCGATCATCCCGGCCGGCATCACCGGCCACAACACGGCCTTCTTCGACACCTACGGCGCCCGCCCCTCCAAGGCCAAGGCCACCGCCGCCCTGCACGCCGACGGCATCACCGGCAAGGTGAAGCTCACCCTCTGGTCCACGCCCTCCCGCTACGGCCCCGCCACCGACCAGGAACTGAAGGCGATCGCCGCCCAGCTCAACGCCAGCGGCCTGTTCACCGCCGACGTCAAGTCCGTCGCGTACGACCAGTACGAGAAGGACATCGCCAAGGGCAAGTACGGCGTCTACGTCAAGGGCTGGGTGCCCGACTACCCGGACGCCGACAACTTCACCTCACCCTTCTTCGGCAAGGGCAACGTGCTCAGCAACCACTACACCAACAGCACGATCACCGGCTCCCTCATCCCGCACACGGCCGCCGAGAGCGACCGCGCCGCCACCATCTCGGAGTTCGCCCGGCTCCAGAACATCGTCGCCGACGAACTGCCCGTCCTGCCGGTCTGGCAGGCCAAGCAGTACGCCGTCGTCCGCGACGGCGTCTACGGCCTGGAGTACTGCCTCGACGCCTCGACCGTGTTCCGCTTCTGGGAACTCAGCAAGGGCTGACAGCCGGCCGCCGCGCGAAGCGCCGCACACGAAGGGCGCCCCCTCCCTCGGGAAGGGGGCGCCCTTTGCCGGTCGCAAGGCCCGCTACTGCTACCGCTACTGCGCGCCCGGGCGCACCAGTCCGCTCTCGTACGCGTACACCGCCGCCTGCACCCGGTCCCGCAGCCCCAGCTTGGTCAGCACATGGCCCACATGTGTCTTCACCGTCGTCTCGCTGACGAACAGGTCGGCGGCGATCTCGGCGTTCGACAGCCCCCGCGCCACCAGCTTCAGCACCTCGACCTCCCGGTCGGTCAGGGTGTGCAGCGTGTCCGGCACCGGCTCGTCCCCCGACGGGAGATGCGTGGCGTACTTGTCCAGCAGCCGGCGCGTGATGCTCGGCGCGAGCATCGCCTCCCCGGCCGCCACCACCCGGATGGCCTGCACCAGCTCGTTGGCGGGCGCGTCCTTCAGCAGGAAGCCGCTCGCCCCGGCACGCAGCGCCTCCACCACGTACTCGTCCAGGTCGAACGTGGTCAGCACCAGTACCTTCGCCGGGCCGTCCCGACCGGGACCGGTGATCTGCCGGGTCGCCTCCACCCCGTCCATCCGCGGCATGCGGATGTCCATCAGCACCACATCCGGCTGTAGAGCGCGCACCTGGTCGATGGCCTGGAGGCCGTCTCCGGCCTCGCCGACGACCGCGATGTCCTGCTCCGCCTCCAGGATCATCCGGAACCCGGTACGCAGCAGGGGCTGGTCGTCGACCAGTAGGACGCGGATGGCCACGTAAGTCTCCTTCGCTAGTCCGGCCCCATTCTGCCCTGCGGCACGCCCCACGACTCGGCCGCCCTCACCGGCAGCGACTGTGCCTGTCGGGGGGCGATCCCCGGGCCCCCGGCCGAAGGCCCGCCGGC